>NZ_CP021912.1:0-600000 GCF_003264115.1 Erythrobacter sp. KY5 | reverse complement strand
TGATAGGATGAATGCGATGACAGGGAACCTCGGTAGGATTGCGCTCAGCTGGGCAGCGGGCGGCGTCGCGCTCGGGCTTGTGGCGGCTGGCGGCATGACCTTGTCGGCGCAGGGCATAGCCTCGCACAACACCCGCGCGCCGGTGTCGTTCGACGCGGGCAATATCGCGTTTGACGATCGCGCGAACAGGGTGGTTCTGACCGGCGGTGTGACAGTCGATCAGGCGGGCCTTCGCGTGCGGTCGCAGCGGATGCTGGCAAACTACACCGATGACGGCTCGCTCGACGTCCAGCGCATCACCGCCAATGGCGACGTCGTGGTCACACGCGGCAACGAACGCGCGAGCGGCGATGTGGCGGTGTACGATTTCAGCCGCCGGATCATCACCATGGCCGGCAATGTCAGCCTGCGCCGTGGCAGCGACACACTCAATGGCGGGCGCCTGGTGATCAATCTTGATACCGGGCTGTCAACCATGGACGGACGCGCCAGCGGATCGCAGACCACCACAAACAGCGATGGCCGCGTGACCGGCACGTTCACGGTGCCGCAGGATTAGGTTTGATTTAGAGCCTCAAACGCCGGGCGCGGGCCATCCGGCCCGCTTGGCTTCCTTCGTCGCTTCGCTCCTCCGGGCGGCCAGTCGGCCTTGCGGTCGCTAGCGCGACCGAATTCGGTCATCGTCAACCGAGAGTGCGCTGACACGGCTGAAAATCAGCCGCAAGCGCGACTGCGCGTCCGCGGGTGCCCGCCGCAGCGCAGCGAAGCGATTGCACCGAGGAGATCGCCCGGATGGGCGATCAGAACCTAAAACGCATTATCATGCCTCAGTACGAAGATCGTGCGCCAGACGATCTCGATATCGCGTCTCAATGACCAGCCGGAGATGTATTCAAGATCCGACTGCAACCGGTCCGTCAGGTCCTTTTCCTGCGCCGTCGCGCCGCGATGGCCGCGAACCTGCGCCAGGCCCGTCAGACCCGGCTTGAGGCAGTGGCGACGCCAGTACTGCGCATCAACTTCCCAGAAATACTTGTTCCCCGCCTGGCTTCCCAACGCATGGGGACGAGGGCCGACAATCGCCATGTCGCCGCGCAGCACATTGATGATCTGCGGCAATTCATCGATGCTCGTGCGCCGGATGAAGGCGCCGATCTTAGTCACCCTGTCATCGTCGCGCGCGGTGGAGCGATCGCCATTGGCATCGTTCTGCTCGACCTTCATCGAGCGGTATTTCAACATGTTGAAGAACTGGTTCCCGCGCCCCAGCCGCCGCTGGACGAACAGGACAGGGCCGCCGTCCTCAAGCTTGATCCGGGCAGCAATGAACAACAGCAGCGGCGAGAGAATAACCAGCGCCCCTCCGGCCAGCACGATGTCGAACAACCGCTTTGAAATGCGCGAACGAAAGCCGAGCGGACCGGTCGAAACCACTAGTGTTGTCCGGTCCTGCACTTCATACCGGTGCACACCGATCGCGCCGAGCGAGTGAGCGGGCCCGCTTACTACCTCGCCATAAACCCCGGTGGATTTGAGCAGGAAGGCCCATGCTTCGCGCCGCTCCTGCGGGGTCGATACGACGACCTTGTCCTGGTTCTGAAGCAGCTTGCCGAGCCGGTCGAGCATAAAGGGATCGTGGCTGGTTGGGTCGAGTTCATATTCGGCCGCGTCGATCCGAAGCGAGTTGTCGAGTGCAAAGCTCGGCCCTCCGTCGTCAATGATCAGCCGGTTGGACGTGCGCCCGCCCCAGTAACGCGCGATCACCAGCGGGACGAGGCGTCTCATCGCGACCACCATTATCGCCGAGAAGATAAAGCCCAGCGTTACCGATACGCGCGAAAACTCTGCATTCGACTTGGTGTAGAATGCCACGAAGTTGAGCAAGGCGGCCGAAATCACCAGAGCGGTGAGCGCCTGCCGGCTGGCGAACATCCAGTCGTCGAGCGCGCGCCCGCCATAGGTCTGGTTGTACAAGGCGATGGTGAAATAGACCGGCAGCAATGTCTGCGCTGCCAGCATGTTCTGCGCCCTCCACCAATAGCCTTCGTAGAGCAGCCCCGCGCTTGCAAAAGCAAGATTGATGAGCGCCGCATCGAACAGCATCAGAAGAACGTAGGCACGCAGACGTCGCTTCTCGAGCGACGGCGCTATGCCCCGCAGATTCGTATCGGATGAACCGCTATCGACTAGCGGTCCGGAAAGCTTATTCATCGTCCCTCATGCGCTTCCGCGAGGAAGCACCCCCAACTTTTACCCCGACCCTTAAAGGCTATTTACGCAGAAATGCTTATTTTTTGCGAGTGCGAAATGCCGGAGTGTCCGGATTTGCTACCCTTTCGCCGCAAACCGCGCGATCTCGGCTAGGTCCTGAGCAAGGAGCAGCTCGGCAGCCTGGCTGTTTGCAAGCAGGCTTTGGTGAAGCGCGATCAGGCGCGGGACCAGACGTTCAAGCTTGGCGGGCCGCCAGCGCGTAACCTGTTGACGAATATCGCGTTCTTCCTTCCAGAAGATGCCGAGGCGCGCCTTCTCCCCGCGATCGAGGTTTTCGAAACTGCCGCGTGGACCAAGCCGTGCGGCGATCTGCGAAAGCTGTGCCGCGCGCCGTTCTATCGCCAGCAGAAGCCCCACGGGATTGAGGCCCAATTCCTTCATGCGCTTTAACTCTACCGCCAGTTTTCCGAGCTCCCCGCCCAGAACAGCGTTAACGATTGGCGCGAATCCGTCCTCCTCGGTCGAAGCTCCGATCTCGCCATAATCCTCGACCGATGCGGTCTTGGGGCTTTGCGAGGAAGCGTCGAGGTAAAGCGCGAGCTTGTCGACTTCGGACTGCGCCAGCCGCACATCGAGACCCGCCGCGCGCGCGATCCGTTCTGCAAGATCGCCGCCAAGCCTGAGCCCGGCACCATCAGCCATCGAGCGGACCGACGCCGCCACGCTCGAAAGGTCGGGCGGGTAAAACATCGCCACCAGCGCATCGGGGCGCTTTTCGAGCAGCTTGGCGGTGCGCGACTTGTCGGTGGCGCCGGTCGCGACGACTAGGATCGGCGCGGCATCTCCGCCGCCAACGTCAGCCGTCTCGATCAGCGCTTTGAGCGCATCATGCGCTTCGTCGCCGGTAGCGCGCACGAAGATGTGGCGTTTGTCGCCGAACAGCGAATCCGAGCGCGCCTCGTCGCCCAGCTTTGCGGGATCGCGCTTGAGATCGCCGCCCGACAATTCTATCCGCTCGCCCGGATCGCGGAGCCCTTCGACAACCCGGTTCGCCGCTGCGGAGGCCCCGGCCTCGTCGGGTCCGCAGAAGAAGAAGATTGAGGCCTGCTGCGCGGTCCTTGGAAGTCCGCGCGCGAATTCGGAATGTTTGGCTTTCATGCGCGATGCACCCCTCGCGCTACTGCGTACCCAATGTTTGCTCTTGCTCTCGAAGCGCAAGCGCGATGCGGCGCGTCATGCGGTCGGCAACGTCGCGGGCGAGCAATTCGAGCGCGCGCTGTTCTGCGGCGATGGTCGCATATTCCGAGGAGACCACGTCGATACCCGCGTCAGACCCAGCCGTCGCATCGAGGAGGATTTCGCCAGTGACGAGATCGACCAGCTGGTATCGCGCGCGAAGGATGCGGCGTTCGCGGCTGATCGTGTCATCGTTGAGCACGCCCAGCGCCTCAAGCGCATCGTCGAGCCGCACGTCGAGGCGATAGCGGGGCGAGGCATCGCCCGCCGCGCCGAGCCGTTCCTGAAGCGCATTGCGAACCAGCCACCCGTCGCGGCCCGGAATGGCGGGCACATCGACAGCGGCCAATCCTTGCGCGATGCCGCTCGACGTGCCGCCGCCATACATCGGCTGCAAACCGCAGGCCGAAAGCGCCAGCAGCGCTGCCAAGGCGAGCGAGCCGCGCATCACGTTACGATGTTCACCAGCCTGTCGGGCACCACGATCACTTTTCGCACTTCCGCTCCATCAAGCGAACGCTGGACCTTCTCGCTGGCCAAAGCAAGCGCCTCGAGGTCCTCTTTCGACGCTCCCTTGGGTGCGGTCAGCGTGTCGCGCAGCTTGCCCTTGTGCTGGATCGCGATGGTGACCTCGTCCTCGACCAGCATCGCCGGATCATGCTCGGGCCACGCGGCGTCGGCGAGCAGGGTATCTGCGCCAAGCTTGGCGTAGGCTTCCTCGGCGAGGTGCGGCATCATTGGCGCAATCAGGTGCAGAATGGTGCGGATCGCGAAATTGCGGCTCTCGCTCGGCTCGGCTTTCTCGGCTGCTCCGGTGAGTTCGTAGATGCGCGCGACCGCCTTGTTGAAGCTCAACGCCTCGATATCCTCGGCCACCGCGACGATTGCCTGATGGGCTTTGCGCGCGAGTGATTTGTCTACGCCGGTCGCGCTCTCGTCGATCTGGTCGAACAGTCGCCACAGGCGCTGGACGAAACGCCAGCAGCCTTCGATCCCGCTCTCCGACCAGGGCAGGTCGCGTTCGGGAGGGCTGTCGGACAGCATGAACCAGCGCACCGCGTCTGCGCCGTACTGCGCGATGATGTTGTCGGGATCGACGACGTTCTTCTTCGACTTCGACATCTTGACCACGCGGCCAGCGGTAACAGGAGCGCCGCTTTCGATGTGGACGTAATCCTCGCCGTCCTTGCGCACTTCGTTCGGGCTGAGCCAACTGCCATCGCCGAGCGCGTAAGTCTCATGCGTCACCATCCCTTGCGTGAACAGCGAGCCGAACGGCTCCTTCACATCGAGCTTGCCGATATGAGCGAGCGCGCGGGTCCAGAAGCGAGCGTAGAGCAGGTGCAGGATGGCGTGTTCGATCCCGCCGATATAATGCTGCACCGGCATCCACTTGGCGACTTCCGCCGGGTCGAAGGGCGCGTCGGCGGGTTGCGAGGCAAAGCGCAGGAAATACCAGCTGGAATTGGTGAAAGTGTCGAGCGTGTCGGTCTCGCGGGTCGCCTTGCCGCCGCATTTGGGGCAATCGACATGCTTCCACGTCGCGTGGCGTTCGAGCGGGTTGCCCGGCGTCTCGAAATCGACATCCTCGGGCAGCTTGACCGGCAGCTGGTCCTTGGGGACGGGCACAATCCCGCAGCCACTATCTTCTTTGGCACAATGGATGAACGGGATCGGCGTGCCCCAGTAACGCTGGCGCGAAATGCCCCAGTCGCGCAGGCGCCACACGGTCGTGCCCTTGCCCCAGCCGCCGTTCTCGGCGCGGGCGATGACTTCGGCCTTGGCGTCCTCGACGGATCGGCCATCGAGGAAGTCGGAATTGACGATCACGCCGTCACCGGGCTCGGCCTCATCGCCCATCGGCGCGTCGGCCTCGCTCGCATCGCGCGCGACGACGCGCTGGATCGGCAGGCTGTATTTGGTCGCGAATTCGAAGTCGCGCTGGTCGTGGCCGGGCACACCCATGACCGCGCCGGTGCCGTAATCCATCAGCACGAAGTTCGCGATGAAGAGCGGCATCGGATCGCCGGTAAAGGGGTGCTTGGCCCAAAGCTGCGTTGCGAAGCCGAGCTTTTCGGCAGTGTCGAGTTCGGCAGCGGTGGTGCCGCCCTTTTTGCATTCCTCGATGAACGCAGCGGCAAGCGGGTCCTCTTGCGCTACAGCGTGCGCAATCGGGTGATCGGCAGCGACCGCGACGAAGCTTGCGCCGAAGATCGTATCGGGGCGCGTCGTGTAGACCGGCAGGGTCTCGCCATTCGACAATTGGAACGAGAATTCGAGGCCCGAGGACTTACCGATCCAGTTTTCCTGCATCAGTTTTACCTTGTCAGGCCAATCTTCAAGCTCATCAAGGCCGTCAAGCAATCCTTGCGCAAAGTCGGTAATTTTCAGAAACCATTGATCGAGCTTGCGCTTTTCGACTTCCGCGCCCGATCGCCAGCCCTTGCCGTCGATGACCTGCTCGTTTGCCAGAACGGTCATGTCGACCGGGTCCCAGTTGACCTCGGATGAGCGGCGATAGACGAGCCCAGCTTCGTACATGTCGAGGAACAGTGCCTGTTCGTGGCCGTAATATTCGGCGTCGCAGGTGGCGAATTCGCGGGTCCAGTCGAGCGCGAAACCTATGCGCTTCAACTGCGCTTTCATCGCCTCGATATTGGCATAGGTCCATGTCCCCGGATGGACCTTCTTTTCCATCGCGGCGTTTTCGGCCGGCATGCCGAACGCGTCCCAGCCCATCGGGTGAAGCACTTCGAAACCGCGCATCGCCTTGTAGCGCGCTAGTACGTCGCCCATCGTGTAGTTGCGCACGTGGCCCATGTGGATGCGCCCCGAAGGATAAGGAAACATCTCGAGGATGTAGCTCTTGGGCTTGTCGCTGTCGGAGTTGGCCGTGAAGGTCCCGGCCTTCTCCCACGCAACTTGCCAGCGCCCGTCGGCGATGGACGGATCGAATCGAGTGTCAGTCATGAAAAACCGCTAGCGCGCCCTCGGTAGGGCGCAAGGTTTGTTTAGCCGGCAAGCGCTTTGCGGCGCAGGTCGCGGGCACGGGTGAGGATGATATCCTCAAGTTTCTGGACGGTTGCCGCCTGCACGGGTGCATCGACCCAGCCAGCGCCTTCGACAACCTGACGGCTGGCCGAAACGCGCAAGGCATCAGCGCGCAGGTCTTGGTCGAGGATGGTCACGGTCACCTTCACCCGCTCGTTGGGGTTCGAAGGGTTCGCATACCAGTCGGTTACGATCACGCCGCCAGCGCTGTCAGCCGAAGCCAATGGAGCAAAGCTGAGCGTTTCGAGCGCGCCGCGCCACAGATAGGCGTTGACCCCGATCGTGTTCAATTGCGCTGCGGCAAGTTCGGTGCGGGGACGTTCGTTGCCACCGCATGCGGCGAGCAGGCCGAGCGCGCCAAGCGCAGCGGTGAGACGGATCGGTGTGGCAAGTGCAGAAATACGGCGTGTCACTGGAAAAACATGTCCCTCATTTGGCGTGGAGCCTGCTCTAGACCCGGCACTCGCCTGCGGCAAGGCCTCACGGGTGAGCCGCAGAATTGGCCTCTCGCGCTGTATCTGCGCTGAACCGAATCGGAAGCGACTCGGGGGCGATTCTTCGCAGAAGTGAGAACGAGTCTGTGTGCTGGGCGCAACAGGTCTTGCGCTAAGCGGAGGAGAAATCACCGAAATGATTGCGCTTTTGATTGTCACACACCTATCAACAACTGTCATAATTCTAATCTATCGATAGCGAGTCGGGGCCCGCTCAGCGCAAGTTAAGGCTCGATCTGGTCTGAAAAGTTTTCGGGAAACCCCGGATCTAACCTGCAAGGCAAGCGTAGAATACTCGAACATAAACAGGGCTGAAGATGGCACGTAAGGACACACAGACAGCGACAAAGCAGCCCCGGCTGCCGCTGCTTGGCGTGGCCGGCGCGCTCTTGCTCGCCTTGCCGAGCACTGGCCTTGCCGTGGTCAGCCTCGCCAGTGAGGATCGCGGCCCGCGCACAAGCGCGTTCGACGTCTTCACGCCCGCATCTGTCGATCCCGAACTTGCCGCGCGCGTCGCACAAAAAGCGCGCGAACGTGGAATTCGCTTCACCCCGGTGGGCGTGAACGCAAGGGACAGCGAACGCACCGTGACCGTGGCGGTTCGCGTCGACAATGAGACAGCGCGCGCCATTTCGATACGTCCGACGACAGACGGCATTCCGGGCAATGGCCCCGGTATCGCCGGTCTTCAGGCAAGCCGTTTCAACCTGGGCACCGCGCGCGGTTATCAGAGCTTTGCCCGTACGCCCGCCCCTGCGGCCACAGTTTCGGGTCGCCAGCCGGCGCTGCGCGAAACGCTCAGCGATCTGCAAATGCCAGACCTGGCCGATTTCGCGCCGTCGCAGCCGACCCGCGAAGACAAGCCCAGCCGTTTGCAACCCCGGATCGAGCTTGAGGATGAGGCCATCGCTGGCCGTTCGCCCAACACGCTTGATGCCATCCGTTCGCAGACCGTGGATGTCGGCGGCTCGTTCCGCCTTTCGCGCAATCTCGACGTGACCGCAGGTGTCCGCCTGTCGCAGGAACGCGACCGCCTCGCCCCGCTCACGAATTCGGTTCAGGACAGCCAGGCTGTTTACGTAGGCACTCAGATCAAGTTCTGATCGCGCCGCGCGCCGTGCGCGCCTACGACATTGGTATGAAAGACCCTGCTTCGGCGGGGTTTTTTGTTGCCTGACGCTACGGCACCGCTACGCTCGCGCGCAGACAAAATCAGGGAGAGGAATTATGGGCCGGGTAGCAATCGTCACGGGCGGCACGCGCGGGATCGGGGAGGCCATTTGCCAGCGCCTCAAGCGGCAAGGCCACACGGTCATCGCCAATTATGGCGGCAACGATGACGCCGCCGCTGCCTTCACCGAGGAGACGGGCATCCCCTCCATGAAGTGGGATGTGGGCGATCACGAAGCGTGCCTCGATGGATGCGCCAGAGTTGCCGACGAATATGGCGAGGTTGATATCGTCATCAACAATGCCGGCATCACGCGTGACGGCACGCTTCACAAGATGAGCTTTGACGACTGGAACGACGTCATGCGCGTGAACCTTGGCGGGTGCTTCAACATGGCAAAGGCCACCTTCCCCGGCATGCGCGAGAGGAAATGGGGCCGGATCGTCAATATCGGCTCGATCAACGGGCAGGCGGGCCAGTATGGTCAGGTGAACTACGCCGCCGCCAAATCGGGCATTCACGGCTTTACCAAGGCGCTCGCACAGGAAGGCGCAAAATTCGGCGTGACAGTCAACGCCATCGCGCCGGGATATATCGACACCGACATGGTCGCCGCCGTGCCGGAGCCGGTGCTTGAGAAGATCGTCGCCAAGATCCCGGTCGGCCGTCTCGGTCAGGCCGAGGAAATTGCCCGCGGCGTGGCCTTTTTCACGTCAAACAACGGCGCCTTCATGACCGGCTCGACCATGAGCATCAACGGTGGTCAGCACATGTATTGAGGCGGGGGAAGGCGGCGGTCAGCCTTCGATCATCTCAGCGCGTTTCAAAGCGCGCACCTGAAATGCGAAGCGCGCCGCCTTGCCGATATCGGCCTGAAACGATGAGTTGACGAGACCGCCGACGATAGAGCCCGCCACCGGAACGAGCATGCCTGCACGGCTTCGGAACGCGGCGAAGGCGAGCGCACGCGAAATGCGTTCGACCGCCTGATCCACCACGCCGAAAATGTCGTCGCCCTTTGCAGATTTGAGATGCCCGTTGGGGTCGATCTGCGCTTCGAGATCCGCGATACGATCGCGCCGCACATCAGGGTCGTCGAGTGTCGCAAGCTCCAGTATCTGAAGCCGGAAAATCTTTTCTTCCGGACCTTCGCCGTCGAAACCGAACGCGCGCCCCGTATCGCGGATCGTCCGCAAGGCGATGGCCATCGTCGCCGGAATATCGGCAGTCATCGAAACGGCGCCGCCCAATCCCGCTGCCGCGCCGGTCGAAGCGCTGACCCCTTGCGCCGCGCGGCTCACCTTGCGTGCAGCGTGATGCGCGGCTTCGATGTCGTGCACGTCATGGTCGAAAGTCATCAATTGCGGGATCGCCACCGCCTGGTCGATGCCCTTGATGACCGCGCGGATCACAGTGTCCGGCACGAGCCCGGCCAGCGTTTTGCCAAAGGGGTGGGTAAAGCGTTCAATCCCCCGCCCAAGGCGCGAAGGTTTGCTGAGGCGGTAATTTTCAATGTCGCGTTGAATGTCCATACCAGACTTACGGCTGTTGACGGACACGGTTCCCAAATCATCATGGCGGCGAGCGAGGCCGCTCTTAGCGAATTCTTAACCAACCCTCGTTATTTTCACTTAGAAATTATTACGAACCGGGCCGGGATCTTTACCAAGAACCAGGGGGTGCAAGCGTGGAACACGGTAAGCAGGCATGGTCGGGAGAAGAAGTGAGGGCCGCAAAGCGCGCCTCCTTGCTGCTTCGCCGTGCCAAGCTGGTTTGCCAGTCGGGCGAGTATCTATGCCTTATTCGCGATGTGTCTTCACTGGGCGTGGGGCTTGGCTTTGCTCACCCCGTCCCGCCCGAAAAGCGCACGTTGCTGCAGCTGTCCAATGATCTGACCTACCCGGTTGAGCGTGTCTGGACCAGCCAGCGACAGGCGGGATATCAATTCGGCGGCGAGATCACGGTCGAGGAATTCCTGCGCGAACAATCGCCGCACCCCTCTCGCCCGCTTCGCCTCAACATGACCGGCAATGTCCGCATTCAGGACGCGCGCCAGCGCATCGATGCGCGGTTGGTGGACCTCAGCTGCGAAGGAGCGAAAGTGGCGAGTCAAGCCGAACTCAAGCTCGGGCGGCTGATCACTTTTGAGCTCGACGGGCTGCCTGCACAGCTTGCTCAGGTTCGCTGGAACGAGAATGGCCGATACGGCATCCAGTTTCAGCATCCGATCGACACCGAAGAACTGGCGCGCTGCGCGCTTCACCTCCAGCCGTTCGACCAAACACGCTCAAGCGGCTTCGCCAAGCTTTTGCGCAAGGCGCGCGCGGCTTGATCGAATAGAGCTCGAGGCTCACGCCTCACTCCTAATGTTCCGAGGTGACACTGCTGGAGCATTTTACCGCGATCATGAAAAGCCAATCGGTCTCGCTTCCAGCAAGGCGAAGAATGCGGTCCACCTTTCTCAATTGCTCTTCTCCCAATTCGTCCGTGTCAAAGAACCTTGTCTCCTTAGAAGCGTTCTCCCAATCGGCATCCAGGCGCTTGTCCCAAAGCGAGCGTGAGGCAAAGTCAGCCTGTTCACGAGTCGAAATTTGCCAGTATCTTCCGCTGTTCGCATTCAGGAACCTCGGATCACCGACGGGATATCGGAGCGCAACCGTTCCATCTGGTCCGACTTCGGCAGCTCCTATCAGCATCGAAAGCCATGCCGACAATTCATCATCGCAGGCTTGGTTGGCCGCACCGTCTTGCGAAAACCCAGTACGAGGAGTGTCCTCGGTCAAATGATCTGCGGACATGGCTGCGAACGCTAAGCCGATGGCTAAAATAATCACAATAGCTCCTCCTATCCAAGCGGCCCGGTTGGGCCTGTGTTTCGTATTGGAGGAATGATCTCTGGTGTCGGTGTCCGGCGCATCCCCGATTTGTTCGTATGCAGAATTTTTGGGGGTGCCCGCCAAGGCAGCTGTCTCGCTTTCGAGCAGGATGCGCGCGGCCTCGCGGCTCGATGTGACATCCAGCTTGCGCCGTGCGTTGCGCAGCCTTTCGTTAATCGTATGCACCGACAGGGCAAGCTCGCTCGCGGCCGACTTCGCATCATGGCCGCGTGCCATCAGACGCAGTGTTTCTTTTTCCTTTTCGGTGAGTGATTTGAGGCAGTCCGACATGCCGTCTTGTAGGGTCAGTAACAGGCCGCAAACCACCCCAAATTTTCTGGGGTTTGCCTGAGAGCGTGTAAGAACCTGCGTGAACTCGCGAGACAATTTATGCAGATTACCGCGCCCCCGCTTCGTATGTATTGATGCCACCTGCCAGCCGCCCGCATTTTCAGGAACACGCCTTGCCCAGCCAATCCCGCGCCCTTTCCGAAGCCCAGCAAAGCGCCGTCGTCGAAATGGCGCTGAGCGATCACGTGCGCTTTTCGCAGATCGAAGATCAGTTTGGCCTCGCAGAGAAGGACGTAAAGGCGCTCATGCGTTCGCGGCTCAAGCCGGGCAGCTATCGCGCATGGCGCAAGCGCGTGCGCACATTTTCCGACCGGCGCGAGCACTATAAGTGAGCGGCGGCGAAACTTCGGGTGCGGCGTATCACCCGCCGGTCAAACGCTCGGTCGCGATTGACGGGCACAAGACGTCGATCAGCCTTGAGCCCTTGTTCTGGGACATGCTCAAGGAAGCCGCTATCCGTGAGGATATGGCGCTCAGCGCACTTGTCGCAAAGATCGATGCCGAGCGGATCAGGTCAGTGACGCCGCCCGGTCTCGCCAGTGCGATCCGGGTCTGGCTGGTCACCAACGTGCCCTGAACGCGCTCTTGGAAAAGCCGGGGCTTAGTATTTGGCGGTGGCGTCGCTGGCAGGAAAGGTCGCGTCGAGCGCTTCGTCCTGATCGGTCATGGTGTCGCCTTTCGTGCCGGTTGCCTCGGCACCCGCATTGCGAAATGCGCCCTTGGGCTCTCCATCAGCGAAGGCGACGCCGTTCTGGTCGACCTGCGAGTTCTGGTAGAGCTTGTAGCCGGCAAAGCCGACCGCGCCGAGGAGTGCGAGTTTAGCGAGCATGGGGGTTCTCCAATTGAGTTCTTACCCAAATGAAGTCGCATCCGCCCCGAAAAGTTCCAAATTTAGGGTGCTCGATCAATCGTCGCTGACACGCTCGATATCGGCGCCGACGAGCTGGAGTTTTTCTTCCAGCCGTTCATATCCGCGATCGAGGTGATAGATCCGGCGCACCTGTGTTTCGCCCTTGGCTGCAAGGCCTGCGATGATGAGGCTCATCGAGGCGCGAAGGTCGGTCGCCATGACTTCGGCACCGGTCAGCTCGGCAGGGCCCTTGACGATGGCGATGCGCCCCTCGGTCGAAATGTCCGCTCCCATCCGGGTCAGCTCCGGCACATGCATGAAACGGTTTTCAAAGATCGTTTCGGTCAGAACGCTGGTGCCATGGGCCTTGCAAAGCAGGCTCATCAGCTGCGCCTGCATGTCGGTGGCAAGGCCGGGGAACGGGGCGGTCGTCAGATCGACCGGCTTCAAGGCTCCGTTGGCCTTAATCGTCACGCCCTTGGCGTCGTCCTCAACCTCGATACCGATCTTGCGCAGGGCGGCGAGCGAGGAAATCATGTCACCGGCGCGCGCACCATCAAGGCGCACTTCGCCGCCTGTGATTGCCGCAGCGCAGGCATAGGAGCCCGCCTCGATCCGGTCCGGCATGACCTTGTAGGTCGCGCCGTTGAGGCGCTTTACGCCATAAATGGTCAGATCGGACGTGCCGATCCCTTCGATCTCCGCGCCCATCGCGGTCAGCAGATTGCACAGGTCGACAATCTCCGGCTCGCGCGCAGCACCGGTCAGGCGGCTCGTGCCGTTGGCAAGGACCGCCGCCATGAGCGCGTTTTCCGTCGCGCCGACACTGACCACGGGAAAGTCGAAATCGCCTCCCGGCAATCCGCCGTCGGGGGCGGAGGCTTTGACGTAACCTTGGGTGAGTTCGATATCCGCGCCGAACGCTTCGAGAGCCTTGAGGTGCAGGTCGATCGGGCGATTGCCGATGGCGCAGCCGCCGGGCATCGACACGGTCGCCTCACCCGTGCGCGCCAGCATCGGCCCCAGCACAAGGATCGAGGCGCGCATCTTGCGAACGAGGTCATAGGGCGCAACGTTCGAGGTGATCCGCGACGCTTCGAAAGTGACGACGCGGCCGAACTCTTCGGGGCGTTTGCCGCGAATACCGGTCGAAACGCCGAACTGGGTCATCAGGTGCTGAAAGCCATCGATATCAGCGAGGCGCGGCAGGTTGCGAAGCGTCAGCGGCTCTTCGGTCAACAGCGCGCAAGGGATGAGCGTGAGAGCGGCATTCTTGGCACCGGAGATGGGAATGGTGCCCGACAGGCGTTTCCCGCCCTTGATGATGAGTTTGTCCATGGCGCAGTTCCTTAGCGTAACGGGCGGTCTGCGCAACTGACCTGCAACAATTGCCAGCAACAAAGAGCGCGTTTGGGAGGCCTTTCATTGACCTTGCAGTTTCAGCAGGGCACGTGACCGACGACGCTTGAAACGCACCAGTTCGAAGAGAGTTCACTTTCATGTCACTTAAGCCGATCAAGAAAGCCGTCTTCCCCGTCGCAGGGCTCGGCACACGGTTCCTGCCAGCCACCAAGGCGATACCGAAGGAATTGCTCCCGATCGTCGACCGTCCGCTGATCCAGTACGCTGTGGACGAAGCGCGCGAGGCGGGGATCGAACAGATGATCTTCGTGACCGGGCGCGGCAAGACCGCCATCGTCGAGCATTTCGATGTCGCCTACGAGCTTGAAGACACAATGAGCGAGCGCGGTAAGGACATGTCGGTGCTCGACCCGACGCGCGCGACGCCGGGCGACATCATCACCGTGCGCCAGCAGGTGCCTCTGGGCCTTGGCCACGCGATCTGGTGCGCGCGCGGCATCGTGGGCGATGAACCCTTCGCGATCTTCCTTCCCGACGAATTGATGATCGGCAAGAAGGGCGGGACAGGCTGCATGAAGCAGATGGTCGATGCCTATGAGGAAACCGGCGGCAACCTCATCAGCGTCCTCGAAGTGCCGATGGAGGAGGTCTCCAGCTACGGCGTCATCGCGCCGGGCGCGCAGAACGGAGCGCTCACCGAAGTGACGGGCCTTGTCGAAAAGCCCCCGGTGGCCGAAGCCCCGTCGAACAAGATCGTCTCGGGCCGCTACATCCTCCAGCCCGAAGTCATGCGGGTACTCGAAGACCAGGAAAAAGGCGCAGGCGGCGAGATCCAGCTGACCGACGCAATGGCGAAGATGATCGGCACCCAGCCCTTCCACGCCGTGACCTTCGATGGCAACCGGTACGATTGCGGAAGCAAGCTCGGGTTTGTCGAGGCGACACTGGCGCTCGCGCTGGAACGTGAGGACATGGGTGCAGAAGTGCGCGAAATGGCCCAGAGGCTGCTCGGCTAGTTCAAAACGAAACGGGGCCCGCCATGACGAGCCCCGTCCTTCAAGCGCGAATGGCGCGGTTTATTCGGCGGCGTCTTCCGTGCGCTCGTCGTCCCCGCCGATTTGCTTTTCGGCTTCCTGCACCTGCTCGGCGACGTCGGCCATGATCTGCGTCAGCGACTTGTCGTTGGCTGGTTCCTGCACCGTGTCGGCCGCACCCTTGGCAAGGCCGCCGATGGACGAGCCGTCAAGGCCCAGTTCCTTCATCAACCCGTCGAGAACCGGCGCCTGCGCACGGTAGGCGAGAGCGGCTGATACCGCGTCGGTGGCAAGGTTACCCGAACCGCCACTCCTTGCACCGCCAGCGCCCGATCCGTTCGATCCGCCGCCGCCATTGGTGAGCCCATCGACCTGCACGATCTTGATGCTGTCGATCGCTTCCATCGGTTTCGCGCTTTCGCGGATGACCTCTGGCAGGACCTTGAGCAGAGCGAGTTTGGTCTGGAGGCTGATCTGGTCCATCGAGAGGATGTTGGCCGCCTCGTTGATCGCCTGTTGACCGGCTGCCTCAACCTCGAAGCGGATGCGGTCGGCTTCGGCGCGCAGCACTTCGGCGTCGGCCTGACCCTTGGCTTCGAGCCTTGCTGCCTCGGCGCGGTTGGTCGCGGCGTCTTTCTCGGCCTCGGCCTCGACCTTGATGCCGATGGCTTCGCGCTCTGCCTGCTTTGCAGCCTCGATCAGTTCGATTTTCTTCTGACGCTCGGCGATTTCGCTTTCACGCGAAGTGACGACCCGCTCCTCGGCTTCGACCGCCTTGGCGCGCGCTTCGTCGGCTTCGGCCTTGGCCTGGCTTTCCTCGCGCGACTTGTTCTGGACAGCGATCTGCTGTTCCTGCCGGGCGATTTCGAGCGCGCGCTGCTGGTCAATGCGTGCCTCTTCAACGAGACGGTCTGCCTCGATCTGCTGGGCATCGACCTGCTTCTTCGCTTCGATCCGGGCAGCATCTGCCTCGCGCTGACGCTCGGCCTGTTCGCGGGCGATTTCGGACATTTGCGATGCACGGCGCACCTCGACCTCACGCTCTTGCTGAAGGCGGGCATATTCGGTGTCACGCCCGATCTCGAACGATTTCTGGTCGGCTTCGAGGTTCTTGCTCTCCATCTGGACGCGGGTGTCCTGCTCGATATCGTTGCGCAGTTTTTTGCGCGCTTCGATCTGTTCGGTGAGCTTGGTCAGACCCTCGGCATCGAAGGCGTTGTTGGCGTTGAAATGCTCGATGCTGGTCTGGTCGAGCCCGGTGAGCGAGACCGATTCCAGCTCCAGACCGTTCATCGCGAGGTCGTTGGACGAAACCTGCTGCACCTTCTGGACGAAGTCGGCGCGCTGTTCGTGCAGCTCGTTCATGGTCATCCCCGCCGCGACCGAGCGCAGCGCGTCGACGAACTTTCCTTCGACGAGATCCTTCAGGGCATCGGGCTGCATCGTGCGCTGGCCCAGCGTTTGCGCGGCCATCGCGATGGCGCCCGCATCGGGCCGAACGCGGACGTAGAATTCCGCCTTCACGTCGATGCGCAGGCGGTCGAGCGTGATCAGCGCCTCGCCATCGCGGCGAACGACCGCGAGAACCAGCGTGTTCATATTCACCGGCATGGTTTCGTGGAACACCGGCAGCACCAGCGCGCCGCCATTCATCACGACTTTTTCACCGCCGACGCCGGTTCGCACGAAAGCGATTTCCTTGGACGCGCGGCGATAAAGGCTGGTGAGCACGACGAAGATGATGAGCAATACCAGAAAGCCGAGGCCAATCCAGATTGCAAGATCGATTAAGTTTTCCATTTTCCCTCCTGTTTGGTGAACCGCGCGTGCTGTCGGGGAGCGCGCGGCGTGTGATTGATCCCGGCGGCGTCTAGTTCAGGGCCAGCATCGGGTTTTCGTATTGAACGGCGTAGAATGTCTCGCCCTCGCGGCGCACCAGCATGACGGTCTCACCTTCGGTCAGGACGGCGCTGGGGTCATGCGGTTCGACCATGACGAAATGCGGGTGGCCGTGGCGGTCGATCACCTTTGAGCGCGCCGGGCTGCCTGCGCGTGCGCTGCCGATCTGTATCTCGGCATCGCGGCGCACGAGGCTGTCTAACCCGACCGCACTGGTTTCATCCTGCGGGAGCAGGCGGGCGAGCGGACGGGTGAGCGCCCCTGTCACCGGCAGCGCGACCGCTGCGGCCACCGGCGCGGCGAGCCACATAGGAGCAGGCGCGCCCATCGTCTCGATCAGGCCCTGCTGCCCCGCGACACCGATTGCGGCGAAGACGAACAGCAGCATGGCGAGCCAGATCAGGAACGGCACACGTCCAATCCCGAGCAGGCTGACCAGCGAGGCGAAGAACCCGCTGGGCTCAAGCCCGTCGGCATCGACATCGAGGTCGAGATCGGCATCCGCGCCCTCGAACATGTCGCCCATCCCGATCACCTGTGCGAGCGCGATGAAGATCAAGAGGATCGCAGCGCCTGCAAAAGGCAGGTTGTGCGGTTCCAGCAAAGTCATGTGAGCACTCCCTCCCAAGAAGCCCTCGCGTCAGCGCTACAAACGCAGCCGATTCCCTCGACCAGCATAGTCGAATTCGCGGCTCCGCAGCAGTTAAATGCGAAGCGTTTCCAAACTTTTCCCATGAATTGTCGATTAACACATGTTGTGTGAAAAAGACAGATAAATCGTATATTGCAGCGCAATAATTCGTGATTGAACCTTTTTCTTGTGCATATACCTTGTAATGTTGCGCAGCGCTCCCCATATCGGGGGCTTAGGCATTGCGCTTCACTTCGCAGCTGGCCCTGATTTTCCTACATCGAAGCCGCTTGATAGGCCGGGTGCATGAGACCCTGGCACGCGCTTGCTTCTGGATTGGTAAAGGCGGCTCGCCCCGACCTGAACGCCGCGCGTGGGATTACGCGCGCGCAGAGTTACGGTTTCGGAGGCTATGGTGACACTTTTGGCCGCTACAGCGACACTTTTTGCAGCCAGAGTGACACAATCGCGGTTTTGCCCCTGGACCGTGTAACATGCGGTCCACTTCTTGCCCCGGATCGGACCGGGCCACCCGCGCCCTCCACCCTTCCACCCGGAGCCTACCGGGACACAATCCGGGTGGAAGGGTGGAGGGCGCGGGTGGCGTGGCAAGACACCAAGGTATGCGAATCAGCTTGCCGTTATGCGCACGGGCAGCGTCTTGAGCCCGCCGACAAAGGTGCTGTTCGCGCGCCGCGCTTCGCCCGCTGGCTCGATCGCCTCGACCCGGTCGAGCAAAGCTTCGAAGAGCAGCCGCATCTCAAGCCGCGCCAGATGCAGGCCAAGGCACTGATGCGCACCCGCCCCGAAAGCGAGGTGCCGATTGGGCGAACGCGCGGCGTCGAAGCGGCGCGGATTGTCGAATTGGGCGGGGTCGTGATTGGCGGCGACATAGTTGATCATCATCCAGTCGCCCTTGCGGATCAGCTGCCCGCCCACTTCGACATCCTCGGCAGCGGTGCGCATGAAGTGCTGCACCGGGCTGGTCCAGCGGATCGCCTCCTCGACGATACCGGGAAGGAACGAGCGGTCGGCCTTCACCTTTGCGAACTGCGCAGGATCGTTCGCCAGCGCCATCATCGCACCCGCAGTCGATGCGCTGGTCGTATCGTGCCCGGCAGTCGCAACGATGATGTAGTAGCCAGCCATGTCGCGCGGCGGCAGAGGCTTGCCATCGACGGTGGCGTTGGCGATCACGCTTGCGACATCGTCGGTCGGGTTGGCTCGGCGCTCTTCCGCAAGCTTGGCGAAGTAGTCCTCGAACGTGGTCACGGCCCCGGCGACGAGCTGCACGACCTGCTCGGGCGACATGTTCTCGATGCCAGTACCCGAGAGATCGGCATCCTGCCCGCCGAACAGCTGCTGGGTGAGCATCTGCATGCGCGGCTCATCCTCGGGCGGGACGCCGAGGATCTGCATGACGACGCGCAAGGGGTATGGCCCGGCGACCTCCTTCACGAAGTCGAGTTCGGGCCCCGCCTCGACCATGCGGTCGACCGTCTGGTGGGCAAGCGCGCGGATCTCATCTTCGATCTGCCTCAGGTTGCGCGGCATGAACCAGTCTTGCGTGAGCTTGCGGTATTTGGGGTGGATCGGCGCATCGAAGACCACCAGCGAATCGACCAGCATGTCCGACCCCGTCGCCGCGCGGCTGAACTCGGTCGCCTGACGGGTGGAGAAGACGACGGGGCGCGGGTTGTTGAGGAAGGTGGCGTTGTCCTTCGAGATGCGCATCATGTCTTCGTATCGAGTGATGAGCCAGAACGGCTCAAAGCTGTCATCCTCGGCGACGATCTTGGCGACCGGGCTGTCCTCGCGAAGCCGGTCGAACAAGTCGAGCAGCGGGTCCCACCTCGCATAGCTTTCCGGCGCGATGATGGCGCGCGCCACGTCGGGCGCAAGGGCGGCAGGCTCGCTCACCCTTGCGCGCTCTCTGACGCCTTAGCGGCGAACTCATCGCGCAGCTCGCGCTTGTACAGCTTGCCGTTCGCTTCGCGCGGAAGCTCAGGGCGGAAGTCGAAGAGCCTCGGCATCTTCACGCGGCTGAGGTTCGGCGCAAGGAAGTCGCGCAGCTCCTCTTCGAGCGCTTCGCCCGCCTCGTCCATCGTCATCGGTTGCACCACCGCGACCACCTTCTCGCCAAGGTCAGGATCGGGTGCGCCGATCACGGCGGCATCCATGACCTTGTCATGCGTCACCAGCAGGTTCTCGATCTCTTGCGGGTAGATGTTGACCCCGCCCGAGATGATCATGTGGCTCTTGCGATCGGTGAGATAGAGGAAGCCATCATCATCGACATGCCCGATGTCGCCCAGCGTCATCCAGCCCTTGGGATGCATGGCGTCCTTCGTCTTGTCGGGGTCGTTGTGATAGGTCGGCAGCAGCGCGTTCTCGAAGTAGATCAGCCCGTCAGTGCCCGCCGCGACCTCCTCGCCATCGGGGCCGCAGATGTGGAGCGTGCCGTAGATCGCGGGACCGACGCTGCCGGGGTGGGTGAGCCATTCGGGGCTCTTGACCAGCGTCATGCCGATGCCTTCGGAACCGGCATAGTACTCGTTGATGATCGGCCCCCACCACTCGATCATCTCGCGCTTGATCGGAACGGGGCACGGCGCGGCAGCGTGAAGCGCGCGCAGATGGCTGGAGAGGTCGTAGCGGGTGCGGATTTCGGGATCGAGCTTGAGGAAGCGCACGAAATGCGTCGGCACCCACTGGCTGTCGGTGATCCTGTAGGTCTCGATCGCCTTCAGTGCAGCCTCGGGTTCGAACTTCTCCATCACCACCACGGTCCCGCCGAGCCGGTGCACGGTCGAAGCCCAGCCGATGGGCGCTGCGTGATAGAGCGGGGCGGGCGAGAGATAGACCATCGATCCGTCGGTCGGCATGCCTGCTCCCATGATCGCAAGGCCCATGAGCGGGATCGCCGCCTGCACGTCGGGATCTTCGGGAGGGGCGGGCCGGATGCCCTTGGGCCGCCCGGTCGTGCCGGAGGAATAGAGCATCACCACGCCCGCGCTCTGGTCGGCGATGGGATCGGTGGGCTGCGCGGCAAGCGCGCTCGCGAAGTCCTCGTCTCCGCCACCATCGGCGATCAGGACTTCGAGATCGGGAAGCTCGCCGCGGACGCCCGCAAGCACATCGGCATAGTGGGTCGAGGTGATGAGGATCTTCGCCTCTGCATCCTTGATGATGTAAGCGACCTCGGGAGCGGTAAGGCGCGTGGAGATCGGCACAAGCATCGTGCCCGCGCGCTGCGACCCCCAGATGAGAGTGAAGAACTCGATCCGGTTCTCAAGCAGGACGGCAAACGCATCTCCCTCATGCAATCCCTTCGCGCGGAGCAACTGGGCGAACTGGTTGGCGGCCTCGTCCATCTGCTTGAACGTCATCTGCTCGCCGCTTCCGGCCATGATGACAGCCGGGTGGTCAGGACGGTTCGCGGCGTGCGCGATCGGATGCATGCTCATGTTCTCTCCCATCTGCAGCGCCTCGCCCGCTCGACGAGGGACTGCGCTTCTCTCTCGGACACAAGATTAGCGAGGCGGGAGAGCCACTCAAGCGAAATCGGTTGCAAGAAGGAGACTGAATGCCGCTGCACAGCGGGCAGACTGCGCGCGCAAAAAAAGGCGGCGGGAAAACCCGCCGCCTATACTCGGACACCCTCTCCAATGTCCGACCCGCTTCCAGGCGGGCAATCTGTTCAGTGCGGCTTAGGGTCCGCCAGCGCCGATCCGGCGGCGTCCCGGCAGCATGTCGCTGCGTTCCTCGGCCATCTGGATCTGCTCTTCGGTCTCCACCATATAGGGAATCGGATTAACCGCAACCCCATCTACGCGCACTTCATAGTGCAGGTGCGGCCCGGTCGAACGGCCCGTCGAACCGACATAGCCGATCACATCGCCTTTCCTGACACGGTCACCAGCGGCAACCGCGAGGCGGGACATGTGTGCATAGCGCGTTTCGAGATCGGCGCCGTGGTCGATGCTGATGTAGAGGCCGTAGCTCGAGAACCAGTCGGCGCGGCCAACGATACCGTCTGCGGTCGCGTAAATCGGCGTGCCGGTGGGCGCGGCGAGATCGACGCCATTGTGAGCGCGGCGGCGGCGCAGAACCGGATGGTTGCGCATTCCGTACCCACTGCTCAGACGAGCGCCTTCGAGCGGCATGCGTGACGGGATCGAGACGACCGAGCGTTCGAGCACGGTTGGGGCGATGCCTGATGCCTGCGGGCCCTTGTTATCGAGCGCGGACCAGCTTGCGAAAAGCTCGGTGAAGCGTTCATCGTTGTTGGCGAAACCTTCGTCCTGAGCTTCAAGCGCTGGCTCTGCCATGTCGGCGGCGGCGGCGTTGGTCGAAGTGTTCGCAAGCGCAGGGCTTGCTGCCATCAAGCCCGCGGCGGCGCAAAATGCAGCGGCGATCTTGGAAACTGGTCGCGAAAAGCGCGAAATCATAATGACCCGGTCCTGACTGGCGTTATCGCCATTAGTCTGAAGCACACGCTAAATTTTTTCTGTTTTTCATGGAACCTTCGTGGTCCCAGAAGCGTATGCAAATTTGTAAAGGCTGTCCCTGCGCCTTCGTGTGGGGTCAGTTATCGGTGCGATTCGTTAATGCGCAACTCCTTCATAAAAGTCCCGCGACAAACCGGCTGCAAGACGGGCTGAGTCGTTAAACGGCGGCTTAATAGGCCCGCGAAAGTAGGTGCTCACCAGCGTTTTCCACGCTTCGGATGGCTCCTGACCCGCAGAATCGACCACTCGTAAAAAGTGCTTGGTGCCAAAGCCGACATGGCGAATCTCGTCGTCAAGGATACGAGCGAGAATCTTCGCGCCATGCTCGTCTCCTGCACCGCGCACGCGCTCAAGCGTGGCAGGAGTGACGTCCAGACCGCGCGCTTCGAGAACCATCGGTACCACGGCAAGACGGGCCGCGACGTCGTGACGCGTGTCATGCGCTGCCTGCCACAGGCCGCCATGGGCTGGCAGTTCGCCATAGCGGCTGCCCAAGCTCTCCAGCTTGCGCGCCAGCAGCGCGAAATGCATCGCCTCGTCAGCGGCAACCCATAGAAAGTCCGAGACAAACTCTCGTCCCATCTGCGCTCCGAACCGGCCCGCCATATCGAGCGCGAGGTCGATCGCGACGAATTCGATATGGGCAAGGCTGTGCCACAAGGCGATGCGTCCGCGCTCCGATCCGAACTTGCCGCGTTTCGGCATGCGGTTGGGAGGCAGCAGCTCGGGATGGTCAGGTCGCGCCGGCTCGGCAGGCATCGAGACGTCAAATTCAAACGCCAGTTCGCCTCGTCGCCAGCGGCGCGCGACATCACGCGCGGCAAAGCATTTGGCACGCGGCTGCCCCGTCAGCAGCGCGGCCCGAACAGCTGATGCAACAGTTTGCACGAGAACCTAGAGCGCCTTGGCAGCGGCCAGCACTTCCTCGGCGTGACCTTTGACCTTCACCTTGTTCCAGACCTGCGCAATCGTGCCGTCAGTGCCGACGAGATAGGTGGTGCGCACCATGCCCATATAGGTCTTCCCGTACATCTGCTTCTCGGTCCAGATACCAAGCGCGTCGGACAGACCATCCTCTTCGGCATCGGTCGCCAGCGGCGTCTTAAGGTCATGTTTCGCGATGAAGTTCTGGTGCTTCTTGGCCGAATCCTTGCTGACGCCGAGCAGTTCGACACCAGCCGCGTCAAACTCGCTCTTTAGCGCCGTGAAGTCCTTTGCTTCGGTGGTGCAGCCCGGCGTGTTGTCCTTCGGGTAGAAGAACACGACCAGTTTCTTGCCCTTGAAATCGGACGGTTTGACCGTGCCACCATCGGGAGTGCCCATTTCGATATCGGGCATTGCATCGCCTGCCTGGGGTAAATCGCTCATCAATCCAGCTCCAATATCTGTTCGAAACTTTGCGCCCAGCATTTCGCGACGGTTGCGCGCGCCTGATTGAGCCGGGCTACGAGATCCGCGTAGCTATCGCACTGACACGCTCGTGCAAGCGCTTTTGCCGCGGCAGGTGGCGGTTTCGATCCTTCGGGCGCCAGCAGACGCCCTGCCACCAGCAGGTCGGTCATAAGGTCATAGGAGGGCCACAGCGCCTCATCGACTAGGCCGGCTTGCGTCAGGGCAGGGATCGCCTTGGCAAAGTCAGGCGCGAGCATCTGCGGATTGCCGCCTGCTAGCTTGGCTGCGTGGCGCAGTTGCAGGAAATGGACGAGAAATTCGACATCCACCAGGCCGCCCCGCAGCAGCTTGACGTCAAGTTCTCCGCGAGCCGGTTTGTGCTTGGCAATATCCGCACGCATCCCGAGTACGTCATTTCGAAGATCCGAGGGATCGCGCTCCTTGCATTGCACCTCGGCAATAACCGCTTCGACCTGCGCACGCGCACCGTCCGACCCTGCAAGAACCCGGGCGCGGTTGATTGCCATATGCTCCCATGTCCAGGCATTTTCGCGTTGGTACTTGGCGAAAGCCTCGACCGAGACCGCAAGCGGGCCCTGTTTGCCCTGCGGACGCAGGCGCGTGTCGACTTCGTACAGAACGCCCTGCGCTGTCGGTACAGAAAGCGCAGCGCTTACCCGGCTGGCGAGGCGATTGTAATACAGCGTTGCTCCAAGTGGTTTCGGCCCGTCCGACTGATCGGAAAACTCTCCGGTGAACAGGTAGATCATGTCGAGATCCGAGGCATGGGTCAGCGCCCCGCCCCCTAGCCTTCCAAGCCCGACGATCACCAGCTCGCTGTTTTCGATGGTGCCGTGCTTCCGGGCAAATTCGCGCATCGCTGCTTCGCGGGCGACATGGATCGCGGCTTCTGCGGTTTGCGAAAGCGCCGCACCGATCTGCGACGGCTTGTATTGCGCAGTGACCAGCCCCACTCCAAGCGTAAAGCGCGCCTCGCTGGTTTTGTGCCTGATGCAGTCGAGCTGCGATTCGTAGTCATCGCGCTCTGGCCCCTTGCGCATTTCTTCGAGCGTTTCTGCAAAGACATTGTCGAACCGGATCGCCTCGCGATCGATCAGGACATCTAGCGTTTCGGGCCGCCTTGCCAATTCATCTGCGAGCGTTGGCGAGAGTGTCAGGGCTGCAACCAGACGACCGAGCATGTCGGGTTCCGCCGCCAGCAAGTGAAACAACCTTATCGCGGAGGTCGTGCGCTCAAGAATACCCTGCCACCGAGCGAGCGCGCGTTCGGGGTCATCGCTCTTCGCGATTTCCTCCAGCAGGCCGGGCAGCATCCGATCGAACGCCTCAAGCGCCTGTGGGCTTCGGATCGCGGCATATCGGCCATCGCGCCATTCCTCGATCCGCGCAGCGAGGCTTTCCGGGTTGTCGAAGCCGAGCCGGGCCAATTCGTCGGCGCGCTCGCTTGGCGCAGGGGGGACGGGGACCGAACGCTTCTCCTCGCCGATAAGCTCATCATAGACAGCCCCGGTTCGCTGCGTGAGCTCGGTTAGCTCTTCGACCAGATCGGCGGCGCTTCGCATTCCATCGAGCCGGGCGACGTTGTCGAGCGCCGCACCGTCGGGAAGAGAGTGGGTCTGGCGATCGTTCAACATCTGCAATCGGTGCTCGATCACGCGAAGTCGGTCATAGCCTTCCCCCAGAACCTGCGCATGGTCGTTGTCGATACGGCCCGCCTGAGCAAGCGCATCGAGCGCCTCTCGCGTTCCCCTGACCCTCAACGAGGTGTCGCGGCCACCATGGATGAGCTGATGTGTCTGAGCGAAGAACTCGATCTCGCGAATGCCCCCGCGACCGCGTTTCAGATCGAAGCCGGGGCCGGGGCGTCTTGGTCCATCGTGGCTTTGCCGGATACGCAGTGTCAGGTCGCGGATTTCCTGAATGGCCCCGAAGTCTAGGCCCTGTCGCCAGACAAAGGGTGCGATCTCCGTGAGAAACGCGCGACCAGCCTCCACATCGCCAGCAGCCGCGCGGGCCCTTACGAAAGCAGCCCGCTCCCACGCCAGCGCCTGCCCGTGGTAGTGCGTAAGCGCCGATGAGCGCGGCACCACGAGGGGGCTGATCTCGGCTGCGGGCCGGAGCCTGAGGTCGACCCGCAAGACGTACCCTTCGGCGGTGTTTTGCGACAAGATCTTGATGATCCGGCGAGCGTATCTTTGCGCGACCTCGCCGGGATCGTCGCTCTCGCGGCGCGGAAGCGTTTGCGGATCGTAAAGCAGGATCGGGTCGATGTCTGAGGAATAGTTGAGCTCGCGCGCGCCCTGTTTGCCCAGCGCCAGGCCTATCATTCCGTCAGCGCGTTTTGCCCCAGTGCGCTCGGCGATGGCTGCATGGATCGCTGCGTCGAGCGCGTAATCGGCAAACCCGCTGAGCTCGGTTACAACCTGCGCGAGCGAGAATGCGCCTGCAAGGTCGCCGATCGCTAACGTTGTCGCGAGACCAAGCCTGTGGCGACGAAGGGCGATATCAATGTCTTCGTGATCGCCGCGCCCGCGAGACCAGTCCAGCGCCGCGTCGCCCCGCCCTTCGGCCAGCAGATCCGCTAGCTCTATCTGGCGGACGAGCGAGCGCGCCAGAAACGGCGCAAATTCGCGCGCGCGCTCAAGCGCTCCGTACCAGTCGGGCTCTGCCATGCGCCAAGTCTTTGGCGATGCATGGACCTGCGCGCAAGCCGCTTGCGAGCCAGCGCCTGCTCTGCGACAAGCCGCCCTCACAGACACATAATCGGATGCGAGAGAGGAAGATTCGATGATTAGACGCGCAATGGCGCTTGGCGCCGCCGCGCTCGCGCTCGCGGGATGCGATGCGATGATGGGCACCGGCGAGGAAGCACCTTCGCTCGACATTCCCGAGGTGGAAGCCGGCGAGCTTTCACAGGCCACCATGGTCGACATCACCCGCGAACTTTCAAGCGATGAATTCGAAGGCCGCATGCCGGGCACCAAGGGCGAGGAACTGACCGTCGCACTGCTGACCGAGCGTTTCGAAGCCGCAGGCCTTCAGCCGGGCAACGGAGACAGCTGGGTGCAGGAAGTCCCGCTGATTGAGATTACGGGCAAGAACTTCGCCCCGCTCACCATCACCAATGGCGAGACGGATCTGGTCTATGATTTTGGCTCGGAATGGGTCGGCGTGACCTATCAGGAGGAAGCGCGCACGCAGCTGGCCAACAGCGAGATGGTGTTCGTGGGATACGGCATCAACGCGCCAGAGCGTGGCTGGAACGATTATGAAGGCGTCGACGTCACCGGCAAGACCGTGGTGATCCTCGTCAACGACCCGGACTACGAGACCGAGGGGCTCGAAGGCACTTTCAACGGCCGCGCGATGACGTTTTACGGGCGCTGGACCTACAAGTATGAAGAGGCCGCTAGGCAGGGCGCTGCCGCTGCGATCATCGTCCACGATACCGAACCGGCAAGCTATGGCTGGAACGTGGTCGAAAGCTCGTGGTCTGGCCCGCAGGCCTATGCCGCGCGCGGCGACAACCCGCCGCCGCTCACCAAGATGAATGGCTGGGTCCAGAAAGATGTTGCGCGCGAAATCCTTGCGGCAGCGGGACAGGATCTCGACGAGCTGTCGGCAGCCGCCAAGACCGAGGATTTCCAGGCGGTCGAACTTGGCATGACTGCCTCGACCAGCTTCGAGAACGATTTCCGCACCTTTAGCTCGCAGAACGTGATCGGCGTGCTGCCCGGTCTCGAGGCTCCCGATGAATACATCATCCACACCGCGCACTGGGACCATCTTGGTCGCTGCACACCAGCGCCTGATGGCGACGACATCTGCAACGGAGCGGTCGATAATGCGACCGGAACCGCGGCTCTCGTCGCGCTGGCGGAAGCGCATGTTAAAGCGGGCGCGCCTCGTCGCAGTCTGGTCTTCCTCGCGGTAACTGCGGAAGAATCGGGTCTGCTCGGCGCATATTACTATGCCGCAAACCCCGTCTTCCCGCTCGACCAGACCGTTGGCGGCATCAACATGGACGCGTTTCTCGTCGCAGGGCCATCGCAAGATGTGACCGTGGTCGGTCCCGGCAAATCGCAGCTTGACGAGTTCCTCAACGCCGCACTCGAAGCCGACGGCCGCACGCCCACGCCCAACCCGAACCCTGAGGCAGGCTATTACTATCGCTCAGACCACTTTGCCTTCGCCAAGGAGGGCGTTCCCATGCTCTATGTCGATGGCGGCGAGGACCTGGTCGAAGGTGGCCGCGAAGCCGGCGCTGCGTTGGCGGAAGAATACCGCGCCAACCGCTATCACGGGCCAAAGGACGAGTTCGACGAAAACTGGGACTGGTCGGGCGTGATGCAGGACCTTCAACTGTTCTATCGAATTGGCCGGATGATGGCGATGAGCACCAGCTGGCCGAACTGGAACGATGGCGACGAATTCCGGGCAATCCGCGATGAAAGCTGCGCCAGCGCGGATAGCGGTTGCTGAAGATCAAGGTCGGTTCATGGCTTTTC
Organism: Erythrobacter sp. KY5; assembly: GCF_003264115.1. Lineage (NCBI taxonomy): Bacteria > Pseudomonadati > Pseudomonadota > Alphaproteobacteria > Sphingomonadales > Erythrobacteraceae > Erythrobacter > Erythrobacter sp. KY5. The sequence continues at coordinate 572,402 of NZ_CP021912.1, read as the reverse complement.
TGATGCCTCCTGAATGGGCGCCGCAGGAATGGCTGTGGATCGGCTTTCCGCACCTCGCAGAGGAATGGCCGGGCTGGCTTGTCCCTGCGCAGGAGCAGATCGCTGCCTTTGCGAATGCGGTTGCCGAGAGCGGGCAGGAGGTTCGCCTGCTGGTTCGCGATGCCGACAACGAAGCACGCGCAAGGTGGCTCGTGACCGACAAGGTCACGCTTGAACGGCGGACCTATGGCGATATCTGGCTGCGCGATACGGGTCCGCTGATCGTTGCGGACGAGGGTGCCCGGTCGGCGGTAAGGTTCGGCTTTAACGGCTGGGGCGGCAAATACCTGATGCCAGGTGACCGAACCATAGGCGAGGAATTGGCGCGGGATGCTGGGCTTGCGGTCAGAAATTCGACCATGGTTCTTGAAGGCGGGGCGTTGGATGGCGACGGCACCGGACTGGTCGCCACGACTGAACAATGCCTGCTCAACCCCAACCGCAACCGCAAAATGACGCGCGCGGAAATCGAAGCAGAGCTGAACGTGATGCTCGGTTTCGATAGGGTGCTTTGGCTTGGAGATGGCTTGCGGTGCGACCACACCGATGGACATGTCGACAATCTTGCGCGGTTTGTCGCACCCAATCGCCTGGTCGTCCCGCGAGCGACTGGCGAGGATGATCCGAACGCGGCAATCTATGCCGATGCCAAAGCGCGTGCGGAGGAATTCGGCGTTGAAGTCGTGACAATCCCCTCCCCGGGCCGGATTGAGCGCGATAGCATGATTGAACCTGCCAGCTACGTGAACTTTGCAATCACATCACATCTCGTCGTGGTCCCGACTTTTGGCTCGCCCCATGACGAGGATGGCGTTGCCGCGATTGCCGCGCTGTTTCCCGATCGCGAAACCATCGGCCTGCCAGGGGGTGCCGTGCTCGCGGGCGGCGGCGGCTTTCACTGCGCCAGCCAGCAAATGCCGGCCTGAAAAGAGCACTTAACGCGGCGTTAGGATTTTTGCGCGATCCTTGCGCCTTATGAGTAAAGCCGTTGCCATCACCCGTAATGCTTTCGCAGAAGCGCGCCGCCGTAAGGCTGATGCGCTGAGCAGCGCGATCGTGCTCAGCTGCGGTGCGGCGCTTATTTTCGCCGGACGGGCGCTTCCCTTCTAAAGAAGCTTCCAGCCCGCACCGAACGCGGCTGCTCCCAGCACCAGCGCTGTTGATACCTGCCATTGGCGCGCGGTCACGCGTCCATAGGCCTTGTGACCCAGCCAGTCGCCGATGAGGACAGCAGGAAAGAGTGCGAGTGCAAAGGCCGCTTCGCGCCACGAACCGATACCAAGCACAATGAAGAAGACCGCAGATAGCGGGGTCAGCACGACGAATATCGCCATCATGGAGGCACGCGCGCTCGCTGGCTCGAGCCGACCTCTCAAGTAGAACGGTGCCATCCCCGGACCGGGCATGCCTGCGAACCCTCCGAAGAACCCTGTCGCCAGACCGGAGATAGCCATCGCTGGCCTGCGCGGCAAAACGACGGTGCCGAGCGGAACGATCACAAGGACAAATGCACCGAGCGACACCGCCGCGATCATCACTCGCGCCCAGTCAGGCGGCAAGGCGACCAGAGCCCAAAGGCCCAGCGGCATGGATGCAAGGGCGATCAGCGTGATGGGCACAGCCGAGGGATCGGCATCTCTGCGGATACGGCCAATGTCGGTGAGCCCGATCAGAAACAAGGAGACGATCCCGACCAGGACTGCGGAGGATGGAGCGATCGCCAGTTGCAGCACCGGAACGAGGATGACCGAGAGGCCAAATCCTGCAAGTCCGCGCACAAATCCCGCCGCTGTGGCTGCGACGAGAGCTACGATGATCGCTTCGGGAGAAAAACCGAACATGCTTGCGTCTAGATCAGCTTGATCAGCGCAGCGAGGGCTGCGGCCCCCAGCACCACGCCCACACAGGCACGCCAGACCGGATCGCTGACCTTGCCGAAAGCGAGGCTGCCTACCCAGTTGCCCAACAGCACGAGCGGGAACAGCACGAGGCCAAGAGCAATGGTGCGCCATTCAAGCACCCCTATCGCTGCCCCCGATCCGATGCCGGCCAGCGCCGCGAGGCCGAAGATGCCGATCATTGAGGCTTTGGCCGTCATGCGCGGGATGTCTCTTCCGACAAAATAGGGAACGACCGGTGGGCCGGGCATGGCCGCAAAACCTGTGAGCAGTCCTGCCGATATGCCCACCGCCCCGGTTGTCACCGGACCCGGCGCCTGCGCCCCGCGTTTGGGCAGCAGGATTGCGAAGAATGCGGAAAGCGCGATCAGTGCAATCAGCAGCCGCGCGATGTCCTGAGGCGTTGCATCAAGCGCCAGCAGGCCGGGCGCGGTGAACAGCACCACCAGCACCCCGATGGTGAGCGCCGAGCGCTCGGCCTCTCGCAGGATCAGCCGGATCTCGGTCAGCGCAAGCAGCCCTGCCATGATGTTGATCGCCAGCACCGCCTGCACCGGCGTCAAAGCGAGAGCGAGGATCGGCACAAGCAATATGCCAAAGCCAAACCCCGTCAGCCCGCGAATGAATGCCGCTCCAAGCGTCGCCGCGACGGCGATCGCGATCTGGACCGAGGTAAAGCCGGCCAGAAATTCCGCGATCAGCTCCAAGACCTAGTCGCGCAGATCGGGTGGGGTCGCAGCCTCGGTCAACATCGCGATGGCTTCATCGAGGCTCATGACGCGCTGTTCTTTCTCGCCGAGAGTGCGGATAGCAACGGTGCCTTCCTCGGCCTCACGCTTGCCGACGACCAGCAGGTGCGGAACCTTGGCAAGCGAATGCTCGCGAACCTTGTAGTTGATCTTCTCGTTGCGCGTATCGGCCTCGACCCGGATGCCCGCCGCCTGCAGCTTGGCTACCGCCTCGTTCGCGTAGTCGTCCGCGTCCGAGACGATGGTTGCGACCACCGCCTGTATCGGCGAAAGCCAGCTCGGCAGGCGGCCGGCATAGTGTTCGATCAGAATGCCGATGAAGCGCTCATAGGAACCGAAGATCGCGCGGTGGAGCATCACCGGGCGGTGCTTTTCGCCGTCCTCGCCCACGTAAGTCGCATCGAGCCGGTCGGGCAGCACGCGGTCGCCCTGGATCGTGCCGACCTGCCAGGTCCGCCCGATTGCGTCGGTGAGGTGCCATTCGAGCTTGGGCGCATAAAACGCGCCTTCGCCAGGGAGTTCCTCCCAGCCATATTCCTCGTTCATCATACCGGCTTCACGCACGGCATCGCGGAGTTCCTGCTCGGCCTTGTCCCAGTCCTCGTCGGAACCGAGCCGCTTCTCCGGGCGCAGTGCGAGCTTGATCGCGAAGGTGAAGCCGAAGTCCTTGTAAACGTCGGCGGCCAGCTTGCAGAAGGAGCGGACCTCTTCAACCACCTGATCCTCGGTGCAGAAGATGTGCGCATCGTCCTGCGTGAACTGGCGCACGCGCATCAGCCCGTGGAGCGCACCATGCGGCTCGTTGCGGTGGCAGCAGCCCATTTCGCCAAGGCGGATCGGCAGGTCGCGATAAGACGTGATGCCCTGCTTGAAGACGAGAACGTGCGCCGGGCAGTTCATCGGCTTGATCGCCATCCACTCCGCATCGTCGGCGACCTTGGGAGCCTCCGCCGCCGCGCCCGTATCGTCGACCTCAGGCACGATGTCGGGGACTGCGAACATGTTCTCGGCATACTTGCCCCAGTGGCCCGAGGCGGTCCACTGGCGTACATCCATCAGCTGCGGCGTCTTGATCTCGCGATAGCCTGCGCCGTCCATCTTGCGGCGCATATAGGCCTCAAGCTCGCGCCAGATGCGATAGCCCTTGGGGTGCCAGAAGACGCTGCCATGCGCCTCTTCCTGGAGGTGGAACAGGTCCATTTCGCGGCCGAGCTTGCGGTGGTCGCGCTTGGCCGCTTCCTCAAGCCGCATGAGGTGCTGGTTGAGCTGTTTTTTGTTAAGCCAGCCGGTGCCGTAAATGCGCGTCAATTGCGCATTGCGCTGATCGCCGCGCCAGTAAGCGCCTGCAACCCGCATCAGCTTGAACGCCTGGGGGTCGAGCTTGCCGGTGGAGGCAAGGTGGGGACCGCGGCACATGTCGAGCCAGTCATCGCCCGACCAGTAGACCGTCAGTTCCTCGTTTTCGGGCAGTTCCCTGGCCCACTCGGCCTTGAACGCCTCGCCCTCCGTTTCCCATTTGTCGATCAGCTGCTGGCGCGACCAGACCTCTCGCCTCAATGGCTTGTCGGCCCTGATGATCTCGCGCATCTTTTCCTCGATCGCGGGGAGATCATCCATGCTGAACGGCTCGCGCGAAGGCGGGGCCATGACATCGTAATAGAAGCCATCGTCGGTCGCAGGACCGAAGGTGATCTGCGTGCCCGGATAAAGCGCCTGGACCGCTTCGGCCAGGATGTGCGCGAAATCGTGGCGCGCAAGTTCAAGCGCGTCCGCCTCATCCTTCGAGGTGATGAGCGCAAGTTCGCTGTCGCAGTCGAACGGTCGATTGATGTCGCGCACCTCGCCGTTTACGCGCGCGGCAATCGCAGCCTTAGCGAGGCCTGGCCCAATCGCGGCGGCCACGTCGGCAGGCGTCGAGCCAGCTTCCATTTCGCGCACCGATCCATCGGGCAGGCTGATCTTGAGCAATTCGGTCATTCTTCAAATCCGTCTCGTTTCGCCGCGCCCTGCCACAAGCAGGCGCGCACCGGAAGGGCGGTGTGCCAGTTCTTTCGCGATTTCGGGAGGACACCGCGCCACCCGAAACCGGGTGGCGAAAGCGCTGGACCTAGCCCAGCCGCGACCGCCCCCGGAAAACCGAGGTTGTCGTGGTGGTAGTGGTGGTCAGCTGCTTGGCCATGTCGGACTAGATAGCGATCCATGGTTGCAATGTCATTACGCCAGTTTCCGCTTGAGGCAGAACGGAAAGCCTCCGCTCCACTTTGGAAAGGGAGCTTGACATTTACGCGAATCAATGACAAGTGTCCTTTCCATAGTTGAAAGGGAGCTTTACCAATGACCCAGCAATCAAAATCTCTCCTATGGGCAGCGATCATCATCTCTGCGGCGCTTATCTGCGTTGGAATTGACCTGAACACCGCCGCGTCATTCGGCGTCGTCAGCGGATTGACGGGAGCAGCTTGGGGCTCACTAAGCGGCGATCTGGGATGTGGACGGAGCTGTCTGCTGTGACGCAGCTACAGGGAAATGCCTGGCGTACGCCCGGGCCATGGATGGGCCTGACCATCGGCGCCGCTGCTCCGATCTTCGCGCTGGCCTCCGCTGGCGCGATAGGGACCGGACTTGCCGCCGCGCTCATGATCGTACCGCTCGTCTTCGGCATCCAGATGATTCGAACCATCAGAAACCCTGTCGACGTAAACGTATATGGCAGCGAAGCCTTGCGGAACTACAATAACCGGATGCTGGCCGCGAGCATGGCTTACGTCGTGGGGATGTTGTCCGGGGTATGGCTCTACAACAACGTTGAGCTTAGCAAGCCGCTCGCGTTTCTGGCTGCGCTCCTGCCGACGGTCCCAGCGCTCGGCATGGTGTGGGCGATGGCGCGTTATCTGACCGATGAAACGGACGAGTATCTACGCCACCGCGCCAGCCTGTCGGCCATGATTGGCCTCGGCTTCGTGCTGGTTGCAGGAACCGTATGGGGCTTCATGGAAACGTTCGGTGTCGCACCACACGTGTGGGCATGGTGGGTCGTCCCCATCTTTGCCATCGGCCTAGGCATCGGTCAGGTCGTGATTGCGAAGAGCGAACGGTGGCAAGGGGGCGACGAATGACCCAGATAGAAAGCAAGTCAGTAAACCGGTGCCTTGTCGCAGCGGTCTCGTCTGTGATCAGCGCGCTCGGCTTGCTATTCCTCTGGAAGTCCGACGCTATCAACACCACGACCGCTTACATTCTCGCGATCGTACCGGTTAGCCTGATGGTCTTCGCCTTTGTGCGATCCCTGCGCGGTGCATCGCGCAATGGTCCCGCTGCAAAACGCTACCTCACGCGGCTTGCGATCACGATGGCGTTCTATCTCATCACGCTTTTCATGGCCGAGCATTTCATCGAGGATATGGGGGTCACAGGACCGCTCGCAGTGCTCCTCGCGCTGCTCCCGGGCCTGTCCTTCGCTGGCGTGATCTGGATTTTCGGAGCCCTCATCGTCGAGGAGCAAGACGAGTTCTATCGCATGCTCTACGTCCGGCAGGGCTTGATCGCGACGGGCGTCGCGTTCACGCTCGCCGCAGTGTGGGGTTTCCTTGAAACCTACAAGATCGTCGAACCTGTGGCTGCGTTCTGGTGGCCCACGCTCTGGTGTGTTGGCATCGCCATCGGCGCGGTCGCGAACAAGCTCAAATACGGCACATTCGGTGAGATTCGATGAACAATCGCCTCAAGGTCCTTCGTGCCGAGCGGGACTGGAGCCAACAAGATCTTGCCGACCGGCTCGGTGTAAGTCGGCAGAGCGTGAATGCCATTGAAAAGGGAAGATATGACCCGTCGCTCCCGCTGGCATTCAACATCTCGGAGGTGTTCGGTCTTCCGATCGAGCAGATATTCAGCCGGGATTGAACGCAAAAAAGGGGGCGGCAAATCGATTGCCGCCCCCATTTTTATCTTTGTTTGAACCGTGTCGTTCAAGCAGCCGCAGGTTGCGGAACGCTCGCGACGGGCGCGGTGTCGTTTTCGGGCTGAGGCAGTTCCTCATCGCCCTTGGTCTTTTTGAGCATCTTGTTGACGACGTAGCCGCCTACGCCCAGCGCGACCATGCCGGGAATGGTCAGTCGGCTGAGCACGAAAGGTGCCGCTGCGCCCAGCATCGCCCCCGTGGTTCCGCCGATCCCGCTGGTTTGTTTCGCGATCTTGCCGCCTGCGACGGCTCCGATAATCTTGCCAAGCATTGCATGTCTCCTTCTGCATTAGCTTACAGGGAGGCGCGCAGTTGGTTCCAAATCAGCCAGTTATCGTATTGCTGCCAGCCTGCGTGGTGATGCGTTTGGTTCCAGCCAGCTGGGTTGAGCGTTGACGGATGCCCGAGACAAAGCGGTACTCGGTCGTTGCTGCGCCGGGCGTCAGTTCGACGGTCATATAGCCGCGTTGCGACGTGTCAGCCCAATGGAGTTCCTTGTTCGTCGCAACCACCGCAGCAGCCAGAGTTTCAGGCGGTATGGCCGACAGGTAACTTTCGAATCCTGGTGAACTGACGGAACAGACACCGATCTCCACGCCCACATTCTCATTCGCATGACCGAGGTTGAATGCCCAGCCATTATGCGTGTCACCGGCAAGCACGAGCAGGTTTGCATCAGCCGCCAGAGCGCTTTCGAACACGCGGTCTCGCGCGGCGGGATATCCGTCCCATGCATCCATGTTGAGCGGCAGTCCCGCCTCGGCTGCGAGGGACGATGCGATCAGGCGACGGCGCGCATATTCCGGCAGGCTGTCACCGATCAGATCCAGCATTCCGCGAGGCGAGGATAGCTTGCCCATCAAAACCTGCTGCACAAGGACCTGCCACGTCGCCCCGCGCGCCTTTGAAGACTGGAGGGCTCCGGCCAGCCATTCTTCCTGAGCGGCGCCGAGCAGTTGGCGTTCGGGATTGGCGTACTCGGCCTCGCGGAAGGCGGCGAGCGCAGCGATCATCGCCTGCGGATCTTCCTGCCCTTCGATTACCTTGCCGATGCTGAACTGTTCCTCGCGCCCTTCGAGCCGGGTATCGAGTCGGAACAGGGTCGCAAGGTCGCCGATATCGTATGCGCCATACGGCTCATCCGAGACAGGCATCCATTCGCGATAGACGCGCTTCGCCACGGCCTTGCGAACCGACCACTCGCCTTCAGTTTCCGGCTGATGGTTTTGAGCGCCATCTTTCCAACTGTCGTTAGTGCTCTCGTGATCGTCCCAGACAGCGATCATCGGAAGGACCTGGTGCAGCCGCTGCAAGTCGGGATCCTTGCGATAAGTCGCGTAGCGCAGCCGGTAATCGGCCAGCGCGACAATCTCGGTCTCGGGCATCAGGCTGCGCTCGGGGTGGCGATTACTCGCATCGGGGTAAGTCCCGCCGCCATATTCGTAGATATAGTCGCCGAGATGCACTGCGAGGTCGCAATCATTCGCTTCGGCGGCATGCGCATAGGCATTGAACCAGCCGAACCCGAAATTCGAGCAAGAGAAAACTGCAAGCTTGAAGGAGGGCGTCGGCCCTTGCGGCAAAGTGCGCGTGCGACCGACCGGCGACATCGAGCCGTCGGGCGCAACAAAGCGGTAGAAATACCACCGGTCTTGGGCAAGGCCGCTCGCCATTGCCTTGGCACAGAAGTCGCGATCGGGGCTGGCCGTGACCTGCCCTTCGGCTGCTACGTTTGAAAAGTCGGCAGCCTCGCTAACCTGCCACTCGAGCCTGGTTTCAGCGTCTCCGACGTAGCGCGTCCACAAAAGGACGCTGTCGGATTGCGGTTCGCCGCTCGCCACAGAATGCGTGAACCCTGTCCCGAATGTTCGCGCTGTCGCCGGTGTGGCCGCAATCGCCGCCGTTGCGCCAGCAAGCGCGAAAATGCCGCGGCGCGAGACTGCCATGGCGGATTGATCGGTCGGGCGAGCGGGCTGTCCAGCGGGTTCGGTCTTGATCATGCGCTTTGCGTTATAGCGCAGTTCTTTCGTCACTGTGACACCTATTGCGCCAAACCCGTCTAAAAGGGCATGAAGCTCCCGCAATGACCGACACCCAGTTTCACGAAATGCCCGATGGCAGACGCATCGCTTATCGATTCTGTCCCGGCGAAGGGCCAACGCTCGTCTTTCTGCCCGGCTATATGTCGGACATGTCGGGCGGCAAGGCGAGCGCGCTTTTTGAAGAGGCGCAAGACGCCGGTCGCGCGGCTCTTCTTCTCGACTATTCCGGTTGCGGCCAAAGTGACGGTGCGTTCGCCGATGGCACGTTGTCCAGGTGGCGGGACGAAGTGTTGGCGCTGATTGAAGCATATGTTGGTGGGGATGTGCTTCTCGTCGGCTCATCCATGGGCGGGTGGCTCATGCTTCTGGTTGGCGAGGCGCTGGGGAGGCGCCTTGTCGGCATGATCGGCATAGCAGCCGCGCCGGATTTCACCCGTTGGGGCTATTCACCCGATCAGCGCGAAACGCTCTCCCGCGGCGGGATCGTCTACGAAGATAATCCCTATGGCCCCGAACCAACACCGACCCATCCCGGCTTCTTCGCCGATGCCGAGCAATTGCTGAGGCTCGACAGCGAGATCGCCATCGACTGCCCTGTCCGCCTGCTCCATGGCCAACGTGACCAAGACGTGCCGTGGGAGACGAGCGTCAAACTCGCCGCAGCGCTACGTTCGGACGAGGTACAGCTTTGCCTGATCAAGGACGGTGACCACCGGCTTTCGCGCGAAACCGATATCGCGCTGCTGAAGGCACAGGTTGACGGTTTCTATTAACGGACAGGCATAAAGTGGCATTACTTCCCTCACTCCTCGTTCTCGCGCTTCAAGTCGGGCCGAATCCCAATGCCGGGGCATTGCCCGGTGTACCTGATGAATTGCTCAACCGGCCCCCTCGTCCTGGCGAAGAGAGTGCAGCGCAATCGCCCGAAAGCGCTTGGCTCGCAGCGTGCCTTGAGCAAGTCACCGTAGATCCCGCACGCGCGCACACGCTTGCTCAATTGCGGCGCAATGAAACCACGTCAACCAATCGCATCCTCGCCAATCATTGCCTTGGTCTGGCCGCAACCGAATTGTCTTTATGGAACGATGCGATCACCGCATTCAAAGCCGCCCGTGACGAAACGCCTGACGAGGAGATGAGCGCGCGCGCACGTTTCGGGACGATGGCAGGCAATGCAGCGCTGGCGAGCGGCGATATCGGCGGCGCAAGAGCGATCCTGGAAGCAGCCAAACGCGACGCGCAAATCTCTGCTTCTGCTGAATTGCAGTCTATCGCCGCGACCGACCTTGCGAGGACACTCGTTGAGCTTGGCGAAAGCGATGCAGCGCTCGCCGAGCTTGAAACCGCGATCACGTTATCACCCGACAGGGCCGAGGGCTGGCTGCTCAAGGCAACCCTGCTGCGTCGTCTGGAGCGGCTTGACGAGGCGCAGCTCGCGATTGAGCGCGCGGGACAGATTGCCCCCACCGATCCGCAGATCGGTCTGGAAGCGGGAGTCATCGCGGTCCTTGCAGGCAGAGACGAAGCGGCACGGGCAAGCTGGCAATCGGTCATCGATATCGCGCCCGGTGATCCGGCGGCTTTGTCCGCGCAGGACTACCTGTCGCAGCTGGGCCCGCCGCCGACAGCCACTTCGCCGCAGGAGCCATCATGACCGAATTTTCCGTGCTTGACCTTGTGCCAGTCCGCGAGGGCGGAAGCGTAGGGGAGGCGTTGCAAGCGAGCACCTCGCTCGGTCGCAAGGCGGAAGAATTGGGCTGCAAAAGGTTCTGGGTTGCGGAGCATCATGCGATGGAAGGGATCGCGGGCGGGGCAACCTCTGTCGTGCTCGCGCATATCGGCAACGCCACCCGCCACATCCGCATAGGCTCGGGCGGGATCATGCTTCCCAATCACACGCCTTTCCAGATCGCCGAACAGTTTGGGACACTCGACGCATTGTTCCCCGGTCGCATCGACCTTGGCCTTGGCAGAGCGCCCGGCGCAGGCCCCGAGCTCCAGCGCGCGCTGCGCAAGAATCTTCAACAGGCTTCCGAATATTTCCCTCAGGATGTGGTGGAGCTGCGCGCGTTGCTGACAGGCGATGTTGAATTACCGGTAAAGGCCACGCCAGGCCTTGGCGCATCGGTCGAATTCTGGATGCTGGGTTCGAGCCTGTTTGGTGCGCAACTGGCCGCCAGACTGGGCATGCCGTATGCATTCGCCGCGCACTTCGCACCTGATCATCTCGACGAAGCGCTCGATTTGTATCGACGCAATTTTCAGCCTTCCGATGCCCTGAGCGAGCCGCGTGTCATGGTCGCGATGAATGTTTTTGCCGCCGATACGGATGAGGAAGCCCGGACCATTGCATCCAGCCAGCAGCAGGCCTTCGTTGCGCTGCGCAGCGGCAATCCCGGCAAACTTCAGCCTCCTATCGCGGACTATCCCTCGACGTTGCCCGCACCTCACCGCGCTATGCTAGACCATGTGGGTCAGGCCTCGGCAGTCGGAAGCCGCACGACAGTGAGGGATGAGATCGAGCGCTTCATCAAGCGCACTGCGGCGGACGAGATCATCTTGTGCGGATCGACCTACGATCCGGCGGAGCGCGAGACTTCGCTTGAGATTACGATCGAGGCTTGCGCAGCCGTAGCGGCATAAGCACTTGCCCGGGCTGTTCTCGCTTGCACCAACTCTCCAACTTCCTGTAATGCGGCAAGCACGATACAAATAACCCGGCACAATAATATTATACAGCTGAGACCGGGAGCAGGAGCAGTCAGGCGATGAGCGCAAAACCCTCAGGCGCAACCAAACCCGCACCCGCAACCAAGCGGAAAGCCCCTCCCAAAGCGCTGGTCAAGCAGGTGCAGAAGCATCTTGCCTCCGCGATCCTGCCCGGCGACACACCGCTTGACGGTGAAGCGATGGAGGAAGCTGCGGAGTTCCTGCTTACAACCGCTCATATCCGCCAACCGGCGCGGTCCGCGCTAAAGCTGCAATCCGACACGTCCGAGCGGCGCCTTCGCATCGCCATCGTCAATGACGACATGCCGTTCCTGGTGGATTCGATTGCGGCGACGATCACCGCGCACGGGCTCAGCATCGATCAACTGATTCACCCGGTCGTGGCAGTAGAGCGCAACGAGGCTGGCGAGCTTACGGGATTGACCTCGGCAGGTGGAAAGGGATCGCCTGAAAGCCTGATCTACATCGAAACGCCTCGTGTCGATGCACGTCAACGCCGCGAGCTTCTTGCCGACATCAAGCTGACGCTGGGTGATGTGCGCGCGGCGGTAAGCGACTGGCCGAAGATACAGGCCGCGATGCAAGCTGATGCGGAAGCGATTTCGGATAAGGATTCTGAAAGCGCGGCCTTTCTCAAATGGCTCAATTCCGGCATGCTTACCCAGCTTGGCCATGTCGTCCGCACACGCTCTGGCGAACAGACCAATGCGCTCGGGATCTGTCGCAAGAGCGCGAGCGAAATCCTTGCCGATACTTCGTTCGACCGGGCGTTCGAATGGTTCGATGCGCGAGGTTCGGATGGCACGCCGCGCCAATTGCTCGTCATCAAGGCGAACCGTCTTTCCAACGTGCACCGCCGCACTCCGCTTGATCTTTTCATCGTGCCACAACGCGAAGGCGGCGAGGTAACGGCTCTCTCGATCCATGCCGGCGTCTGGACAAGCGCCGGGCTCGCAACGCAGCCAAGCGGAGTTCCGATCCTGCGCAAGTCGCTGAGTGACATAATCCAGGCGCTCGGCTTCGACCCGCAGGGCCACGCTGGCAAAGCGCTCGTGCACGCCTTCACGACATTGCCGCATGACCTTCTGACCGGTTTCAGGCCAAGCGATATCAAGCGCCTGGCAACCGCGATGATGAGCCTCGTCGATCGACCGCGCCCGCGCGTTGTTCTCGTGCAGGCCGCGCTTGAGCGGCACGTCTTTGCTTTCGTATGGCTTCCGCGTGATTTTCTCTCGACCGGTGTGCGTCTCCAGATCCAGGACCTGCTCACCAAGTCCACCGGTGTCGACATGCTCAGCTGGAGCCTCGAGGTTGAAGGCTCGACGCTGGCGATGCTTCAATTCCTGCTCGATTCGCGTTCAACCGGCCGGATGCCAGACGCCGAGAAGATCGAGAGCGAACTTATCGACCTCCTCAAAGGCTGGAACGAGGCGGTTGAGGCTCATCTGGCCGATGCCGATGAGAGCTCGAGAGTCGCAGCAATCGCCCAGCGTTATGCCGGAGCCTTTCCGGGCACGTATCGCGCCCGCTACGGAGCCGGCGAAGCTGCACTCGACATCATCGAATTGCGCGCAATCGCAACTGGCGACAATCCCGATGCACGGTCCTGCCGCTTGTATACCCTTGATCACGATCCGGTCGGCGATCTGCGGCTCAAGATCTATCACACGACCGGCGAAATGGCGTTGTCCGATGCGGTCCCGGCGCTTGAAAACTTCGGCTTCCGCGTTCTCGCTGAGATGCCCACACGGCTTGATGACGGCAAGCTCGGCACAATTCACGAATTCACGCTCGATCTTCCGCCCGGAACCGAGGTTGGCGACCTGCTGGACCGGCGCGACACCATCGAGACCGCAATCGCAGAAGTGCTCAACGGACAGTCAGAAGACGATCCTTTCAACCGTCTCGTGGTCGCCACCGGGCTGAGCGCGCAGCACGCGATCTGGCTTCGGGCGATCTATCGCTATCTCCGCCAGACGGGGATGGGCTTCACGATTTACACCGTAGTCGACGCTCTTCAGCGTGCGCCGGGTGTTACGCAGGCAATGATCGACCTGTTCGCCGCCCGCCATGACCCTGATTTCGAAGGCGATCGTGAAGCTGCGATTGCAGCGGCGGTCAGCAATTTCCAGCGCGGCCTCTACAAGGTCAGCGCGATCAACGACGATCGTCTGCTGCGCCTCTATCGCGCTGTCATCGACGCGGTTTTGCGTACCAACGCCTTTGCTCAAGCGTCGGACGAAGCGCTCGCTTTCAAAATTGATTCCTCGCTCGTTCCCAACCTGCCCAAGCCGGTGCCGTGGCGCGAAATATTCGTCTATTCACGGCGTGTCGAAGGCATTCACCTTCGCTCGGGCTCCGTGGCTCGCGGCGGACTTCGCTGGTCCGACAGGCGTGATGATTTCCGCACCGAAATCCTCGGCCTGATGAAAGCGCAGAAGGTGAAGAACGCCGTCATCGTGCCGAGCGGCGCGAAGGGCGGCTTTTACCCCAAGCAACTGCCATCACCGGCGATCGACCGCGATGCCTGGGCCGCTGAAGGTCAGGCGAGCTACGAAGTGTTCATCCGCACGCTGCTGTCTGTCACTGACAACATCGTGGATGGGAAGGTGGTGCACCCCGAAGGCGTCCATGTTCTCGATGGCGAAGACCCCTATTTCGTGGTCGCCGCCGACAAAGGCACCGCGCGTTTCTCCGACATTGCCAACGGCATTGCAGAGAACGCCGGTTTCTGGCTGGACGACGCCTTCGCGAGCGGTGGTTCCAACGGTTACGATCACAAGGCGATGGGCATCACCGCGCGCGGCGCGTGGGTCAGCGTGCAGCGGCACTTCCTTGAGATGGGCATCGACGTCCAGAAAGACAGCGTCACGGTTGCGGGCTGCGGCGACATGTCGGGCGACGTGTTCGGCAACGGCATGCTCCTGTCCAAGGCGATCAAGCTGGTTGCAGCCTTCGACCACCGTCACATTTTCATCGACCCCGATCCGGATCCGGCAACCAGCTGGAAAGAGCGTAAGCGCATGTTCGAACTGCCACGCTCGAGCTGGGAGGATTACAATCCCGATCTCATCTCGAAGGGAGGCGGCGTCTATTCGCGCGATCTCAAACGGATCAAATTGTCCAAGAAAGCGCGTGACCTGCTCGGCATCGAGGAAAAGGACATCGAGCCCGACGCCCTGATCAGCGCGATCCTCAAAGCGAAGATCGACCTGCTATGGTTCGGCGGCATCGGCACTTATATCAAGGCTGAGAGCGAGAACCACATTCAGGTCGGCGACCCTTCGAATGACGCCTTGCGCGTTGATGCGCGCGAAGTTGGCGCGAGAGTGATCGGTGAGGGCGCGAATCTCGGTATCACGCAGGCCGGGCGCATCGCCTATTCGCTTGCCGGAGGGCGGATCAACACCGACTTTATCGACAATTCGGCAGGGGTCGATTGCTCGGATAATGAGGTGAACATCAAGATCGCACTCGCCGCCGCACGGCGCGACGGCGACCTGACCGAGGCAAAGCGCAACAACCTGCTCGCCAAGATGACCGACGAGGTTGCCGACATCGTGCTCGAAGACAATCGGCTTCAGGCGCTGGCCCTTTCGATCGCCGAAAGCGGCGGGCCTGGGGCGACGTCGTCATACATTAGACTGATCGAGCAATTGAGCGAGATGGGAGCGCTCGACCGGCGCAATGAAGGGCTCGCCGATGCCGAGAGCTATGCTCGCCGCGCTGCTGACGGGCGGGGTCTGACACGGCCAGAACTCGCGGTGCTGCTGTCTTCTGCAAAGCTCGCATTGCAGGACGCCATCGAAGCAAGCGGTCTTCCCGATGATCCCATTCTGGAAAGCAACCTGATCGCGATGTTCCCCGGCCCGATGCAGAAGAAGTTTGCCGGACATATCAAGGATCACCGCCTGCGGCGCGAGCTTATCGCGACAGACCTGTCGAACCGCATCGTGAACCGGCTGGGTCTGATCCACGCGTTTGAACTACCCGAGGAAGAGGGTGTCGGCCTCGCCGATGTGGCGGCAGCCTTCGTGGTTGTTGAGCGCCTGTTTGATCTCAAGTTGCTTTGGCGAGACATCGACGCCCAAGCAATGAGCGAAACCGCTCGCATTATCCTTTTGGACCGTCTCGCTGCTGCGGTCGGCAACCTCATGTCCGACGTGCTGCGCACCGGCGCTGGGCGAGTGGAAGCGAGCGCTATGATCGATGCGCTCAAGGCAGGCGTGCGCAAGCTTGCCGACCGCCGCGCAGACCTTCTCGCTGGCGAAACACGAGAGCGCTCGGAAGCGTTGCGCTCTCATTTCGTGGAAGAAGGCGCCCCTGAAGCTCTCGCCAACCGGGTGGCTGACCTGTTTGATTACGACGGCTCGATCGGCCTTGCGAGCCTGGCGCTGAAAACCGGCATTGACCCGACTGTCCTGACCCGAGCCTTCACCGATATTGGCACGCGCATCGGCCTCGACTGGGCACAGGCGACTGCTGCGCACATGACGCCTTCCGATATCTGGGAGCGCTTGCTGGTTGATGGTCTCGCGCGCGATTTCCAGCATATGCGTCTGGAGTTCCTCGCAAAGCTCATGCGGCGCAAGGGCGGTAAAGACGACCCGCAAGGTGCCATCGCCGACTGGGCCGAACGCAACAAGGATGCCGTGACGCAATTCCGCGCTATGGTAGCGCGCGCCCAGTCGCGCCCGCCTGTCGCCCCTGCGGTGCTTGCGCAGATCGCAAGTCAGGCTCGCAACCTCCTTGAACGGTGAACCCATCTGGCGGACCGGGCCGCACTTGACGCGGACCATGGTTTCGGGCGAACGCCCCTGCCCATGAACGCAACTGGTACCACTTCGGCCGATGTCGTTATCGTCGGCACCGGACATGGCGGCGCGCAAGCTGCCATTGCGCTGCGCCAGCAAGGGCACGAAAGCTCGATCCTGATGATCGGGCGCGATGCCGAGCCGCCTTACGAGCGACCGCCGTTGTCGAAAGAGTATCTGGCCGGAGACAAGAGCTTCGAGCGCATGATGATCCGCCCGGAAAAGTTCTGGGCTGACAAAGACATAGAGCTTCGCCTTGGCTGCGGGGTCAGCGAGATCGACTGGATGCGCCACGAAGTGACGCTCTCCGACGGCGCGAAGATCGCTTACAGGAAGCTTATCTGGGCCGGGGGCGGCGACCCGCGCCGGATCGACGTTCCGGGCGCCAGCCTCAAGAATATCTTCTGCGTGCGCGACAAGCGCGATGCCGACGCCATGATGACAGCCCTCGAAACCGGTGCAAAGCGTGCGGTGGTGATCGGGGGAGGCTATATCGGCCTTGAAGCCGCTGCCGTTCTCAGAAAACTCGGTTGCGAGGTCACCTTGCTCGAAATGCAGGACCGGGTACTCGCCCGGGTCGCCGGCGAAGAGCTTTCGCGGTTCTACGAAGATGAGCATCGCCGTCAGGGTGTCGATATCCGGCTGTCCCAGCGAATCTCGGAAATCCTTGGCGAAGAAGGCAAAGTGACCGGCGTTCAACTGGAAAACGGCGAACAGCTCGCCTGTGATATGGTGGTGGTCGGCATCGGGATCGTGCCAGCCGTGGCACCGCTCATCGCAGCAGGCGCGGCGGGCGCAAACGGTGTGGATGTCGACATGTACTGTCGCACGACGCTCGATGATATCTATGCGATCGGCGATTGCGCGGCTCACGCCAATCCGTTTGCCGAGAGCGCGGTCATCCGGCTTGAATCCGTGCAGAACGCAAATGACATGGCAAACACCGTCGCGCGCGCGATCATGGGCGACAAACAGCCCTATCACGCGCTGCCCTGGTTCTGGTCGAATCAGTACGACCTCAAGCTCCAGACCGCGGGTCTCAGTCTCGGTTACGATGCCACAGTGGTGCGCGGCGACCCGGCGGATCGCAAGTTCAGCGTGGTCTACCTCAAGGAAGGCCGCCCGATCGCTTTCGACTGCGTCAACGCGATGAAGGACTACGTACAGGGCCGCAAGCTGCTGGAACGAGGCATCGACAAGGTCGACCCGGCGCTGCTGGCCGACACGGATATCCAGCTCAAGGAACTGATATAGCGCGCTTATGATTCGCGCCGGTGACAACAGGCCGATGCTCGAAGGCATCAAGGTCATTGACCTGACCAGCGTCGTTTTCGGCCCGTATGCCACGCAGATTCTTGCCGATCACGGGGCGGAGGTGACCAAGATCGAAGCGCCGGGCGGCGATGTCTACCGATACAGCGCCAGAGCGGCCCAAACTCCGGGGTTGGCCCCCGGCTTCATCGCTTTGAATCGCGGCAAAAAGTCCGTGGTGCTCGACCTGAAGGACGCGGCCCACGTTGATCGCCTGCGCAAGATGCTGAGCGAAGCGGATGTCTTCATTCACAACATACGCAAGGCTGCAATTGAGCGACTGGGCTTCGGCTACGAAGCGGTCAAGGCCTTGAATCCCGAGATCATCTACGTTCACTGCGTCGGCTTTGCCTCGGGTGGTCCCTATGATGGATTGCAGGCTTATGACGACGTCATTCAGGCAGCCACCGGTGCGACATCTCTGCTGCCACGCGTCGATGGTGACAATCGCCCTCGTTACCTGCCCTCGCTGATCGCTGACAAAGTTGCGGGGCTGCACGCAGCCTATGCGACGCAAGCAGCCATCATCCACCGCCTGCGAACCGGCAAGGGTCAGCATGTCGAGGTGCCGATGTTCGAAGCTTTCGCGAGCTTCATGTTGAAAGAGCACCTTGATGCGAAGACATTCGATCCGCCCAATGGCGATGCTGGATATTCGCGCCAGGTCGATCCCGATCGTCAACCGTTCCAGACCAGTGATGGCTGGATCAGCATCGTGCCTTACGTGCCGCAACACTTCCCTTACGTGATCGGCCTCCTGGGCGATCCCGAGATGGCGAGCGAGGAGCGCTTTAAAGATGTGAGAGCCATCATGTCAGCGGGGCCAGAACTGTACCAGCGCATCGGTGAGCTGACGAAAGCCAAGACCACGAACGAGTGCCTCTCGATCCTGCGGGAGGCCAACATTCCCTGTATGCCGGTGACCGACCTCGATGACGTGATCGACGACCCGCACTTGCACGACAGCGGCTTTTTCGAACGCAGCGAACACCCCACTGAGGGTGCGTTGTTCCAGATGCGCGATCCCATCCGGTACGGCGACTGGTCAGCAGGCCCGCTCCCTCACGCGCCGTTGCTGGGCGAGCATGACGAAGAGGTCTAGCGCACGGTTCCCAGCCGCCGAGCCGCCCAGCTTGCAGCATCGGCAATCGCGGGGTCCGGGTCTGATGCGAGCGCATTCACCTGCGCCAGCAAGCGGGCATCGCCGCTGTTGCCCGCCGCATAAAGACAGTTTCGCACGAAACGGTCCCGACCGATCCGCTTGATCGGAGAGCCGGAGAACAGCGAGCGGAAACCGGCATCATCAAGACAGAGAAAATCCGCCAACCTTGGCGCGGTCAACTCCGCTCTTGGAAGAAATTCTCGCGCTGCATTCGCCTGGCTTGCGAACTTGTTCCAGGGGCACACAGCCAGGCAATCGTCGCAGCCATAGATCCGGTTGCCCAGCGCTTCGCGAAATTCCTCTTCAACGGGGCCTCTGTGCTCGATGGTGAGGTAGGAAATGCAACGGCGAGCATCGAGCTTGTAGGGTTGCGGGAATGCATCGGTCGGGCAGGCATCGAGACAAGCGCGGCACGATCCGCATTGGTCGCGATGAGGCTGCGCTGCGTCCAGCTCAAGCGTCGTGTAGATCGCACCGAGAAACAGCCAGCTGCCGTGATCGGGGCTGACAAGATTG
Source organism: Erythrobacter sp. KY5 (assembly GCF_003264115.1). Taxonomy (NCBI): domain Bacteria; kingdom Pseudomonadati; phylum Pseudomonadota; class Alphaproteobacteria; order Sphingomonadales; family Erythrobacteraceae; genus Erythrobacter; species Erythrobacter sp. KY5. Next base: position 553,183 of record NZ_CP021912.1, on the reverse strand, counting down.
GTGTGTTTGCCTTGCCAACCGATCCCTGCCGCCTCGCCCAGCGGCTTTTCCATCACCGGGGCAGTGTCGACAAAAACCTTGACCTCGGCCCCCCTCTCTTCCGCAACGAGCCAGCGCGCCAGAGCTTTCAGGCGCTTCTTCACGACGTCGTGATAATCCTTGCCTTGCGCATAGATCGAGATCCGCGCTCGGTCCGGGTGCGCTGTCAGCGCCATCGGGTCATGTGCGGGCGCATAGCTCATGCCGAGCGCAATCACGCTGCGTGCTTCTGGCCACAGCCCCTGCGGGGAACGGCGGTGATGGAGGCGGGTTTCCATCCACTCCATCGATCCGTGATTGCCTTCGCCCAGCCATTGCTCAAGCCGCTGTGCCCGCACAGGATCTTCGCGCGCACTGGCAAACCCACAAGCTGCGAAGCCGAGGCTTGCCGCCTTCTCCTGGATGCGCTCTGTTAAGTTAAAGGTTGCCGCGCTGTTAACCACGTTTCGGGTTGCTCCCGTTCAGTTTCGCACGTTAACTCCCGCGCTCATGCATATGCAGGTAGGCCAACACATGACGCCAGACAATGCAGCAGCGCTCCACCATGACGCCAAAGCAATGTCTCGTCCTCTCGCAATCGAAGCCCGCGGTCTCGTCAAGAGTTTTGACGGCACGCGCGCAGTCGACGGTGTCGATCTCTCCGTGCCCGAAGGCGCCATTTATGGCGTACTTGGCCCCAACGGAGCAGGCAAGACGACCACGCTTCGCATGCTCCTTGGCATTATCGACCCGGACGAAGGCATTCGCCGTGTCTTCGGACACGACAGGCCGCACGATATCGGTCGCCTTATCGGTTACTTGCCGGAAGAGCGCGGCCTCTACCCCGCGATGAAAGCCATCGAGGCGATTGCCTTCATGGGCGCGCTGCGCGGACTTTCACTTGCCGAAGGGCGCAAACGAGGAATGGAGTTGCTGGAACGCCACCAGCTGCTCCACGCGGCAGAGCGAACGATCAAACAGCTCTCGAAAGGCATGGCGCAAACCGTACAATTGCTTGGTACGCTGGTCCATCGCCCACGTCTTGTGGTGCTGGACGAACCGTTCTCGGGGCTCGATGCGATCAATCAGGGCAAGCTTGAAGGCATGATCCGCAACCTCGCCGAAGATGGCGTAACGGTGATCTTTTCGACCCACGTAATCCACCATGCAGAACGTTTGTGCGAAGGCGTTGCCATCATCGCGGGCGGCAAGGTGCCTTATGCGGGCAGCGTCGAGACGGCACGCGACCGCATTCCGGCTCAGGTCAGGCTTGAGACCCGCGCACGCGATGGCGCATGGACCGCCGCGCTGCCCGATGACGCGCGCCGAGAAGGCGATTTCTTCTATTTCTCGCTGCCCGAGACCGGCGTCGAGCCACTCCTGCGCCAGCTCATCGAAGGTGACGCGGGTATCCTGTCACTCTCGATCGAGCGCGCGGGCCTTCATGATGCCTTTGTCGCCATCGCCGGCGAAGCGGCAGCGCGCCAGCTCGAAGCCGATGCACAAGGAGCCCGCTCATGAGCGTTCACGACCAGGCATCCATCGACGCGCGCCCGCGTCTCTCACGGCTCGAAGCCGCGTGGGTGATTGCGCGCCGCGACTTTGTCGCCGTGCTGTTCAGCCGCGCTTTCTTGTTCTTCCTCATCGGTCCGCTGTTTCCGGTGATCGTGGGCGGTCTCGCAGGCGCGGTCGGCGGTCAGGTGGCCCGCGATGCAGTGGTGATCGAAGTGGGACTGGCGATGTCGGAAAGCGACAATGCCGCCATGATCGAGGCTCGCGACAGCCTTGCACCGCAACTGGGCGGTGCGGTCCCGATCCTTCGCGAAGTGCCCGAGGCGGTTGCCGATCCGGCCTTCGACGCGCGCGAATTCATGGAAGCCCGCAGGGGCAATTACGCCGCTATCGTGACCGGAACGCCGGCCTCGCCCGAAGTGGTCGGAACCGAACGCCAGCTGCGCCGCTGGCAGGGGCCGGTTGAACTGATCGCCGCGCAGGTCACATCGGCAACCCCGCTCACAATTCCGCGATCGAGCAGTCAGGCCGTTGCATCCAGCGCCGCTAGCGAGCGCTCCAACCGCATCCGAACAGCGCAGGCAGCGCAGATGGTGATGTTCCTTCTGACCATGCTGCTTGCAGGAATGGTTCTGTCAAACCTTGCAGAGGAGAAGGGCAACAAGATCATCGAAATCCTCGCCGCAGCCATTCCGATGGATGCGGTGTTCATGGGCAAGCTGTTCGCGATGTTGGGCGTGTCCTTCGTCGGGATCGCCGTGTGGGGCATGGTCGGTTGGGGTTTCTGGGCTCTCGCCGAAGACGCGATCCAGACCGTGACACAGACCGACTTCAGCAACCTGCCGGGCCCTGCGGTTGGCTGGCCGCTCTTCCTTGCGTTGGGCATCATCTATTTTTCGATGGCTTACCTTTTGCTCGGCGCGATGTTCCTGACGATCGGAGCCATGGCGAACACGGTGCGCGAAGTGCAGACCATGTCGATGCCGGTCACGATGATGCAGCTGATGGTGTTCTTCCTCGCGGCCTACACGATAACTCAGCCGGGGACCGCGCTGGAGATGTTTGCGATTATCTTCCCGCTCTCCTCACCATTTGCAATGCTGGCACGTGCCGCACTCGACCCGGCGCTCTGGCCCCACGCTGCCGCGCTGGCGTGGCAGGCGCTCGCGGTTGTTCTGCTCGTCAAAGGGGGCTCCCTTTGGTTCCGCAAGCGCGTGATGAAATCGGGCGGAGCTGGACGCGAAAAGAAAAAGCGCGGCTGGTTGGGTAGCAGAGAAAAAGCACCCGCAGCGCTTGAACCGGCAGAATAGGTAGCCAATCGAAACCGACTATTGACATTGCTGTCAGTTACGGCAGGATGTGAATCGAGAGAGAGGAACGGCTGCCGTAGCGGCAAAGGCTCCTCCCAAGGAGAGAGATATGGCCAGCATCGCACCCGAACGTCCCAAGGTTCGCACATCGCCAACGGCGTACGAGGCGCTTACCGAGCATTTCGCGAAGAATCCGGAAGAGCGCCCGCAGCACACGCACAAATGGGACCTCAGCCGCTCCGACATCTATTACGAAGACAAGTGGCAGCCGATCGTTGCGGAAATGCAGGCGGCCGGACCGCTCCATTGGATCCCTGACAGCCCCTACGGCCCGTACTGGTCGGTCGTCGGCCACAAGGCGATCCAGCATATCGAGGCTCTGCCCGAAACCTTCTCCTCCAGCTGGGAGTATGGCGGCATCACGATCCTCGAACGCCTGTCCGAGGAAGAAATTGCCGAAAGCGGTGTCGACCGCCGCGAGCTTCCGATGTTCATCGCGATGGATCGCCCGCAGCACACCGGGCAGCGTCGCACCGTCGCTCCCAAGTTCACGCCATCAGGCATGAAGGAAATGGAGCCGGAGATTCGCCAGCGCACCGGCGAACTTCTCGACACGCTACCGCGCGGCGAGGTGTTCGACTGGGTTGACAAGGTGTCGATCGAGCTCACCACCGGCATGCTCGCCATCCTGTTCGGCTTTCCGTGGGAAGACCGCCGGATGCTCACCTTCTGGTCGGATTGGTCAGGCGATACCGAGCTCGCGACCGTGCGCGAACTGGACGAGATGCGCTGGGAATTCCTGCACGAAATGGCGGCATATTTTCAGTCGCTCTGGATCGAGCGCACGATGGAGAAGGAGCCCGGCAACGACCTCATCTCGATGATGATCCACTCGGAAGCGATGAACCAGATGCGCCCTGAGGAATTCATGGGCAATCTTATCCTCCTGATCGTTGGCGGTAACGACACCACGCGCAACTCGATGAGCGGCTTTGTCCATGCGCTCGACAAGTTCCCCGACCAGCGCAAGCTGTTCGAGGAAAACCCCGACATCATTCCGAACGCAGTGCAGGAAATGCTCCGCATGCAGACCCCGCTCGCCCACATGCGCCGCACCTGCACCGAAGATACCGAGGTTTTCGGCAAGACCATCAAGAAGGGCGACAAGGTGGTACTGTGGTATCTTGCCGCCAACCACGAGGCCGAGATCTTCCCGGAGCCGCACAAGCTTGACCTTGAACGCGAAAACGCCAAGCGGCATATCGCCTTTGGCTATGGCATTCACCGCTGCGTGGGTGCTCGCCTCGCTGAACTCCAGCTGCGCGTATTGCTCGAAGAAATGCACAAACGCCGCATGCGCGTGCATGTCGCGGGCGATGTCGAGCGCGTGCGAGCCAACTTCGTGCATGGCTTCCGCAAGCTCGAAGTGGAAATCACCGAGTTCTGATCGGACTTGCTTGAGCAGAGACGAGGTGAAACTTTTCGGGCTTTTGCGACGTACTAGAGTGTAGAAACACACTCAATTCGCGAGGGATCGCCCATGCCGTTCAACCTGACCAGTCGCCGCACCTTCATCGCTGCAACCGGCGTTGCCGCTGCCATGCCGCTGCTAGCCAGCTGCGGCGGGAGCGGCACCGAGTATCGCAAGGAACGCTCGTTCCGCGTCTCGAAGAGCGAGGGCCAGTGGCGACGTCAGCTGACCCGCGAAGAGTTCCGCATTCTCCGCGAGGCAGGAACGGAGCGGGCTTACACTTCACCGCTCAACGATGAAAAACGGCGCGGCGTCTACAAATGCGCAGGCTGTGGCAATCGGCTCTATTCCTCCGCGCACAAATATGACAGCGGAACAGGCTGGCCAAGCTTCTGGCAGCCGATCGACAACAGCGCCGTGGGCACTTCGATCGACCATAAGATCGGTTTTCCGCGCACAGAGGTGCACTGCGCCGATTGCGGCGGACACCTTGGACACATTTTTGGCGATGGCCCGCGCCCGACAGGCAAGCGGCACTGCATCAACGGTGTCGCCATGGATTTCGTGCCGGCCTAGCCGATTGGCTATCTCGTCACCGCGCAATTCGCCAAACCTGAAGGCCTGACAATCCATCGAGCGCGATTGGCTCCATCCAATCGGGCACGTCACCCTTGACGAGATCTGCAACAAAGCCATTCGGGTTGATCCTCGAGTACATGCGCGCTTCGCCAAGATTAGGGCAGATCGCGACATAGGATGTACCGCGCTCACGGAGCGCTTCATAAGCGGCCTGTTCGTCCGCCAAAGCGGTCTCGATCAGCACTTTCATGGCCTTGTCACCGCGATGGTGTCCAGTTGCGATGACCGAGTGTTCACTTACCAGAAGCAGTTCGGGCGCAATGTCGAGCGGCGCATAGAATTCGCCGGTCGGCAATGCGGATAGCGCTTTGCCAGCATCCTGCACTCGGCAATCGATTGCCTTGAGAGCAGCTTTCCCTCCAGGGGTTACCGTAGCGCCGCTCGGCATAGCCTTGGCGGGCAAGGCGCTTGCCAGCAACATTGCAGGCAATGCGGGCAGCAGCGCGCAGCAGACACCCACCATCGCAGCCATCCTCGGCGCTGGCCGCTCCATTGAACGGATAGCGCGCAGCCAGTGGCGAAGCTGCCAGGCAAGCGGCGCGGCAGCCAACGCACAGGCAACGGCTCCGGCGCGTGAAACGAAGATCGACACCAAAAAGGCTGCGGCGAGTATGATGGCGTAGTCGATCCAGAATTGGCGCAGCCAGTCGTGCGAACGTGAAGCAAGATTGATCGCCGCCCCCAGCGCAATCAGAGGCGTCACTGCGAATTGCAGCGCGGTGATGAGCGACTGACGCCAGATCGGCATGCCCTCCAAGACGTTTGCATGCCAGTAACGCGCCACGACCGGATCGAGCGCTGAAAATCCGCCTCCGGTCGCGCATTGGGGCGCGTTGTGAAGCAGCATTGCAACCGCGCCGCCACCGGCCAGTGCGAATCCGATTACGAGAACCCCGCGCGGTACGGGCTCAAAACGCGCGAAAAGCGAGAGCACCAGCGCCCCCCACGCGAACATGGCAAGGTGGATCGGGCTGACTGCATCGCAATAGGCAAGCAGATCGCCGAACCCGCGTGTCAATCCGAACAGCGCCACGCTGACAATGGCGAGAGCCTGGATCGCGCTCACCAGCCAAGCACGTGAACCGCGATGACGCAGCCAGCGAAAAGCGAGAATTGCGAAGAACGCTGCCGCAAGGGGGAGGCCCTCGATCGAGATCGAAAGCCAGATGGCAAGCGCGCTGCCGATGACCCATCCACCAGCCTTGGGAGAACGCGCCATCAGGCCGTTCACCGCGGCCAGAGCGCAAACAATCTGCCAGCCATGATGATCGACACGCAAGGGACCGAGCTGGAAGAGAACCGGCACCGAAAGCGCGACCACCAGGGCCGTCAATGTCGCCTCCTCCTCTCCCATCAAACGCCAGGCAATGCGCGAGGCGAGCAGGATGACGGCCAGAAGCGTGATCAGCGGCACGGCGATCAGGGCCGTGGCCTCCGCCGCGCCTGCTCCCACGATCGGTGTCAGGATCAAGATGATCAGGACAATCGGCAGGTCGACCAGCCGCGACCAGTGCATACCGACACCGCCGCCCGGCGCATCGACGCGGTACTGCGCAAGATCGAACCAGCTCTGGCCCGCAATCAGATCGCGCACCTGGAGCAGGCGCATGATGTCATCGGGATCGGGGAACCGATGTGTTGCAATGGCGTTCCAGTTCACAGCGATCAGCAGGGCACTGACGAGGGCCCAAGCGACCCCAGCACGGACCAGAAAGCTGCGCGGAAAAGCAGAACGGCGCCGCTCGACCAGCATAACTCCTTAGCCCTCCTCGCCGCGGAACACGATCCGGCTGCGGATGAGCCAGGTGACAAAGAAACTTACCATGATAGCGCCGGCCTTCGCCAGGCGCGGGTCCATCCCGCCCCAATCACCGGCACCGACTATGGCTGTCGTGAGCGCAAGGCCGATCAGGGCCGAGATAACGAACAGCGCTTTTTGCTGGGTGCGCGCGGCTCCTCGGCCGGCAACCTTGTCCTGGAAGACAGCACGGCTCGACATGAGCCAATGGGCCACGATGCCGAGGGAATAACCGGCGGCAGATGCGGGCGCGGCCGCCGTCCCGATCGAAAGAAGCGCCAGGAAACTGCCGACGTCCACTGCAAGCGCACCGACGCTGGCCAGCACGTAGCGCACGAACCGCACATCACGCAGCCTGGTCAGGATGGAGGCAGGTGACAGTTCCATCTCATCAAGCCGACTTGCGGATCTCGTCGTCGAAATCATCGCTGGAGGCGATGCGTTCCGGTACGTCCCTGATCGACGTAAGCGCGGCGACCTGATCCTCGTTCAAGGGCGTGGTCTCTGCTTCGCGGGCGGGCAGTGCCGTTTCGGCACCCTCGTCGCCCGCTTCGTGATACTCGGCGTCCTCGTTGACGCACCACGTGTCGTAGATTCGCTTTCCTGCGATAATGTTCTCGACCGTCAGCATAGCGGTCATCATCGCGTGATCCTGATTGTTGTAACGGTGCATGCCGTTGCGGCCTACGAGGTGAAGCGTCGGGTGCTTCTCTTCGAGTTCCGTGCGCATCGCCTCTACGTTGACTTCGTAATGGTCGTCATAGACCGGATAGGCTTTCTCCTGACGGACCACCGCGCCGGAGGCGACCTTTGCCGGGTCGCAAAGGCCAAGCACCTCCATCTCGCGCGTGGCCTGCTTGACGAGGTCCTCGTCGCTGGAGGACCACAGGCCGTCGCCCTCGAAGCAGAAATACTCAAGGCCCACACAGGCCATGTCCTCATCAGGCACCATTTCGGGCGACCAGCTGCGGAAATTCTGAACGCGGCCGACCTGAACGCGTTCGTCGTGGATGTAGATCCAGTTATCGGGGAACAGATCCTCGCTCTTCACCATCAGAGCGACGGTGAGGAAGTCGCGATAGCGCAGATTATCGGCTTGCAATGTCGATTGCGGTAGCGGGTGAATGCGCTTCGACAGTTCGCGCATGGGCGCTGAACTGATGACGTGCCCTGCCCGGATCTGAGCGCTGCCTCCCGGTCCGCTTGCGGTCATCGACCAATCGTAGCCCTCGTCGTTCGGCCCGATCTTTGCGAGGCGATCAAGCCCATGGCCCATGAGCACCTGCCCTTTGCCACTGGCCTCAATGTGATCTTTCGCAGCATCCCACATCATGCCCGGCCCAAGGCGCGGGTAGCGGAACGTTTCGAGCAGGGTTTTCACCGCCTGCCCGTCATTGGGTTTCTTGTTGAGCCCGAGCGAGCGCTTGAGCCCGTCGGTCACCGCGTTCCAGAGCGACAGGCCCTTGATGCGCTGCGCCGCCCAGTCGGCGCTCATTTCATCGCATGGCATGCCCCACACCTTCTCGGTGTAGGTCTTGAAGAAGATCGAATAGAGCTTCTTGCCGAACTGGTTGGTGGTCCAGTCCTCGAAGCTTCGTACATCCTTGATCGGGAACAGCTTGTAGCGAAGATAGCTCACCATGCAGGCGGTCGAACGAAGCACGCCGAGGTTCGACAGCGCTTCGAAGGCGCGCAGCGGGTAGCTGTAGAATTTGCCTTCGTAATAGATGCGGCTCATGCGAGGGCGTTGGATGAAATCGTCTTCACCCAGAATTTCATTCCAGAGATCGACGACCTGCTGGGACTTCGAGAAGAAGCGGTGACCGCCAATATCGAAGCGGTAGCCTTCGTGTTCGACCGTCCGGCTGATCCCGCCGACATAGGTCTCGTCTTTCTCGATGATCGCGACCGTCTTGCCCTGTTTGGTCAGAAGGTACCCGGCGGTCAGGCCAGCGGGGCCCGCGCCGATGATCGCCACGTCGCAATCGATAATCCCAGGCTGCTTTTCGCCAACCACGCTCATTCAGGCCCCCGTTTGATGTGCCATTTTCCGGCTCGTTGTCGGGAGTGAAGGAAATTGGTTAGCGAGGAGTAAACGCGGACGGTGAATTACCTAAAATCGTCCAGAAAGCGCGAAAATTTGCCGCTTTGCGCTACGCCCGCCGCGTTCAGGTCAGCAAGTCCGGACATTGAAGCCGCGCTGTGAGGCGAGCAAACTCGCGCAAGGAAAGCGTGTCGTCAAAGACAACACCGCACTCATTATCGCGCCGCCAGCGAACCTTTGCCCGGACATCTTTCAGCTCCCGCTCGCCATTCAGACTCTCGATGCGCAGGGCCTGGTCGATTGCGAATGCCTGATCACATTCAAAGCGCGCCCCCTGCTGCGAAAGGTTCAGGACGACGGCCTCGCTCGTCTGGGTGAGTGTCTTGACCTTGATCGGGAAGCACACGCCGAGCCTCAGGCCGCGCTTGGGGAATTCTCCAACCTCGTCGATGAGCTGCGTGACATCAACCGGCTGAGTGAATTCGAAGCCTGCCTCGTTTTCCTGCTCCCAAACAGGCTTGATCTCGTACACGCGGCCGCCCGGCATATGCAGTTCGATCGGATCTCCCTGGGGAGCCTTGTGGAAAAGGCGAACGCACACCCCGGTGTCCGATACGTCGCGAAGGACGCCTACGAATTCACCGTGAGCGGAAACTATCTTGGCGGCCCGGATAAGCAACGTGATGCGCGGCGCGGCGCGCACGTTGCCTTCGCCGCTCGCGCTTTCCGATGCGGACTGGGCCTGGCTGTCAGGCTCGACACTACCGTCGCGATACCATTCGCCCTCGGCGTGTGGTGTGCTCGCTGCTTCACTCATTACAAAATCGCCTGCCGTGCTCTTCAGACTACTGCGAGGAGCACGAAAAAAAGGTTTCCCAGTTTCTGGAGACTTTGCCGTAGTGCCAATCCGTTAAAGGCGAGATAATGGTGCGGGTGGCGGGACTCGAACCCGCACGATCAAAGATCAGGGGATTTTAAGTCCCCGGCGTCTACCATTCCGCCACACCCGCAAGCGCTGAGCAACAGCCAGCGATTGCCCGTTAGCCGAAAGCAATAGCGGCTAGCAATATGAGCGAGGAATTGGGGGCAGAATGGTTCTCACTGACAAGTCAGCTCAACACCATCTGGCAGCAAAGCAAGAACCGGTCGCGATCAGCCTTCGTTGAGGCGGTTGCGAATTTCCTTGCCTGCCTTGAAATAGGGGACCCGCTTGGCGGGAACTTCAACCGCCTCACCGGTGCGCGGATTGCGGCCCGTGCGAGCTTCGCGTTCACGGGTGGAAAACGCCCCGAACCCGCGCAATTCGACACGGCCACCTTCGGCCAGCCTTTGAGTGATCTCATCAAAAAAGATGTCGACCACCTGCTCGACCTCTTCAGATCGCAGTTCCGGATTGTCTTTATGGAGTTCGGTTAGAAGCTCGGATCTTATCATTTTCGCCCTCCCGGCCCGCGCTGCAGTCTCTGGCCTGCAATCACGCCGTCGCGATTCTCTGTTCGCCACCATTCAAGTTGCCCGGACCCGACGAGCACTCTTCGAAGAAATCGGGATGCCAGAATCTTGCGAATTCCGCAAGGATAGCAACAAAATATATTGAAAAGAGGCACAAATAGAAGCGCGGCGACCGGATCGGACGCAGTTCCTGGCTGCAGCAATCAGCTTTGCTCGACCAGATCTGCCGGCTTCAGACCGAGCCGCTGCATCCGGGCGCGAATTTCAGGCCATTCTTCGCGCAGGAAGAGATCGCGTTCGCGCTTGCGCAGCAATTCCGCGGCACCTTCTACGACATACATGCCCACACCGCGCTGAACCTCGACAAGCCCGTCATTCTGAAACTGCTGATACGCTTTCGCCACCGTCAGCGGATTTGCGCCCTGTTCTGCGGCGAGTGCCCGAACAGACGGAAGCATCGCGCCTTCGGGATACAGCCCTTCGATGATCGCGGCAGCGATCTGGTCGCGCAATTTGAGGTAAACGGGTCGTGATTGGGTCATAATTGTCTCTTCGCTAGGTGCTTCAGTGCCATAATACAGCCATGCGCGTCAAGTTACGCCCACGGTAAAGGGCCGGATGCCTTCCGGCATGACAAGAGCGGCAATCGTCGGCGTTCAGCGAAACAAAAGCTTCACACAGGCAAAACGCACGCTAGGGTGCGCCGCATTGGAGCTCGGCACACACGAGCACTTTCGGGGATATTCATACAAAATGGTCGAGGGATTCTTCTTCACATTCGATAGCGCGTTCGAAATGTGGGCATTTCGCGGTGCCTCCGTCGCGCTTGCCGCCTTCCTGCTCGGGGGGCTTTTTCTGATTACGCGGCCCGAGCCAGAGGTGGTCGGGCATCCGAAGGGCCTCTTCGTGCTCTTCCTTGCAGAGATGTGGGAGCGCTTTTCCTATTACGGGATGCGCGCCCTTCTTATCTTCTACCTCGTCCAGCACTGGATGTTCTCGGACAGCGAGGCATCCATTATCTATGGCGCCTATACCGCGCTGGTCTACATCACGCCGGTCGTCGGCGGCTACCTTGCTGACCAGTTCATCGGGCAGCGCAAGGCTGTGCTGTTCGGGGCGGTCCTGCTGACGGTTGGCCACTTCTTCATGGCGTTCGAAGGCACAGGCGGTCAGGACGATCCGACCATCAACGTCTTCTGGCTGGCGCTTGCGTTGATCATCGTTGGTTCGGGCTTCCTCAAGGCCAACATCTCGGTGATCGTCGGACAGCTTTATTCGCGCACCGATATCCGCCGCGACCCAGCCTACACGATCTTCTACATGGGAATTAACGTCGGCGCGGCGACCGCATCGATCATCTGCGGCTTCCTTGGCCAGACCTATGGCTGGGAATACGGCTTTGGTCTTGCTGGCGTCGGCATGCTGATCGGCCTCATCTTCTTCGTCATCGGCAAGCCGCTGCTTATGGGCAAGGGCGAGCCGAAAGACCCGGCGCGCATTGCCGGTGGCAAGGAATGGGGCATTTATGGCGCAGGCCTCGGCATGGTCGCACTGTGCTGGCTCGCCATCCAGTATCAGGACATGGTCGGCTGGGTTCTGCTCATCTTCGGCGGCGCGTTGGTGGCCTATGTGATCTTCACCGCCATCGTGAAGCTGCCTTCGGAAGAGCGCGACCGCATCTTTGCGGCGATGTTCCTGATCTTTGTCTCGATCGTCTTCTGGGCGCTGTTTGAACAAGCGGGCTCCTCGCTCAACCTGTTCACCGATCGCCACGTCGATACCCAAGGCGTCAACGCATCGATGTTCCAGTCGATCAACGCGATCTACATCGTCCTGCTCGCGCCCTTGTTCGCAATGACGTGGCAGGGGCTGGCATCGAAGGGGATGGAGCCTTCCACCCCGATGAAGTTCGGCCTTGGTGTCGTCCAGGTTGGCCTCGGCTTCCTCGTTCTCGTTTGGGGCGCATCCAGCGTCGGCGTGAACGTGCCGACGCCGGTGATCTTCATCTTCCTCATCTACCTGCTGCACACCACTGGTGAGCTTTGCCTCTCGCCTGTGGGTCTGTCGGCGATGAACCGCCTGAGCCCGGCTCACATGGCCTCGCTCATAATGGGCACATGGTTCTTTGCATCGGCTCTGGGCAACTTTGCAGCAGGCCTGATCGCCGCGGCAACCGGCGGTGACGGTATGACCGAAGAAGCTGGAAAGCAGGTCGTGCTCGAGGTCTATTCAACCGTCGGTTGGTATGCGGTTGCGATCGGTGTCGGCGTAATGGTCATCAGCCCGCTCATCAAGAAATTGATGCATCTCGACACGCTGAAAGACGACGCGTCACACATCGATGGTGAAGCCGAAGCAGGGCTGGAGCCGCATGAGGCTGGCCTAAGCAAGGTCTGACAAGCCAGCCTGCCGGCCAAGCTGTCCAGAAAGCTGGACAGCACCCTGATTTCTCGCCAAGTAAATGCTTTGCGAGAAATCAGGGGGCCAGCATGGCAAGTACGAGGTCGAGCACTCTTCCGGGAAAGATGGGGGGAGCTGCACTGGCTGCCCTGGCCAGCGCTCTGGCGCTCGGCGCATGCGCGACGACCGGCACGGCCAGCGCCGCTTCCGACGACAATAACGATGACAAGGAACCGCGTTTTACGGCAATGACCGAAAGCGATGGCCCTTATGCGTCAACCTATCGCCGGTATCCCGGCCGCCCGACCGCTCTGGTAAATGCCACCGTGTTCGATGGTGCCGGCGGCATGATCGAGGGCGGAACGGTCCTGTTCCGCGATGGCGAAGTGGTGGGCGTAGGCACCGACCTGTCGACTGACGGCTATGACGTGATCGATGCGAGCGGCAAATACGTAACGCCCGGCATCATCGACATCCACTCGCACCTTGGCGACTACGCCAGCCCTGGCGTTGATGCGCATTCCGACGGGAACGAAGCGACCAGCCCCACCACTCCCGAGGTTTGGGCCGAGCACTCGGTCTGGCCGCAGGACCCCGGTTTCAGCCGCGCATTGGCGAATGGAGGCATAACCGCGCTCCAGATCCTGCCCGGCTCGGCCAACCTCATGGGTGGACGTTCGGTCACACTCAAAAATGTGCCCGCGCGCACCGTGCAGGGGATGAAGTTCCCCGGCGCGCCTTACGGGTTCAAGATGGCCTGCGGGGAGAACCCCAAGCGTGTCTATGGCAATCGCGGGCGGATGCCGTCGACCCGCATGGGCAACTTCGCGGTCAATCGACAGACCTGGTATGACGCGATCGACTACGCCAATTCCGAGGACCCCGATCGCGATCTTGCCAAGGAAACACTCGTTGGCGTTCTCGAGGGCGACATCCTCGTCCACAATCACTGTTACCGAGCCGATGAGATGGCGTTCGTCATGGATATGGCGAAAGAGATCGGGTACCGCGTCACCGCGTTTCACCACGCGGTTGAGGCGTACAAGATCGGCGACCTCCTGCGCGAGAACGAGGTTTGCAGCGCGATCTGGGCCGATTGGTATGGCTTCAAGATGGAAGCCTATGACGGCATTCTCGAAAATGCCGCATTCCTCCAGCGCGAAGGCGCGTGCGTGGTGATCCACTCGGACGACCAGAACGATATTCAGCGTCTCAATCAGGAGGCAGCGAAAGCACAGGCAGCCGGCAGGCGCGCGGGGATCGAGATTTCCGATGCGACCACTATTCAGTGGATCACGCTCAACGCCGCAAAGGCGATGGGCATCGACGAAATGACCGGAAGCCTGGAACCAGGCAAGATGGCGGACGTGGTTCTTTGGAACGGCGATCCTTTGAGCGTTTACTCGCGGCCCGAGAAGGTCTGGGTCGACGGCGCGTTGTTGTTCGACATGATGGACCGTTCGCGGCGTCCGGTGAGCGATTTCGAACTTGGCCAACCGGGTGAAGGAGACGTGAAATGAGGAGTGTTCTCACAGCAGGACTGCTAGGCGCGGCAAGCGCTCTCGTCATCGCATCGAGCCCGCTCGCAGCGCAGGACGTGGCCATCACCAACGCAACCATAGCGATCGGCGATGGGACGGAGCCGGTTGAGAACGGCACCGTTGTCATTCGCGCAGGCACGGTTGTCGCCGCCGGTGCAGGCGTCGCGGCCCCTGCCGATGTGCCGACGATGGACGCGGGCGGAGCATGGGTTACGCCCGGGCTGTTCGCGACAGTCAGCACGCTTGGCATATGGGACGTGAGCGCGGTCAGCGAATCGAACGACCAACGCGCCAGCGGCTCTCCATTCAGCGCGGCTCTCGACACCGCGGCGATCGTCAATCCAAACTCGCAGCACATCCTGATCGGCCGCTCGGCAGGGGTGACGCGTGCAGCTACCGCAACGCTGCCCTCGGCATCGATCTTCAGCGGTCAGGGCGCGATCATCGACCTTGATGGCGATACAACGCCAGTGATGCGTGAGAAGGCCTTCCAGATGGTCGTGCTCGGCGAGGCAGGCGGCAGGATCGCGGGCGGGAGCAGAGCTGCGGCCTTCGCCCTGTTCCATGCGGCATTGCGCGAAGCAGCGGCGCTTGGCACAGGGATGCCCCGCACCCCCGAAATCGCGCAGGATGGCGAGGTCATGCTCAGCCGGTTCGATGCAGAGGCGCTGCGCAGCGTGGTGAGCGGCGAGCAGAAGCTCTATGTCTGGGTCGAGCGCGCATCGGACATCCGCTCGGTCCTTTCGCTAAGGGATGAGTTCGCAAATCTCGACCTTGTCCTTGTCGGGGCAAGCGAAGGGTGGATGGTGGCAAACGAGATCGCTGCTGCCGGTGTGCCGGTGATTGCCGACAGCCTCGATGACCTGCCCTCCAGTTTCGAACAGCTCGCCGCCACACAAAGTAACATTGGCCGAATGGTCGATGCAGGCGTCAAGGTCGCAATCAACTCCGCCGGCCTCAATCACAGCCACCGCCTCTCGCAATATGCGGGCAACCTTGTCGCGTTGAACAAGGTCCCCGGTGCATCGGGGCTGACCTGGGGCGAAGCCTTCGCCTCGATCAGTTCGGTCCCGGCAGCGATAAGCGGGTATGAAGGGCGTGCCGGCGTGCTCAAGCCGGGCGCTTTGGGGGACGTGGTGGTCTGGGACGGAGATCCGCTCGAAGTGACCAGCGTGCCCACGCAGGTCTATATCGGCGGGGTGAAGCAATCGCTCGACAGCCATCAAAGCCGTCTTCGCGACCGCTATCGCGATCTCGACGAGAGCGCGCTTCCAAAGGCGTATGACTGGTGAAGCGCGCATTGATGATCGCAGCGCTGGCGGCCTTTGCGAGCCCGGCAGGCTTGGCACAAGCGCATATGGACGCGCCAGGCGAGGAGGAAACGGCCGCACAGCTGGCAGCGCAGGAAGTGGCCAAACGCGCCTATCTCAACGCCCAGCAGGCCTACCTGTCGGGCCTCATGGCGAGCGATGGCTGGTACACCATGCCGGGCGGATTGCGGTGGAGATATGTCGAATATCGAGGCACCGGCCCAAAGCCCACGCCCGCTGACCGCGTAACAGTCAATTACGAAGGCACCTTCATCGATGGCGAGGTCTTCGACAGCTCTTTTGAACGCGGAACGCCGGCGACGTTCGGATTGAGCGGGCTGATCGATGCATGGGAGATGGCAATCCCCCAGATGCATGTCGGTGAGACGATCGAACTCGCCGCTCCTGCGACACTTGCCTATGGGCCTGACGGACGCGGCCCGATACCCGGCGGTGCGACGCTGTTGTTCAAGGTCGAGCTGATCGGGATCGAAGGGCGCTAGTCGACTTTGGCAGCCCAGACCTTGGGCGCTTCGCCTTCGTCGAACAGGTGCTGCGCGCCCCATTCAGCCAGTTCGCGGTACATCGGCCCGAGCGCCTTCGCTCGCTCGGTCAGGATATAGCGCGCGCGCTTTCCGTCGGGTGGCTCACGCCTCATCAACCCAGCCTCCTGCAAGATCGCCAGCCGGGAAGTAAGCGCAGCGCGATTGATCGCCAGCGGCTCGATAAAATCCTCAAACCTTTCCGCGCCGAAAAACGCCTCGCGCAGGATGAGCAGCACCCAGCGATCGCCGAGCACGCGAGCGGCGCGGCCAATAGGGCAAGGCGAGCGGGAAGGCTGATACGTCTTCATGCAGTCTGCATATCAGACTTGGCAGGGATGCTGGCAAGAGGCATAACGTCTGCGAATCAGACTTTATGGAGAGATATTCGATGACACAGTCCCGGTTCGACAGCCCCGAAGCGTCAATCGATTACATGAAGAAGGTCGCGGTTGCGCGATCTGGCTTCTCCAACTGGCTACAGGTCGAACCCTTGGTCGTCTGGCAGGGCAAGAGCGAACTGGTGCTCGACCTGCGACCTGAAATGACCCAGCATCATGGCTTTGCGCATGGCGGTATCGTCGGCCTCATGGCCGATAATGCCTGTGCATGGGCGGGTGCATCACTCGCAGGTGACGTGGTGACGGGCGGCTACACGATCAATTTCCTGCGCCCTGCATTGGGAGAGCGATTGAGAGCCAAGGGCGAGGTCATAAAGCAGGGCAAGCGTCAGGTGATCGTGCGCGCTGACGTGTGGGCCGAAAGCGATGGCGCTGACCCCGTCCACGTGGCGAGCGCACAGGCGACGATCATTCCCACAGGACGCACCCAGCAGGTTTAGCGTTTTGGCGAAAGCGGTGGTATCTTGGCCGCCATGGACGGGACAATCATCACGCTCATCGCTGCCAATGCGGCGTTTGTCGGCACGCACTTCATAATGTCGCATCCGCTGCGCGCGCCAATGTTGAAGATGTTAGGCAAGCTTGGCTTCCAGATCGCCTATTCATTGGTCAGCATTGCCACGCTCGCCTGGGTCTATTTCGCCTTCAAAGCGGCACCGCCATCCGATTTGCCGGGTTCGGGACAGATTGGATGGATCATCGCCACGCTACTGACGCTGCCTGCGATGGTGCTGTTAGCGGGGTCTCTCATGGGAAATCCGGCGCTGCCGACGCCTCAGGCAGAAGCTCAGGCCCGCGCGGCACCCAGAGGCGTGTTCACCATTACCCGTCACCCGATGATGTGGGGCTTTGCACTCTGGGCGCTGTCGCACATCGTCCTGTTCTGGAGCTTGCGCACGACCATCACCGCATTGGCAATGGGGATCCTCGCCCTCGTCGGAGCGAAGCTGCAGGACCGCAAGAAAGAGGCGCTGATGGGTGATGCCTGGCACCAATGGAAGGCCAATACGAGCTATTGGCCGCGTCTTGGCGGTTTTGCCAAAGCGGGAGCGCTGCCATGGACGCTGGGCCTGATCGCATTTGTGTTCTTCAGCTGGCTGCACTGGCCGCTTGGCGGCATCAGGGCCGGTATCTGGGCCTGGTTCTAGCGCGTCGCGCTTTGTTCAAGCACCCAATCAAGCCGGGCCGCTTGCGATCTGCGTTCGAAAGACAGAGAGTGCCCCGATGATTCGAACGACTGGAAGCGTATGCCTTCTGAGATATCGGCCAGAGCGCGCCCATGGCTGTCGTCGATCACCGTGTCGGCTGTTCCGTGCTGAATCAATATGGGGATCTGCGAAAGACGCTCCAGCCTTGCCGCGTTATCGTATCGCTCGCGCAGCAGCGCTCTGACCGGCACCCACCACAAGCTGTCAGAAGCCGCATCGACGAGCGAAGTGAACGGAGCCACGAGGACGAGGCCCGCTGGCGGTGATCCGGCCTCCGCAAGTTGCAGCGGCGCATAAGTCGCCACACCGCCTCCGATCGAATTTCCGATGACGAACAGGTCGGAAGCGGCGTGGCCCTCATCGCGCAGCCAGCGCAGCGCTGCATCGGCGTCGCGGTAAAACCCCTGCTCCGATGGCGTACCCGGATTGCCGCCATATCCGCGATATTCGACCAGCAGAACGCCCAGCCCCGCCGCTGTTAGCGCGCCGTTCGACACGCTCGCCCCTTCAAGTGTGCCGCCATTGCCGTGGAAGTAGAGCACGCTCGGCGCTCCTTGAGAAGGCGCGCGGTAGAAGGCGCGCAGTTGCAATCCATCCTGCGTCGTCAGCGTCACCTCTTCGTATCCCGGCGTCAGCGCGGCCATTGTCTGCGGCGCTGGATAGATGAAGCGCGATTGCAAGACGAACAGCGCCGCGACGATCAGACCATAAGCCAGGGCCGCAAATCCCAGGAACCGAAGCGCACCGATCACGCGCTACTGCCCCTTGAACTGCGCCTCGCGCTTTTCGATGAGGGCTGCGACACCTTCGGCATGGTCGTCGGTCGTGTGCATCATCGCCTGCGTATTCGCCGCCATTTCGAGCGCGGTGTCATAGCTGACCTGCTGACCCTGGCGCAGAAGCATCTTGGATTGACGCAGGGAATGCGGCGGCATCTTCGCAATTCTGTCAGCCATCGCGCGTGTTTCATCCATCAGCGTGTCATGCGGGACAACCTCGCTGACAAGGCCCCAATCCAGCGCTTGCTCTGCGCCGATTACATCGCCGGTATAGAACAATTGCGACGCCCGGCTCATGCCGATGACGCGTGGCAAGATCCAGGTGCCGCCATCGCCGGGAATGATACCCAGCTTGAGAAAGGTGACGCCGAACTTGGCCTTGTCGCTCGCAATGCGGATATCGGCGAGGCAGGCCACGTCGCATCCCAGCCCGATCGCCGGACCGTTGACCGCCGCGATCACCGGCACGCGCAAGGTGTGCAGCGCGCGCAGCATCATGTGAATATTGTTGCGATATCCGTCCGAAATCGCAGGGGTCGTGCCGCCAAAGGTGCCCGTCTTGTCGCGCATCGCCTTGATGTCGCCGCCTGCCGAAAAGGCCCTCCCCGCCCCGGTCAGGATGACACAGCGCACCTCCATATCCCGGTTGATCGCTGTACAGACCCGCGTGAACTCATCCCCGTCGCCCGGCGCGCCGAGCGGGTTCATGCTTTCGGCGCGATCTATTGTCAGCGTGGTCACAGGACCGTTGCGGTCGATAAAGAGCAATGCCATGGTTCCTTGCGGGTCTTTCTTCAGATGAAGCCGATTGCGCATCGCATAGCAGGACCACCCGCCCGGAGGGAACCTTTGCGTAAACCTGAAGTTGGTCAGGCACGGTAACACAGGAGATTTTTGGATGGCACATGCCGCACTGGCCGTATTGACTTCACCCGTGCTCGTCGGGCCTCTTCCGGCAGCGGGGATCGTCGATGCCAGCCTGGCAGGCGTGCCGATCCCGGTGATCGAGGCGCCCGCTCAGCCGCCACAGGATATCCTGCCGCTCAGCTGGTCGCTTGCACAGGGACAAGACAATCAGGAGCCGCAGCCTGGCACAACCCCGCCAGATGAAGGCGAACAGGGCGAGGAAGGCGAAGAGAACGTCATCATCGTCGAGGGGGAATATGGCCCCGCCGAAAACGATCCGATCGAAGAGATCAACGCAGCAAGCTATCGGATTACGCAAGAAGTGGACGAAGCGCTCGTCCAGCCCGTCGCCTATTTCTATCGCGATACTCTGCCCGACCCGATCCGCGACGGTCTGAGCAATGTCGTGCGCAACCTGCGTGAGCCGGCGAACTTCCTCAACTTCCTGTTGCAGTTCAAGATCGGGGACGCGCTTGAGACGCTGGGGCGTTTCGCCATCAACTCGACCATTGGCGTGGGCGGCCTGTTCGATGTCGCCGAGAAGGATGGCATTGGCCTTCCCTACAGGCGCAACGGCTTTGCCAACACGCTGGGGTTTTATGGCGTGGGTTCAGGCCCTTACCTCTATCTGCCGGTTGCCGGGGCAACATCCCTGCGCGACGTGATCGGCGATACGCTCGATCAGGCGGTGCTGCCATTTGCATTCGGGCGCCCGTTCAACACGCCCGAATATGCGATCCCGTATTTCGTGGTGAGCAACCTCGATTCCCGCCTCGAAGTGGATGCGGAGCTCGAGGAGATCCGCCAGACGGTCGATCCCTATGCGGCGCGCCGGGACACCTATCTCTACCGGCGTGAGCGTGAGATTGCTCTGCTGAGAGGCGAAGAGCCGCCCGAGCGCCCCGCGATTGTCGAGGAGATCGATGAAGCGCTTCCCGGACTGCAACCGGGCGAGACCGAGCGCGATCCGGACGAGGATAACGGACCGGATGGTCCAGGCATCTCCTACGAGCCGACGCTTGAGCCGATCCAGCTCGCCCAGGCGATCACGATCACGCGCCCAACCGAATACACGATCGCATATGCCGGGGCCGAGCCGGCGACGCGCTAACTCGGTTCGGGCAGTTCCAGCCGCGACCGCGAATTCAAATGCGCGCGGCTGTCAGGCTCAGGCCCGCGCTTCGGCCTCGATATTGGCCGAATTGTGCTTGAGCGCTTTGAGCACCGTGTCGACGATGTGCGGCGCAGTGAGACCGGCCTCTTCGTACTGTTTGTCCGGCGAATCGTGGTCCTGGAACGTGTCGGGCAGGCGCATGGTGCGCACCTTCAGATCGTTATCCGTCAGGCCCTCATCGGTGGCATAGGTCAGCACATGTGCGCCGAGGCCACCGATTGCGCCTTCCTCAATCGTCACCACGATCTCATGCGTGCGCATCAGGCGGGCGATCAGGTCTTCATCGAGAGGCTTGGCAAAGCGCATGTCGGCCACCGTGGTCGACAGCCCCTTGGCTTCCAGCTGGTCGGCAGCTTTCTTGGCTTCTTCCAGCCTCGCGCCGAGTGACAGAATGGCAACTTTCGATCCTTCGCGAACGAGGCGGCCCTTGCCGATTTCGAGCTTCTGCGGAGTTTCGGGCAACGGAACGCCGACGCCGTTTCCGCGAGGATAGCGAAAGGCGATGGGCCCGTCGTCATACTCTACAGCGGTGTAGGTCATGTGGACCAGTTCAGCCTCATCGGCTGCGGCCATGACCACCATGTTGGGCAAGGTGGCGAGATATGTAATGTCGAACGATCCGGCATGCGTGCAGCCATCCGCACCCACGAGGCCAGCGCGGTCGATGGCGAAACGAACCGGCAGGTTCTGGATCGCGACATCGTGGACGACCTGATCGTAGGCGCGCTGCAGGAAGGTCGAGTAGATCGCGGCGAATGGACGCATGCCCTGCGCGGCGAGGCCGGCGGCGAAGGTGACGCCGTGCTGTTCGGCGATGCCGACGTCGAAGCTGCGATCCGGGTGACGCTGTGCAAAGCGATCGACCCCGGTGCCCGAAGGCATGGCGGCGGTGATAGCGCAAATGCGTTTGTCGGTATCGGCGAGGTCGGCCAGCGTGTCGCCGAAGACGTTCTGATAGGCGGGCGCGCCGGCAGAACCTTTCTGCTTTTCGCCGGTGACGACGTTGAACTTGGGCACGCCGTGATATTTGTCGGCGCTTTCTTCGGCGGGTTTGTAGCCCTTGCCCTTTTCGGTGACGACGTGGATCAGCACCGGACCTTCCGACGTGTCGCGCACATTTTCGAGCACGGGGATAAGGTGGTCGAGATTGTGTCCGTCAATCGGGCCGACATAGTAGAAGCCGAGCTCTTCAAACAGAGTGCCGCCCGTCACCATGCCGCGTGAGTATTCCTCCGCCTTGCCAAGTGCGTCGTGCAGGCGGCGGCTCATTTTCTTCACCGCCTTGGAGGCAAGACTGCGCAGGCCGAGATACTCGCTGGAGGAGACCATCCGCGCAAGATAGGCCGACAGCCCGCCAACCGGCGGCGCGATCGACATGTCGTTGTCGTTCAGGATCACGACCAGACGGTTGCCCGCCTGCGCGGCATTGTTCATCGCCTCATAGGCCATGCCGGCACTCATCGCGCCGTCGCCGATTACCGCGATGCCGCGACCGGGCTTGTCGTTGAGCTTGTTGGCAATCGCAAAACCGAGCGCGGCCGAAATCGACGTTGACGAGTGCGCCGCGCCAAACGGATCGTATTCACTCTCTGCACGCTTGGTGAAACCCGAAAGCCCGCCACCCTGACGGATCGTGCGAATCCGGTCGCGCCTGCCGGTGATGATCTTGTGCGGATAGCATTGGTGCCCCACGTCCCAGATCAGCTTGTCGTCGGGCGTATTGAAGACATAGTGGATCGCAACGGTCAGCTCGACCACACCAAGGCCGGAGCCAAGATGCCCGCCCGAAACGCTGACGGCGTCGATCATCTCGGCGCGCAATTCGTCGGCCAGTTGGCGCAGCTGTTCAGGCTTGAGTTTGCGAAGCTCGTCAGGTGTCGGGACCATATCGAGCAGTGGCGTGTTTGGCGAAAGACTCATAGCGGAATGCCCTACACCTTTGTTTCTAACCTGTCGATGAACGCTTCACCGCACGTGAAGCGCGACTCACCGGCGAGTGACAATGGACCCTTACACATAGCCTGTCAGGCTATCACCACTCCGGGGCGTTGAACAGGTTTGGCCAGCGTGCCGTAGCGTCAAGCGCATAGCCGGCACAGGCCGCGTATCTCGAGAACGGGCCGCTTGGCCTGAAAATCGCGCGCAGAGGCAAGCTCACGCACGGCGCGGCTTACGTCTTCGTCATCGACATGGCTGGCCTCTCCGCATTCGTCACACACGAGGAAGATGCAATCGTGCTGGCAACCCGGATGCGTGTTGGCGAGATAGGCGTTCGCGCTCTCGACGCGGAGCGCGAGGTTGTTCGTCACGAACAGGTCGAGGATGCGATAGACCGAGTTCGGCGCAACGCGTTTGCCGCGCGCTTTCGAGAGGTTGTCGGCGATGTCGTAGGCGGACGCGGGGCGCTCTTGTCCGGCAAGTTCGCCAAAAACCGCCTCGCGCATGCTCGTCCACTGTTCGCCCGATGCGACAAGCGCCTCGCGAGCCGCCTCGATCAGCGCCTCGCCTGCGTGTTCCTCATGGGCATGGTGATGCTGTGTAGCCATGGCGTCCACTATAGGCTCGCAGGCGGCCGTTTGCCAGATGCGCGGGCCACGCGATCAACCATCGCGCAGAAAGCTGTCTCTGAAGTCACTCGGGAACATCACCCTGAGCGCATCGACCTTGGGCGCGTCCCACCGCACGATGTAGGGGCTGCGCGGGTTCTTCACCATGTAGTCCTGATGGTAGTCTTCCGCCGGATAGAAGGTGCGCAGGCGCTCAACCTTGGTAACGATCGGGCGGCCCCAGATGCCTGAGGCTTCCATCTGCGCGAGATATGCATCGGCAACCGCGCGCTGTTCGGCATTGGTGGGCACAAGGGCGCTGCGGTAATGCGCGCCGACATCGGGCCCCTGGCGGTTGAGCAGCGTCGGATCGGCGACGACCGAGAAGAAGATGCGCAGAAGCTCGTCATAACGGATGACGTAGGGGTCGTAGGTGATCTGCACCGCTTCGGCATGGTTGGTGCCGCCTGCGGTGATGCGGTTGTATTTTGCCGTGGCAGCCGCGCCGCCGTGATAGCCGCTCTGCGCCGACTTCACGCCCTTGATGTGGCTGAAGACGCCTTCGACGCCCCAGAAGCACCCGCCGGCGAATATGGCGGTCTTGAGCCCGGCACCTTCGCGCGCGATGCGTTCGGGAGCGGGGGCGTTGACCGGCTTGTCGAGCGCGAGCGCGGGTGTTGCAGCGCCCGAAAGCGCCAGAGCGAACACGGCATTGCGAAGGGCGCGGCGGGCCTTGCTCATCCGGCATTCTCCGCAGCTTCAGCTTCCAAAGGCACGATCACGAACTCGTCAGCAGGCTGCGGCGCTTCGAGCGGCTGCGCAGCGATTGCGGGCGATTCGAGGCGCGAGCCCCACTGGTCGACTGTGGCGGCGGCGACAAGCAGGCCTCCGGCGGCAAAGCCAAGGGCGAAGTTGCGATAAAGGTCAGGGGCGAAGAGGGTCATAGGTCGTCTCGCGTGGTCTGTTCAGGTTCGACGCTCGTTCCATTAATGACGGCGCGCTTGCGCTGAGCTTAACGGGCGGATCATGCGACATTTCGTTACATTGCTCGATCGTCAGTTCGTTGCTGGCCCTGATTTGGTTACGCCTGCCAATCAGTGAAAGATGCATGAACCCAAGCCTTTCTTCGCCGCCAGACAGCCGAGCTTTGCCGCAAAGTGGACCATTGAAGCCCGCCTTTAGGAAAAAGCGAATCGCCCGCAGTTGTCTGTTTTCAAAGAACAAAATGGCAGTTCAGCGCGTGCATGGTGTGACTTTCCGATTTTCGCCATCCGACCCACCGACCTAGCGGGTCTCAAAAACGGAATAGCGCCCCAAAACTGAGTAGGAAAATCATAGGAAGCCACGCACAGCAACAATCGGTCGCCCCAGCGACCGCAAGGGCGACCGCCCGCCCGCAGCGGGTGTGTAGCGAAGCGGAACACGTTTAGCGAGGACGAGGGCGCGGACGCGCCCTCGCACAGTATCAGTGCCTGAAATGCCGCATGCCCGTAAAGACCATCGCAAGGCCCGCCTCGTCAGCAGCCGCGATCACTTCTTCATCGCGGATCGAGCCGCCGGGCTGGATCACCGCGCTCGCCCCTGCTTCGGCGGCGGCGATCAGGCCATCGGCGAAGGGGAAGAACGCATCCGAAGCCACCGCGCTTCCAACGGTTTTCGGCTCCGCCCACTCGTAGGTTTCAGCCGCTTCCTTCGCCTTGATCGCAGCGATGCGCGCCGAATCGCGGCGGTTCATCTGGCCTGCGCCAATTCCGGAGGTCGCGCCGTCCTTGGCGTAAACGATGGCGTTCGACTTGACGTGGCGCGCGACGGTCCAGGCGAAGAAGCAGTCCTTGAGTTCTTGCGCCGTGGGCTCGCGCTTGGTCACGACCTTGAGGTCGGCTTCGGCGACCGCGCCATTGTCGCGGCCCTGGATCAGCATCCCGCCCGCAATGGTCTTCATGAAGAAGCCGCCCCGGCGCGGGTCGGGTAAGTCGCCGCATTCAAGCACGCGCAGGTTCTTTTTCTTCGCAAAGATTGCGCGCGCTTCGGCGCTTATCTTGGGCGCGATGATAACCTCGGTGAAGATGCTCGCAATCGCCTCTGCGGTCGCGCCATCGAGCTCGGTGTTGACTGCAACGATGCCGCCAAAGGCCGAGACGCTATCGCATTGCAGCGCGCCTTGCCAGGCATCGTGCAAGCTCGACGCTTGCGCCACGCCGCAAGGGTTGGCGTGCTTGACGATCACGACCGCAGGATCACCGCCTGCAAATTCAGCCGCCAGTTCGAGCGCCGCATCGGCATCGTTCAGATTGTTGTAGCTCAGCGCCTTGCCCTGTAGCTGCTCGGCCTGAGGCACTCCCTGCGCACCTGTCACCTGCGGCACATAGATCGCCGCCGACTGGTGCGGGTTCTCGCCATAGCGCAGCACGTCCTCGCGCTTGAACGCGAGCGGCATGGTCTCCACGAAAGGCGTTGCCTTGAGCGCTTCTGCCCCAAGCGGATTGGTGAAGGCATCGCCAAATGCGAACCAGTTGGCGATGGCCGCGTCATAGGCTGCGGTGCGCGCATAGGCCTTGCCCGCCATGCGGATGCGGAAAGCGTGGCTGGTCGCGCCGTGATTGGCGTCCAGTTCCTCGAGCAGTTCGGGATAATCGGCTGCGTCGGTCATGATCGTAACGAAGCCGTGGTTCTTCGCCGCCGAACGCACCATCGAAGGCCCGCCAATGTCGATATTCTCGATGATCTCTGCGCGCTCCGCACCTTTCGCGACGGTCGCCTCGAACGGGTAAAGATTGACGACAACGAGGTCGATTGCGCCGATTTCATGGGTCTCCATCGCGGCGACATGTTCGTCATTGTCGCGCAGCGCCAGAAGCCCGCCATGCACCTTTGGGTGGAGCGTCTTCACCCGCCCATCCATCATTTCAGGAAAGCCGGTGAGGTCGGACACATCGCGCACTTCAAGCCCCGCCTCGCGCAGCGCGCGCGCCGTCCCGCCGGTGCTGACCAGCTCCACGCCGCGTGCGGCCAGCGCCTTGCCCAGATCCGCCAAACCGGTTTTGTCGGACACTGAAAGCAGCGCCCGCTTGATCGTCGTCTCAACCATCTTCGAAGCTATCCCATTTTCTTGAGGAGCCAGCTGAACTGCCCCCCGCCGCGCGAAGTCAGGCCCTCTATCACCAATTGTTCGGTAGCGTGAGGGCGTCCCTCCCCGTCTACCCACAGGCTGTCTTCGAGAGAGAGCTTGATCTCGCTTTCACGCGCGGCTTCTCCCCCCATGTTGCCGCGCAGGCGGAACTGCCACAGCTTGCCGTCGGGGGTGAGAAGGCTTGCGCCGCGCTTGTCCTGCGTGATGCGCGCCTCGACGCCGCGCCCGAGGTGGAAGCGGATCGCGAAGCCGACCTTACCGGTCTTGCCCTTACGCGACACGGGAAGAAGGATGTCCTCGCCGCCCAGTTCGGTGCCGTCGCTGCGCAGGGTGAGGATGCGGCTATGCGTCAGGCCAAAGCGCGCGGCGTATCCATCATGGCTCGCCTCGACCCGGATCGCTTCCGCATTGCCATTGCCCGATGCGCGCTTGACCACGCGGCGCTCTACCTCGACCGTTTCGGCTCCGCGACCAAGCTTGCCGTGGAGCAGGACCGCGGTTGAATTCGCGTCGTCGAGCACCAGCGTCGAATGCGCGGCCGTGGCGCGCAGGCCCTGTCCGATGCGCGCAGGCACATGACCGCCCGCAATCGCCGCGCCGCCGCAATTGACGATGAGCCGCGATGGGCCATCCGACAATTCGAACGCCAGCGTCGAGGCGCAGCCGACCCGCGTATGGCGCGCGCGCGGCGGTGGTCCGGCGTCGAATTGCACCACCGTGCTGCCGCCGCGAAGGCGCTGATAGCCCCAGTGCTGCGGTTCGTTCAGCGGGCGGGTGCGGATGCCGGTCGAGGCGATGAGGCTGGCGACGCGATCGGCGCTGATCGCCATCTGGCCCTGCCAGCTGCCAAGCGCGCCGTCCTCATGCCTCAGCGCAAGAAGCGGGGGAACGAGCAATTCGCGCATGACCCACAGCGCATCGGGCGCTTGCGTCTCGACCGCTTCATAACAGGCGAGCAAGTGGGTGAGGATGCGGATCGCTTCCATCTGCGCCTGCGGGCAGCGCGCCAGCACGCCGCCATCCTCGGCAACCAGTTCGCCCAGCGACTTGATGAGGGCCGCTTCGCCATAAAGGCGGCGCGGGCGACCTTCGGGGAGGAGCAACCCTGCCGCCGTGACCGCCGCCCACCCGGCAACCTGACCAAGTCCTGCGCCGTGACGCACGGTCTTGCGGTCGAGCCAGTTGGCGGTTTCCTCGATCGCGGCGAGCAGGCGCGGCTTCAGCGCGCCATCCTGTCCTGCAAGCACCAAAGGCGCGTGGACGAGCCATGCGAGCAGGCGCAATCCGGTGTGCTCGACATCCCAGGGCGGGCCCTTGGCGGGCGATGGATTGGCGTCAAGCCAGAGCGACGTGATGCGTTCGGCCACGGCGATGCAATCCTCGCGCGGCGCGCTGACGGCGAGATCGTCGAGCCATGAAAAAGAATGGACCATCCGCTCAAGCCCGGGGCTGAGCCGTGCGACGGCGTCGAATTCGACCGAGTGGATCGGCTGCTTGACGCCATGCGCGAGGAAATGCCCGGCACGAAGCGCGATGCCAGCCGCGCGGTCGCCCGTAATCGGGCTTTGCACCGTTGCCAGCACGCGCACGGGCGCAGGCCGGCGGAAAGGTGCGGCAAGCGCATGCCCCGGAACGCCCAGGCGATAGGCAAAGCGGATCAGCGCCTCGCCCGGCCTTGTGCGCGGCGCGATGACGTCGGTAAGGGCGAGTGCGCGCCCCGCTTCGATGCTGGCCGCATCAACGCTGGCGGCGGTCTGCGGCTCTTCGTCTTCGCGCAGCGGCTCGCCTTCGGGACCGAGAGCGAAAGCGGAGCCGCCCTCATCGGCGATCTCTTCGAATTCGGCTTCGACCGGCTCCTTGTTGAAGAGCGTCGCCATCACCCCTCTCCCTTGAGCGCCGCAATATTGGCAGCGTAATGATCGGGGCCGCCCTTGAAGGTCGCGCTGCCTGCTACCAGCACATCGGCGCCCGCCTCCACACACAGTTTCGCGGTGTCGGGGTTGACGCCGCCATCGACCTCGAGATGGATCTCGCGGCCAGTTTTCTCGATCATCGCGCGGATGCGGCGCACTTTGTCCAGCTGCGAATGGATGAAGCTCTGCCCGCCAAATCCGGGATTGACGCTCATCACAAGGATAAGGTCGACCATGTCCATGATGTTGTCGAGCACTTCGACCGGCGTGCCCGGATTGATCACCGCGCCCGCTTTTTTGCCAAGCGAGCGGATCGCCTGAAGCGTGCGGTGGATGTGCGGGCCTGCCTCCGGGTGGACGGTGATAATATCGGCCCCGGCTTGCGCAAATGCTTCGAGATAGGGATCGACTGGCGAGATCATCAGGTGAACATCGAAGGGCTTGTCCGAATGCGGGCGAAGCGCTTTCACGACGTCCGGGCCGATCGTCAGGTTGGGCACGAAATGCCCGTCCATCACGTCGATATGGATCCAGTCCGCGCCTGCCGCATCGACGCTGCGCACTTCTTCGCCCAGCCGCGCGAAGTCGGCCGACAGAATGCTGGGAGAGATTAAAGGTGCTGCCATGGTTAACGCTGGTGCATGCTTACTTGCGCCTTCGCTGGATTGGAGACGCATAGGGCACACGCGATTCGCGCAGCAATGTCTATTAACCGCTTTTCCCCGCCCTTTTGCACAGGCACGAATACAGATGACCGGCGCAATTGCGCCAGTTCAGCCCCAATTCAGCACGCAAATGTCATTTCAGGCTCATATTCTTGCGGCAGAACCTTAGCCGCGTGAGCCTCTATCAACCTATTTGCGAGAACAACCCGATGGCTTCGAATTCGAAGATCAAACAGATGGCCTTTGCCGCAGGCGCGGCGACGCTGCTCGGTCTTGGCGCTGCGGCGACCGGGGCGCCCGCGCTCGCCCAGGCATCGAATACCAGCGACTATCGCAACCAGATTTCCAACGACATGCGCTCGTGCGCGCCCGGTGGCGGGCCGGCGGTGCGCGTCACGATCAGCGGGATCAAAAGCTCGACCGGCAAGGTCCGCGCACAGGTCTATAACGCAACGCGCGGCGATTGGCTTGAACGGGGCCGCTGGCTCAACCGTATCGAACTGCCCGCGCGCCGTGGCCGCATGGTTGTCTGTATGCCGGTGCCCGCAAGCGGCACCTACGCCATCGCCGTGCGACACGATGCGAACGGCAATGGCGAAACCGATATCAGCGAAGATGGCGGCGCGATGTCGAACAATCCCTCGATCAACATCTTCAATCTTGGCAAGCCGGGGATCGACAAGACCCGCTTCCGGGTGGGCGACGGCGTCAGCTCAATCGCCATCACGATGAAGTACATGACGTAAGAAGGCGCAGTATCATTCGCGCCGTTTGCGGTGCTTTCTCAAGGCCCACAACACCCCCGGCGCCGCGAGCAGCGGATAGCGCTCGCGAAAAGGGGTGACCTCGATTGCCAGCCCCGTATGCCGCTCAATCTTCCACGCGGCATAGCGCGCCGCGCCCTCAAACGTGGTCGAGGCCTTGGCGAGCCGGGCGAAATTGAGCGGTTTGCCGAGCCTCTGTCGACGCTGCCACCACGACAGGATGCGCGAGCGCTCGCTCGCGGCAAGGCTGGGCGTCAGGCGGTCGCCTGAGCGGGAGAACTGCACGCCTGCCGCCTCGAATGCGAGCGGCAGAAGGCCCTCGAAATGCGCTTCGTTGACGCTCAGAATGTCGTTTTCGCGCCCCGGCTTCTCAACCCGGAACTCCGCCTTGTAGGTCGCGCGAAACAGCGCGCGCCAGTAATCATCCGCCGTCCCGTTTTGAGGGCCGAGCGCTGCGGCAAGCCGCGCTGCCGTGATCGCGGCGGCGGCGATCGCTTCGGTCACCTGCGCCCGCGCCGCGTCACTGCGCACCCAGGCGAGCGCTGAGGGCTGAACGAAACGCGCCCAGATCGTCGTATCCGTTAACTCGCCCGATGCCGCTTTGGCAAAGGTTTCGATCCCCATCGTCGCAACCTTGGCCCGCAGCGTGATGCCGCCTGCATCGCGTTCGTGATAGCTGATGCGCGGCCAGATGCGCGCCGTGGTCTCGCCCGGATGCAGGACATAGAAATCGAGCACCCCGTCAAGCGACCCGGTCCGCAGGTTCGACCCGTAAAACAGCACTGCAAGCGCGCCGCCTTCGGACGCCTGCTCCGCCAGCGCGCGCGCAAATTCGCGCACCTCGGCGCGAACTTCGGCATCGAGCTGCTGCGATATGCGGGAAGACAGGGATTGAGGTGAGCGCGCCATAGCGCGGTGCTCTATGCCTTAGGGGCGGATGAATTCAAGCTCCGGCCCCTGACCGATGCGATATTCGCCAGCCGGAAATGCCTCGCCATCGAGGATGAAGCTGTCTTCGATCTCAAGCTTGAATTGCGGCGTGCTGAGCTGGTGAAAGCCGCGCTCGCGCGCGCCAGCAGGCGTGTGGCCGCGGATCATGCGGAACAGGTCGATCGCCGACTTGCGCGAAATCTGGTCGGTGACGGCCAGTTTCAGGCCCTTCTTCAAGTCGCCGAACGGCTTGATCCCCGCAGGCATCGTCTCAAGCGTCGAGGCAAGCAGGATCTGGCGCCATTGAGGGTCGCCAACGCCGCTATGTTCCATCGGCACTTCGCTGCTGCCCAGCTTGATCGTCATCTTCGCGCCGCGTCGCCACGGGTTCGCCCGCGACCCCAGCGCCCATTGCAACACGCCCCAGGCTGCCGTCACGCCGACCACGGTCGAGTTAAAAGCGCCGAGGCGATGCGCGCCCTGACCTGCATTGATAGCGGTCGTGAAAGCGCCCGCGCCGAATATGAAGCCCAGTACGCGGCTGACCGGGCCATCGTTCAGCGACGTCACCTGAAGCGGGCGGCGCACCACGCGTGAACCGTGTTCGAATGCGTCAATCGCCTTCTGGAGCGACCAGTCGCCCGGCACGCCGAGATCGACGGTCAGCGCGTTCGTCTTGCCCTTGGGAAGCACAGCAATAGCAGGCCAGTCATCGCCGAAAATGTCGATACCGTGGGTCAGGACATCGCGCACGGTGCCATCGCCGCCATTGATGACGAGCAAGTCGATGCCGGTGGCGGCAAATTCAGCGAGTGCCTCGGGCAGATCGGAGCGATCGCCGGGCTTGGAAATGTGGACCTGAGGGTTGATGTCGCAGTCGAAGTCGACACCCTTGTTGCCATGGCTGCGCGGGTTGTAGATCACGCCGACGCTTGGCGGTTCCCCTTCAGCGCGCGCACGATGCGCACGCGCATTCGCCGCGCTCTTCGAAGAGCCCTGCGGGAGCTGCGTGAACTGATAAATCGGCGTCGCCATGCGAGATCCTTAGTCTTTGGACGGCATTTTTACCACCGGGTTCATGTCCCGGTATTGTAATATTCGGTCATGTGTCGCAGCGCGGTTACATGGGTGGCTAACTTTCTTTCGCAAGGTCTGCGCCGATCAATGGCCCGGCGGGTCGGCCCAATCGTGAAACCTCTGGTCTTGGACACAATGTGCGCTAATCTTGCGCCCATGTTGACGCAAACCCTGCTCGAAACCGCCCGCTCGCTTAACCCGGAAACGGTGAAGCTGCGTCGCGCCATCCATGCCGAGCCCGAGCTTGGCCTGCATTGCCCCATGACAATGGCCAAGGTGCGCGAGGCGCTTGCCGGCCTGCCGCTCGACTGGAAGCGCGGACCCTCGACCACCGGCGAGGTCGCGACAATGGTGGGGGGCAAGGCAGGCGCGGCAGGCAAGTCAGGCAGGGGCTCTCGTCGGGTGCTGCTGCGCGGAGATATGGACGCGCTG
The DNA here is from genome assembly GCF_003264115.1 of Erythrobacter sp. KY5. Classification (NCBI taxonomy): domain Bacteria; kingdom Pseudomonadati; phylum Pseudomonadota; class Alphaproteobacteria; order Sphingomonadales; family Erythrobacteraceae; genus Erythrobacter; species Erythrobacter sp. KY5. The sequence continues at coordinate 521,221 of NZ_CP021912.1, read as the reverse complement.
CCGATGGACGAGAAGACGGGGCTAGAATTTGCCTCCACCATTTCGGGGCGCATGCAAGCCTGCGGCCACGACACGCACACCGCGATGCTGGTGAGCGCGGCGAAGCTTTTGTGTTCGATGCAGGGTGAGCTTGCCGGAACGGTCGATTTCATGTTTCAGCCCGGCGAAGAAGGGCACCACGGCGCGCGCTTCATGCTGGATGACGGCCTGATCGACCCGCTGCCCGATGCCGCCTTCGCGCTCCACATCATGCCCAATGCGAAGTTCGGCGTGGTTGCCGGACGGGCGGGGCCGCTGATGGCGGCGGCCGACCAGTTTACGATTACGGTTAAGGGCAAGGGCGGCCATGCCTCGATGCCGCATGACTGCGCCGACCCGATCCCTGCCGCCGCCGCGATCGTCAGCGCGCTGCAGGCAATGGTGACACGCCGGTTCAAAGCCTCGGACGCGGTGATCGTCACGGTCGCGCGCATGGAAGCGGGGACTACCTTCAACGTCATCCCTGATGAAGCGGTCCTGCAAGGCACGATCCGCACGCTCAGCCACGACCACCGCGAAAAAGTGCACGACCTGTTGAGCCAGACCGCCCGCGCCACCGCCGAGGCACACGGCGTCGTCGCCGAGGTCGCGATAGAGCGCGGCTTTCCGGTCACGATTTGCGACGAGCGCGCCGTGCGCCTCGGCCAGAAAGTCGCGCGCGGCCTTGGCGATATCGATGAAGGCTGGCACGATCTGCCCGCCCCGATCATGGGCGCCGAGGATTTCTCATATGTGCTCGAAAAAGTACCGGGCGCGATGTTCTTCCTTGGCGTGGCACCGGAAGGCGACAACTGGAGCGCCTGCTGCGCCATCCACTCGCCCCGCATGCATGTCGATGAAACAGCCCTGCCGCGCGGCGTGGCCATGCTCGCTGGCTGCGCGCTGGAATTCATCGAAGAGGGCTTCGCCTGACCGCGAACCTAACCATTGCAGTGAGTTACGCGCATTTGAGCACTTGAGTGTTGCGGCATCGCTGATGCGCGGCAACAACGCAAACTGAGGGTTCGAGGGGAAACCCGGCCAGCCTCAGGGAGCACATCATGCGGCACATTGCAGCCATGGCCTTCGCCTTTTGCGCGATCCTGCCAATCCATAGCCTGTCGGCTCAGGGCCTTGTCCTTTTGTCACCGGTCGACAAGGTCTTTGCAGGGATCGGCGAATCCATCGGCAACGCGGCATCGGGCGCGGTTTCTGTCGTCGCTCAGGGCGCAGCGGACCGGCGGGCGCTCGAACGGGCGCGGCAATCTTTTGCGGCCTGCTATCCCGATTGCCCGCGCGCCACCCGCGAGCAATTGAGCGCGCTGTTGAACAAGCGCGACGTGGCCCGCTTCATGATGCAGACCATGCCGACCTTCGGCGACCCTGTCATGCGGCGCAGCTACAGCGAGTTTTTCGAAGGCTTCACCGGCGAAATCGGTGGGCGAGCCGGACAGACCTGCGTGACCAAGTTCGAAGCGTGGGTCGCGACCTATGAAACCGTTCGCGACAACGGCACGCCGGCGCGCTCGGACAGCGAAGTGTTTGCCAATTTCTCGGCGCGCCATGGGCAGGCGATGGCCGCGTCCAAACCCGCATTCCAGCGCTACCTGATCTGCCGCGACCGGGCCGAGATCAACGCGGTGCGGTTCCGCAATTGAGCAAATCAGGAGGTGTATGCATGAACAGATTGCTTTCTATGGCGACCCCGGCGGCGCTGCTCGCCGGTATTGCCGCTCTTTCGACCGTGACGCCTCCGGCTGCGGCTCAGGCCCAGCTGGGCGAGTACGGGCAGATATGCAAGGCGACGCTTGACCTGTTCTACGACGGGCCGGGCAGCGACACGCCGTTCTCGCAATATCCGCATTTGACCGAAGATCAGAAAAGGATGCTAGGCGGGCCGGGCACGCGCCGGGGATATGCGGCTAACGCCCCGCAGGCAGCGCGCCTGTCGGCGTGCCGGTGCGTTCAGGGTGCCTTCGACCGGTCGGGATCGGCGCGCAATTACATCATCGAAAACTCGGTGAAATATTCGGATAACGGCCATGAATATCTGGAGATTTCCTTCTGGAATCTCTCCGAACAGCAAAGCGGGCTTTCGCGCCATGGCGATGCGGCAAGGATCGTGGGCGACTGGCTGCGCGGGCGCACCGGGCAAAGATCGCAAACCGATCTCGTCTGGCAGTTCCGCAAGGAAGCGGGCAATTGCGTAAGCGCCATCGACCCGACCGATCGCAAGCCGCTGCAATCCTGGGCGGGTAATCGCTGGTGGACGGCGATGCTATTCCAGTAGGTTTCCGGGCCGGCGAGATGAGCGCGCGCGTGCTGATCGCAGGCGCTGGTCCTGCGGGCTGCGCCATCGCGCATCGTCTGGCACGCCGCGTCGACGTCACCCATATCGACGCGGGAACGCGGGTCGATCTCGCCTGCGACGGCACGCTCCCCGCCATTTGCGACGAACCATACCGGGCGGCGGGGGCGGGAGGGGGACTTGCCCTTTGGGGCGGATATTGCGCTGATCCGGGCGATGATCTCGACCGCCCGGAATGGCTGGGCCTCGGCCCCGAATTGCGACCCTGTCTGACCGATGCCCTGCGCTGGCTTGGATGCAAGCGACACCTTGCCGCACCCGCCGTGGCGCAGGCGCGCGGCCTTGCGCAGCCGCTGGCGCTCAGCGGGCTGGAGCCGCGCCTGTGGCAGTTCAGCCCGGTCGGCGAAATCGGCGATCTGCCGTCGGTGCAAGACGGCACAAGAGTCCTCAAGGATACGCGGCTGGTTTCCGTGGAGCTTTCAGCCGATGGCAGACGGATCACCCACGCGGTGATCGAGGGAAAAGACGGCACGCACAGGATTGAAACCGACGCCGTGTTTCTTGCTACGGGTGCGATCGAGAATGTGCGGATACTCCTCGGACCGATCCGCGCTGCCGGTGCCCGGATCCCCGAGGCGACCGGGCGCGGGCTTGTCGAACATGGCGCGTTTCAGGTGACCGGGCTACGCGTCCCGCAAGGCTCCTGGATCGAGAGGCTGCACCGCCGGGCGAACGATTTCGGCACCGGGGAGAACGCGCTTGCCATGGCTCTTGCGAAAAGCGAGCGTGAACGGCTCGGCCTGATGCACGACGTGCTCCATCCCTATCGCGGCCCCGACGGCACGATGCGGCTTGGCGTCATGAGCGAGCAGGCGCGCAATCCGGCGAACCGCGTGTATCTTTCCGGGGCGCAAGGCGATGACGGGGTCCACCGGGCCAGGGTAGACTGGGGCCTCAGCGCCGAAGATCGCGAAAGGATGCGTCGGTCGGCCCGCGAAATGGCGATGCGTGTTGTCTCGTCGGGTTCTGGCGCTCTTGAAAGCGAGGGCGAAGTGGACGTTGCGCCGCATCCCGGCGCGCCGGTCTGGTGCGGTCATCCCACGTCAACGACACCGATGGGACACGATGCGCGCAGCAGCGTCGTCGATCGCGACGGCCGTCTGCACGGCCTCTCCAACCTTCACCTTGCGGGCAGCGGCACATTCCCGAGTGCGGGGTGGGCCAATCCGACATTGCTTATCGTCGCGCTGGCTTTCAGGCAGGCCGACCGATTTCTGGAAGATCAGGCCGCCCCGACCGGTTCCTCAAGCGCTTCAAGCATCCGTTCGCTGAACAGCTTGACCTGAACATTGCATTCGGGCGTTTCCCCAAGGTCGAAGGCATCGTGGCGATTGGCCTGAACGAGAGCATAGCCGCCCGGACAAAGCGCATGGAATTCGCAACTCGCCGCGCAGGCGCGCTCGCTCTGATCGAAAGCGCGCTGGAGGTGAAGAAAGTTTGCAGAGTTCGACATGGCCGCGAAGCTATCGTGCGCGATGTTGCCGACAACGGCGTCGATCTGCCCGCGCGATCCGAATTTCTGATCCGCCGTCAATCCGGCAAGAAAGGTCGAGACCGAGCCATCACTATCGACATTGATGACCGAGAAGGCCCCGGACCGCGTCGTGGCCAGCTTCCCTCCTGCGATATCGGCAACGCGGCGGTAGAATTCGCGAAAGTTCGACGGGATTGGGGCGTCAGCTCCATCGTCCCTGATGCGCACATTGAAGCGCCGCAGGAAATGATCGTAAAGCGCCGCAGCCCCGTCACCCGGCACGCCTCCTGCCGTATCGAATTCATCGGGCAGGTTCAGTCGCACATCTCGGTAATGCGCGCGCTCGGCGATAAGAAAATCGTAGATCCGGTCCGGTTCGAGGAGCGCCTCTTCGCTCAGCACCATGATCAGATCGACCCCGATCCCGGCCTGCGCGAGCGCATGAAGGCCGCGCATCGTGTGCCCGTGCGATCCCCTGCCGCCCCAATTGCGCCGGTTGCGATCATGCATATCCGCCGGGCCATCCAAGCTTACGCCCAGATGCAGACGGCCTTCGCCGGAAAGCTCGCGGAAGAAGTCGATCCATTTGTCGGACACCGCCACAGCGTTGGTCTGAAAGCCGTAACGTACCGCGCAATCGCTGCCCGATCGCGCAATCGCCGCGTCGATGATCGCGACCGCGCGCCGGTAATAGTCCGGATCAAGGATCAGCGGCTCACCCGAATGCCACATACATTCGAGCCGGTCGCCCAGCATGCCCTCCTCGACGAGCCGGTCGATGAGGCGCTCAACGATCTCGTGGCTCATCACCTTCCCGGTGGAGCGCGCCTCGGGCGTGAGATAGCAATAGCTGCAATCAAGATTGCAGCGCGTCGTGCCCTGCAGGATCAGCAGGTCGACCGGGCCCAGCCGCCGTCGATTGCGTGCAATCGTGCCCCCCACAGTCACGGCGCATGCATCGACGGCGACCACGTTTGCCTCAACGCTTGTTGTTGGGGCCCCAGGATGTTTTTCCGCCCTGCGTTGCGGCGCTGAGATGGGCGCGGTCATCGCTCTTGAGAGCGTCGGATGCGGCCAGAATGCGGGCTTGCATGAGTTGGGTCATTTGGCATCTCCTGATTAGGCCCGCACCAGAAACATGCGGGCCCCGATGTCTTACCCTGCGCACCGCCCGCCAAAAACTTACCATCGCGCTAAGGTTCGTCTCGCGGCTTCGCATCTTGGCAATGGTCGATTATACAAGCTTCCATGACGAGCGATCCGGGGGAGCGGAGCGGCACGGGGAATGCCGCTCTGGCGCCATCAATCCTGTTGCTGGAAGACGACGACGACGCTGCCGACGCGGTCGAGGCGCTGTGTGACAAGCGCGGCTGGACCTTTGCCCGTCATATCGACGCGGATAGCTGCCTTGCGGCAGCGCAGTCCGGGTCGCACGACATACTGGTCCTCGACCGCATCCTTGCACCCGGCGTCGATGCGCTGGAAATGGTGGGCAGGCTGCGCGAGGCCGAATGTTCGATCCCGGCCATCGTGCTGAGCTCGATCGGGCAAAGTTTCGAGCGCGCCCGCGGCCTGGACGAGGGGGCCGACCTTTACCTCACCAAACCGTGCGAGGAGCATGAGCTTGCCGCCGCTATCGGTGCGCAGCTGCGACGACACGGCTTCGGCAAGCGCGAGGCTGCGCTCTTCACGTTCGGCAAGCTTGAATTGCGGCGTAACAGCGGCTCAGCCAGCTGGGACGGAGCAGCGCTGACGCTCAGCCCGCAGAGCTTCGAATTGCTGGACATTATCGCGGCTGCGCGCGGCCAGTGCGTGCGCCGGTCCGAATTGTGGCGGCGGGTCTGGCCCGAATGGGTCGGGGGACCGCAGAACACTCTCATCGATCAAGCGATTTTCAGGCTGCGGCGCGAACTGGCCGCCACCACCGACCAGGTCGAGATCAGGACACGCAGGCGTCGCGGATACCTGCTCGAACTGCATTCATGACCTCTCTCGCGCGACATTACAGGGTCTTGATCGCGGTCATGGCGGCTGCGCTTGCCATCACGCTGATTGCGGGTGTCTTCGCCATCGACAGGCTGGTCTCGCGAACCGAGCAGGCGCAGGCCACCGCGCAGGTTGATCGGATCATGACCGAACTCGCCAGTCGCCAGCCGAGCATGGGCCCACTCGCGCCGATTGACGAGATTGACAGAAGATTGCTCGAACAAGGTGGCAGCGCGCAGGCACCCGTCCTTTCCGTCAGGCGGCGCGATGGCCGCGTGATCACCGGCAACCTCGCGCAATGGCCCGCCATCCCCGCCTATGACACACCCTTTGAGCTGCGCGCTGGGGGCAGCGGCTCCGGTTCCATCGCGGTGGTCCGGCGCTTCGGCGAGGAATTCGAGGTGCTCGTCGCCCAGCCGCTCGTCACGCATGACACCATCCGTTCGGCGTTGCTCATGCTTCTGCTCGCAGGGTTGCTGGTCAATCTGCTGGTCTGGACGCTGGTCGTCAGGCGGACGCTCAGGCGCAACGAAGCGATTGTCGGGTCGCTTGCGACGTCGCTTGATGCGGCGGCGGGAGGTGCGGTCTGGCAACGCCTGCCCGAGCCCGACGACCCCGTGTTCGCGCGGATCGTGCGGCGTATCAATCTGCTGTTGTCGAACGTCGAACTGGGTCAGGAATCCCTGAGGCAGATCGGCGCGAATATCGCGCATGAACTGGCAACCCCGCTCGGCAAGGCGGCAGATCTTGCAGAGGAACTTGCCGCCGCGCGTCCCGATGATCAACGTCTCGATGCGCTCGCTGCGCAGCTGGACGCGATGGAGGAAACGTTTGACGGCCTTCTCGCTCTTGCCCGGATCGAGACAGGTCGGGGCGGCTGCGACGAATTTTCGATCTTCGACCTCAAAGATGCGGCAAAGGACGCCTGCGAGCTGTTCGACGAACATGCGAGGGAAGCGAATGTCGAACTGGTCAAGAGCCTGCAAAGCGCTCCGGTATTCGGAGACCCCTGGCTGGTTCGCTCGGCCATTGGAAACCTGGTGTCGAACGCGATCCGCTATGGTGCATCAGGAGGGCAGGTATTTGTCGGCACATGCCTCGATCAGGGGATGTCGCGCGTCAGCATCGTCGATTCCGGGCCCGGCCTTTCGCGCAGCCTTTCCAAAAGCGCGGCTGCTCCGCCCGACGCGCAAGAACCCGCGACAGGGCATGGCCTCGGCCTCAAGCTGGTGCGCGCGATCGCAATGCGCCACAATGCTGGCGTGCGCCTCGACGAATGCAATCCCGGTCTTTCTGCAAGCCTGATGTTCCCATGCGAAACCCGGCGCTGATCTTTTGCGCCGCGCTTGCGGCCTGCGTCTCGGCACCCATGCCGGGGGTCGACATCGCAGAATTGCGGCGCGCCAGCATCGCGGCCCTTGAAAGCGAAAGCGCGGATCGTCGCCTCGCTGCGGCGCGCCGTGAACATGCGCTTGGTATCGAGCGTGTGCTGCGCAGCGAGGCGAGCGGCGGCGTCCCGATCACGTCGCAGGATGTGCGCGGCGCCGTCAGCCCTCTCAATCTCGCTCCTCGTGACAATCACGACGAGTTCCGGGAGCGCGGCAGCCGCGAGGGACCGCGCGAATCGCTTCATGCTCTGGCAGCGGGCGGCGAAGCGCGCTTTCAGATGCCGTTTCGAGGCGGGCAAAGCGCACTCGTGATGATTTCCTCGCCGGGCCACGACCTCGTGCTCAAAGTGAGCGCTGCCGATGAAGCGCGCGAAGCGGCGGGCGCTGGCGAGGCGCAAACTTCTTGCCGGGACAGGGCCGCACGCGGGGTGGCCCTGTGCCGCCTGATCCCACAGACCGACCTCGTCCTCAACATCGTCGTGCGCAACCATCACGCTGAGCGGGTCTCCTACACGCTGCTGACCAATTGAGCGCTCGCGATGGGGCTCATCAAAGCAAGAGGGGGTTGAAAAGCGCGCCGGCCAAGGCATGACTGCCAAGTGTATGGGAGGGAACATGAAATCGATATCGAATGCGGTCCATAGCTTGCTGGCCCTGACAATGTCGCTTGCCCTGCCGCCTGCTGCATCTGCGGCGCAGAATGTCTGCCTCAGCGAGGATACGCCCGCCTATGAGCTTGCCGAGAAATCGCTGGCTGCGGCGCAGCTGCTGATCGCATCGCGACCGGGCCGCGTTGTCGAGCAGAATATCGCCGCTGCGGGAGACCGTTCGAACGAGCTGCGCGATCTGTTGCGCAGACGCGACCGCCTGCGCGCCGATGCCGGTCGCTCCGAGGCCAATCCGCTCGAAGTCGATGCCTCACTTGCGAATATCGAGGAAAGTATCGAGCAACTGGCGCCGGGCCTGCTTGCAGATCTGGTCAATGAACCGCGCTCGGCCAGGGCGCTGCAAGCCGCGCTTGCGAGCGATCAGGGCCTGCTCCTTTATGTGAGCGCGCCTGAGCATTCCTATGCCTGGTATCTCGACAGCGACTGCCTTGCGTGGACCAAACTGACCGATTTCGGCTCTGCCGCCGCGACACCGGTGATCGACGATCTGCGGCGCGCCATCACGCCAAGCGTCGCAATCAGGGGAGAGCGTCCGGCCCCCGCGCAAGACGCCCGCGAAAACGCGCCCGCCTATCCGCGCGAGATTGCCGAGAGCCTTCATCGCAAACTGCTCGGCCCGTTCGCCGAGAGGTTGGCGGACAAGCGCGAGATTATGCTCCATGCCAGCGGCGAAATCCTGTCGATCCCCTTTTCTGCCCTGATCGATCCGGCAACGGGGCAATTCGAGATCGAGAACCGCGTCTATGCCTTGCTCCCTTCGCTCAGGGCGCTGGATGCAGGAGCGGTGCGGCCCGCGACCGGAAGGGACTTTCCGATCCTGGCGATCGGTGCGCCCGGCGATGGCAATTCGCCCGAACTCGAATGGCTCGGGCCGCTCGATGGGGCACGCGCAGAGCTGGAATCGCTCGGGCGTCGCTATCCATCGCGCACAATCATATTGGACGGGCCCCAAGCGACCAAAACCGCGCTCAGTCACAATCTCGACCATGCCAAAGGCGGGTTGCTGTTGTTCGCCACTCATGCGCTCAGCACCGGTCTGGGTGAAAGCGCAGTGACCGGCCTTTTGCTGAGCGCGGAAGACGGCGGTGAAGGCAATCTCGATGGAGATAATGCGGGGCCGCAGTTACTGACGCCGCTCGACATCTCACGGCTCGAGATTGCAAGCGATCTGGTGGTGCTTTCGGCGTGCGACACCTGGGCCGGGCCGGGCCATCATGCCGGTGAGGCGTTGACCGGGCTTGCGCTCGCCTTTTTCGAAGCGGGGGCGACCAACATGATCGTCACGCACTGGCCGATCGCCGACCAGTCGGCAGCCGTGTGGTCGGAATATCTCGTCGCGCAGCTCAGCAAGAGCAGCCTCACCAGTACCGAGGCAATCCGCGCCAGCCAGATCGCTCTCCTGCGCGATCCGTCGGGCCGCTGGGACCACCCGCGCCATTGGGCCCCGTTCGTGCCCGTGATCGGGATGACGACTTCGCGCACTCAGGAGGTAGCCATTCGATGACCAGGCACCGCTTTCACGCCATCTGCGCTGCGGCGCTCGCCTGCCTCCTCTCGGCACCTGCGCCAGCGCTCGCCAACGGTTTCGACCGGTCCGAATTCGAAGCGCAGATTGGCGAGGTGGACGCAGTCTACAAGAGCGAAGGCACCGACGCCGCGCTCGCAATGCTCGAAGCGCTCGATCAGTCTTACGCCCGCAGCGATGAGGGCGCGCTGATCGAACGGGGGCGGATCGCTTACGAAATCGGCAAGCTCAAGCTCTTGCGCGACGAGGACGAGGCGGCGATTGTCCAGTTGGACCGGGCGCTGAGCCTGTACAGGGCACATCCCGCACCGCCCGTGGACTATGTCGTCGATGCTCTGGGCAACCGCTCTTCGGCAAATCGCGGATTGATGCGCAACGATCAGGCCTATGCCGACAGCCTCGAAGCGGTCCGCTATGCCGAGCGCAACGCCCCACCCATCTCCCATGCGCGGCAATTCGCCTACGATATGCACGCAGCCGCCGCGAGCGCCACCGGCCAGCCGCTCGAATGGCAGCGGTACCTGCGCCGGGCGCTGACGATCGCGCAGCAGCGGCCCGACGGCAATCCCTATGACCTGGCCACAATCGCAGCCACCTATGTGCGCGGACTGGTCTTTCAGGACGGGCGAGCGAAGGAAGGCGTCGCGGTGGTCGAAGAGGTGATCGGATCGCTTGAGGAGCGCATCGGCCCCTCAGAGGCGCTCGCCGATCTCTTGCGGGCCTATGGCCTTGCGCTCAGCCGACTGGGCGAAGAGGATCGCGGCACACAGCAGGAACTGCGCTCGATCGCCATGCTGCAATCGCTCCAGCAGGACGTCACCGGCGACAACGCGCAACTGTACATTTCCGAAGCGATTGCGCGGCATAACCTCGCTTTCAGCTACCAGAAGACAGGCCGTTTCGCCGAAGCGCGCGAGCAGGTCGATGCGATGGCGGCGATCATGGATGCGCGCCTTCCCGACAGCCACGTCGTGCACATCTTCACCGACCGCCTGCGCGCGCTGGTGATGATCGACACGGGCGATAGCGAGGAAGGGCTGGCCCTCCTGCGCCGCCGCTATCAGGAATTCGCGCAGCTGGTGCCTGCTACCGAGCTTCGAAAGATACGCTGGCAAGGCGATCTTGCGCGCAGCGCGCTGGAAACCGGCGACATGGCCGAAGCGCGCACATTCTACGAAAGCGCCCTCGAAGGCCTAAGCCAACGCGCCGACCAGCGGCGAAGCGACGTGGTGCTGTCAATGCAGGAGTGGGAGGGACAGCGCACGATCATGGTCGGCTACGTCGAAACCCTCGCCCAACTGGCCCAGCCAAGCGATCAATCCGGAACATGACCCGAGCGCAGCCAAGCTGCTCAAGCCAGAGCGAGGAAAATGGCGCACCCGACAGGATTCGAACCTGTGACCTCTGCCTTCGGAGGGCAGCGCTCTATCCAGCTGAGCTACGGGTGCCTTTGCCATCACAGTGATCAGGCGATTGCGCATGATCGTGCTGGGCGCGCCGCTTAGCAAGCCTGTTGGCCGAGCGCCAGATGAATTGTGCCCGGTCATGCGCGAAGCGCTCGGCTGTGTGCTCCGGGGGGCGGTTTAACAAATCGGTAAGCGGCCTGAGATTATGCATGTGTTCATGTCGGCTCTTCCCCCCAGCCAGATGCGCGCGATGCGCTTTGCCGTGCAGCCTGAGATGCACCAACACATCTCGACCGAGACCCGGTGGGATGCCCTCCACATCCGCGCTGACGAGGTTGCAGCGCTTGCGCAGCTCGCGCCTGAAAAAGGGGTGCGCAGCGGTAAGGAGTTGACCGATCGCTTTACCGAGATCGAGCATTGGCAGGTCGACCTTGCCCAGCGCGGGATCGAGGATCTCGATGCGCTGATGAAAGCGGGCCTCACGGCGCTTGAAACGCTGGTTGAACGCGGCACCGATACGACCGCCCCGGCGCTTGCCCTGTGGCGCGAATTCTATCACGGGCGCGAAGCCGTGCTTTCGCTTCTCACGCCCCGCCCGGCGGCTGCCTGAAGGTACACCTCAAAGCTTGACCGCGTTCGCGCTATGTTCCAATCATGGGGCATGAGCCAGCAAGTACGCCGTGTACTCGATTCGATTTCGCCAGAGACTGCCGCTGATGTTGCGCGCGGGATCAAGCGGTTGTTCGCCCGCAACAATATCTGGTGCGTGGAAGAGATGGCTCTGAAGAATGCCAGAAACGAATGGCGCCGTGCGGACCTGATGGGGGTCGATGCGCGTGGGCAGGTGGTGATCGTCGAGATCAAGGTCGCGCGCAGTGACCTGCTGGGCGACACCAAATGGCCCGACTATCTCGATTTTTGCGACCGGTTCTTCTGGGGAGTGCCGCCGGGTCTCGACCGCTCGCCGCTCGATGGCGAGGTCTACCAGCCGGAGCGCTGCGGCGTGATCGTTGCCGACGGCTATGACGCAGAGATCGTGCGCCCCGCGCCGCTCGAACCGCTGGCCGCGGCCCGGCGCAAGGTGCAGGTCGAACGTCTCGCCCGCACCGCGATGCGGCGGCACACCGCGCTGCTCGACCCTGAATGCAGCCAGTTCGGGGTTGAGGAATAAGCGCATAATCACCCTCGCGCCGGACCGGTTTGTAAGTCATAGTCCGCAGCGATGATCCCCGGCGATACCCCGTTCTGGCTGGCCTTTCTGATTGCCGGCACCGCGATGAGCGTCATGGTGATGCTGCGCTATTTCCTCGCCAGCGGGATGTTCGCGTGGATCACGGCCCGCGCCCGGCCCGGCCTTTACGCGAAGCAGCGCAAGCAGATCATGGCCGAGATCCGCTGGTCGCTGATTTCCGCTTTCATCTATGGCGCGCCCACAGGAGTAGTCTTCTGGCTCTGGCGCCATCACGGCGTGGCGCAGCTTTACACCGACTGGAACGCCCACCCCTTGTGGTGGTTGCCGGTTTCGGTCGCGATCTATCTGTTTGTGCAGGACAGCTGGTTTTACTGGACCCACCGCGCGATGCATCACTGGCCCGCGCTCTTCAAAGCGGCGCACCGCGTTCATCACGAAAGCCGCCCGCCGACCGCGTGGACCGCGATGAGCTTTCATCCCTGGGAAGCACTGAGCGGGGCGATCGTCATTCCGGTCCTCGTCTTCCTCGTCCCGATCCATCTCGCCATGCTCGGCGTCGTGCTCGCGGTCGCAACGATCATGGGGGTGGTCAATCACATGGGCTGGGAGATCTTCCCGAGGAGCCTTGTTCATTCTGCGTTGGGAGGCTGGGTGATAATGGCCAGCCATCACGAAAAACACCACGAGGATTATCGATGCAATTTCGGGCTGTATTTCCGCTTCTGGGACAGGGTCTGCGGGACCGATCGCGGGCTTTCAACGCGGCTCGACAAGCGCGAGGCGGTGCTTGCCGGGGCGCGCGGGTGAGGCGCTTGGCCGCTTTTGCAGGCGCAGTCGCGCTCACAGGTTTTGCATCCCCGGCGATGGCTGGGACGGTCACGATCACGGTCACCGATCTGCGCAACACCGACGGCGTCATCCGCGCTTGCATGACAACGGTCGAAGACGTCTTCCCGCGCTGCATTCGTGATCCCAAGTCGCACCGTACGGTCGTGCCAGCAGGCAACAACGTCACCATTCGTTTCGACAATGTCGAACCGGGGAAATATGCGATTGCCTTGCTGCATGACGAAAACGAGGACGGCAAGGCGAACCGCGTGCTCGGCATGGCACCCAAGGAAGGGTATGGTTTCTCGCGCGATGCGCCGGTTCGCATGGCGCCGCCCGAATGGGACGATGCGGTCTTCGACGTTGGCGAAGGCAACCAGCGCGTCTCGATCAAGATGCGCTATTTCCTTTAAGCGCCCCTGCCAGATTAAGGCCTTGAAACTTCAGCGCCGCGCTGCGGCATCGGTCCTGCTCGCCCACATGGACAATTAACGCAACTTTCCGGCGTGACTTAACACTATGTTTACCACGTCCCTTCAAAACCGCGATGAACAGGCGTTTTTCAAGGGGCAAGAGCCGAGCCATGGACAATCTTCGGGGTACTTTCGACAGCGAGCTTCCTGCTGACGACAGCGACGATTGGGGTGCAGACACTTCTGTACCCGACGAAGAGGCCGTGCGCGAACTGCCGCCCGAGGCCATCGGCCAGGACGAACGCCGCATGCAGGTGCGCGCCTACAACCATTGGGCAAGCCTCCTGGGCGAAGCGACCTTTCCGTCAATCGAAGACCTCGAACCGCAGAATCTCACCGATTTCGGTCCGAACTCGGTCCTGCTCGATTTCTCGGCAGGGATCGAGGACCCGGTGGTCCAGTATCTTGGCGACCGCCTTGCCGAAGAATGCGGAACAGACGATATCGCGGGGATAAAGCGGCTTTCCGATGTGCCGCCGCGCTCGCTGCTAAGCCGTATCACCGACCATTACATGCAGATCCTCGCCAATCAGGCACCGATCGGTTTCGAGGCTGAATTCGTGAACCAGCGCGGCTCCTCAATCCTGTATCGCGGCATCCTGCTGCCCTTTTCCAGCGACGATGAAACGATTGATTTCATCTACGGCGTCATCAACTGGAAAGAGATGGCAGACGCCGCAACCGCAGACGAATTGCTGCTCGAGATCGATCAGGCGATCGAGCATGGCGATGCGCAAGAACCGGCCATCGACGAGGACACGCCGCAAAAACATCATTCGGACCCCCTCACCGAATGGGCCGATGCGCCTTCGCATGAAAGCCTTGAGGAGGCCGAACAGCCAGAACTGCACGATATCGCCGATATCGATGAAGACCCGGCTGCACTGGCCAATGTGGCGAGACTTGGTTCGGACATGATCGGCGACAATCTGCATGACGATGATCAGGGCGACGACATGCCCTTCCCCGATTTTGGCCATTTCTCGCTCGACGACGAAGACGAGCTCGACGAATATGGCGAGCCGATCGAGGATGAAGACGAGGGCGCAAGCTACAGCTTTGCATCGCTTTCGGATTACATCGACGCGCCTGCCAAGAAGGCGGTCGACCTCGATGCAGAATTGTTCGACCCCGAAGACTACAAGGTCGATCACGCCGACCAGCCAGTCAGCGAACCCGTATCGCAAGGTGGCGACGAGAGCGAAGACACGATCGCAAAGGACATCGTCGAAAGCGACGGCATAATTGATCCACTCGACCTTGCGGGTCTTGAAGTGGCCGAGAACACTGACGAGAATGACGGCGCGGACACGATTGAAGGCGCGATTGGGGAAGCGGGCGGAATCTCGGCGGAAGAACCGAGCGAAGAGCCGCTGGACCTCGACGAGGTCGCGGCGTTCGAACCTGAGCCTCAGGCCATCAAAGCGCCGGTAGCTCTGGATGATGCCCAGCCATCGGTACAACCTGCACCCGAAGCGGTCGCGGCACCTGTCGCTGCACCACAGCCGGCAGAAGACATCGCCGCGTGCGAGCTTGCCGAGGATGCGGACCTTTACGATTGCCTTGCCGCAGCACGCGAACTGGCTCAGACCGCCAGCGTTTCCGAAGACCGCACCCGCAGCGCGCTCTATGCCGCAGTCGGGCGCGCCTATGACTTCTCGCTCGCCGCGAAGGACGAACCTCAAGCCTATGAAGAGCTGATCGAGGAGAGCGGCCTCACGGTCCAGGATCGCGCGCCTATGACCCCGATCGTCAAGCTCGTCTTCGGTCACGATTACGACAAGACGCGCCTAACCGAATATGCCGCCGTGCTCAGCCATGCGCATCGTATCGGCCTTGAACGCGGCAGGCTTGCAGGGTTCCTTGGCGAAGCCGATGGGGGCCTCAAGGGCGTGGTCGCGGCCGAACGCCGCCTCCGCCGCGAAGAAGCTGGCAAGGAAGTCGAAGCCGAAGGCGATGTCCGCGCACAACTGGCGCAGAAATTGCGCGAGCTTGAAGAGCTTACGCTCGAAGCGCTGTCGGGCGAAGGCCCCGAGTTTTCGCTCGTCATGGTCCGCCGCGATGGCAAGGGCAATGTCGCCCTGATCGGCGAGATCGACGATGACGTGAAGCTCATCGAGCGGGCGGGCAAACGCCTCGTAGGCTGATACCGCCGGTACAAGGCCAGCAAGGCGCTTAAACCTCTTGGACTTGTGAGCCCAGCCGGGTAACCGGTTGCGACATGCCCATCGGCCCCCTCTCCCGCCGCGCGCCCGTGCGCGTACAGCCCTTTTTCGGCTATCGAAACGCTTCGCGCCTCACTCTCAATGCACGCGCGATCCGCTCGCGCGAACCGGAATTCGAGAACCGCAGCTTCTGGCGCGATTTCTCGACCATGGTGAGCCAGTATCTGAGCCACGAAGTGCCGGGCCTCCCGGTCGAGCTTGAATACAGTTATGGCGATGCGCCCGGCGTGACCCACACCGCCGTGACCGGGCCGGAAGGGTTCGCGCGCTTCGACATCGACCTGCCCGCTCCCTGCATCCCGCCCAAACGCACCCGGTGGGAGAAAGCGACCCTGCGCTGGGGCGAGGGGGAGCAGGCGACGGCCTATATTCTTACGCCGGGAAGCGAGACGCAGCTCGGCATCATCTCGGATATCGACGATACGATCCTTGAAACCGGGATCACCGGCAATTTTCGCAAGATCGCACGCAACTGGAAGCGAGTGATGGCGCAGATGCCTTCACAGCGTGTGATCGTGCCGGGAGCGAGCGCGTTTTACGCCGCAATCGGCGGCAACACAGCCGGTGCGCGGGAACCGGGCAGGGCGATCGACGCACTTGCGCCGGAAGCGCGCGTGCGCCCGGTATTCTACGTCTCGTCGAGCCCGTGGAACCTGTTTTCCTACCTCGTCACTTTCAAGCGGGAGCGGGGTTTGCCGCTCGGTCCGGTGATGCTTCGCGATTGGGGCTTCAATCGCAAGACGCTGGGCAAGGAAGGACATGGCTCGCACAAGCGCGACGCGATAGAGCGCATCCTCTCGATGTTTCCCGAGCTGAAGTTTGCGCTGATTGGCGACGATTCGCAAAAAGACCTCTCGGCCTTTGGAAGCATCGTGAAAGCTCATCCGGGCCGGATCGCGGCGGTGTTCATCCGCTCCGTCGCAGACGAACCGCTCAGCGATGAGGAGCGCCGCGCAAAAGAGGTGATCGAGAAGGCCGACGTCCCGCTTTGGACGGGCGGCGACTACAGCTCGGCTGCCGATTTTCTTGAACAGACACAGCTCGATTTCGACGGCGGGGTCGAACGGCTCGTGCGCACGGCGAGCGAGGGAACACCGGGCTGATCGCCAGCGCGAATGGAGAGACCACCAGTGAAGACATTTCTGACCATTTTCGGCGTGATCGCGGTGCTCGGCGTCGCTTCGGGTATCTATCTGGCGATGACCCTGTCGCGCAACGGCCCGGCGCTGCTTACCGCGATCGACCGCGTCGCCGGGGGGAACGGCGGCGCGAGCGAGCTTGAGGTCGCCTCGACCGGTTCTCACCCGGCGCAAAAGCTGCATGTCTGGGGCAGCGAAGAGGCATCTGGCGAAAAGCGTCCGGTGCTGGTCTTCGTTCATGGCGGAGGCTGGCGCAGCGGCGATCCGGGCACTTACGGTTACTTTGGCCACGCATTTGTGCCGAAAGGGTTTGTCGTCGTGCTTGCAGGCTATCGCCTGGGCGAAGACGGCATCTATCCCGGCATGCTCGAAGACACGGCAAGCGCGATTGCCTGGACCAAGGCCAACATCGCGCGTCATGGCGGCGATCCGGAGCGCATCGTGCTCGCAGGGCATTCTGCCGGAGCGTATAACGTCGTTCAGGTCGCGCTCGAAGACCGCTGGCTTGCCGCGCACGGGGCGTCCCCAGCCGACATTTCCGGCGTGATCGGAATGGCCGGACCCTATGACTTCGCGCCGTTCAAGCGGGATTCGACCATTGCCGCGTTCGGCCACGTCGATGACGCCGCCGCAACGCAGCCGGTCAACCATGTCAGCGCCGATGCGCCGCAAATGCTGCTGATCAACGGCGAGAAAGACGAGCTTGTCGGTGCCCGCAATGCGCGCCTTCTGGCCCGGAAGATCAAGGCCGCAGGCGGGCACGCCCTGACCATCATCCCCGAGGAGATGGATCACAACGGCCCCATCGTTAACCTCGCCGCACCGTGGCGCGGCAACAGCGAGTTCTTCGACCTCGTCTCAGGCTTCGCCATAGCGGTCACCAGCGAGGCAGGTGACGTTGCGACGACCCGCGATGACGTTTCAGTTCCCGTTCAGGACGAAACGGGTTAGCACCTGTCCTGATGCGCCCCGCCCAACAAAGCCTCCTTCGGCCCACCCGCTCGCTTGTCGCTTACGCGCTGGCATTCTTTGCCGCCTGTGCGATGGCGATCCAGCCGGTTTCCGCGCAATCGATTCTGCGCGACGCGGAGACGGAAGAACTGCTGCGCGACATGGCCTATCCGCTGATCGAGGCGTCCGAGCTTGAGCCGGAAAATGTCGAGATCGTGCTGATCAACGACAACTCGATCAACGCTTTCGTCGCAGGTGGTCAGGTCGTCTATGTCCACGCCGGGCTGTTGAACGCGGCGGAAACCGCCAACGAAGTGCAGGGCGTTATCGCGCACGAGCTTGGCCATATCACCGCAGGCCACGTCGTTCGCTTCAACGAACGCACCAGCCAGGCACAGGGGATCACGATCCTCTCGCTGCTGCTCGGCGTGGGCGCGGCGCTTGCAGGCGCAGGCGATGCGGCTTTGGGCGCGATCATGGCCGGACAGCAGGCCGCCATGGGCAGCTTCCTCGCCTTCAACCGCGATCAGGAAGCCGCAACCGACCTTGCCGGCGCGCGCTATCTTTCAGGCGCCGGAATTACGGGCAAGGGCATGCTCGATTTCTTCGATCGGCTGCGCGATATGGAAATCCGCCGCGGTTTCAGCCAGTCCGAAGCGGCGTCCTACGGGCGCACTCACCCGCTGGCAGGCGACCGTATCCAGATCCTTCGCGGATTGCTTGAAGCCGATGCCGCGTGGGACACGCCTCCCGATCCCGAATTGCAGGAACGCTTCCTCGCCGCGCAGGCCAAGCTTTACGGCTATCTCGCAGAGCCGCAGCGCGTCATGCAGCGCTACCCCGAAAGCGACCAGAGCGTGCCCGCGCGCTATGCCCGCGCTTACGC
This sequence comes from Erythrobacter sp. KY5, assembly GCF_003264115.1. Taxonomy (NCBI): domain Bacteria; kingdom Pseudomonadati; phylum Pseudomonadota; class Alphaproteobacteria; order Sphingomonadales; family Erythrobacteraceae; genus Erythrobacter; species Erythrobacter sp. KY5. Next base: position 502,694 of record NZ_CP021912.1, on the reverse strand, counting down.
CTATCACAAGGACGCGCAGGTCGAGAAAGCCGTGGCCGAGGCGGATTCGCTGCTGATGACCGAACCCGACAACCCCTATTTCCTTGAGCTGAAGGGGCAGATCCTGCTCGAATCGGGTCGCCCCGAAGAGGCGCTCCAGCCGCTTCGCCGCGCGGTCGATCTGACGCTTGGACAGCCTCTTATCGCAGGGATGTTCGGCCACGCGCTGATCGCGACCGAGGATGAGGCCAATTTCGACGAGGCCGAGCGCGTCCTGCGCTCCGCCGTTTCGCGCGACCGGTTCAACCCGTTTGCCTGGTATCAGCTTGGCGTCGTCTATGCCGCGCGCGGCGACATTCCGCGCGCAAGGCTTGCCAGCGCCGAACAGCAGGTGATGAGCCGCCGCTATCCCGAAGCGCTTCGCAGCGCGCAGGCCGCGGAGGCCGGACTGCCCGTCGGCTCGCCGGACTGGATCCGCGCACAGGATATCTCGCTTCAGGCGCGCGCGGCGCTGGAACGGATACGCGACAGCCGCTAGAAACCGTTCGCAATGGAAAACAGCTTGAAAAACTCGCTCCTGACCGCGGTCACCGCGCTCATCTTCGGATTTCTCGGCGCGGCCGCATGGTCCTATATCGGGCTCGCCGACAATCGCACGCGCGCTTACCTGATGGAGAACCCCTCGATCCTTCAGGACGTGGCGCAGGCGCTTTCGGACGAACAGGCGCGTGAACGCCTCGCTTCGGTGGGGGATGAGCTTTTCACCCCCTTCCCCGGCGCGATCATCGGCAATCCGCAAGGATCGAAGGTGCTGGTCGAGTTTACCGACTACAATTGCCCCTATTGCGAGGCGAGCCTTGCCGACGTGCAGAAGCTTGTGGCCGAAGACCCTGACCTCAAGGTCATCATGCGCGAATGGCCGATCTTTCAGGGCAGCGAGGATGCCGCGCGCATGGCTCTCGCCGCAGGGATGCAGGGCAAGTATCGCGAATTTCATGAAACCATGTTCGAGCTTGGCGACACATCGCCGCTCGGCGTTGAAACCGCAGCGCGCCAGATCGGCCTCGACATGGAACAGGCGCGGGCCGATGCCGCTAGTGAAGCGGTCAGCCTCGAACTCGTGCGCAACCTGACTTTCGCGCAAAGCCTCGGCTTTTCCGGAACGCCTGCCTTTATTGCGGGCGAAACCCCGTTTGGCGGCGCGGTGGGCTACGAAGCTCTCAAGGAAGCGCTCGACGAAGCGGACAGCTGATGCTCGCGCGGCTTGTCCCGGCGCTGGCCCTGCTTGCGATGCCCGGCACGCTTGGGGCCAAGGTCGACTGGAAACGCATTGACCTTGCCGCCGAACGCGCCGCGATTGAAAACTACCAGTCGTTTGATCAGCGCCTTCAGGATGTCGGCTGGAAGCTTGTGCGCGGCAACGCCGAATTCTGTGACCGCGTAATCCCGTCAATCGGACTGCAATTGCAGGACCTCGCCAGCTATGGCGGCCCCGAGATTGCACGCCGCGCATTGGGCATGTCGGGCGACTTCGCAGTGCAGACTGCGGCTCGCGGGTCGCCTTCTGCGACGAGCGGAGCCTTTGATCGCAACCGCGAGATTGCCGCGCTCGGCTCGATCGATCCGAACCTCTGGGAAGCCGAAGATCGCCTCGACTGGGCGCGGCTCAAGCGGGCGCACGATCATGTCGACGCGGTCTTGTCCGAGAGCGGAGCAATCGAAATAGCCTTTGCCGACGGGACCCGCCAGCACGCGACGCCCGTCCCCGTCTGCGCCACCAGGTTCGAGCTTATGGGCGATGGCCGAAAGGCGGTTGCCGATGGTGAGCGGGTGGTCATCGGGATCAGGTTCGAGGCCTTCTCCTACGAAGAAGAGGTGTTCGCAGGCGTTGTCGCGCATGAGCTTGCGCATAACCTACTGGGCCACACCGCCTGGCTCGATCGCAACGGGCGCACACGCCGCAATGTACGACGGACCGAACGCGAGGCCGATCGCCTGATGCCGTGGCTGCTCGCCAATGCGGGATATGACCCGGTGGCAGCGCAAACCTTCATGGAAACATGGGGCAAGCGGCATGATGGCGGCTTGTTGCGCGGGCGCACGCATGATGGCTGGGACGAGAGGGCCGAATTCATCGCCGTCGAAATCCCCACGATCCGCGCGCAGATGGAGCACACCGGCACGGCCGACTGGCGCACGCTTTTTCGGCGCGAAATCGACCCGGATGCAGGTCTTTAAGCCGCAGCGAACCCGCTTTCGTTCTGCGACAGGCGGTTGCGGATATGCGCCCACCGCCGCCATGTGCAGCATTAGATCATGCGACGAACCGAAAAATCGGCTACATGAGGGGTCATGTCGATGATGCGCATCCAGCCTGCGCCCTTTTTCGCAAGCAAGAACCGTGCGTTCTGGAACCTGCAACTGGCAGGCTGGGGCGGCTATTTCCTGCTTCGCACCGTCGTCGCGGTTGCCAATGACCAGCCGCTCAATTTGCTTGCGGTTCTGGTGGTAACGACCGTCACGGGTTTTTCGATCAGCCTCATCCTTTCGGTCATCTACCGCCAGCTGATCGACCGTCAGCCGATTGTGACCTGGGGTGGCTCTGCCGTCGTTCTGATGGGTGCGGTGATAGTTTATGCCAGCATCGATGCGTGGTTGCAGGGCCTTTATTATGGCGGCACGCGAGAGACGACTTTTGCCCAGCGTTTTATCGGCCTGTCCTTCATTCCGCTCACGCTGCTCGGCGCGTGGAGCGCGCTTTATTACGCGATCAATTTCTTCCTGACGGTTGAGAGGCAGGCAGATCGGCTCGAACGACTGGAGGCGCAGACAACCGCCGCGCAGCTTGCCATGCTGCGTTATCAGCTCAATCCGCATTTCCTGTTCAACACGCTGAATTCGATCAGCACTCTGGTCCTTTTGAAGCAGACCGGGCCTGCCAATGCGATGCTGACGCGCCTTTCGGGCTTTTTGCGCCACACGCTCATCACCGAACCGGGCAGCCAGGTGACGCTCGCGCAGGAGGTCGAGACGCTGCAACTTTATCTCGATATCGAGCGCATGCGTTTCGAAGAGCGCCTTCGCACCCATTTCGAGATCGACGATGCGGCGATGGATGCGTGCCTGCCGGCCATGCTGCTCCAGCCGCTCATCGAAAACGCCATCAAATACGCCGTCAGCCCGCAGGAAGAAGGCGCGCGCATCTCGCTGACCGCCCGCGTGATTGGCGAGCGGCTTCGCATCGCGGTCGAGGATACCGGACCGGGCATCGAAGGTCCCGTTCAGCTTTCTATGCTAGAACACCTACCCGAAGGCGCCGGAAAGCCGGTTTCGACCGGCGTTGGCCTTGCCAATATCCGCAATCGACTGATGCAGGGATATGGCGAGGATCACGTCTTCGAGACAACCTCACAGCCCGGCGGCGGGTTCACCGTGCTGATCGAGATCCCCTATGAACCTGTAGAGCAATCGCAATCCGCTGCTTCGGCGGCATCGAAAGGCAGACTTGCAAAGTCCGCGTCCCCCGAAAACCAAACGCCGGACAACGTGGTCGCCCTCAACCCCCAACGCGCAATCGGGAAGACATAATGACAATTCGCACCATCATCGTCGATGACGAGAAGCTGGCCATTCAGGGCCTCGAATTAAGGCTCAAGGCGTTCGAGGATGTCGAAGTGATCGACACCTGTTCCAACGGGCGCGAGGCCATTCGCAAGATCAAGACAGAGAAGCCCGACCTCGTCTTTCTCGACATCCAGATGCCCGGTTTCGACGGCTTTTCGGTGGTCAAGGGCGTGATGGAGATCGAACCGCCGCTTTTTGTTTTCGTCACAGCATTCGAAGAACACGCGATCCGCGCGTTTGAGGCCAATGCGGTCAATTACCTGATGAAGCCGGTCGACGAGGACAAGCTTGCCGACACGGTCGAACGCGTGCGCCAGCGCCTTGCCGAGAAGAAATCGGCTGAGGATGCCGAACAATTGATGGACGTTCTCGCCGAAGTTGCGCCCGATCGCGCGGCCGACTTTGGCGGCGATAGCGCCGAAAGCGCGGACCGCTTCGAAAAGCTCATCAACGTCAAGGATCGCGGCCAGATCTTCCGCGTCGAGGTCGACCAGATCGAACGTATCGAAGCCGCGGGCGACTATATGTGCATCTACACCGCCGAAAATTCGCTGATCCTGCGCGAGACGATGAAAGATCTCGAACGCCGTCTCGACCCGCGCGTGTTTCAGCGCGTGCACAGGAGCTGGATCGTCAATCTCGACCAGGTGCGGCAGGTGAAGCCGCACACGAACGGCGAATGCTTTCTGGTGCTCGATTCGGGCGCAGAGGTGAAGGTAAGCCGCTCGTATCGAGACGTTGTCGCGCGCTTTGTGCATTGATTTTGCGAGTGCGCATCCGCGCACTCGTCCTCGGCGCTGTCCCTCCGCTTCGCTACGGGCACCTGCGGGCGCCCGGTCGGGCTTGCGGACCCGGTGGGTCCGTTTATTGAGAGGTCATGCCTGACTTCACGCTCCCCGGTTTCGACCTCGACAAATTCATCCGCGAAACGCTGGCCGAGGATCTTGGCGAGGGGCTTGAGGGTGGCGGGCGCGATGTCACTTCAGAAAGCGTGATCCCCGAAGACGCGCGCTTTGCAGGCGTCATGGACAGCCGCGATGCCATCGTGGTCGCAGGCCTTCCGCTGGCTGAGGCGTTCTTCCGCCATCTCGACCCGCACTGCACCGTCCGCAGCCTTGTCAGCGATGGCGATGCGGTGGAGCCGGGCGCGGATCTCATGCACCTCGAAGGCAATGCCCGCGCGCTCCTGACTGCTGAGCGAAGCGCTCTCAACATCGTCCAGCACTTGTCGGGCATCGCCTCGATGACGCGCGACTATGTGACCGCGATGCGCGTCGGCAGCGCGACCTGCACGCTGCTCGACACACGCAAGACGCTTCCCGGCCTGCGCGCGCTGGAGAAATACGCGACACGCCAGGGCGGCGCTCAGAACCACCGCATGGGCCTGTGGGATGCGGCCATGATCAAGGACAACCATGTCGCGGTCGCAGGCAGCGTCGGCGAAGCGGTCGCCCGTGCGCGCGATGCAGGCGTCAGCCCGATCATCTGCGAGGTCGACCGGATTGACCAGATCGAACCCGCACTCGAAGCAGGCGCGCATCACCTGCTGCTCGACAACATGTCGCCGGTCATGCTCAAGGAAGCGGTGGCGCTGGTCAGCGGGCGAGCGAAGACCGAGGCTTCGGGCGGCATCAACCTCGACACAATCGCGGCCAAGGCGGCAAGCGGGGTCGACTATTGCTCGGTAGGCCGCCTGACACAGAGCGCGCCTGCAGCTGATGTCGGGCTAGATTTCAAACCGCTGTGAGGATCGCGCAGGGTCCGAGGCCATGGCCGATCCATGTGTTCGGCTGGGCGCTTTTCGTCGCCGCTCTCATCAATCTCGTCGAAGCACTGGGGGCGCACGAGGCGCTCCTCGCAGGGCGATGGTACGAACGCGTGCCGATCGTCAACTGGACACCCGAGAGGGCCATAATCGCGAGCTTTAGCCAATTCACGATTGCGCTCATCCCGCTCGTCTGGATCACCCTTTTCGCATCGAGCAGGGCGCGCTGGATCGTGCTGGCATTCGGCGTTTTGAAGCTGGCGGGAACGCTTCTCTCCGCCGGTTCGCAGGTTATCTCGAAAGCGCCGGAAGTGGTTGTGCTCGAGGCGGGATTGGTGGCGCTTGCGCTCGTCATGCTGTTTCTGCCCGCAACGTCCCGGTGGCTGGGAATGAGGAGGGACCACGATGTTGCAGCCTTCGCATGATCGCCCTCTTCGTCATCGCAAGTGGCACAGGCAAGCGGCGGAGCCCCACACAAAAGCGTCCCGCAGGATGATCACTCGCCGCATTGCCGCCTCGTTGTCGTTTCTCGCGATGACAGAGGGCGGAGCGGCAGTTGCCCACGCCCAGGCCTATCAATGCCGCTCACCTTCGGTCGCCTCGGTCCCGCAAATCGCCCCCGACGGCCCGCGCCGGGACACGCCCGTCACCGGCTATACGCTGGCGCTCAGCTGGTCGCCGGAGTTCTGCAAACCGCGCGAGGAAAGCCGAGCTCACCGTGTCCAGTGTTCAGGCGACAACGGACGGTTCGGGTTGGTCGTCCATGGCCTGTGGCCGCAATCTGCGCGCGGGAGTTGGCCGCAATGGTGCGCTGCGCAGACCCGCCTGACCCCAGCGCAAATCCGCAAGCATATGTGCATGATGCCCTCTGCGCGCCTCATCGCGCGGCAATGGGCGAAGCACGGCAGCTGCATGACAAAGCGCCCGCAAACCTATCTCGGCGTCACCCGCATATTGTGGAACAGCCTGCGCATCCCCGATTACGACCGGATCAGCCGTGAAGACGGCCTCACCGCAGGCCGCATCCGCTCAGCCTTCGCAGATGCCAACGGGTCGAGCTGGCAGCCAGGCCATATCGGCGTGAAATTGAACGAACGCGGCTGGCTGCAGGAGATTCGCCTGTGCTACTCTCGCCGCTTTCGCCCTACACGCTGCGACGATGCGCGTTTCGGCGCGCGCGATGACGTGGCGGCAAGGATCTGGCGGGGGCTGTAGGGGGAACGAAAATGAGTGACTGTCAGGAAACGACATTCGAGGTGTGGTGGCACGGACCTTACACGTTCGAGGAGCTGAAGAAAAAAAAGAAGAGCGCTTTTGCACGAACGCTCAAGCTTTACGCCGTATATGGGGACCACCCTTTATACGGTCGGCAGGTCCTAACCTATATCGGCAAGGCGGTACGCCGAGACCTAATTACTCGATTATCTGAGCACAACCTTGAGCGAGAACCGATATACGTCGCCAATGTAATGCGATTCGACGGGTGGGCTAAATCCAACGCGATTGCAGACGAAGATGGCTGGGACCCTAAGTATTTCCTGGGTCGGGATGACGAGGAACACATTTCTCGCATAGAGGAACTGCTTATCTATGGGCTGTGGCCAGCCGGCAATCTACGGAACAAGAATACGGCTCGTCATTCGTCTCAATACCGCATCTTCAACACGGGGGAGTTGGGTAGCTTGCCGCCGGAATTGAGTGGCGAATATATGATCGAGAAAGCTCCGCTGCCGGATGAACCCGGCTAAACTCTCACCGCCGCTCCCTAAAAAACCTTCGCAGCAGCTCCCCCGCCTCTTCCTCGCCGATGCCTGAATAGACTTCGGGCCGGTGGAGGCATTGTTCCTGCTCGAATACGCGCGCGCCATGTTCTACCGCGCCGCCCTTGGGATCGCTGGCGGCGTAATAGAGCCGAGCTATGCGAGCATGAGCGATCGCGCCTGCGCACATCGCGCAAGGTTCCAGCGTCACCCACAGATCGCACCCGGTCAGGCGATCATTGCCCAGCGCCGCAGCAGCGCGGCGAATCGCCACGATCTCTGCATGAGCGGTGGGATCGCAGCCGGTTCGTGTCTCGTTATGTCCCTGGGCGATGATTTCGCCGTCCTTCACGACCACGGCGCCAATCGGCACTTCGCCAAGTTCGCCGGCGGCGCGCGCGCGGGAAAGCGCGCTGGACATGAAAGAGGCCGGGAAACGCATTTCCGCGCTGTCCCGGCCTCATCCGTTCAAGTCAAGTGTTGAGGCTTATTCGCCGTCGGGGCCGGGTTCGCCCGCGTCAGCTTCCTCGACATCGACGTCAAGCGTGGGGACTTCGACGGTCTCGGTGCCGCCTTCGACCGAAACTTCTGCAGCGTCGACGTCGAATTCGGGCATGTTGCCGCCTTCAACTTCCGGCAGTTCGGCTTCTTCGGTCTGTTCGACGTCGCACGCGGCGAGGCCAAAGGTTGCAGCGGTAAGAGCGGCAGCAGCGATAATCTTTTTCATGTATTCCTCCAAAAACGAGCGAAGGACCGGTCCTTAGACGAACTCGGCCACATTCTCGACATAAACGTTTGGTGCCGTCAGAAGGTTCCAACTTGACCTTTGGTGCCCTCAAACGTATGTGCGCCGCTTTCCGGGATAACCCGAATTTTTCCACGGCGCGCCGATTCGACCGGTGAGCCTCACGCATATTGAACGAGACGAGAGATACCATGTCGCGTATTTGCGAACTGACCGGCAAGGGCCGCCAGGTTGGCCACAATGTCAGCCACGCCAACAACAAGACCAAGCGCGTCTTCCTGCCCAACCTGCAGAACGTCACGCTGATGAGCGAAAAGCTCGACCGCAGCTTCAAGTTCCGCGTGTCGACTCACGGTCTTCGCTCGGTTGAGCATAATGGCGGTCTCGACAACTGGCTGCTCAAGACCAAGGACGACAAGCTTTCCACGCGCGCCCTCAAGGTGAAGCGTGAGCTGAAAAAGGCTGTCGCCGCAGCCTGATCGCCCTTTTGGCGTAAAATGATGCGGGAGAGGCGTGCGGGTTGACCGTCACGCCTTTTTTGCGTTTGCGCGCTCTATTGCTGATCGGCCGACGGATCGAACACCAGCTTTGCCAGCAAGGTGCGCTGAAGGACGGAGAAATTGTCGTCCGATATGATCCAGACCGCGATCGTTCCGTCTTCTAAAGGGCGCACGGCAATGCCTTCATAATTCTCCGCCGGTATCACGCTGTCGAGGTCGAACAGGATGCTGGCCGACCATGCGCCAGTCGCGGCGCGGTCCGGGGGATCTGCGATTGCGAGCTTGCCGGTGAAGGGCGGGATACCCAGCGCGACCCGGCGCAGGACGAGGAGCAGGCGCCCATCGGGCAATTGCGCCATGTCGGTCACGGCATGGTCGCTTGCGGGGTTTTCAAACGCGATCTGCCGGGGCGCGCCGCCTGTGACAGGATCGGCGTCAAAGATCAGCGCTTCGCTGCGGCCTTCTGGGATGGCGAGGAAGCGCCCGTCTGAAAGCCGCTCCATCGCTTCAAGCCCGCCATTGTCATACCAGTCGAACTCGCCGCCCAGCATGCGCAATTCCTCGGGCTCGCTGCGGGGCGAATAGCGATGGATTGCATGGGTGTTCTCGATCCCCAGCCAGAACGTGCCCGTCGCCGGATCGCGCGTGGCAGATTCGATGTCCCACAGCATCCAGTAATGTTCAGGCTCGGCAAAATGCTGGCGCGAAACGCGCCGGTCTTCAGCCCGTTCGAGCGGCTGGTCGGGTTCGGTCATCGTCAGAAGGTAGCCGCGATCCGAATAGGCCCGAAGCCGCCCGCTGCTCAGCGCAAGGAGCGCCGAATAGCCGCCAAATCGCAGGTTGGGTTCGGTGGTGTATTCCCACACGCCCTCAACCCGCCACCCCGGCGCATCCACCTCGCTTGGACCGGCGATCTGTTGAAGCTCGATCCTTTCGGGGTTTTCGCGCGGGATCTCGCTGCGCAGCCACATGGTCGGTGCGCACAGCGCCGCAACGAAAAGCCCCGCGAACAAGCGCCGCCTGCGTGGCATTGTCAGTTCATCGGGCCTGTAAAGAGCAGCGGATCGAGCCGCGCCGCGTTCCACTTGAGGCCCCAGTGCAAATGCGGCCCGGTGGCGCGGCCCGTCGCTCCGACATTGCCGATATGATCGCCCTGCTTCACCGCCTGCCCTTCCTCAACGACAATGCGCGAGGCATGCAGGAACGCGCTGTTAAGCCCCGCTCCGTGGTCGATGATGATGAGCGAACCTTCGAGGCTGAAACCCGTGCGCGCCAGCACAACCACGCCATCGGCGGGCGCAACGAATGGGACGCCTGCGCCCGGAGCGATGTCGATGCCCGAATGGTAGCTGCCCGGCTCGCCGCGATAGATGCGCTGGCGGCCGAAAAGCCCGGAAATGCGGCCCTTGACCGGCCAGATGAAGTCCTGCGTCCAGCCGGTTGCGCCGGTTTCCTTTGCGCGCGCCTCCTGGATCGCGTTCCATTCCGGCTCGCGCCGCTTCCACCAGGCCTCGCTCGACCCGCCGGGGCGTTTGGCGACATTGACCCGCTGGATCTGCCATTCGCGCGGTGAGACCGATATCCCTTCGCTTATGATGCGCCCACTTTCGAGCGTCGCCGTGAGCGGCAGGCTGTCCGCGCTGTCGCGGTCGAAAGCGGCGAAAAAGCTGCCATCGGGAGCGATGTCGAGCACCTGCTCGCCCAAAGAGGCGCTGGCCGTGCCGGTCGGGACTGTCCCGCGCACAAAGCCGCCCTGGGTGAGCTCGCCCGAATAGCTGAAAGTCGCCTGCACATTCGCAGCGCTCGCAACCGAGGGGGCGACAGGCTCACCCGTGATCGTGACATCCGCCTGCATCGGAGCCGGGGCGGATTGCGGAGTGGATTGCGGGACGGGCGCAGTTTCTTCAGGGCCCGGCTCGGTCCCGGCGCAGCTGACAAGCGCCGATACCACCAGCACACCGGGCACCAATGTCGATCGAATCATGGAAAAGCCGCTCACCCCTCGCCAAGCAGGCGGCGGGTGGCGATTTCAGGCGAGGCGTAGGCCTCCTGATGCTCCGCGCTCCAGTAAAGAAGCTCCTCAAGCGGGATGACTTCGGCAGTAACGGCGCAGATCACGTGCTGGCCGGGGCGCAACACGCGGAAGCTGGAGGCACCGTAATAGAGCTTGGCGGCTTTTTCGCTGGACGACATCAACATGAAAATTGCCTTAGCATGAGGGGCGGGGGGCTGTCAGCCGGTCATTCTCGCCCGAACAGGTCATCCTGTCGGGGGTTTGGCGCGGCGGTGCGGCGCTTTTTCACCGGCGTCGGTTTGGTGACTGGGGGCCTTGCGACAGGCGGGGGCGGCGCTTCACCGACGCCAACATCGATCCTGCCGTCGGCGAATTCAAGGTTGAGCGCGGAGTGCCTCGCGGCGTCAATGCTGGCGGTCACCACGTCGCCTGAATTGCTGCGCACGATGGCATAGCCGCGTTCCAGCGGCTTCTTGGGATGCAGCTGGCTGGCGAGCCGGGCGAGCGCGTTGAGGCGGTCTTGCGCACTGGCAATCGGGCGTTCGATCAGTCGCGGCGTCAGGCGGGCCCCAGCCAAAGCCTCCTTGCGCACGCTCAATGCGTTTGTGAGCAGGCGCGGCGCAAGGCGTGATTTGACCCCGGCCAGTTCCTGACGCCCATGCGCCGCCCGGTCGATCAGACCGCGCCGCAAGCGGTCGGCAAGGTCGTCCAGCCTTTGCGCCTGAGGCTGCAGCAGCACCTCGATCCGAGGCATCCGCCGGGTGCGCGCCTCGAGCCGCTCTCGCCCCAACTCAACCGGGCGATGCACCGCGCGGCGCTGACGGGCGGAAAAATCGGCAAGCGTTGCCTGCAAATCGGCGCGCACCGGAACCGCCATTTCAGCAGCCGCCGTAGGGGTGGGCGCACGGCGATCTGCGGCATAGTCTGAAAGCGTTGTATCGGTTTCATGCCCGACCGCCGAGATAACCGGAATGGTACATTCAGCTATAGCGCGGACGACGATTTCCTCATTGAAGCTCCACAGGTCCTCGATCGACCCGCCGCCGCGTGCGACGATGACCACGTCGGGCCTGCGCACCGCACCGCCTTCGCCAAGCTCCGAAAATCCCCGGATTGCGCCGGCAACCTGCTCTGCCGCGCCCTGCCCCTGAACCAGAACCGGCCACACGATCACATGGCTGGGGAAGCGATCCGCGAGCCGGTGGAGGATGTCCCGGATAACCGATCCGGTTGGCGAGGTTACAACCCCGATCGTGCGCGGCAGGAACGGCAATCGGCGCTGTCGCTCGCGCGCGAACAGGCCCTCAGCCTCAAGCCTCGCTCTCGTCTTCTCCAGCAGCGCGAGCAGCGCCCCCTCGCCCGCGATTTCAAGGCTGTCGATCACGATCTGGTATTTCGAGCGGCCCGGATAAGTCGTCAGCTTGCCGGTCGCGATCACTTCGATGCCGTCTTCGGGGACGAAAGCCAGCCGCTCGGCATTGCCGCGCCACATCACCCCGTCGAGCACCGCCTTGTCGTCCTTCAGCGCGCAGTACATGTGCCCCGACGCGGCGCGCTTCACCCCCGACAATTCCCCGCGCAGCCGCACATAGCCGAAACGCTCCTCGACCGTGCGCTTCAAAGCTTGCGAAATCTCGGTGATCGAGAGCGGCTCGGCGTTGTCGCCCGCCCGGCTGCGCGCTACCAGCCCGGTGTCTTGCGATGAGGATGAAGGAGTGCGCGCCATGAATGTCCTGCTGTTGGGATCGGGAGGACGCGAACATGCGTTAGCGTGGAAGCTGGCGCAATCCCCGTCTCTAACGAAGCTCTACGCCGCCCCCGGAAATCCCGGCATCGCCGAGGAAGCCGAGTGCGTTTCGCTCGATGCGAGCGACCATGGCGCGATTGTGGCTTTCTGCCGCTCGCACGAAATCGCGCTGGTCGTGATCGGGCCTGAGGCGCCGCTGGTCGACGGCCTCGGCGACAGCCTGGCCGCCGCCGATATCCCCGCCTTCGGCCCGTCCAAGGCCGCTGCCCAGTTGGAAGGCTCTAAGGGCTTCACCAAGGATCTTTGCGCCCGCGCCGAGATCCCCACCGGAGGCTATGTCCGCACCCATTCGCGCGATGAGGCGGTTGCGGCGCTCGACGATTTCAGCGCGCCCTATGTCCTGAAGGCGGACGGTCTTGCTGCGGGCAAGGGCGTGGTGATTTCCCCGACGCGCGAACATGCCGAGGCGACGCTTGCCGACATGTTCGGCGGGCAATTCGGTGAAGCGGGCGCGCAGGTGGTGATCGAGGAATTTCTCGAAGGCGAGGAAGCGAGCTTCTTCGCGATCACCGATGGCACGCATGTCATCCCCTTCGGCACCGCGCAGGATCACAAGCAGGTGGGCGAGGGCGACAAGGGCGCGAACACCGGCGGCATGGGCGCATATTCGCCCGCGCCAGTGCTGACCGAAGCGCTGCAACGGCGCGTCATGGAAGAGATCATCCGGCCCACAGTCGACACCATGCGCGCCGAAGGGATGGCCTATTCCGGCGTCCTTTATGCCGGGTTGATGCTGACCGCGACCGGGCCGCAGCTGATCGAGTACAATTGCCGCTTCGGCGACCCGGAATGTCAGGTTCTGATGATGCGGTATGAAGGCGACCTTGCCGCGATGATGCTCGCCTGCGCCAAGGGCGAGCTAGATGGGGTCGATGCGAGTTTCTCGTATGAAACCGCGCTCACCGTGGTCATGGCAGCCAAGGGCTATCCCGGCACACCGGAAAAAGGCGGCGCAATTGCGTTGGGCCCTTTTGCGAACGGGGCCGAGGCGAACGGCGCAAAGGTATTCCATGCAGGCACGGCGATGAAAGACGGTTCGCTGGTCGCCAATGGAGGCCGCGTGCTTAACGTGACGGCGACTGGAAAGAACGTAACCGAGGCTCAATCGCGCGCATATGACGCAGTCGCCAAAGTCGACTTCGCCAGCGGCTTCTACCGCCGGGACATTGGCTGGAAAGAAGTGGCGCGCGAAACGGGCGAAATTTCGCAAAATTGATCTGGATCAACGACAGACGTCGCTGAATATTACATAGTTCGGGCATGCTCAAAATCATCCCCCCACTCACCGCCGTCGCCGCATTGATGGCGCTTGCCGCCTGCCAATCGGCCAACGCCCCCAGAGTCGCGACCGAAGCGCCGCCTCCGCCCGCTTTCGTCGAAGCCGCCTGCGCAGGATGCCATGCGGTCGAACCGCCATTCCTGTCGCCCAATATGCGCGCGCCGAGCTTCGAAGCGGTCGCCAATCGCCCCGGCGTGACCAAGGCAACGATCAGGGCGTGGCTCAGGGATGCGCACAACTACCCCGAAGATATGGATTTCGACCTGACGCGGGAGCGGGTCGACCAGGTTGCCGACTACATGATCACGCTGAGGCGGGACGATTACGTGCCGATGCCGTGAGGCTGCCCAATGCCTTGAGGCTGCGCATGCCTTGAAGGGCGCGCAGATAGCAATTTCCTACTCGCCCACGCGCTGCCAATATGTCGGCGGCTCTTTCACATCGTCGGGTTCGGTCAGACAGTGCGCCGGGTCACACTTTTGCGCTCAAGGTGACACTTTTCGGGCGCAGGGTGACACTTTCGCTGGCTAAAGTGACACAAAGGCGGTTTTGCCCCTGGACCGTGTAACATGCGGTCCACTTCTCGAGTAAGTGATTGAAACACTTGACGTTAAACGAGCGGGCCTCGGCGCCGCAAGCGCGCCGCAGCGGAGCGGAAGGGGGCAGCACCGAGGACGCTCGCCCGGATGGATGAGCGCACAGCCTACAAGCGCTCTTCCATCAGCGCCTTCATGTCGGCTTCGGGACGCGGGCCATAGTGAGCGATCACCTCAGCCGCCGCGATTGCGCCGCGCTTGAGGCACACTTCAAGTCGCTCGCCCTTGGCATAGCCCGAGAGGAAGCCAGCCGCGAACTGATCGCCCGCGCCGGTCGTGTCGACGACCTTGGGAACCGGCACCGCGGCAGTCACCGCGCGCTCTCCATGCGCGCTGGCGACCGCGCCCTTGGCGCTGCGCGTGGCGACGAGGACGGGGACCTTGGGCGCGAGCGCGTCGAAACCCGCCTCGAAGTTGTCCTCGCCCGTCAGCGTTGCAAGCTCGCTCTCGTTGACGAACAGGATGTCGATCACGCCATCGTCGATCATCGAGCGGAAGTCGTCGCCGTGACGTTCGATGACGAAGCTCTCGGACGCGGTGAAGGCGACCTTGCGCCCCGCTTCGCGCGCAACCTCGATCGCGCGGCGCATGGCGCGCCGTGGCTCTTCGGGGTCCCACAGATAGCCTTCGAGGTAGAGGATCCCGGCGCTGGCGATCAGGTCTTCGTCGAGCGCTTCGGCGGGCAGGAACTGGCCTGCGCCAAGGAAGGTGTTCATCGTGCGCTCGCCATCGGGAGTGACGAAGATCAGCACGCGGCCCGTTGCCGGTTCGCCGTCTCGGGCCGGCGTGTCGAAGTCGATGCCGGTTGCGCGCATGTCGTGGCGGAAGACCTTGCCAAGCTGATCGTCGGCGACCTGTCCGATAAAGGCGCATTGCAGGCCCATCGTCGACAGGCCAGCCAGCGTATTGGCCGCCGACCCGCCGGAAAGCTCGCGCGCTGGGGGCATGGCATCGTACAGCTCGTCCGCCCGCGCTTCGTCGATCAGCGTCATGCCGCCTCGGTTGAGCGCAAGCTCTTCGATCAGGGCCTCTTCGCAAGAGGCGATGACGTCGACAACAGCGTTGCCGATGGCGATGACGTCGTAGCGGGTGTCGGTCACGAATGGTGTCCTTGTGGTGTCTGCTTTGATGGAAGGATGCGCAGAGCGCCTAGCGGCAAGCGCTCGCAAGGCCAAGCAGTTTGACGCCGGTAGTTGGCGCTGGTGTTCAGCAACGTCGTTTGACAGGGGCCCAATCCCGTCGCATCGCTTCAGGCGATGATGTCAGTCTTCAAAGCGCTAGGTCTGGCGATAGGCCAGTTGACCGATGGGCCGGTGCTCAAGGTGCTGTTCAAATCGGTCGCCCTTACCGTGGGGGTGTTCATCGGCTTTGGCGCACTGCTTTACTGGGGGCTGGTGCAGGCCTTCGCGGCTTACGACATCTCGGGCGGAGGTGTGGCCGGGGCTGCGGTCGCGGTGCTGATCGCAGGGGTGTCGTTCTGGTTCCTGTTCCGCCTCGTCGCCCTTGCCGTGTTGCAGTTCTTCGCTGACGAAGTCGTCGCGGCGGTCGAGGCAAAGCACTATCCCGAAGCGGCGCGTACGGCGCAAAAGCTGCCCTTCCGGCGCGATCTTGCCAATTCTGTGCGTGGCATGGGCAGGACGATCGGGCTCAATCTGCTCGCCCTGCCGATTGCCGCCGCGCTGGTCGTGACCGGCATCGGGTCGGCGCTGGTGTTCCTTGCCGTCAACGCATGGCTGCTTGGCCGGGAACTTACCGACATGGCCTGGCTTCGCCACTGCGCAAGCGAACCTGCGGAGAACCCGGTATCATGGCACAGGCGCGCCTTGCTGGGGGCGGCGGTAGCGGCGATAATGCTGGTTCCGTTTGCAAACCTGCTCGCCCCCATGATCGGGGCGGCAGCGGGAACCCACCTGACCCAATCCGCATTGGCACAGCGAAATGAGAAAGCTCGATCCCCGGATGGACCAAGAGATGCGTAGAACAAGTCTGCTGGTCGCGCTTGCGCTGGTCACAAGCGCATGCGCCGGAGGATCGGCAAGCGGCAATTACGTGCGCACCGGCGCCCCTTCGACAAATGCGCAGGCAAACCCGGCGCCTGCTCCGCGCGCACCTACCATGATGCGGGGCCCGGGCGTTGACGGCATTATCGGGCAATCCGCCGCCTCGATCGTGAGGCGTTTCGGAACCGCACGGATCGACATGGCAGAAGGCAGTGCGCGAAAGCTGCAATTCGCCTCGGAAAGCTGCGTGCTCGACATCTACCTTTACCCCGCACAGGCCAATGGTGCGCCTGTCGCAACCCACGTGGCAACGCGGCAAAGGCAAGGCGGCGGAGAGATCGACCACGCCCGATGCATTGCCGACGTAGAGACCGTCGCATCACCGGGGTGACGCAAAGCGGGTGCAGCGCTTGGTAACCCGGTCTTAAGCACATTCTGCGATGCCGGTGGCTCAATAACAGGGACCACACGGCCAATGACGACCCAATTCACCGATCTTGCACGGCGTGTTGCCGCCGATGGACAGGTAGCGGCTGACGAAGTTCTGGCGCTGCGCCGTGAAGGCTGGGGCGACGGGATCATCACCCGCGAGGAAGCCGAGGCGCTGTTTGCGATCAACAACACGCTTCGCACCCGCGACGAACAATGGTGCGACTTCTTCGTCGAAGCGATTGGCGAGTTTGTCCTCAATGGCACGCAGCCCCGTCTGCAATGCAACCTCGAAGAAGCTGAGTGGCTCATCGGTCAGGTCGATCACGATGGCGTGGTCGAAAGCTTGGTCGAGCTTGAAACGATCGTTCGCATCATCGAACGCGCCGAGAACACGCCCGACCGCCTCAAGGATTACGTGATCGAACAGATTGAGCGCGAGGTGTTGAGCGGCACAGGCCCGACGCGCTGCGGTGGTGAGCTTTCGGACGTGCACATCACGTCGGCTGAAGCACAGATCCTGCGGCGCGTAGTCTTTGCAAGCGGCGGTCACGGTCCCGCGGCCGTTAGCCGGTTCGAAGCCGAAATGCTCTTCCGCCTGAAGGACAAGACGCTTGCCGAAGCCAACGCTCCGGAATGGGACGAACTCTTCCTCGATGGGGTAAGCAACTACCTCAAAGGTTTCGCGTTTCAGAACGCGCAGCTTGAACATGGCCGGGCGAAGGAACTTCAGGAGTTCGTCGCGGACAACAAGGCCAATGTCGGGCGCTTCATGGGCCGCATGGCGCGCGAGGCGCCGCAGGTCGCCAATCACTTCGGAAAGGTCTTCGGCAAACGCGATGCAGGGCCGAGCTTCACAGAGCAGGCAATTGCGGGCGAAGAGATCACCGATCACGAGCAGGAGTGGCTCGACAAGATGATCGAAGCCGACGGTGAGATCGACGAACTCGAACGCCGCCTGATCGCGCGGATCATCGACGAAGGCGAGTAAGCGCTAGCCTCTCAGCGCCGCGAAACCGTCCGCTGCGAGCTCGCGCCAGCGCTTCTGGCGATGGGCGTAGAACACCTTCGCATAGGCAGCGATCACCGGCGTAAGCAGGCCTGCGTCAATGTGCACCCGATCGGTGTAGAGCGTGCCCGAACCTGACGGATCGGGGCGGACAGCGATCCAGTGGTCCCAGCGCCTGATCAAAGGGCCGTACCCGTTGTCGCGAAGCAGGTGCGTGTCCTTGTCGGGACTATCTGGCACCTCAATCCCGATCACCTGCCAACCGATCGGGATGATGCCCATGAAGCGCATGGTTACACAGTGTTTTCCAAGCGGCCATTCGCCCGCACGATCAAAACTCGGCGGATAGCTGAACCGGATCATCGGCGCAGCAACGTGATCGAGCAAACGCGGCGTCATGACATGCCGGAGCACGACTTCGGGCGGAGCCGCGATGCGGGTAGTCAGCTCGACCGTCTTGGCCATCAGACCATGAAGCTCTCACCGCATCCGCAGGCACCCTTGGCATTGGGGTTCTCGAACACGAAGCCGGCAGTGAAGTCATCCTCGACCCAGTCCATGGTCGAGCCGACAAGGTAGAGCACACTCGCCCCGTCGATGTAGAACGTGCCGCCGGGGGTTTCGATCTTCTCGTCGAACTTGGCCTCTTGCGCGACATAGTCGACCGAATAGGCGAGCCCTGAGCAACCCCGGCGCGGCGTCGATAGCTTCACGCCGATCGCGTCGTCGGGGGCCTTGCTCATGAGTTCGGCGATGCGAGCCTCGGCACCCTTGGTCAGGATGACCGCGGCGGGGCGCTGGCGTTCTTTGGCTCTTGTCTTGGTATCAGCCATCACAGCATCCCCAGTTCAAGCCGCGCTTCGTCGCTCATCTTCTCGGGCGACCATGGCGGGTCCCAGACAAGCTCTACCTCGGCATCGCGGATACCCGGCACCGAAGCAGCGCGCAGTTCGACCTCGCCCGGCATGGTCTCGGCAACTGGGCAATGCGGAGTGGTGAGCGTCATCGTGATCGTTGCATCGGATTCGTCATCGACCTCGACACCGTAAATGAGGCCAAGGTCATAGATGTTGACCGGGATTTCCGGGTCGTAAATTTCCTTGAGCGCGTCGATCACGGCCTGTTGCAAATCGCTGCCAGCGCCGCCGACCGGGCCTTCTGCCGGCTTTGCGTGAAGGAAGCCTTCGAGATAATCGCGTTCGCGCTTGGGGGCGGGCGCATCGTCCTCGTCAATCGCATCCTCGACGCGCGCACGCGGAGGCTTGTCGATCACCGTGTCGTTGGGCGCGGGTGCGGCAACGTAGTCTTTCTCGTCCTGAGGCTTGTCCATCAGCCTAGTCCTTTCCAAAAATCCGGCGCGTGCGGGCGATCCCCTCGAGCAGCGCATCGACATCGGCCTGTGTCGAATAAAGCCCGAAGCTGGCGCGCGCGGTCGCGGGAACGCCGAGATAGTCCATCAATGGCTGCGCGCAATGGTGGCCTGCGCGAATGGCGACGTTCGCCTCGTCGAGGATCGTGCCAAGGTCATGCGGGTGAATGCCATCGATGGCGAAGCTGACGATTCCGGCACTGTCATCAGGTCCGAACACCGTCACATCGTTCATCGCGGTGAGTTCGCGGCGCAGTTTAGCCACCAACTTGGCTTCGTCCTCGTGCATCTGCTCAAGTCCGACTTCGCTGACATAGTCGACCGCTGCCGCGAATGCGATCGCTTCGGTAATAGCAGGCGTCCCCGCTTCGAAGCGCTGCGGCGCTGCGTCATAAGTGGTCTTTTCGAAGGTCACGCGGTCGATCATAGACCCGCCACCTTCCCATGGGGGCATGGCTTCGAGCAGTTCGGCTCGCGCCCAGAGCGCTCCGATCCCAGTGGGACCGTACAGCTTGTGGGCCGAGAAGACATAGAAGTCGCAATCGAGCGCCGCGACGTTGACCGGCATATGCGGCACCGCCTGACAGCCATCGAGCAGGATATTCGCGCCAACGCCGTGCGCCATGTCCGCCGCGCGCTTCGCGTCGAGCACGCTGCCAAGCACATTCGAGACATGCGCCAGCGCCACGAGCTTGTGCTCGGACGAAATCATTGCCTCCGCCGCGTCAAGGTCGATCCGGTGATCGTCGGTCAGGGGGATAACGTCGATCTGCGCGCCGGTAGCCTCGGCCACCATCTGCCAGGGCACGATGTTCGAGTGATGCTCCAGCTGCGAAAGAAGGATGCGATCGCCTGCCTTGAGGTTCGCCCTGCCCCAGCTGTTCGCCGCGAGGTTGATCGCCTCGGTCGCGCCGCGGGTGAAGACGATCTCGTTCTCCGAGCCGCCGACCAACTCAGCGATCCGTCGACGCGCGGCTTCATAAGCGAGCGTCATATCGGCCGAGCGCGAATAGACGCCGCGATGCACGGTCGCGTAATCCTCGCCCATGGCGCGCGCCATGGCGTCGATGACGCTGCGCGGTTTTTGCGAGGTCGCTGCGGTGTCGAGATAGTGCCACGGCTCACCTTCGCGGGTCACAAGGCCCGGAAAGTCAGCGCGCAGATCGCGGGTCAGGGACGCAGGAGCGTTCACAGCGCGGCCTCCTCCAGCGCTTCGAGCGCATCGTCAAGCAGGTGTTCGCGCACTGCCTCGTCTTCGAGCGAGACAAAGGCATCGCCGATGAAGGCCTGCACGAGCAAACGCTTTGCCGCGTCGGGCGAGAGGCCGCGTGCCGCCATGTAGTAGCGGGCAGCCTCATCCAGCTGGCCGACAGTCGCGCCATGCGCGCACTTCACGTCGTCAGCGAAAATCTCCAGCTGCGGCACGGCATTCGCGCTCGCGCCCGCTTCGAGCAGCAGGCCCTTGAAATCCTGCGCGGCGTCGGTCTTCTGCGCGTGGCGGGCAACCTTGATTTCGCCAAGGAAGCTGCCCGTGCTCTGGCCCCATTGCACAGCGCGCACGGTCTGGTTCGAGGTCGCGTTTGGATGATCATGGCGGGTGAGCGTCACGAATTCCTGCACCTTGTCGCCGCCGCCGATCGTGACGCCGCCAAACTCGAAATGCGCGCCTTCTTCAAGCGTCACGTCCAGTTCGACGCGGGCATACCTGCCGCCTGTGATGACCTTGAACGCTTCGAACCGGCCTCCCTTGCCGACCCTTACGCGCAGCCGGTCGACCATGCCCCGTGCTTCCGGGCCAAAACCGTGCACCGTGCATTCGCGGCGGGTCTCTCCGGCGGGCACATCGAGCGTGCGCCAATGATTGACAGCCTCGGGCGCGGCGCTCGCAAGGAAGTCCGCATCGGCGTAGCGCCATGCTTCATCGCGGCGAGTGGGGAGGGTTGCGGTCTCGTTCATGAAGGATTGCGCTCCATCGCGCGCTGGACGCGGCGCATCAATCGTGCGCGGGTTTCTCGAATACAGCTGCTCACAGCCTGCTCGTCGCTGGCCCCCTCGCGCACGCATTTGGTCACTGCGCGGCAAAAGCGATCATCGAGGCTCGGTCGCCCCGTCGATTTGCTGAGCGAGCAGTGCCAGTCGCCCCCGCTATCCTGACCCACGCTCACTTGAGCGCTACGCAGGTTACCCAGAACGACAATCTCGGGCACCGGCTCAGCCGGGGCGGCCTGGATGGCAAGAAGGAGCGAGGCCAGTATCATGCGCTCATCTCTGCCATGATGGCGTCGTAGCCCTCACTCTCAAGGCGAAGCGCGAGCTCGGGACCGCCGGTTTCGACGATGCGGCCATCGGCCAGCACCGATACGCGATCGGGCTTCACAACGTCGAGCAGGCGCTGATAATGCGTGATCAGCAGAACGCCCTTTTCGGGTGCGCGCATGATCGAATTGATCCCTTCACCCACCACGCGCAGCGCATCGATGTCGAGGCCGCTATCGGTTTCGTCGAGAACGGCAAATGCGGGGTCGAGAATGCCCATCTGGACCATCTCGGCGCGCTTCTTTTCGCCGCCCGAGAAGCCGACATTGACCTGCCGCTTGAGCATTTCCATGTCCATTTTCAGCAAGCCCGCCTTTTCCTTGGCGAGCTTCAGAAACTCGCCGCCGGAGAGCGGTTCTTCGCCGCGATATTTGCGCTGTGCGTTCAACGCCTCGCGCAGAAACTGCACATTGGAGACGCCGGGAATTTCCACCGGGTACTGAAAGCCGAGGAACAGGCCGGTCGCGGCGCGCTCATGCGGGTCGAGGTCAAACAGATCGGTGCCGCGGAACGTCACCGATCCGGCCGTCACATCGTAGCCCGGCTTTCCGCCGAGCACATGGGCGAGCGTTGACTTGCCCGCTCCGTTGGGCCCCATGATGGCGTGGACTTCACCTGCGGGGATCTCGAGGCTCAGCCCCTTGAGGATCGCCTTGCCGTCTACTTCGGCGTGGAGATTATTGATTGTCAGCATTGGGTGCCTCCCGTTTTTCGTAAGCAGCCTGTGCGGCTTCGGCAGTCGCGTCGGTGCGGGCCTTCACGACCGAGGCATCGCGCAATTCAAGCACAAGACCCTTGGGGCGTTCGGCTTCATATTGTTCCTGTGCTGCTGCCTGCGAGCGCTGGAGAAAAGTGAACTGATTATCGAGGTCGGCGCCGCGCGCGATGTGGATACGCCCGATATGTTCGAAGATTTCGCGCACGTCGGCTGCGGTAAATTCTGCGCCCTCACCGCGACGGGCGAGGAGCGACGCTGCCCCTTCGACCGATGCGTCGAACACATCAGCACAGCGCGGCAGGTTGGCGCGGTGCTGCGATTCGAAATCGGCCTCTCCCCTGACCGTGCGCAACTGGAGCGATAGGCACCTGCGGTAATCTTCGACAAAAGGCTGGATCAATCGAGGATATTCGAGGGTCCACGTCTCGGGCGCATCGTTTTCGATGGCAACAGGAGCCTGACCCACGCCCTGAAGCGCGATGAGGGGAGCGACGAGAAGTGATAGGCTGGTCATTGTTCGGCTGAGTCCCGTGATTGATGCCTGCTGGGTGTGGAGGACGCGCGATGCTCTCGGCGCGCCTCGCGCTTGTCTTCGATCCGGATGCGCATTCCGGCGGTAATCCGCTGGAGCACGCCATCCATGTTCTCGAGGATATCTGCGGCCTTGATCCGCATCACGCGGATGCCGACCGACTCAAGGCTCTTGTCGCGGCGCTTGGCGAGCGTGTCGTCCTGGCCCTCTTCATCGATCATGATCGCCATGCCGAGATTGTGGCAGTTGAAATCGACGATCGCACTGCCGACCACGGCAAAGCGCTTGAAGGTGTAGCGGCCAAGGTCAGCCTTGGCGAACCGTTCGGCGAGCGCCTTGTTCGCAGGCGAAGCAAAGCGCTTCATCTCGCGCGCACGATCATGCAGCTCGTCGAGCCGCTTGTCCGAGATTTTCCAGCCCCGGCCCTTCTTGTTGAGGGTCGGTTCGGTGTCCGATGTGTCCTTGAGGCCGAGGGTTTTGCGGTCAGTCACTTCACCGCTCGAGTCTATGAATTAGAGCACACTTAATGTGAATCGGGCTGACTTGGTTCATAATGTCTCCCTTTGTTTGGGCAAAGTTAGTCACACTCTCAACTAACAAGAGAAACTGAGAGCCGTCTTGGTCGACGACCACTTCTTCACCAACCCTTGGAACAGCGTGGAACTCAAAGTGATCGGCCACTAGCGGCTTTTTTGCGGCATCGTCAGCACTCACATAAACACCAATCATTATCCAACACTCCCCTCAAGCGAAATCGCCAGCAGCTTCTGCGCTTCGACGGCAAACTCCATCGGCAGCTCTTTCAGCACGTCCTTGGCAAAGCCATTGACGATCAGCGCCACGGCCTCTTCCTCGTCCAGCCCGCGCTGCATCGCGTAGAACAGCTGTTCGTCGCTGATCTTCGAGGTGGTCGCCTCGTGCTCGATCTGGGCGCCGGGGTTCTTGACCTCGATATACGGCACGGTGTGCGCGCCGCATTCGTCTCCGAGCAGCAGGCTGTCGCACTGGGTGAAGTTGCGCACGCCGTCGGCCTTGGGGCCGACGCGGACTAACCCGCGATAGGTGTTGTTCGATTTGCCCGCCGAAATGCCCTTTGAGATGATAGTCGAGCGCGAACCTGCGCCGTTGTGGATCATCTTGGTGCCCGTGTCGGCTTGCTGGAAATTGTTCGTGACCGCGACCGAGTAAAATTCGCCCACGCTGTCTTTGCCGTTGAGAACGCAGGAGGGATATTTCCACGTCACCGCGCTGCCGGTTTCGACCTGCGTCCAGCTGATTTTGGAGCGGTCACCTTGGCACAGGCCGCGCTTTGTGACGAAATTGTAGATCCCGCCCACGCCTTCCGAATTTCCCGGATACCAGTTCTGCACAGTCGAATACTTAATCTCGGCATCTTCCATCGCGACAAGTTCGACCACGGCGGCGTGCAGCTGGTTCTCGTCGCGCATCGGCGCTGTGCAGCCTTCGAGATAGCTGACATAGCTGCCCTTCTCGGCAATGATCAGCGTGCGTTCGAACTGGCCGGTGTTTTCCGCGTTGATGCGAAAATAGGTCGAAAGCTCCATCGGGCAACGCACACCCTCGGGCACGTAAACGAACGTGCCGTCGGAAAAGACCGCGCTGTTGAGGCAGGCGAAGTAATTGTCGCGCTGAGGCACGACGCGGCCAAGCCATTTTTTGACGAGCTCCGGGTATTCCTTGATCGCTTCGGAAATCGACAGGAAGATAACGCCCGCCTTCTTCAGCTCTTCGCGGAATGTTGTCGCAACGCTCACGCTGTCGAACACGGCATCCACGGCAACCTTCTTCGCGCCCTTCACACCGGCAAGCACTTCCTGCTCGCCGATGGGAATGCCGAGCTTGTCATAGACGCGTTTGATCTCGGGATCGAGCTCGTCGAGCGATTCGAGTTCTACCTTCTTCTTGGGCGCGGCGTAATAATAGGCGTCCTGATAGTCGATCGCCGGATAGCCGACCTTCGCCCAGTCAGGCTCCTGCATTTCCTGCCAAAGACGGAAAGCCTTGAGGCGCCAGTCCAGCATCCATTGCGGCTCGCCCTTCTTTCCCGAGATAAAGCGAACGGTGTCCTCGGACAGGCCTTTTTCCGCATATTCGGTCTCGATATCGGAGGACCAGCCATGCTCGTATTCGGCAGCATTGGCGGCAGCGGCCTTGGCGTCTGCGTCCATCTCTTGTGTGTCGATCTGTTCGGTCATGCCATGTGCTTTTCGTAGGATTGAGTTGGCGCCGGAGCGTGGCGCAGATGGTCGAGCGTAACTTCGGCGAGTGCGCTGCGGAGTTTTGCGTTGATGATCGGCCAATGCGGCTTCATTGAGCAGCGCGCTTCGTGATCGCAGTCCTTGTGCTCAACGCAGGCGGTCAAGGCGATCGGGCCTTCCACCGCCTCGACAATATCGGCAACCGTAATGGCCGCTGCCGGTCTGCCGAGCTGCAGACCTCCGCCAGCACCGCGAACCGAACGCAGCAACCCAGCGGATGTCAGCTTGGAAACCAAGCGCTGGACCGTTGGAACGGGAAGCCCGGTTTCATGGGCCAGCTCAGCCGCACTCACCCGTCCATCGCCACAATGCGTGGCGGCCTGGCACATCGTAATGACGGCATAATCGGCTAGGTTAGAGAGGCGCATGGCGTTGCGAAAATCCGCTTGTTGCGAGTCATTCTTAAATCAGACTGAATCAGTCGGATTTCAAATACGCACATTTTCGTCCGATTTCAAGCGGCGTGATCTTCAAGTCCCAGTTCGACGAAAGGGCTAAGGCGATTGAGGTTCTTCATTCTGAGCATCGTCTGGAACAAAGGCTCCGCCGCACCGCCTAGGCGCGACGGCGTATAGCCACAATAGCGCCGGATCTCGTTGATCATGTGGGGTTGATCGTAAAATGCCGACGCGATCTCCGCTTCGGCTTCGTCAGACAGGTCCGGCTGGGCCAGCAGATGTGCGGCGCGCACTGCTCTCATTTTGCGAGCGAGAGCGGCAGGCGCAAACCCGAAATATTTTGCGACCAATCGTTCGGATTGACGCCTTGAGTAAGCGAGCTTTTCGTAAAGTGCTTCGATGTCCGGATTAAGCGAAGTCCCCAGCCAGGCAAGGACAGTCGTGATGACGACCTCATGGGGCCTGGACACCGCCTTCAATCGCCTTGCGATCCAGCCGGCCAGTTCAGCGCAGCATTCTGGGCCACTCGTTTCGCCGGAACGATACCGCGCGACCAGATCATCCTGAAAAGTGACGACTTCGGTGCCGAGCAATTCATCTGCCGGGGTGAACCGGTCAAGGTGGGTCTGGGCGTCCGCCCCCGACAATGCAGCCCAGCCAAGCGGAGACAGCGATGCCCCGATTGCATGCCATGGCCCCGACATCCGGAAAGGCGCGGCAGTCCTGAAACCGCTGAACATGTAGGGCTGCCCGTCAATTTTCTGCACCCTGTCGCCAAAGCGGACCTCGCCTGACCCGTATGGCGTGAAGAACAGTTGCCCCAAAGCGCCGGGGTGGCGGTCGGCTATCTCTGGCTCTTCCCATCTGAAGTGGAAAAGGGCGAGCACGTGCTGCTCCAATCCTTTGGGCGGATCGAAATATTTGAGATGGAAGTGCCGATTGCTTGCCTCGGCTCCCGAATGCGCATTCATCTGATGTCTCGTAAGCGGGGCGGTACGATCGACCAAGTGCGACCCTTCGGTCGCACCGCCCCCAGTGCCTCTGCGCCAGGCGCTGGAGAGCCACGGTAGCTTGGCTCTTCGACAGGGACATATGCTGGCTCGATCATATCGCCTTGTAGTACAGCGACATGGCATTCTCAAAATCTAAGTGATTGTTATTCCTTCTCAAGTGCATCACGCGCGAACTTTCCGGGCGGTCCGTGAGCGGCAGGGTTGAAGGTCTTAACGACCAGGTCGCCCTCCTCCAGGATCGTCGGCGTTCTCCCGGTGTAGCGACGCAGATCGTTGATCAGATGCGATTGATCGAAGTAAGCGAGCGAGATCTCGTCGCGGACCGTACTGGGCAGATCAGATTGCGATAGCAGGGTCGCTGCCCGCATGGCCCTTACCCTTTTGAGCAATTGCCGTGGCGGGACCCCGAAGAACCGATTGCTCAGCCGCTGAGCCTGCCTCCGCGAGATCGCCAGTCGGTCGAAAAGGTCCTCAACCGGTGGATTGAACTCTTTCGAGAGCCAAGCCATCGTCTCGTCGATAAAGGTCGCATGACCGGCTTTCATCGGCGTGATCGCTTCGCGAAAAAACTGGGACAGCAGCTCGGTTGCCTGCGCGGGTTCATCAGGGTCTGTCTGCGCAACTTGTGCAAGGCGATCGGCAAACGCTTCTCCGAGGGCATCCTGAGGGAGCATCATGCGGTGATGCAACTCGTCAACAGGCTGACCGACCAGCTCAGCCCACCCGCGATGGGTGAGCGATGCGCCAACGCACCGGAACGGTCCCAGCACCGACAGGCGAGTTGCCTGCAACAAAGGCGCATTGAGAAACACCGGCGCGGGCGCGCGCTGCGTGCCGCTCGCGAAATGAAGTTCGAAAGAACCATCGAAGATCGCGTAGACCTGCCCTGAATAGGCAGGCATGACATCTTCGATGCGTTCAGCGCCGGAGCGCAATGAGTAAAAGATATTGACCTGTTCGCGAAGGTCAGGAGGCGGGGCGATCAGCTCGAATTCGACGGGATGTTTGGTCTTGAAGAGCATGCCTAGCCGTAAGCAGCGCTGCTGCGCCCCTTATGACCCTAGTTCGCGCAGGTTTTTCGGCGCGATCATTTCGGACAGGTAGGGGTTGTCCGGGTTCTTCAATCTGGCAGGGGTGCGGCCGACAAAGCGATTGATCTCTCGGATCATGTGTGACTGGTCGAAGAAGGCTTCGCCCAGCTCGGCTTCGAATTCCGGGGTGAGACTGGGGAACGAGAGCAAGGCTGCCGCCCTCAATGCGCGATATTTCCGCGCGAGCGCTTGCGGCGATAGGCCGAAATAACGCTCAGTCAGGCGCTGAACCTGGCGTTCGGAATAGGCCGCCCTTTCGAGCAGATCGCCAAGATCGGGGCTAAGCGACGATCCAAGCCAGTTGTTCACGACCCTGATGAGTTCAGCATGTCGCGAATTCACCCGCTTGACCGAGCCACCGATAAATTCACCGATGGCAAGCGCGCATTCCTCGCCCGTTTTCGTACCGGCGCGGTACTCGGCGATAAGGGCTTCACCGACCTGAGTTGCACTTTCGCCCAGAATGTCACCTGCATCGCGAAGCCTGTCGCGATTGTCGCCGGCGTGCAGCCCGGTCAGCGCTGCCCACCCCAATGGCGTCAAAGCTGCACCGATGGCATGGAACGGGCCGTCGACCACGATCGGATTGGCAGTCGACAGGGGCGTCATCACGGCGACTTCGGGATTGGGGTCGCTGTGGCCCGCGCGAAAATGCATCTCGCCCTTGCCGTATGGAAAGAGCGACAGATGGCCAACCGAAGCAGGTTGGATATCGGTGATCTTGGGCTCATCGCAGCGGAAATGATAAAGCGTCGTTACATAATCGCTGATCGCCGCTGGCGGAGCGATGTAATCGACATGGATGAGCGACTGAGATGTGAGCTCATAGCTCACATCGTCGGCTTCAAACTTTGTGTCTCCAGCCATGGAGTTTGTGTATTTTTCCATTAGCAGCGCCCCGATATTGAAGCGTGTAGCGTCTTTCTGGCTGATACAACACAAAAAAAGGGCGGCCCACGGATGGGCCGCCCATTTGAGTTGAGGAACTCTTTGCATTGCTGCTCCGAGCCCTTCGGGTCGCAGGACAGTGTCTAGGGTCGGGACTCAATTAGCCCACCAGATGATGGCGGCGACGATGAGTATTGCAGAGAGGAAGATGTCTGCGCGCTTGTCGTAGCGGGTGTGGATGCGTCGGAAGTCTTTCAGGCGGCAGAAGAAGCGTTCGATCCCGTTGCGCTGCTTGTAGGCGAGAGCGTCGTATGTGTGCGGGTGTTTGCGGGTCGGGTTGGGCGGGATGACTGGTTCGCAGCCGTGCTCGGCAAGCCAGTCGCGCAGGGACCGCGCGTCATAGGCGCGATCGGCCAGCAGGCGGCGGGGCGCACCGGTGATGGCCAGCAGATCGCGCGCGCCTGTCAGATCATGCGTGTTGCCGGGGGTCAGGACCAGAGCGAGGGGCCGTCCCCGCTCATCGGTCAGGGCGTGAACCTTGGTGGTACGACCGCCGCGCGAGCGCCCGATACAGTGATGGAAGGCCCCCCTTTTGCGCCCGCTGCCGAGCGATGCGCCTTGATGTGCATCGAGTCCACCGAGGCGGTGACCCCGCCGATCACCCCGCTCGATCCGGTCAGAGCATAGAAGATGTCTTGCCACACGCCCTGTCGGCTCCACCGGTTGAAGCGGTTGTAGACCGTCGTGTAGGGACCATACTCAGAAGGGCAATCGCGCCACCGGGCACCCGTCTTGAGCATGTGCATGATCCCCGAGATCACGCGCCGATCATCAACCCGCCGTGCACCGCGCCGACCACGGGGCAGCAAAGGCTCAATCGCCGCCCACGACTGATCGTCCAACCAGTAAAGATGCTTGCTCATCCAAGGCTCCTTCCAACAGCCTTGAATCACCAATCACTCAACAGCACCAGTCCTTATTGAGTACGGACCCTAGACCCGAACGCAGGAGAAGAATTGTATGCAAACGACAAGCTAGAACTGGCCCGATTTTCGCTTCAATCACAGGCTCTTGAGCTTACCGTTCGGTAGAGAAGGTGGTCGCCCTGCTCTCGACAGATCGGGTGAAATCGGCTTACGCGCGAAACCATGACGATCGCCTCACGCCTCTTCGCGCTTGCCCGCGCCGCCATCTTCGCGCTCGACCCCGAAACCGGTCACCGTCTTGCCATCAATTCGCTGAAAAATATGCCCTTTTCTTCGAGCGCTTCTGCAAAGTCGCAGTCAGGAGCGCTGGCGATACGGGTGGCCGGACTGGACTTCCCTAACCCTGTGGGGGTCGCCGCAGGTTTCGACAAGGACGCTGAAGTTCCGGATGCGCTTCTGAAACTCGGCTTTGGTTTCACAGAGGCAGGGTCGATCACGCCGCGCCCCCAGGCCGGCAATCCCAAGCCTCGCCTGTTCCGCCTGACCGAAGATCGCGCAGTCATCAATCGGATGGGCTTCAACAATTCCGGTGCGCAAAGCGCGCTTGAGCGATTCGCGGCCCGGCAGGGTCGCCCCGGAGTGGTCGGTATCAATATCGGCGCCAACAAGGATTCCGAAGATCGCACCGCCGATTATGCCGAGATGGCACGGCTCATGACGCCTTATGCAAGCTATCTCGCCGTCAACGTGTCGAGCCCGAATACCCCGGGACTGCGAGCGCTCCAGGACGAGGCTGCGTTGGCAGGGCTGATCGATGAAGTGATCGAGGCCCGCGGCCAGGCCGGGGTTGCATCGCTCCCTCCCATCTTCCTCAAGGTCGCGCCGGATCTCGAGCAAGTCGATATCGACGCGATCTCGCGCATTGCAATCGACAAGAAGCTTGGCGCGCTCATAGTTTCGAACACAACGGTTTCGCGACCCGATCTCAAATCTCGTCATGCGAAAGAAACCGGCGGGCTGTCGGGGGAACCCCTTCGTGCAATGGCGCTTGAGCGAGTTCGCGATTTCAGGAAAGCAACTGGTGGCGAACTGCCGCTCGTCGGGGTTGGCGGCATTGCGACCGCAGACCATGCGTGGGATCGCATCAGGGCCGGTGCGAGCCTTGTCCAGCTCTACTCGGCGATGGTCTATCATGGCCCAGGCCTCGGCAGCCAAATCGTCAGCGGGCTGGAGCGCCTGATGAAACGTGACGGGTTTTCGAGCATTGCAGAGGCGGTGGGAACCGAATAGCTGTCGCTGTCGATGCTCAAACACTTCTCAATTCTCGCCCCTCTCGCGCTCATGGCTTCGGCCTGCGCGGACATGGAAACGCCGGTCGCAAATCCGGCGGCGACTGCCGAGGCCACAGCGCCGGGCGCAGTCAGCGCCGCAGATCCGCGCGCAGAAGCAGCCGGTGAAGCGATCCTCGCAAAAGGCGGTTCAGCGGCCGATGCCGCTATCGCCATCATGCTTGCCCTCACGGTGGTCGAACCGCAAAGCTCCGGGATTGGCGGCGGCGGCTTCATGATCCATGCGGGCCCCGATGGCATCATAAGCTTCGATGGCCGCGAAATTGCTCCAGCGACCGCCACGGGCACGCGATTCCTTGATTCAGACGGCGAACGCCTGCCTCGCGAAGCGCGGGTCACATCCGGTTTGAGCGTCGGCGTGCCGGGAAATATCGCTCTCGCGGCGCTCGCTCACAAAGAGCATGGCAAGCTTCAATGGGCCGAATTGTTCGAACCTGCGATCGCGCTTGCCCGCGAAGGTTTCGTGATGAACCGCCGGCTTCACCAGTCGCTCAGCGGTCAAAAAACGCGCGCAGGCAAGACCGAGGCGGCGCGCGCCATCTTTTTCGGAGCAGATGGTGAGCCGCTGCCCGTTGGCGC
Source organism: Erythrobacter sp. KY5 (assembly GCF_003264115.1). Taxonomy (NCBI): domain Bacteria; kingdom Pseudomonadati; phylum Pseudomonadota; class Alphaproteobacteria; order Sphingomonadales; family Erythrobacteraceae; genus Erythrobacter; species Erythrobacter sp. KY5. The sequence goes on along the minus strand of NZ_CP021912.1, from coordinate 471,729 downwards.
GCTGGTTAAAGTGCCGCAGCTTGCCGATACGCTGGAGCGAATTGCGGCAGGCGGTCCAGAGGTTTTCTACAGCGAGAGCGCTGACGATCTTGCACGATATGTCGCCTCCGAGACACCGCAAGACGGCAAGATGAGCAGCAGCGACGTGCGGGGTTACGAAGCAAAGATGCGCGCGCCAGTTTGCGCGCCTTATCGCAGCTACCGTGTCTGCGGCATGGGCCCGCCTTCGTCAGGCGGGGTCGCGGTCGCACAAATGCTTGGACAGCTCAAGCGGTTTGACCTCTCCGCGCTCGGTCCGCAAAGCGCCGAATTCTGGCATCTGTTTCTGGAATCGCAGCGGATCGCCTATGCCGACCGTGAGCTTTATCTCGCTGATTCAGACTTCGTCGAGGTGCCGGTCGAAGGCCTCGTCAACCCCGGCTACATGGCAAGTCGCGGCGCCTTGATCGATCGCGGCAACGCGCTTGCAGACGTCCAACCCGGCACACCTCCAGGCGCACCTCTGGCACGCGCAGATGGTGACGAGCCGCCGGAGAACGGCACCACGCACTTCTCGGTCGTCGATGGGCAAGGCAATGCGGTCAGCTACACCTCGACAATCGAAGGCGCATTCGGTTCCGGGCTGCATTGGGGCGGATTTTATCTCAACAATGAGCTGACCGATTTCAGTTCATCGCCCGATGTTAATGGCGTGCCGGTCGCGAACCGGGTCGAGGGCGGAAAACGTCCGCGCTCTTCGATGGCACCGACAATCGTGTTCGACGCTGACGGTGAAATCGTGCTGGTGGTGGGAGCCGCTGGCGGACCGACGATCCCGGTGCAGGTTGCCCGCTCGATCATCGGCGTGATCGACTTCGGCATGAGCGCCGAGGAAGCGCTCGCCCTTCCCCTTTTGATGTCGTTCGGTTCGGTCGCGATCATGGAGGAAGGCAGCGTTGCCGCAGCGGTGGTGGACGAGCTCGCTGCCATGGGCCACGGCGAAATCCGTATCATGTCACCGCGAGGCAAGACCAACGCCTTGTTGCGGACCGCGGATGGCTGGGAAGCGGCTGGCGATCCAAGGATTGCCGACCTCTTGCTCTACGATCCGGTGCCTGCGTCAGAGGGCAGTCGGGGCGCTGAACAGCCCTGAGCCTATCCAGACGAGCTGACGGCAACGCTTGTCGCTGCGTCCTTGGCGGTTTATCCTGTCAGCAATACGAATAATTCAACGCCCCCGGCGCGGCTATGGCCTGGCGCATCGAGGCGGTTAGAGGAGCTTCAATCCGTGCACGCCCCCAACACCCCCCCAGCGGCGGATCCCAATGACGATCCGATCCTGCAGGACGTCGACAGCGCCAACAATCTGGTCGAGCTTTTTCTGAAGCGCGCCGATGAAAAAACCGATGCTCCCTTTCTGGGCCGCAAGCAGGACGGCGAATGGAAAACGCAGAGCTGGCGCGAAGTCGCCGACCAGATTTGCCTGCTCGCCGAAAGTCTGCGCCACCTCGGCCTGAGCGACGGTGACCGGGTCGCGCTCGTTTCGGAAAATCGGCCTGAATGGTGCATCGCAGATATCGCGATCATGGCCGCAGGCTGCGTTTCGGTCCCGACTTACATCACCAACACCGAGCGCGATCATGCGCACATCCTCGACAATTCGGGCGCGCGCGCGGTCATCGTCTCGACCGAGAAGCTGCTTGGCCCTGTCGTCGGAGCCATCGGTCGAACCGGCATTGTCGACCACGTCATCGGCATCGACGACCTCCATCGCCAGCAGGCGGGAAGTTTCGAATATCACAGCTGGGATGACCTTATCGCAGGCGATGCAGCCGCAGCGCGCCAGGCGGTTGAGGAACGGATCGCAGGCATTACGCGCGATGATCTTGCATGTCTGATCTACACCAGCGGCACTGGCGGCGCGCCGCGCGGTGTGCGCCAACACCACGGCTCGATCCTGTGCAATGTGGCCGGAGCCGCCGAAATCCTCATTAACGATTTCGGCATCAAGGACGAACGCTTCCTCTCCTTCCTGCCGCTAAGCCATGCTTACGAACATACAGGCGGCCAATATCTGCCGATCGGCGTCGGGGCAGAGATCTTCTATTCTGAGGGCCTAGAGAAGCTCGCTTCCAATATCGAGGAGACGCGCCCCACCATCATGGTTGTGGTGCCGCGCCTTTTTGAAGTCCTTCGCACCCGGATCATGAAACAGGTCGAAAAGCAGGGCGCGGTCGCCAACTTCATGATGGATAGCGCGCTGAAAATCAGCGAGAATTCGCGAGACGGCAAGATCCGCAATCGCGACAAGCCGCTCAACCTTCTGGTCGAGAAAACCCTGCGCCCCAAAATCCGCGCAAAGTTTGGCGGTCGGATCAAGGCGATGGTTTCGGGCGGTGCCCCGCTCAATCCCGAGGTCGGCAATTTCTTCGAAGCGATGGGTCTGACCATGCTTCAGGGCTATGGCCAGACCGAAGCGGGACCCGTGATGAGCTGCAATCGCCCCAAGGTCGGGCTCAAGATGGACACGGTCGGCCCGCCCATGCGCGGCGTCGAAATCCGGATAGCCGATGATGGCGAAATTCTGTGCCGCGGCGAGCTGGTGATGCACGGTTATTGGCAGAACGAGGCCGAAACCGCGCGCACCATTGTCGATGGCTGGCTGCATACCGGCGATATCGGCCATCTCGACGACAAAGGTCGAATCGTCATCACCGATCGCAAAAAGGACATGATCGTCAACGACAAGGGCGACAATGTAGCTCCTCAGAAGATCGAGGGCATGCTCACGCTTCAACCCGAAATCGCTCAGGCTATGGTGAGCGGTGACAAACGCCCTTATGTGGTTGGCCTGATCGTGCCGGATGCGGAATGGGCGCTCGAATGGGCTCGCGCTAATGACGAGAAATTCGACATGAAGGCGTTGCAGGAATTGCCCGCCTTCAAGAACGCCGTGCGTGCAGCGGTCGACCGGACCAATAAGGACCTGTCGGTGATCGAAAAGGTGCGCCAGTTCGCTTTTGCGGACGAGGCGTTCTCAATCGAAAACGAGGAAATGACGCCGAGCATGAAGATTCGCCGTCACAAGATTCGTGATCGCTACGAGGACAAGATCAACGGGCTTTATCGCAGTTGATCGAGACGCAGGGTGGCTCAGGCCGCCTCGATGTCCTCGACATATTCCGGATAGAAACTCGGGCGGCGGTCTGACCAGCCAGGAGCTGTCGCGGCAGCTTCGCTGAGCGATTGCAGAAGCACCTTGCGCTGCTGGGGCCGGATGGTCGGCAGCGCGGCTGCCGCACAGAAGGCGGCTGGAAGGTAAGGGCGCGCGTCGGGTCCGAGCAGGCGCTCATAAAGAAAGCGAAAAGCGGAAAAGCTGTTGAGGCGCTCCTGCGATAGATCGAAGGCGGTCATCCGCACGAGCTTGCCGATAAAGCGTTCCACTTCGCTCATCGCACCTTCCTGCGGCACAAGGTCGCGCAGCACTTTGAGGTCCTGATAAGCAACGTACTGGCGACGGATTGCGGTGTTCTCGGCCCCGGTGCGGCCCCACAACTTGAAAGCATCGCAGCGCCCCAGTCCGATATCGAGGCTGCGCTTGATGTAACGCTGCTCACACGCAGCAAAGGCCGCGAATTCGCGCATCTCGCCGATAGCCATGGTCGAAGTCTTGGCAAGGGTCACTGGCTCGTCTCCTCAAGTGCTGGAGACGTTTGTCCGATAGTTTGGTTAATACCCGGTAACCATGGCGCAGAAAGTCGCGCTTAGGTCAGATGAGACCTGCAAGCGGGCTAGAGGGGTCGGCATATTTGCGCCGTCCCATCCGCCCGGCGAGATAGGCCTCGCGGCCCGCTTCGACGGCAAGCTTCATCGCCCGCGCCATGCGAATGGGGTCCTTTGCCTCTGCAATGGCGGTGTTCATCAGGATTCCGTCGCAGCCCAATTCCATTCCGACAGCCGCATCGGACGCCGTACCGACGCCAGCATCGACAAGAACGGGCACATTTGCGCCCTCGACAATCAGGCGGATCGTGACCTGATTCTGTATCCCCAACCCAGAACCGATCGGAGCACCAAGTGGCATGATCGCGACCGCACCTGCATCTTCGAGCTGTTTGGCAGCAATCGGATCGTCCACGCAGTAGACCATCGGAAGAAACCCTTCCTTCGCCAGCGTTTCGGTCGCGGTCAGCGTTTCGCGCATGTCGGGATACAGCGTGCGCGCCTCACCCAGAACTTCGAGCTTCACTAGATCCCACCCGCCTGCCTCACGCGCAAGGCGCAGGGTGCGAATGGCCTCCTCGGCGTTGAAGCAACCGGCAGTGTTGGGCAGATAGGTCGTCTTCGAGGGGTCGATGTAGTCGGTGAGCATCGGCGCCTTGGGATCGCTGACATTGACCCGGCGCACAGCGACGGTGACGATCTCTGCCCCGCTCGCCTCAAGTGCGGCGGCGTTTTGCGCAAAATCCTTGTACTTGCCGGTGCCCACGATCAGGCGGGAGGTGAAGGTGCGACCGGCCACACTCCATGTGTCTTTCTTTGCAGCAGAGTTTTCGCCGCCGCCAACGAAGTGCACGATCTCAAGCGTATCCCCTTCTGCGAGCTGGGCGTTACCCAGGGTCGAGCGCGGCACGATTACGCCATTGCGCTCGACCGCCACCTTCTCCGGCGAAAGATCGAGCTCGCAAACAAGCTCCGCAATGGTGACGGCGGTGGTCCGGCGGTGGTCACCGTTGAGAATTATGGATTTGGTATCGGTCATGGCGATCATGGAATAGTCGCCAAACCCGCAGGCGCAAGCTTAGCGTGATGCAGAGCGGATGTTGAGCAGGTGTCCCAAAGCGACAAGCGCAACTCCGATCATGGTCAAGACGATCTCGCCGTCGCCGTGAGGCATGGCGAGCGCTCCACCCATGAAAGTGAGGCCCATCATCGCGATCACGAAGGGTGCCGCACGGCGATGCCTGAGAGCGCCCCAACCGATAGCGACGGCCGCCACGACGAGCGCAATAGCAAGGCCGACGCGGTGAATTTCAGGCGCCAACAAAAAGTGCCCGCCAATTCCCAGGACAGACACGACCACGATCGTTGCGAGACAATGCAAGGCACACAGGCCGGCCAGCCCGATGCCAAGCTGGTCGAGCCGACGGTTCGCGTTGGCCACAGAATCAGAGGCGGGTTCCCGGATCATCGTGATGGCCATGTATGTAATGTTGTTACATTGCGCAAGGGCTTGCGCGATCTGCAGCATCCTTTTTCAGGAACGCACTTGCCACAGTGGCTCTTCCCTCACATTTACGCAGGCGTCATGGCCAGCCTTGCAGACAGCTCCCACATGCAAAAGAGACAGATCGGATCAGCCGCACGCCCTATGGCGATTGCACGTTGGCTGGAGGCGGTCGCGTTCGTCGTCGTGCTGATCGTGCTGGTCGGTGGGATCACGCGCCTCACTGAAAGCGGGTTGTCGATCACCGAATGGCAAGTTGCAACCGGGATCCTGCCCCCGATGAACGACGCGGCGTGGCAGGCTGAGTTCGCAAAATACAAGGCAACGCCGGAATACCGGCTTGAAGCCAGCCTTACCGGCATGACTTTGGCCGACTTCAAATTCATATATTTCTGGGAGTGGTTCCACCGCCTGCTGGCACGCATGGTCGGCCTGCTTTACGCTGCGCCACTTGTCTGGTTCTGGGTCAAGGGGGCGATACCCGCCGGCTTCAAACCGCGGATGGTGGGGCTCCTCGCTTTGGGGGGACTGCAGGGATTGTTCGGATGGCTGATGGTCCAGTCGGGCCTCGTCGGCGACATGACCGATGTCAGCCATTTTCGCCTGTCACTGCATCTTCTGACCGCGCTTTTGCTGTTGGGCCTGCTGGTCTGGACAGCGCGCGACATGCGCCGCCTCGTTCGTGAGCCCGGTGCTGGGGCGGCTCCGCTTACGCTGCCGGCGGCTCTGGTTGCAGGCGTGCTTTTCGTGCAGCTTCTTCTGGGCGCATGGGTTGCAGGTCTGAACGCTGGCCACGCCGCCTATGACTGGCCGCTGATGAACGGGCGACTGGTTCCCGAACTCGATTTTTCTTCGGGCTTTTTGTGGACCCTCACGCACGATCCGTTTCTGTTGCATTTCCTTCACCGCTGGTGGGCCTGGATTGCCGTTGCTGCCCTGGTCTATCTGGCACGGAGGGTCCGAAAGAGTGATCGCCGCGCCTCGATCGCAGTCCACACCGCTTTCGGCGTCATGATCCTACTAGGGATCGCAACAGTCATGACCGAGGTGTCGCTTTGGGTGGCGGCCGCTCACCAATTGACCGGAGCGCTTCTTGTAGCTTCGACCGCGTGGGCCATGCATAGCGACGGCGTCCGGGTTCAGGAAAAGCGCGTCAGCGCACAGCTCGCATGAGCGAGTTTGAGGCCGCCTTGGCCTGGTGCCCGTTTCCCAACGCTGAGAGCGCAAAAGAAGTCGCAAGCACGCTTCTGGAAGAAAAGCTGATTGCCTGCGCCAACATCATGCCGGGCGTAACCTCCGTATTCGAATGGGAGGGCCAGTGCGCGACGCAGGCGGAGGTCGCGGTGCTTTTCAAGACATCGGAACAACGCCTTGAGCGGCTCATTGCTCGACTGGGAGAGTGTCACCCATATGACACACCTGCGATTGTCGGATGGCTTTGCAACGCGTCACATCCTGCTACAAAGCATTGGCTTGAGAAGGTTCTCAGGGAAAAAACTTTAGGCTAGCAATGGTGCCATAAGGTGGGGGCGCCGCGACACGGGTCCAGACTTAAAGTGGCGGATACAACAAAGATCGAGCAAGTCTCACGCCGGAGGGCGTTGGCGGCATTGGGTGGCGGGGGCGCGCTATTCGCGGTTAGCCCTGCCTTTGCATTCAGCAGTACGAAGCTTGCGATTCCTCCATCGACCATGACGCTGTCGCGCCGGATCCAGCGGTCCTTGCGCGATGGACAGATGGTCTGTGTGGATCGCACCTGGGCGGTCCGTTTTGGCCGGCAGGGTCAAGGCATCGCTATAAATGGGGCACAGGTTGATGTGCGCGTCGATGCCCCTCCCTCGCTCGCACAGCTTGCCCGGTTGGAGGAAGCGCGTTCTACGGACGATATGTGGCCAATGCTGGTGTCGCAGGACGGGATGCTTGTCGCGTCAGACGGACGGGTAAGCGAAGAGGACCTCGCCTCAGCGATCGCGATCGCCAAAGAAATCCTTGCGAAACGAAGGGCTCGCGCTCAGCCAAGCGAAGCGGAGCTGCGATACCTGACAGATCTGCAGAGTGCCGGATCTGCGCTTCTCGATCGGTTGCCAGAAGATCTGTTCTTCCCGAAAATGGGTCCGGTCAAGGCAAGTCGGCAGATGGAATTGCCTGACGGCATGACCGGAGAGTTCGAGGTCCGCTATGAGGGCGTCGCCGACGAACGAGGAGGCTGGCTGTCACACGCGGAGCGGAGCATCACCACCCGGATCGGCAGTAGCGAGCAGATTACGCGCGAAGTGTGGCGCATGGAGAGCCTGTAAGGCGACAGCAGACGGCGGAAACTGCCGATAAATCGCGTTACGGTATTATTTTACCTCCCTCGAAACCCCCGGTTTTGGTTGACTTAAGCCCTGTTTGGCGACAAATGCGCGCCTCCTGGCTGACAGGGGCTAGCTCCCGGTCAGCGATTCGCTGGACCCTGGTCGAATTGATCGACCGACAGTCGGCGATGAACAGATTACCGCAATCCCTTTGATTGAAGGACAAACGAGCCATGAAGGCGCTTAGCAAACAGACCCAGTCGGTGAAGCCGGCAGAGGTCGAAAAGAAATGGCACCTGATCGATGCCGACGGCCTCGTTGTCGGCCGGCTCGCCGCGATCATCGCCAACCACCTGCGCGGCAAGCACAAGCCAACCTACACCCCGCATGTCGATTGCGGCGACCACGTGGTCGTCATCAATGCCGACAAGGTGAAGTTCACCGGCAAGAAGGCTACCGACAAGGTCTATTACAAGCATACCGGCCACCCCGGCGGCATCAAGGAAACGACCCCAGCCAAGGTGCTGGAAGGCCGCTTCCCCGAGCGTGTGCTCGAAAAGGCAGTCGAGCGAATGATTCCGCGCGGGCCCCTTGGCCGTGCGCAGATGAAGGCGCTGCACCTCTACAATGGCACCGAGCATCCGCATGACGGGCAGAACCCCGCTGTGCTCGACGTCGCTTCGATGAACCGCAAGAACAAGGTCACCGCATAATGGCTGACGAGAGCAACACCGTGTCCGACCTGTCGGATCTCAAGGACATCGCCGGCGACGCACCCGCTGCGGACGCTGCCGAGATCGCCCAGAACCCGGCCGCGCCGCTGCGCGAGCAGGAGCTCGACGCTCAGGGCCGCGCTTATGCGACCGGTCGCCGCAAGGACGCCACCGCTCGCGTGTGGCTCAAGCCTGGCACCGGCAAGATCACCGTCAATGGCAAGGATCAGGAAGTATACTTCGCACGTCCGACCCTGCGTCTGATCATCAACCAGCCGTTCGGCATTACGGAACGCACAGGTCAGTACGACGTCGTCGCCACCGTCAAAGGCGGCGGCCTTTCGGGCCAGGCCGGCGCGGTAAAGCACGGCATCAGCCAGGCTCTCACCAAGTACGAGCCGGAACTGCGCAGCACCGTCAAGGCAGCTGGCTTCCTCACCCGCGATAGCCGTGTGGTAGAGCGTAAGAAGTACGGCCGTGCGAAGGCACGTCGCAGCTTCCAGTTCTCGAAGCGTTAATCGCTCGCGATCATATCCGAATACGAAGAAGGGCGGCCTCTCATCGAGAGCCGCCCTTTTTCTTTGCCCACACGGTCTTGGTCACCGCTGGATAAGCATCAGCGCCCAGAACAACCCGGTACCACCGAAGAACATCGGCCAGGACCAATAGACCTTGTAATCAGCCACAGCGAGCTGATGAATTGCGAGCGCGCCCCCGCTCGATCCCTGCGTGCCGACGACAACCGCTATGCAGCAGGTTATCAGCGCACCCAAACCCATAGCTTTCAGCAGGTCCATTTCACGACCTCCCCATCTTCCCTCATGCCTTGCATCCAAGCAACGCCCCGAAAATGAGATCGGACGGCATGGCTTTGATGCTGATGCGACTATCACCAACAAAGTCTTAATGCCGAACCGCTAAAAAAGGTTAAATCGCCGGCCTGCCATCTTACGATCAGATCGCTGCGAGTTCGCGCAGTTCAACCTGCATCTCTTCACCGCGGCGGCAATGAAGTACGCGGTAGGATGGCGGCGCTCCATGCCGAAGCCGGGTCGAAAGAGTGCCCGCTCCAATCATCCGCATGCTGGCGCCATCCATATCGCGGGTTTCATCAAACGGACGATGGACATGGCCTGTCATGATTGCATCTGCCCCGGCAGAGGCCAGAGCCACAAATGCCTTGTTGCCGCCAATCGTCGGATTACCCGCGTCCTCCTTCGGACCGAGCAAGGGATGGTGCGCAGTCACGATGACATGACGCGGATCGTCGCTCAATTCGAGCAGTCTTTGCACCGTCTGGTCTAGCGATCGCTTCGTCACGATACCGTCAGACCATGGAAAGCGCGGCTGAGCGCGCACGGTCGATTTCAACGATACGAGGACGACATCATCGTTCTGGAACTGAGTGCCGACCTTGCCGTCGAGCCTGCGAAACCGGCGGTAGGGGTCCGAGAACCGCTCGAACAGATTGTAATAGGGCATGTCGTGGTTGCCCGGCTCAAGAACGACAGGCACCCCCAATCCTGCGAACCATTCTGCAGCTGCGGCATATTCGGAATGCTTTGCGCGTTGAGTGACGTCTCCAGTGCAAACCAGTGCATCGGGTCGCTCTTCGCGGATTGCCTGCGCGACGTGATCGAGGGCTCGGCGGTTTTCGACCCCGAAATGAACGTCGCTAACATGGAACAGACGGGTTGTCATAGGGATCAAGTCTCAAGCGCGATTGCCGAAGGCATGCAACCGCTAATTCAAATGCGCCCGCTGAGGATCAGCCAGGCGGATACCGCATTGAGCGCGCTATACGCACCATATCCCCAAGCAAGACCTTGCCATCCGTTTGCGACGAGCAACATCGCAGCAAGAAGCACAAGAAATTCAGCGAGCAAGGTCAGCCGACCTCCAAGCGCTTGTACGAATGAAGGCATTTGCCCAAGCAGCTGGTGCCCGCTTTCAAGCACAGCGCTGTGCAATGCGAAGTTGGCAATGCCCAGCAGGAATATCACGATCAGCGCAGCAATCACGCGTTACAATATGGCGTAAACCTCCGTCGGATTGAAGATGCTGTTGATCGGCAATTTTGCGACGTTCGTAAGTTCGCCTGCTGCCAATCGACAATGACGGGCGGGTTGGTCGACTGTTCAATGACCTGCGGAGCCCGACTCGGTATCTCCTTAATCACGGCAAACGGATGGCATCCCCGGTTCGATCGCCCCCTGATCGAACTCCATCCCTTTGTCAGGAGGAGAAATTAAATGAAGACTCTTGCAATCGCGACGGCAGCCCTGGGCCTCGCTTTCACCGCTTCACCCGCTCTTGCCGGAAACGGCGAATATCAATCCATGGATGTGAGCTACGCCGGTCTCGATCTCTCGACCGTCGAAGGCCAGCGCTTGCTTGAACGGCGCGTTGAGATCGCTGCACGCAAGGTGTGTGGCTTTGACGATCGTCAGGTCGGCACGCTCATCCGCTCGAAAGAAGTGCGCGATTGCGTCGACAAAGCACGCGCCAGCGCCCGTCAGGACGTGGCAGCCATCATCGAGGATCGTCAACGCGGCGGTTGAACCGCGTTCACATCCTGCACCACCTCGCTGGTGCAGACTTTGCGGCTCGAACCCTACTCAGTCCCGGGGTTCGGGCCGCTTCTTTATGCACTTGAAAATGATTGAGCAGCCCCAGACAGGAAGAAGGCGAGTTAGCGCCCGGCCATAGCCTTGACCTTGGAGAGGTAGGTTCGACCGATCCGAAGCGCTTCGCCGTTTTGGAGCTCTGCTGACCAAACGCCCAGGCCATCGTGGCGCAGACCGCGAATATTGTCGCGCCGCAGAATGGTGGAGCGGTGGATGCGGATGAATTGCTCAGGGTCCAGCCGCGCTTCCAGGCCCGCAATCGTCTGCAGCAGCAGATAGGAGCGTCCAGGCTCGCCGTTCTCGGAAGGCTCACCCACGTGGAGGCGCACATAGTCACGCTCGGCATCAATCTGATGCACTTCGCTCACCGCAATGCGCAAAAGCTCGCTGCGGTGAGGCACCCAAAGCTCGTCGAGCCATTTGCTCTGAGGCTCCTTGCGTTCGCCGCGGCGCGCAACTGCGCGCTCAATCGCGCGCTCAAGCCGATCTGCCGAGACAGGCTTCAGAACATAGTCGATCGCTTCGAGGTCGAACGCTTCGACTGCGAAATGGTCATGAGCCGTGACGAATATGACAGCAGGAGGTTCGCCTTCGCTCTCGGCAAACTTGCGCGCAACCCCAAGGCCGTCGAGCTCGGGCATCGTCATATCAAGCAGGACCAGGTCTGGATCGAGCTTGTCAGCAAGGCGCAAGGCGGCTGCGCCATCGCTTGCAGTGCCAACGACGTTGATCGACGGCAACTCAGCACAGATCACCTGAATCCGCTCGACCGCAAGCGGCTCATCATCGACGATCATCGTCCGAAGAGCCTGTGATTTCGTTTCGGTTTCGCTCATCTCAGCCCCTTCCTGTTTCGATCAATCAGCGCGGCGACGGGTGTTCGCCGGACGCGACAGGGGAATGCGCATTTCGGTCTTGTAGCCGCCGGGGATGGGTGCAGAGGTCAATGCGATGTCAGAACCAAAGCGCGCTTCCAAACGCTCACCCACATTGGCAAGACCAATGCCAAATCCGTGCGGCGAACCCTCGGGTATACCGGGGCCGTCATCCGTCACGGTGATGACGAGCCTGTCGAACTCCTCGCGCGCCGAAACTGTGATCGTAACCGGACGCGTGACGGCAGAAACCGCATATTTGACCGAGTTCTCGACCAAGGGCTGCAGGATCATCCCCGGCACTCGCGCTTCTTCGAGATCTTCGGGAAGGTCGAACTTCGGAATCAACCGCTCTGGAAAGCGCACGGTTTCGATATCGAGGTACAGCTTTTGCAGGTCGAACTCGTCTTTGAGCGCAACATCGCTGGTTGGTTCATCTGCAAGAGAATGGCGATAGAAGCGGCTGATCGTCTGGATCATCCGTTCGGCACGATCGGCCTTGCCAGTCATCACGAGCGCAGAGAGTGAATTCAGCGTGTTGAACAGGAAATGCGGGTTCACCTGATAGCGAAGCGAGCGAAGCTCTGCAGCCTTTGCAGCGGACCGGAACTCCTGTTCACGCCGCTCTGCCGCGCGAGCCTGATAGCCTGCTAGCAGGGCAAAGTAGGTCGATGCCCAGGCCAGCAGCAGGAAATATCGCCCGATCGCTATCTGGAATACGGCTTGCCAGGTTTCATCGCGCGCCTCGGCAGGTGCGATTATGAGCGATTCTGAAACCTTGTAACCGCCCGATCCATCCGGCGCAGGTGCCTTGATCGCAACGCCAGCGGGCAAATCATAGAGTAGATTGCCTTCATCATCGAAGCGGAAGCCGCGCTCTTCTGCATAGCGCTGCTCCAACTCCTTCTGGATGTCAGAAAAAACAAACTGGTTGATGTGTCCGGTCGCGGTCGCGACTGGGATCGCGAACAGGCTTGCTGCACCGATCTTGACCCAAAGGGCCTGCCGATCGACGAGGCGCAGCATGCCCCACAGGACTATCGTGAGGCCGATCCCGGCGATCGTCACCGCCGCACGGCGCATGAGCATTTCGGCCTGGAAATCCATGTCCAGAATGTAGCTGCGCGCGCTGATCAGGACGAAATAGGTCCCCCACAGTAGCACCATCGATAACAGCACCGTACGGAATGGTACGCTGACAGACGCCTTCTTTGCCGACGCTTTGGGAGGTGAACTCATTTCCATAGTCTTGGCTGCCAAATAGCGCCAATTGCTCCGCAGCGCCAACCGGTCGTCGGTCCGGATGCTCGCTTTGTCGATGCAGATCGACGCCGAACGACCATCTCGGACCGACTTACTCCGGAAAACTGAGCGTCATGCTCGTGGCTTGATCATGTCAGCCGGGACCACCCATTGTGCAAACTGTTCCTCAGTGAGCAGCTCAAGCTCAAGTGCGGCCTCCTTCAGGGTCGTCCCGTCCGCATGGGCTTTCTTCGCGATCTTTGCGGCGTTGTCATAGCCGATATGCGGGTTAAGCGCCGTGACCAGCATCAGGCTCTCATTCATCAGCTGGTCGATCCGGCCGCGGTTCGCCTCGATCCCGACAACGCAATTATTGGTGAAGCTGATCGACGCATCGCTGATCAAGCGGATCGATTGCAGCACGTTGTAGATCATGACCGGTTTGAAGACGTTGAGCTCAAGATGGCCGTGCGACCCTGCGACGCTTACCGTGGTGTTGTTGCCCATGACCTGCGCACAAACCATGGTCAGCGCTTCGCACTGCGTTGGATTGACCTTGCCGGGCATGATGGAGGAGCCCGGTTCGTTCGCCGGTAGCGCGATTTCACCAAGACCCGAACGCGGACCGGAGCCGAGCAGGCGAATGTCGTTGGCGATCTTCATCAGGCTCACCGCGATCGTATTAAGCGCGCCTGAAAGTTCGACCAGCGCATCGTGAGCGGCAAGCGCCTCGAATTTATTGGGCGCGGTGACGAAAGCATGCCCGGTCGCACTGGCGACGTGCTCCGCAAACTTTTCAGCGAATCCGGCCTTGGAATTGATGCCGGTGCCAACTGCGGTGCCGCCTTGGGCCAGCTCGAGAACGCGTGGCAAGGCGCTCTTCAACCGGGCGATGCCGTACTCAACCTGCTTGGCATAGCCTGAGAATTCCTGACCCAGCGTCAAAGGCGTCGCGTCCTGCAGGTGTGTGCGGCCAATCTTGACGATGTCAGCAAAGGCCTTCGCCTTGTCGTCAAGCGCGCCGTGGAGGTGTGTCAGCGCCGGGATCAGGGCGTCGATCGTCTCGCTCGCCGCTGCGATATGCATCGCGGTGGGGAAGGTATCGTTGGAACTTTGGCCAATGTTGCAGTGATCGTTGGGATGGACCGGCTCCTTGCCGCCATGCTGGCCGGTAAGGATCTGATTTGCGCGACTGGCGATGACTTCGTTCGCATTCATGTTCGACTGCGTGCCCGAACCCGTCTGCCAAACACTAAGCGGAAACTGGTCGGCGAGCGTCCCGTCAATCACTTCGCCCGCTGCCTGCACGATCGCATCGCCCAGCTTTGAGTCGAGCACGCCCAGATCCATGTTTGCCTTGGCTGCCGACTGCTTCTGAATACCAAGGGCCTTGATAAGCGGGGCGGGCATCGTTTCAGTGCCGATCGCAAAGTTTGCAAGACTGCGCTGACTCTGGGCACCCCAGTGGGCATCAACCGGGCAAGCAACGTCGCCAAGCGAGTCGGCCTCGATGCGGACTTCGCCCGTTGCACCAAAAATGGATCCGTCATTGTGGACCACTTTCGCCCCATCCTTGTTGGTCATGTCACTCATCGAAGCCCTCCTTGTTTCGGTCGATCCGGCCAGCTGTGTCTCTTGGCCAGCTTGATTGCGGCGTTCATATGCTGCCGCGGTGCATGAGGTCAAAGAGAAGCTGACCAATCGCGAGCCTTAGTTTGAGGATACAAATATGGCTCAAGTCTCTTGGAAGTCGAAGCGCTGATGGCTAGGAAGGGTTGACGAACTGTATTGCGGTACTAATACAGCTCAACGGAGTAGTTATGAGCAACCAGACCATCTCGCGTGACACCTTTGCCGCCCGCAAAGCGATGATCGATAGCCAGCTTCGCACAAGCGGCGTGAACGAGGAATTCGTTCTGGCCCGGATGCAGGCAGTGCCGCGCGAGGATTATCTTCCCGAGGACAAGGCGGCGATTGCCTATATCGACCGCTCTATCGCGCTTGATGACGGCCACCTCGCATCCCCCCTGTTTTACGGCAAACTGTTGCTTGAGGCCGCTCCAAAGCCAACCGACCGGGTTCTGGTTATCGAAGGCGGCACCGAGTATCTGACCGATCTTATCCGCCCTTTGGTGACGGATCTTGAGACCGTCGGCGCCAAGGATGCCGCGCAAGGCAAGCTTCCCGAAGGCAGCTACGGCCTGATTCTCATCGACGGTGCGGTCGAGGCTGTGCCTGAGGCTATCACCGACCTCGTCGAAGAAAACGGCCTGATTGTATCTGGGCTTCTCCTGCGTAAAGTGACGCGCCTCGCATCGGGACGCAAGGTTGCCGGACAGGTGTCGCTTTCCGTGGTCGAAGACCTCGGCATTCCTGTGATTTCCGCATTTGACAGACCCAAGAGTTGGACCTTTTCGTGACGCATATTTCCCGCCTGTTGAACACTGCTGCCGGGATCGGCGCTCTGACACTGGCGGGAACGGCCCTCCCGGCTCAGGCCGAGACTTTGCGAGATGCGCTCGCCGCGGTTTACAATTCCAACCCGACACTTGAAGCGGCCCGCGCAAATCAACGCGCCACTGACGAGGACGTACCGATCCAGCGCGCGCCCGGACTTCCCGGGGTGACGGCGACCGCTACTCATATCGAGTTTCTCCGTCAGTCGGCCAACGCCTTCACCGCGCCCGTCCGCAATCTGGGCATCAACACGCAATTGCAGGTGCCGATCTATTCGGGTGGTGCGGTACGCAACGGTGTAAATGCGGCACAGGAGCGCGTGGCGGCGGGGCAAGCCGACCTGCGCGGCACGGAAAGCTCAGTTTTTAGCCAGACTGTCGCGGCTTACATGGACGTCCTTCGCACCGAGGCTCTGGCACAGCTCGCAACGAACCAGGTCGAAGTCCTGGAAGTCACTTTCCAGTCGACCAGCGACAGGTTCGAAATCGGCGATCTCACCCGCACTGATGTAGCGCAGGCGCAGTCGCGACTCGCCGTAGCACAAGGCGATCTGCGTACCGCCTATGCGAACCTGATCAGCGCACGGGAAACCTATATTCAGCTGGTAGGTCAGGCACCGCAGAATCTTGAGGCGCCGCCTCCCTTGCCCGGCCTGCCCTCTACCGTGACCGATGCTGTGGTAATTGCACTTGAAAACAATCCGGACCTAGTCGCAGCGAAAGAACGCGCCGAGGCTGCCGGGTTTGACACCGAAGTCGCCGGTGCAGGACGTCTCCCGACCTTGGGGCTTTTCGCCAACACCGACTACTCCAATTTTTTCGGCACGCTCGGTGGGCCTTTCTCCGCCGATCTCGTTCAGGAGGAAGTCACCGCCAACGCGGGCGTAAGACTTACCATTCCGATCTTTCAGGGAGGCTTGCCAGCCGCACGTCAGCGCCAGGCAGGTGCGCGCGAATCTGCCGCTCTCGAGCAAGTGATCGCGACCGAGCGCAGCATCATCCAGCAGACCCGCGCGGCCTATGCGAGTTGGCAAGCTTCCAATGCAGTCATCGAAAGTTCGCGCGCTGCCGTCGAAGCGGCCGAAGTCAGCCTCGAAGGCGTGCGGGCCGAAAACTCGATCGGCAACCGGACCATCATCGATGTTCTGAACGCTGAACAGGAATTGCTTTCGGCACGGGCCCAGCTCGTGACGGCGCGGCGCAACGCGTATGTTGCGGGCTTCACTCTGCTCGCGGCAATGGGCAAGGCCGAAGCACGCGATCTTAACCTCGACACGGGCGGTCCGCTCTACGATCCCGAGGTGAACTATGAACGCGTTCGCGGACGCTTCTGGGATTGGGATCGCGATCCTGAACCCGCCCCGAATTCGACGAGAACCGTTGACATCGAGGCACCAGACGCATTCATTGGCCCTGTTCTCAATCCGGACGAATAACACTAACGCAGTGATTCGAATGGTTAACGCGCGTTTGCGAAGGATTTGTCGTGGCGAATGATGGTGGCGCTTCCGATAACGGGGCATCGGTCGAAGAAATTCTCGAATCGATAAAGAAGGTCATGAATCGCGACAACCGCGAGGCCGCGATCAAGACGCGGTCGCGCCAGATGCCAAAGACCAAGGATGAGGGCGAAGCCGATGAGCCCGCAGAAGAAGTGCTCGATCTGGCAGAGATGGAACTGGACGAGTTTGTCGAAGTCGAAGGCGAAAATGCCGACGAACCGCTGATTACCGAGGCCGTTCGCGGTGCCATGCAAGAAAATCTGGCGGCGCTCGCCATGCTTTCCGAACCCCCCGCAAAGCCACAGATCGTCAGGTCTGGCGAGACCTCGCTTGAAGGGCTGACGCGTGAATTGCTTCGCCCGATGCTTGCCGAATGGCTGGACCACAATCTGCCCGGCATGGTCGAAAAGATGGTGCAGGCCGAAATCGCCAGGATCGCAGGCAAGCGAAGCTGATCTTTCACCCGGCACTTTCGCTGGAATATCGCAGCGAGGCGCGTTAACTCACCCCAATGGGATGGAAGCTTCTGACAGGGGCCGCAATGACGGCTCTCGCATCGTTTGGCTCAGCACCTCTGCTTGCAGAGGATCATGATGAGTCTGATCCACACATAACGATCGACGGCGTCACCAAGACGCCCATGTCTGCGCGCGATCTGATCACCATGCCTCGGCTTGGCAGTCCTGTTGCGACAAGCGATGGTCGGCTTGCGGTCTATTCGGTGACGTTCACCGACCCTGAAACTCTCAAACGTTCGCCGCGCCATTTCATCATCGATCTTACCCAGCCGGGAAGCGAGCCGGCTTCACTCGATCTTGCGATTGCGGGTTACGGCCTTGCATTCGGCCCGGACGACTTTCTCTACTTTCTGAGCGCAAGCAGCACACACGATGAGGCTGATGAGCGAGTGCGTGTCTGGCGGGTTGCCGTGGGGGCGAACGGGACGCTCAGCGAACCCATGCCTGTTGCCGATATCGAGGGCACCGGTATTGCCGGGTTCAAATTGGCCCCCACTGGCGATGCGATTGCGCTTTGGGCCGAGATAGACCGCGATTGCGAACAGCTCAGCTGCGAGAGCGACGTGCAAGCGACGGGCAGCGGCCGGCTCTATGATGGAGAAGACGGCTTCTACCGCCACTGGGACAGCTGGACCCGGCCCGGCCACTTCAACCGTGTCTTCGTTTTCGAGATGGAGAACGGCCAGATTGCCGGTGAAGGCATCCCGCTGGATGGCGGTAATGCGAGCGGAGCCCTGATCGGTAACACTCCGACAAAGCCGTTTGGCGGCGGTGGAGACATTGCTTGGGCGCCCGATGGTTCTGGCGTCTATTTCGTCGCTCGCAGAGCGGGCGCGGAAGAACCGACTTCGACCGATCTCGACATCTACTGGTCCGATCTCTCAGGAGGGGCGCCGATAGAGCTGACCAGTGCAAACCATGCGCACGATTCTTCGCCTGCGCCGTCACCTGACGGAACGAGGCTCGCCTATCTCGCCATGGCGCGCCCCGGTTACGAATCGGACCGCATGGTTGTACACCTTCGCGATGTCCGGACCGGGCAGACCAGCGCGCTCACCCAGAATACAGACCTCTCCTTCGGGAGCCTCAGCTGGAGCGCGGATGGATCCTATCTGCTCGCAACCGCAGCGGACACTCTCGACACGCCGGTTTTTCGGATCGATCCGAGCACTGGCGAAGTGACCGAGCTCAACCTTATCGCCGGGAACGAAGCGCATATTGGCAACCTCCAGGCTCTGCCGGGTGATCGAATGCTTTTCACCCGCGATTCGATCGGCGTTCCGAATGAACTCTACCTCGCCGAGGGCGGCAATGAAGCGCGCCCGCTGACCGATGCGGTGACGACACGGATGGGCCAATTCGCCTCGACCGTCACCACCCGGTTCAGCTTCGAAGGCGCAGGCGGCGACACGGTCTGGGGGCAGATCACCCGGCTAGAGGAGCAGGAGGGGCCAATTCCTGCGATCCTTTACATTCACGGTGGGCCGCAGGGATCCTTCAACGATGGCTGGTCATCGCGCTGGAATCCCCGAGTCGTCGCGAGCCAGGGCTATGCCGTCATCTCGGTCGATTTCCACGGGTCGGCCGGTTACGGACAGGATTTCATGGACTCGATCAACCGCGATTGGGGCGGAAAACCGCTGGTCGATTTGCAAAAGGGCCTGGCGGCAGCACTTGAAACCGATCCGCAGATCGACGGCTCACGCGCCTGCGCCATGGGAGCCAGTTACGGCGGATATATGGTCAACTGGATCGCAGGGCGCTGGCCCGAACGATTCGATTGTCTTGTCCAGCATGACGGCCTTTTCGACATGCGGAGCTTCTATTATTCGACTGAGGAATTGTGGTTCCCGCGCTGGGATTTCGGCGGTTCCTATAGCGAAGCGCGCGAAACCTACGAGCGCTGGAACCCCGTCAACCACGTGGACAATTGGCAGACGCCGATGCTGGTCATAACGGGCGAACTGGATTTTCGCGTCCCCTACACCCAGGGAATTCAGAGCTTTACCGCTCTGCAAGAGCGCTCAATTCCCTCGCAATTGCTCGTCTTCCCAGATGAGAACCACTGGGTGCTCGGCGCAAAGAACTCGCTGCAATGGCATGAGACTGTGTTCGCCTGGCTCGATCGCTGGCTCCAGAAAGAAGATGATCCCGAATGAGTAAGCTCGACCGGCTGGCAGCCGAAACGGCGCTCGCGAAGAAATACGGTTCGACCGCCGGGGACAGGGTGGAGCGGCATATCTTCCTGTGCGCGCTTTCAGACAAGCAGAAATGCTGCTCGCGCGCTGAGGGTGAGCTTGCTTGGCAGCATCTCAAGGACACGCTCAAACAACGCGGTCTTGTGGGTCCTAAAAGGACACAAGGGCACCCAAAGGGGCCTGGCGGCATCCAGAGGACGAAAGCCGATTGCCTGCAAGTCTGCTCACATGGACCGATCGCTGTCGTTTGGCCCGATGGCATCTGGTATCACTCTTGCCGACCCGAAGTGCTCGATCGGATCGTCGATGAGCATCTCATTGGCGGAGAGCCTGTCGAAGAGTTCCGGCTGAAAACTCCGGGCGGGGCCTAATCGTTATCCTTCGGGGACCAGAACTCGTCCTTGCCGGGCAAGCGATTATCAACCGACTCGTCGTGACCGGTTCCGTTGGAAAGGAAAACAAGGCCCATTAGTCCTCCGCCGAGCAGCATTGTAAAGCTGATCCCCAAAGCGACCGCGATGTAGAAGTGCACCGACACCATACCATTGAAGGCATAAAGCAGACCCACTGCCAGCAAGACCGTCGCGATGGTCACGCCGAGCAGAACCTTCATGATGCTGCGATAGCGGGCCCATGCATGGGCGGCGTTTTCAGGGTCGTCGAGGGGGGATTTTCTGACCATTCGTCTCACATGCGGCTGGCGGCGCTCTATTGCAATGCGAAAGGTACGCTCTTGGCGGTGAAGTGGAGGCATCTATCGGCAAATGCACGCCAGACTCGCCTTTTGGCCGCATTGATGGCATTTTCGTGAAGGTAGAGAGGAGCACCCCCATGACTATCTCCAAAATAATCGGGGATCGTGACGCAACCGACATTATCTCCTGCGATGTCAACACGCCCGTAGCGGAAGCGGTGAATTTGCTCGCAGGAAAGCGTATCGGCGCGCTTCCGGTCATAAAGGACGGCAAGATCGCGGGCATTATTTCTGAGCGCGATGTCGTCTATTGCCTTGCAGAGAAGGGCCACGGTGCTCTGGATATGACCGTCGGTGAGATCATGACCTCTCCCGCAGTCACGGTTGAGCCAACCACCTTGATCGACGACGCTCTGGCCTTGATGACGAAGCGGCGCTTTCGACATTTTCCGGTGATCGACGGCGAAAAGCTGGTGGCATTCATCTCAATCGGGGATCTCGTTAAACACAAGATCGACGAAGTCGAGCACGAGGCTGCGGCACTGCGCGACTATATCCAGCACGCCTGATAACATCGCACAGCCTTGTGAAATGGATCTGCACACCTAAATCGCAAATATGAGCCAGACACTCACCCTCACCCCAGCCGCTGCAAAACGTGTGGCATGGATTGCCCAGAAGCAGACGAAGCCCGCTATTCTTCGTCTCTCGGTCGAGGGAGGGGGCTGTTCAGGGTTTCAGTACAAGTTCGATCTGGCCGATGGCGCTGACAGCGATGATGCGGTGAGCGAAACCGACGGTGTAAAGCTCGTCGTCGATCCGGTCAGTCTTGATCTTGTAGACGGCAGCGTCGTCGACTTCGTCGAATCACTGGGCGGCGCGGCCTTCCGGGTCGAAAACCCGAACGCGGCAGCGGGCTGCGGCTGTGGATCAAGCTTCGGGATCTAGGCGCATCTGACGATAGACGCGCCCGACACTATCCTTCATGGATAATCCCATGAAGATCGCGACCTACAACATAAACGGGATCAAAGCCCGGCTCCCGCGCCTCAAGGAATGGCTCGAAGAAACGCGGCCTTCGGTCGCATGTCTCCAGGAAGTCAAAAGCCAGGATGCGGACTTTCCTTCATCCGAGTTCGAGGAGCTCGGATACCGGGCGATCTGGCATGGTCAAAAAGCGTTTAACGGCGTCGCGATCCTTGCCGATTCCAATGCGGGATATTCAGCCACTGAAGTCCAGCGCGGACTTGGGATCGACGGCCCAAAGGACGGCGAGGGCGAGCAGGCCCGATATCTTGAGGTCGATATTGAGCGCGAAGGCAAGACTTGCCGGATCGTCTGCATCTATCTTCCCAATGGCAACCCGCAGCCGGGGCCCAAATTCGATTACAAGCTGGCCTGGATGAAGAAGCTGCGCGCACGGATGGCGCAGATCTGGAAAAGTGAGGTGCCAGCCGCGGTGCTCGGCGATTTCAACGTCATTCCCGAGGATGATGACGTTTTCTCGGTCAAGGCGATGGCGTCGGACGCGCTCATGCAACCTGAATCGCGCGCCGCCTATGCTCGTTTGCTAGCCGACGGTTGGACCGACGCTGTGCGAACCCACAATCCGCGCGGCAGTGTCTGGACATATTGGGATTATCAGGCCGGTGCATGGCAGCGCGATCACGGGTTTCGGATCGACCACATCCTGCTGTCACCCGAAATGGCGGACAAGCTGATAAGCGTCGGCGTCGACCGCGAGCACCGTGGACGCGAGAAAGCGAGCGATCACGCGCCGACCTGGGCAAGGCTCGATTTCTAGAACGCCCAACAAAAAACCCCGCCGATAAAGGCGGGGTCTCCTGTTCCGATGGCGAGCTTTGCCTCAACGGTAGAAAATGTGCGTGTCGATCTGCGCGAGACGCGTCTTGCGACGGCTCCACCCCGGACGAACGTAGTTTGCGTGGAAATAGACAGCGTCCGACGCTTCTGATTGCCACATGCCTTCATGCGCAATCTTGGCAACAGCTTTGGCGCGCTTCCACGCATCCGAAGACTTGTTGATCTGCGGCATGCGACCGCCGCGCACGAAGGAAAACTGCGCGCGCTGGTAAACCACACCGCAATAGCTGGCTGGCCAGCGACGATCTTCTGAGCGATTGATCACGACCTGCGCGACAGCCAGCTGGCCATCAAGCGGCTCACCGCGCGATTCGAAGTAAACAGCACCTGCAAGGCAGTGCATCTGTTCGGAAAGCTTGTCTGCCGTTTCGACCTTTCCAACCAGTTCGCGAAGCGACGTGGCCTGATTATCGGTGGCATTATCGTAGGCGCTCGTTTCTTCGAGCGGCTGAACGACTTCTTCTGAGACAAATACCGGCTGCTGCGGCACGATCTCAACGGCCTCCTGGGCCGGCTGTGCAATGTCGGTTTGCGGCATTGCCTGAACATCCTGGGCGGATGCGACAGCGCTATCTGCGCTGGAAAAACTCAAACTTGCAGCCGCTGCTACTGCGACCGCACTCAACGAGTACGTCTTATGACCCATCAATTGTGCTTTTTATGCGGTGAGCAAGCTCCGACGCAGGTGAGGACCATGACGATTTTTCGTCTTGAGAAGTGGGTCCTGGTTGTGCCTGCCGGCTGCCCCCCGTCTGCGTGCCAGATCAAGCGATCGAATTATCGCTCGAAATGGCCTGCGCGTCTTGAAGCTCGCGGCCAAATAGTCACAAATGAAACTAGGTCAAGTTAACGCGGCAAAAGTTCGACGAACCGTTCTCCACCGTCGATATCCACCTCAATAATCCAGACATCGGGATCCTGGCGTTTTCTGCGGTCGAGATACTCGGCAAATTCAAGAGGTTTTTCAGTATCTTGCGATTTTGTCGCAACGAATGATCGTGAACCATCGAGTTGCGGCATCCTTTCGAATAGTTTTGCATCCCGCCCGCGATGCATGGTTACTATGAGAACCGTCCCTGCATCGCGCTCACCCTTTGCAAGCACCATTGCGCTGCCGCCCTGCGATTCAACCAGACGGATCAATGCAGCCACTTCGAGATGCGTGGGCAGTCTTTCGCTCATGGAAGAGGGCGCATTCTAGCTTGAATAGCCATCAAGGCTCGACAGGGCGATGCGTGAGCGCATGAAAGTGCCCGTTCCGCGACCGATCTCATCGCCTTCTGTATCGATCAGACGGCTTTCGGCGACAAAGACACGGCGCCTGCCGCTTACCCAGCGGCCTTCGGCCACCACTTCGCCCACTCGCACGGGCTTGGTGAAGTGGAGGTTGAAGCTGGTGGTGAGCAGAAAGCGGTCGGTGGCGAGCGTGTTCGCGGCGTAGAAGGCCGCATCGTCCAGCATCTTGAAGTAGATCGTCCCATGCGCTGCGCCCGCGGCATGATATACATCCTGTGTGATCGAAAAGGTGAGACGCGACAGCCCCTCGCCCCTGATTTCGAGGCGTGATGCAAACTTGTCGTTGATCGGAGCAGACTCGTAGAGACGCTCAAGCGCGCGGTAATGCTGGCTGGCGCCGTCTTCCACTCGCTCTGCGTCAGGCAGCATCGCGCAGGAGTTGGTTGGTCAGGAGGCCAAACAGGGCATCGGGGTCGGGCGCTTCGGTCAGGGCAACCAGCATCGCCTCATCGCGCACCATCCGCGAAATTGCCGCAAGAGCGTGAAGGTGGGTAGCACCGGCACTTTCGGGCGACACAAGACCAAAAGCGAGGCTGACTGGAACGGTGTCCACCGACTTGAAATCAACGGGTTGCTCAAGCTTCAGGATCGCCATGGTCGGCCGGTTGACCGACGAACTGCGGCAGTGCGGAATGGCAACGCCTCGGCCAAAACCAGTGCTGCCAAGCGCTTCGCGTTGCTCCAGCCCATCGAGGACTTCTGCCGGTTCCAGGCCGTAGGCTTTCGCGTAGAGCTGCGACAGGTGGTCCAGCACCTGCTGACTGCTCGCAAGGCGAGCGAAGCCGATGGCCTCAGGCTCGAGTTTGATGTTTACGTCCATTGTATTCACGAAATCCCGGTAACCTCGATCGCTTGGATCAAAGTTCATCAATCTCCAAACAAGGCGCGAGGTCGCACACATGCGGCCCGTTCTGCCAAGTTCAATGGGTTGGACCTCCCCCTCGGTTCTTCGTGATTACCGTTCCGGTTTCACGTTATCGAGGTCCTAACGCGGCTCAACCCATCCGATCGAGCCGTCTGCGCGGCGATAAACCATATTATGCCTGCCAGTTCCAGCATTTTTGAAGAACAACGCCGGAGTATCGCGCAAATCCAGCATCATGACCGCGTCAGCGACGCTCGATTCAGGGATATCAACGCTGGTCTCAGCGATTACGGGTGGCGCATCTGTGGGCGCCTCTTCTTCGCTCTCTTCCGCCGCGAAGATGGTATAGGCGGCCTCTTCCTGAGCGCGCACTTGCAAGGCGCGTTCGTGCCGATCCTTCAGACGCCGTTTGTAGCGCCGCAATTGCTTCTCGATCTTGGCTGCGGCTTCGTCGAGCGCATGATGGGCGTCTTGCGCGCTCGCTTGCGACTTGAGGATCATGCCCTGCGTCACATGAGTGATGATATCGCAGGAAAAGGCCCCGGCTGGCGCTTTGCCAAACGTGACATGCGAAGAAAGCGCGCGATCAAAGTACTTGTCGACAATACCGCCCAGCCTGTCCGACGCATGCTCCTGGAGCGCTGCGCCGGTTTCAACCTGATGTCCTGAAATCCGGATATCCATCGTCACCACTCCTTATTGTTGGATAGTCCTATCGAGCCCAGATCGCGTCCTTGATCCCTCCGACAAATTCGCGATGCTTCGCCAATTCACTTTCGCTTGCCGCATGCGGTCGCGGCTCGCGCACTGGTTTGTCAGGCCGTCTCCCGATTACCGTTTCGACGAGTTTTTCCGATGCAGCGCGCGCATCGTCAGCTGTCTGTGCTGCCAGTTCGAGACCGATTTGCCGCCCGCCTGTCAATTCGACATAGACCTGCGCCAGCAGTTCTGCGTCGAGCAGTGCGCCGTGTTTCACGCGATGGCTGCGATCGATGCCATAGCGCGTGCACAGCGCGTCCAGCGAAAGCTTGGCACCGGGATGCTTCTTGCGCGCGATCGCGATGGTATCGACCATCCGATCCATCGCGATCGGTTCGCGCCCGATCCGTTCGAGTTCCGAATTGAGAAAACCGAAATCGAAGCCGGCATTGTGCGCCACGAGCGGCGCATCACCAAGGAAGTCGAGCAACTCGCCAGCGGTTTCGGAAAACTTGGGCTTTGTTTCCAGGAACGAGATCGAAAGGCCGTGAACCGCTTCGGCAGCGGCAGGCATATCGCGTTCAGGATTGTAATAAGCGTGGTAAGAGCGCCCGGTTTCAACTCGCCCCACCATTTCGACGCATCCGATTTCCACCATTCGGTCCCCGGTTTTTGGATCGAGGCCAGTTGTTTCGGTGTCGAAAATCACTTCACGCATTTGCAGCGTTATTCACCCATGCGAGCGGCAAGGCAATAGGGGAGGGTGCGCTTCAACCGTTATCGGCCATAGCGGAACGCAGCTGTTCGACGATTGCCTGTACCTGCGCTTTTGTTTCCTCAAGCGAGGTGCCTGTGTCGATGATATGGTCGGCCCCGGCTCGCTTTTCTGCATCTGGCGTCTGAAGTCCCAGAATATGTTCAAACTTTTCTTCCGTCATGCCAGGCCGCGCGAGGACACGCTCGCGCTGCACCTGGGCGGGAGCGGACACTACGACGACCACATCAACCGCCTTGTTGCCTCCGCCTTCGAACAGGAGCGGTATGTCGAACAGGATAATCGGCGCCTGTGCGTTTTCGTCAAGAAAGGCCGCGCGTTTACGCCCGACCGCTGGATGAACGATCGCTTCCAGCTTTGCGAGCTTTTCCTTGTCGCCAAACACAATCTTGCCGAGCGCGTCCCGGTCTACGCCATCAGGGCCGGTCGAACCCGGGAAAGCCGACTCAATCGCAGGTAGGAGTTCGCCATCAGGACCCTGCATCGCGCGCACCGCCGCATCTGCATCGAAAACCGGAACGCCCGCTTTCTCGAACATGGCGGCAACCGTCGTTTTGCCCATACCGATTGAACCGGTGAGCCCGATGATAACCGGCCGTGTCATTGCGACAACAATTCCATCAGGGCTGGATCACAATCTCGTGGAGGTCTTTCGCCGTAGAATTTTTCAAATGCGATATCGGCCTGACCGATCAGCATCGAAAGACCGCCGATCGTACGAAATCCTGCCCGCCTCGCATTCTTCAACAGCGGGGTTTCCACCGGACTGGTCACAATGTCGTAGACAATCGACCGCGGCGGCGCGTGTGTAAGGTCGAACGGTAGAGGCGCATTGCCCGTCATGCCGAGTGGCGAAGCGTTGACGATCAGATCCATGCAGCCTTCGCGGTCATCGAACGCAAAGTCGGTCGGGTCTGAAAAGTGCGATATATCTATCGCGTGATGCTCGCCGTGCGGTGCCAGCTCATCGAGCAATCGCCGCGCTTTGGCCGGATCCCGACCAGCTACGACAAGCGTGAAGCCCTGATCTGCCAGGTTTGCGATGATTGCCCGTGCCGCGCCGCCGGTCCCGATGATCCTTGCCATGCGAAACAGGTGATTGTTCGCAAGCTCCTCGCTGAGAGGTTCGAGAAACCCGCCCGCATCGGTGTTGTAGCCCGTAAGAGAGCCGTTCTCGCTCCGCACGACCGTGTTCACCGCCCCCAGTTTCTCGGCAACCGGATCGAGCGCGTCCAGCAAAGGGATGATCGACTGTTTGTGCGGCATAGTGACGTTGCAGCCAGCCCAGCCTGGTTGCGTACGAGAGGCTTCAAGATACTCGGCAACGCCATCGGCTGTGACATGTTCTGCGGTATAATCGCCGGGAAGCCCGAGTTTCTCCAGCCAAAAACGGTGAATGAGCGGCGATTTTGACTGCGCGATCGGATCTCCAATCACCTGCGCCAAGGGAGGCGGTGCAGTCACGACATCAACACGCCGTGTTCGCGCAGCGCCTCGAGAACGGCGAGCAATGGCATTCCAAGGACGGTGAATTGATCGCCCTCGATCGATTCAAATAACTGCACGCCCATTGCCTCGATCCTGAAGCAGCCCACCGTGTAGCCCACTTCGGGCCATTCCTGCCTTAGATAATGCTCGATAAAATCATCGGAAAGGTCGCGCACGGCAAGGCGCGCACAATCGGCGTAGCTCCATTCGCAGGTAGCTTTCCGCACTAGCGCTGCGGCGCTGTGCAACTCCAGCACCTTGCCGGAGAAAAAGCGCAGATGCTCCGCAGCGTTTTCACGCGAGGTTGGTTTGTCGAAACGTTCGCCATCGACCACGACGAGGGAATCGCTGCCAAGAACGATCGCATCGGGGAAGTCCGGTGCGAGTGCTGCCGCCTTGGCAACGCTCAACGCTTCGGCAATTTCTGGCGCTGAGGCATCCAGAAGACCGGCTTCGATAGCGCGCTCGTCCAGTTCGGCAGGCACGGCGCGATATGGCACGCCCGCCGCATCAAGCATGGCGCGGCGTGAAGCTGATTTCGATGCGAGAACAAGCTCAGGCGGCTTCATATCGGCTTTGAGACCCCGTCAACCTGTCGATCCTTGCGTTCGCGCTCTTGAACGAGACGGATGATCGCAGCTGCACTTTCTTCAATCGAGCGGCGCGTTACATCGATCACAGGCCAGCCATTATCGGCAAACATCCGGCGCGCAAACTGAAGTTCGGATTTCACCTTCTCGCTGTCGACATAGGATGTCTCGGTCCCCTCGTTCAGCGACAAGAGCCGATTGCGGCGGATCTGGACAAGGCGCTCGGGCGCGGTTGTCAGGCCAACGACCAAGGGATGGCGCAGGCCGAACAGGGTCTTGGGCGGGGGGCTTTCCACCACCAGCGGAATGTTTGCGACCTTGTAGCCGCGATTGGCGAGGTAAATGCTGGTTGGCGTCTTCGAACTGCGCGACACCCCGGCAAGCACGATGTCAGCATCTTCCCAGTCTTCATACCCCACGCCATCGTCATGGGCGATCGTGTACTGAATGGCGTCGACGCGTTTGAAGTAGTCGGCGTCCATCATATGCTGGCGGCCTGGTCTGCCATGCGCTTCCTGACCCAGTTGCGCTTCGAGGGCAGCGGTAACCTGATCGAGTACGGGAACCGCGGGAAGACCAAGGTGCCGACAATGCTCTTCAAGACGCGAACGGGTTTCAGGATTGACGAGCGTAAAGAGCACAAGGCCCGGATTGGCTGCGAGATCCGGCACTATTCTGTCGAGATGCTGGCGCGAACGCACCATCGGCCAGAAATGTCTGCTCACCTCCGGATCGTCGAATTGCGCGAGCGCCGCCTTGGCAATCATCTCCAGCGTTTCGCCGGTCGAATCCGATACAAGGTGCAGGTTCAGGCGGTTCATCGAATGATTCGCTAGCCTCGATTGCGACCTGTGGAAAGTGGGGGGCATAAACTAAGGGAGAGAGGTGTCGACAAGCATGGGAGAGGAAAACATACCCGCAATCCGCTATTTCGCCGTACGACTTCTCGACACGGGAAAGGTTATGTCGACAGGCTGCGGACAGCGGGGATAGTTCCAGCTTGACTCACGGTGCCTGCGGAGTCGCCAAACACACAAGGTGCTTCTCAGCGCGGGAGAAATCAGGCAGGGCCCGGTAATTCCCGGTTTCCACAGGGCCAACAGACTCCTTCAACCCTTTTATAATTACTATTTATTTGTTTAGAGGAACGCATGCCTGGACCTTTGCTCGACACCCTGAAGGGTAACCGCCAGAAGATCGCCCCTGTCTGGCTCATGCGTCAGGCGGGTCGCTATCTGCCGGAATATCGCGAACTTCGTGCCGAGAAGGGCGGATTTCTTGAGCTCGTCTATGACAGCGAGGCGGCGGCAGAGATCACGGTACAACCGATCAGGCGCTTCGGCTTCGATGGTGCAATCCTGTTTTCGGATATTCTGATTGTTCCTCATGCGATGGGCCAGGGACTTGAGTTCCTCGCCGGTGAAGGCCCCAAGCTCAGCCCCACGCTTCTGGAAACCACGATGGTTTCGTTCGAGCCGCAATTCGAACGGTTCGATCCGGTTTATGAAACGGTTCGCAAGACGCGCGCTCTGATCGCCGACACCGTCACGATGCTTGGCTTTGCAGGATCGCCGTGGACGGTGGCGACCTACATGATTGCGGGCGAAGGATCGAAGGATCAGGGGCCTGCCCGTCTTCTTGCCTATCGCGATCCTGCTCTGATGCAGGAAATCTGCGACCGGATCTCCGAGGTCACAATCGAATATCTGCGTGGGCAGATCGACGCTGGCGCCGAAGCAGTGCAATTGTTCGACAGTTGGGCGGGAAGCCTTGCGCCCGATGAGTTCGAGCGCTGGGTCGTTGCTCCTAACGCGAAGATCACCGCAGCGCTCAAATCATCCCACCCGGACACGCCGGTCATCGGCTTTCCGAAGGGTGCGGGTGCCAAACTGCCCGCATATGCGCACGAAACGGGTATTGACGCGGTGGGTCTCGACGAGACGCTTGATCCGGTCTGGGCGCACAAAGTTTTGCCCGAAGGCATGCCGGTTCAGGGGAATTTCGACCCACTACTGATCGAGGCGGGTGGTCCGGCAATGGCAGTTCGTGCGCGCATGATCCTTGAAGCTTTCGAGGACCGCCCGCATGTCTTCAATCTTGGGCATGGCATCGGCCAGTTCACGCCAATCGAACATGTCGAGCAGCTCCTCGCTGCCGTTCGCGGCGGCTAGGGGGTCAAGGCATGGATATCTTCCCGACGATTTATCCCTGGGTGAAGGCTGGCCACGTCATTTTCATGGTTTTCTGGCTTGCCGGGCTCTTCATGTTGCCGCGCCAGTGCATTTACATCCTCGACACCAAGCCCGGTTCCGAAGGCGAGGCCAAGTGGGCGCACCGGATGGGATTGCTGCGAAAGGTGATCCTGACCCCAAGTCTCATCGTTGTCTGGCTGCTGGGCCTCTATCTCATGTATGGCCTCTTCATCGCGTCCGGAACGCTGGGCCAGAACGGGTGGCTGCATGCCAAGATAACCCTCGTTCTGGTGTTATCGGGCTATCACGGTTGGCTTGTTTCCCAGACGAAGAAGATGGCTCGGGGAGAGCGTCCCTTGAGCGAGAAACGCCTCCGCATGGTCGGAGAGATTCCAGGTCTGTTGCTCGTTCTGATCGTTGTTCTCGTATACGTTCGACCGTTCTGACTGAGGTGGCCACGCTGAGAACGGGGCGATGGGTCAATTGAAAGATTGACCTGAGCTCGCGCGAATCTTATTTTAAATCCGCCTACCACCGGTATCGGCTGCGCATCCAAAGCGCTGCCAGGTCTGCTTTCACCAAGCCCTTACCCTCACCGTTGGACGCGAGAGATGAAACAACTTGCTCAATTCAGGTTTGAGGGGGCCTCGTCCAAAGAGGCTTCGACCCGCCGGCCACCCCTATATGACGGAATAAAAAATCAATGCATCTCAAAGACTTGAAAGCACGCACACCGGCCGATCTGGTGGCGATGGCGGAGGAACTCGGCGTCGAAGGCGCTTCGACCATGCGCCGGCAGGACCTGTTGTTCAGCATCTTGCGCGAGCTTGCTGAGGACGAAGAATACGAAGACAAGATCATGGGCATCGGCACCATTGAGGTGCTTCAGGATGGCTTTGGTTTCCTTCGTTCGCCCGAGGCCAATTATCTGGCTGGTCCTGACGATATCTACGTTTCGCCCAACCAGATCCGCAAATGGGGCCTGCGCACCGGCGACACAGTTGAAGGCGAGATCCGTGCCCCAAGGGAGGGCGAGCGCTATTTCGCGTTGACGAGCCTCGCAAAGGTCAACTTCGAAGACCCTGCCGCTGTTCGCATGCGCACGAATTTCGACAACCTGACCCCGCTTTATCCTGACCAGAAGCTCAATCTCGACACTGTTGATCCGACTGTGAAGGACAAGAGCGCCCGTGTGATCGACATCATCTCGCCTCAGGGCAAGGGCCAGCGTGCGCTGATCGTAGCGCCGCCGCGTACGGGTAAAACGGTTCTGCTCCAGAACATCGCCAAGGCAATCACTGATAACCATCCCGAGGTGTTTCTCCTGGTCCTGTTGGTTGACGAGCGTCCGGAAGAAGTCACGGACATGCAACGCAGCGTGAAGGGCGAGGTTATCTCCTCAACCTTTGACGAGCCCGCTAATCGACACGTGCAAGTCGCTGAAATGGTTATCGAAAAGGCAAAGCGTCTGGTCGAGCACAAGCATGACGTGGTGATCCTGCTCGATTCGATCACTCGCTTGGGCCGGGCTTACAACACCGTCGTTCCCAGCTCCGGGAAGGTGTTGACCGGCGGTGTTGACGCCAACGCTCTCCAGCGACCCAAGCGTTTCTTCGGCGCTGCGCGTAACATCGAAGAAGGCGGGTCGCTCTCGATTATTGCGACCGCACTGATCGATACCGGCAGCCGCATGGACGAAGTTATCTTCGAAGAATTCAAGGGCACCGGTAACTCGGAAATCGTTCTCGACCGCAAGGTATCCGACAAGCGCATCTTCCCTGCTCTCGACGTAGGCAAGTCCGGCACTCGCAAGGAAGAGCTGCTGGTGGAGAAGGATAAACTGTCGAAGATGTGGGTGCTGCGCCGCATCCTCATGCAGATGGGCACTGTCGATGCGATGGAATTCCTTCTCGACAAGATGAAGGATTCCAAGACCAACGAAGATTTCTTCGATACTATGAATCAGTAATCGGCGGTCACTCTGGAACTGGGCGAGGGCGGGCGATCCGGGCGGATCAGCCCGCCTTTGCTTTTTCCAGCTGACGTCCCATCATCTCCCAGACCTTGTTTACAGCCTTGAGGGGCCTCACCATCACCTTGAAATCGACTATCATTCCTTCATGATCGAAGGTGATTATGTCGATGCCATTGACCTCAATACCCTCCATTTCGCATGCGAATTCGAGCACGGCGGTATCGCCATCGGTGACCTCGCGCAGGTATCGAAAGCTTTCATTGCCAAGCGTCTGTCCGGCCGCGGCAAGATAAGCGACAACGATCGTTCGCCCTTTCTGCGGTGTGTGCACCACGGGAGAGTGGAAAACGGCGTCCTCATGAATGATGGCGGCGAGATCTTCGGGTGAGCTCCCCTTGGCAATGACAGAGTGCCAGTTCGCCAGGCCCTTCACGGCGCTCCTCATGTGAGATGCTTCGCGAAGAACGCGGCTGTTCGACTGTCAGCGAGATTTGCTGCCGCTTCATTGCGCCGCTTGCCGATCTCGGTTGCAAAACCGTGATCGAGGCCCTCATAGTCATGCAGAATGGCCTT
This sequence comes from Erythrobacter sp. KY5, assembly GCF_003264115.1. Taxonomy (NCBI): domain Bacteria; kingdom Pseudomonadati; phylum Pseudomonadota; class Alphaproteobacteria; order Sphingomonadales; family Erythrobacteraceae; genus Erythrobacter; species Erythrobacter sp. KY5. The sequence continues at coordinate 439,064 of NZ_CP021912.1, read as the reverse complement.
GGGGTGGTCGTCCAGCCCTTCGTGCATTGCAGCTTGCGTATCCTTATCAACGAAGCCGTCTTCGGTCGGGATATGAAGCATAAGGGGCGCTGCGATGGCATTCTTCTCGCCAAGCAAGCCATCGATCCCCACACCGTAATATCCAACGGAGGCGTCCACGTCGGTTCTCGCTGAGGTCATGAATGCAAGCCGACCGCCCAGGCAGTATCCGACGCAGCCTACCTTGGACACGTCATCTGTTCGCCGCACGTGATTTATGGTCGCCTGAATGTCCTTAACCCCCTGATCCTGATCGAAATTGTTCATATGATCGAGGGCTTCCTGAAACTCGGCCTCGACATCGGGATCCAGCTCGATGCCGGGCTTGAGGCGCCAAAAGAGGTCCGGAGCGATTGCGAGATAGCCGTCTTCGGCCAGCTTGTCGCATTTCTGCCGGATGCCGGCGTTGACGCCGAAAATCTCTTGGATGACGACAATGGCTGCCTTCGGAGCGGTTTGAGGCCTTGCGATGTAGGCGTTAAAGTTGTGGTCGCCGTCTAGCGTTAAAACCGAGGCTGTGTCTGACATTGCTGGATTGTCCTCTCGAATCATGATGTTTTCCGCCCCGATCAAGGCCTAGCTTTTGTGCAGGGACTGGCCAAACCCAAATATCTGCTGAATAAGCCTCAGGGTCGAAAGCGTGTCGCTGGATGAGAGGACAAGCCCATGAAGGTCAATATCGAGATCGATTGCACACCCGACGAAGCTCGCAGCTTCATGGGTCTCCCCGACGTGAGTGAGGCCAACTCGATCTACGTCGACAACATCAAGAAAGCGATGCAAGGGGTGAGCAACCCTGCCCAGATGCAGGAATACGCCCAGGCGCTGGCTCCGATGGGGCAGGTGGGGCTCAAGATGTTTCAGAGCTTCGTCGAAGGTGGAATGCGTGCTGCCGGCGGCGGAGGGAAGAAGTCACGAGACAGCGCCGGAGACTGATTTGCCGATAAGTCAGGCGCTGTAATGTGATGAGCAGCGATAATTCGACAATATTCGCGGTATCCAGCGGATTGCCACCCGCTGCTATCGGCGTGATCCGGATCAGCGGCCCATTGGCTGGCGATGCGCTGCGAGCGCTCGCTGGGCGCAGCTTTACGCCTCGTAAGGCGAGCCTTGCCATCCTGCGCAATGCAAGCGGTGCTGTCCTCGATCAGGCACTTGTACTGTGGTTCAAAGGTCCAGCGACAGCGACGGGTGAAGATCTCGCCGAGTTGCATTGCCATGGCGGACGAGCGGTTCTTCGCGCTGTTTGTGCGGCTCTGGAGGCGGTTGATGGGCTTCGCCCTGCTGAAGAGGGCGAGTTCACAAGGCGCGCCTTCGCCAACGGCCGCATCGACCTCGCGGAGGCTGAGGGTCTCGCTGACCTGCTTGAAGCCGAGACCGAACTTCAACGATCATCGGCGGTGGCAAATGTGAGCGGGGCTCTGTCCTCCAAAGTCGATGACTGGCGTGAGCATGTCCTGCGCTTGTCTGCACAGGTTGAAGCTGTGCTCGACTTCTCGGATGAAGATGATGTGTCGGAGCTGCCGGAAGGTTTCACGTGGAACATTGGAGAATTGTCCCAGTCGATTAGTGACTGGCTGGAGAGGCCTCGCTCGGACAAGCTGAAGGATGGATTTCGCGTCGTCTTGGCAGGGCCGCCGAACGCGGGGAAATCAACGTTATTCAATACGTTAATTGAAAGCGAGGCGGCAATCACATCTCCCATTGCCGGCACTACACGTGATGTGATCGAGCGCAGTGTCGCCATAGGAGGCGTTCCGTTTACTTTCGTCGATACTGCGGGACTTCGCGACGACAGCGGCGAAGAAATCGAGGTTCTCGGCATCGAGCGCGCGCGTGCTGAGCTTGCCAAGGCTGACCTCGTCTTGTGGCTAGGCCCTGAGGGGCAGGGGCCAGACAGTGCCTGGGAAATTGATGCTCGCAGCGATGTTGAGGATCGTGTGCGTAAAGGCTCCGCGCGCCATCGTTGTTCGGCTGTGTCCGGACAGGGTATCAAGGAACTCAAGCACGATTTAGTCAGGACGGCTCGCTCTGCCATGCCGCGCCCTGGTGAGGCGGCGCTCAATTCTCGCCAGCACTCTCGACTTTCTGAAGCTTTCGATGCGCTCGAGTCCGCTAAATCGCAATCTGACTTGCTGCTTATCGGAGAGGAGCTGCGCCGTGTTCGTGTCGCCTTTGACAGACTGATCGGACGGGTAACGACTGAGGACATGCTCGATGCCCTGTTCGGCCGGTTCTGCATCGGTAAGTAAGCCGCGATGTTTCACGTGAAACATCTTTGACGATCGGATGGAGAGGTCCTATCTGGCCCTCATGCGAGAATTCGATGTCCTTGTGATCGGCGGCGGACATGCCGGTGTCGAAGCAGCCTGTGCTTCTTCGCGTATGGGTGCACGCACCGGGCTCGTCAGCTTTGATCTCGAAGCGGTTGGCGCGATGAGCTGCAATCCGGCAATTGGTGGCCTTGGCAAGGGTCACCTCGTTCGTGAAGTGGACGCTCTGGACGGCGTTATCGGCGTGGCAGCCGATGCGGGAGCCATCCATTACCGGATGCTCAATCGTTCGAAGGGAAGCGCGGTCTGGGGACCGCGTGTTCAGGCAGACAGGGTGCTGTTCAAGGCGGCGGTCCAGCAAGTCGTCCGCAAGCAACTGAATTTGACTCTGATCGAAGGCGAGGTGGCCGCTCTGTCCTTGAAAGGTGGTGTCGTAGCCGGTCTCGAACTGGCCGATGGCACCGTGCTTGAGGCGCCGCGTGTCATTCTTTGTACGGGCACCTTTCTCGGCGGAATTTTGTTTCGCGGTGAGGAACGTTTTGAGGGTGGGCGAATAGGGGAGAATGCCGCAACTCGACTGGCTGAGCAGCTTCGCTCCGCCGCGTTGCCGATTGCGAGGCTCAAGACCGGCACGCCGCCGCGGTTGGATGGGCGAACCATTGATTGGTCGCGACTTGAAGAGCAGCCTTCAGATAGTGAAGGCTGGACAATGTCGCCGCTCACAAAAGCGCGTGATAACCCTCAGGTTTTCTGCGCTATCACCCGCACAACGCAGGCGGCGCATGATGTAATCCGCAAAAACCTGGACCGATCGCCGCTGTTCTCCGGCGCCATCGATGCAGCCGGGCCGCGATACTGCCCATCGATCGAGGACAAGATTCACCGATTTGGCGACCGCGACGGTCATCAGGTCTTTCTCGAGCCGGAAGGGCTGACGACGCATCTCGTTTATCCGAATGGGATCAGCACGTCGCTTCCTGTGGACGTGCAAAAGGCAATGCTTCGCGCGATGCCCGGCTTGGAAACAGTGGAAATGGCAGTACCCGGCTACGCGGTTGAGTATGATCATATCGATCCGCGCGCATTGACGCCTGATCTGCAAGTGAGGGCAATTCCCGGCCTTTACTGTGCAGGGCAGATCAACGGGACGACCGGCTACGAGGAGGCAGCGGCTCAGGGATTGGTGGCGGGGCTTGCGGCAGCGGCTGCTGTTCTTGGCACCAAGGCGCCAGCGCTAGATCGTGCAAACTCATATATCGCGGTGATGATCGATGACCTCACACTGCAAGGTGTGAGCGAGCCTTATCGCATGCTTACATCGCGGGCAGAATATCGGCTGCGTTTGCGTGCAAACAATGCGACCACGCGTTTGACGCCGCTCGGCATCGAATCAGGCTGCATCGGCGATGAGCGTGCAGACTGGTTTTCGCAGCGTTTCTCGTCGAGACAAGCCGTGAGCGTTGCATTCTCCCGGCGACTTCATGCCCGCGAACTTGCGGATGCTGGGGTAAATGTGCGGCGCGATGGAGGTGAGAAGTCTATCGAGGAATGGTTGCGCCATGATGGGGTAACGATCGATACGCTTCGTCCATGGCTATCCGAGATCTCCGATGTGGATCGGCAAATCCTCGAGGAAATGGCAGAAGACGCGGCCTACGCCCCATATCTTGCACGGCAGGAGGCTGAATTGCGTGATCTGCGTGCAAGCGAAGAACTGCCGCTGGCATGCGATTTTCCCTATGGCGAGGTCCCCGGACTCTCGAACGAGATGGTCGAACGCCTGTCTTCTGCCGCACCGACCACTCTGGCCGCCGCGGGTAGGGTGCCTGGAATAACCCCCGCAGCGCTGTCAGCACTTCTGGTTCACGCTCGTCGCTGGCAACGCGCGGCGTGAGCGAGCGTCGGCGGATTGCGGGTGAGGCAGATGCGCGCGCCTATGCTGAAAGCTGGGCCAGCGAGCAAGCTGTCCAACAACTTCGGCAATATGCGGAACTGTTAGTCGCTGAAAATCAAAGACAAAATCTTGTCAGCAAGCCGAGTGAGTCACAACTCTGGGAACGACACATTGCGGACAGTGCTCAACTGCTGGAGCATGTTCCACGTGAAACATACGCTCAAGGAGCGCCCGGACCATGGCTTGATCTCGGAACAGGTCCTGGCCTGCCCGGAATGGTTATCGCGATCCTGTGTCCGGGAATCGAAGTGGTTCTTGTAGAGTCGCGAGCCCGGCGAGTTGAATTTCTCAACGCTTGCGTCACGAACCTGGGTCTCAAAAACTGCAAGATCGAGGGACAACGTCTGGAGCGTGTCAGTCCATTCAGAAGTTGGGTCATTTCGGCACGCGCTTTTGCGCCGCTGGAGAAACTCATCGCGTTATCCGCACCCTTCTCCACAAAGCAGACCCGCTACCTCTTGCCCAAGGGGCGGTCTGCGGAGCACGAATTGTCTCAAGCCAAACCCGCGATTCGGAAGATGTTTCACGTGAAACACTCATTGACCGACGATGAGGCTGGCATCATCGTGAGCAAATGAGCTCCGAAACGGCTGATTGTGACGAAACCGCCCGACAAGACGGGCAGATTGGGAAGCGCTCTATGCTAACTATCGCGATTGCAAACCAGAAGGGCGGGGTGGGTAAAACCACGACCGCCATTAACATGGCAACGGCAATGGCAGCGACGGGGTGGCGCACCTTGCTGATCGATCTCGATCCCCAAGGCAATGCATCAACCGGACTGGGCGTGGGCGCGGATGCTCGGGATGTTTCGAGCTATGATCTCTTGGTGGACGAGGTGCCACTCGTGGAAGCCATAGTGCCCACCAGCATACCGGGTCTCGATCTCGTTCCCGCGACGGTCGACCTGAGCGGCGCGGAAGTCGAGTTGGTCTCAGTCGAAGAGCGCACTGCGAAGCTGCGTGCCGCGCTTCACAATCATGGCGGTCACGATGTTTGCTTCATCGATTGCCCGCCTTCGCTCGGTCTTTTGACCCTAAATGCCCTGTGCGCTGCCGACACGTTGATGGTCCCGCTACAGTGCGAATTCTTTGCGCTTGAGGGGCTGAGTCAGCTTCTCAAGACCGTGGAGCAAGTTCAACAACGCTTCAATCCGTCGCTCGATATCATCGGCGTGGTTCTCACCATGTACGACCGACGTAACCGCCTGACCGACCAGGTTTCAGAAGATGTGCGCGATTGCCTTGGTCGATTGGTGTTCGAAACGGTAATTCCGCGAAACGTGCGACTATCCGAGGCACCAAGCCACGGTCTTCCCGCGCTCGTCTACGACCATTCCTGTGCCGGCAGCCGCGCATATATTGCGCTCGCACGCGAATTGATCGGGCGTTTCCCTCCTGAAAGGAAGGCTGCATGAGCAAGTCAACAGATCCAATCCGTTTTTCGGTGCCGCAACGCAGCCCCGCCGACCGCAAGAAGAAACTCGGCAAGGGCTTGGGGGCGCTAATGGGTGAAACCAAGCGGGAAGAACCGCTGGTCCGAAGCGATGCGGAGATAGCAGCAACGCGGGGCGGAGCGGATGAAGGAACCGCAGACTCGCCGTTGAAGATGCTGCCGATCGCAAGAATTGAGCCTCTGCCGGGCAATCCGCGCAAACATTTCGATGAGGCAGCACTCGACGAGCTGGCCGCATCTATCTCCACCCGGGGCGTCATTCAGCCGATCATCGTGCGTCCCAAAGGTGCAGGACGATACCAGCTTGTTGCCGGCGAGAGACGCTGGCGTGCTGCGCAGAAGGCTCGACTGCACGAGATACCGGCGCTTGTAAGGGATTTGTCCGAGCGTGAGGTAATGGCGCTTGCTCTGATCGAAAACCTGCAGCGCGAAGACCTCAATCCGGTTGAAGAAGCGCGCGCTTATCAGCGGCTTAGCGAAGATGAGGGCATGACTCAGGCGGAAATCGCCAAAATGGTCGAGAAATCGCGCAGCCATGTTGCGAACCTCCAACGGCTCCTGAGTTTGCCAGAGGTCGTGCTGGACCTGGTCGAGAATGGCCGCCTCTCCATGGGTCATGCGCGTGCCCTTATCGGCCAGGACGACGCGGCCGGCCTCGCCAACAAGGCGGTCAATGACAATCTGTCGGTGCGCGAGATTGAGAAGCTTGTTCGCAATGTCGCCAAGGGTGTTAAGCTTGGTGCAGCCAGTGCGAGTCCGCCCACCGTCCATGAGAATGCCGACATCGTTGCCGTCCAGCGTCATCTCGAGGAGTTTCTCGGGCTAAGTGTGCGGATCAAGGCGGATTCTGACCCGAAATCCGGCGCGATTTCGATTCGGTATGGTTCGCTTGATCAGCTGGACATGCTTTGTCAGCGCCTTACGGGCGGCGATATTTAATCCCTTTTTCCAACTGGTAAGTCTGCCAGAAATCCCGGAAAACCGAGGGTTTCTGGCTGCTCTTCGTCAATTCTTGCCCACCCATTAACCTTTTCCGAAAAGGAAAGGGGAACTGGGTAATCCTACTTAGGTGGTGCGAGCGGGACGACCAACCCGTTCGGCAGGCATGATTCGGGTGAGGCGATTCGCGTTGCTCATCTGACATGCGTGCATCGGGAATAGACCACGCTTGGAAGGACCAAAAATGACCAAGACCATTCGTTTCGGCGCAGCTGGCATTGCCATGTTCGCTGCTCTGGGCATGGGGACCGCGGCCCACGCAGACACCGCGACCGCAGACGCCACCGCAGAAGTGCTTGATGCACTCATTCTCAACAACGACGCCGCGCTCGACTTTGGAACCATGGTTGTGACCGGCGCCGGCACAGTCACGATCGAAAGTGACGGTTCGGTGGATTGCACCGCAGCCGACATCGTCTGTTCGGGCACCACCAGCGTTGCGGGCTTCTCGGTTGAAGGTACGGCGAACAAGTCCGTCACCATCAACCTGCCGACCGCAGGTGTTGAGCTGCGTCACCCTGATCACACGCTCGCAACCGCTGCAGAGCACACCATTGAGCTCAACGGATTTACGTCGAGTGAGAATGGTGCAAATGGCCCCGAAGTCGCCCTCAACGGCACCGGTGATGCGACCTTTGATGTTGGTGGCACCATCAACCTCGACGGCAGCGAAGCAGCCGGCGTATTCTCGGGTACGTTCACCGTCTCGGTCGAATACTCGTAAGCCTCACACGCTGCGCTTTTGAGCGCAGAGAGTGAAAACAGTTCGAGCCGCGTTCTCCCCTCGGAGAGCGCGGCTCTGCTGCTTTTGCGGGGGGCCGAGTTAGGTCCGGTTTAAGCCTTCTTAACCCTAATCAGTTACCACAATGCGTGAAAGTACGCGGGTCCTCGAGCTTAGTGCGCTGGTCCCCGCATCAGGGAGTCAATCATAGATGTCATTCAAAACACTTCGGAAATTGGCAAAATGCGGCGCGGCGGCCATTGCGCTATCGACGATTGCAGTCGCTTCGCCAAGCCAGGCGCAGGGCGACCTTCTTGTCGCACCGACGCGCGTCATTCTTGATGGTTCGCGCGGCACCGAAGTCATTCTGAGCAACATCGGAACCGAAGAGGCGACATACCGCATCGGCCTCGAACTGCGGCGGATGCTCGACAATGGCCGTCTTGAGCCAGTGGAGAAAACTGACGCGAATTCGGCCGAAGAGGCTGCGCTGGGCATGATCCGATATGCCCCTCGTAGAATCACGCTTCCGCCGGGTCAGCCGCAGGCCGTGCGCCTCGCGGCTCGTCCAGGGGCCGATCTGCCCGATGGCGAATACCGCGTGCACATGTCCTTCAAAGCAATCCCGCGCACTCAGGCGGTGACTGACGAAGCGCAGCCGAGCGATGGTGTCTCGATCCAACTCATTCCCATCTACGGCGTGACCATTCCCATCATCGTGCGGCATGGCCGGGTCGAGGCACAGGTTGCACTGTCTCAGCCGACGATCACTGACGGCCCAGACGGACCCGAATTGACGCTCATGATCAACCGTGCTGGAAAAAGCTCGACCTATGGCGTCCTGCAGATAGTCAAGCCGGGGATGGAGGAGCCGCTCCTCGACTTGCGCGGACTTGCCGTTTATCCCGAGGTGAACGAGCGCGAAGTCCGTGTGCGCTTGACACCCGAACAGGCAGCAAACTTTCGCGGTCAGTTGCGCATCGAATACCGCGAAATGCCGAATGCTGGCGGCGGACTGATTGCCGCCATTGACAGCTTCATAGGCTAGGGCTCCGCGAACGAGCCTGAAGAGCTAGTCATGTTTTCGCTGCGCCAAAGAACCCTGAGCGCCGCCGCGACATTCGCGGTGGCGCTTGGTGCGTTTTCGCATGCAGCGCCCATATCGGCCCAAGAACAGGCTGGTTCTTCCCCATCCGCCGCTGCAGCCGCAGGTTGGCAGGCGACCGATGACGACTTCCTCTTCCTCCAGCTCGTCGTCAAAAACTACAGGCTGAATTACGACGTTCGCGGCTATCAAACCGACCGCGGCGTGTGCCTGGATCTCGCAGATGTCATTCAGTCGCTCGATCTCCCTATCCGGATCGACAAGGAGTCGCGCCGCGCAACTGGCTGGCTGTTCGCGGAGAACCAGACATTCACCCTCGACAGAGAATCCGGCACGGTACAAAACGTGAACACGGGATCCGCTCCGGTCTCTTCCGACATCTATGACACACCTGAGGGCTGGTGCGTCGATACAGGCGCGTTGTCCCGATGGTTTGGGATCGAATTTCGTCCAGACCTTTTCAATGCGATTGTCAGACTTGAGACAGACGAAGAACTGCCATTCATGCAGGCTATCAAGCGAAGAAGTCGCGCCGCGCGACTTCGTGCGCGACCTGCGACTTTCGATCTGTCGCAATATCCCAACGCTAAAATGGAATATCGGCCCTGGAGAACACCCTCGGTCGATGTGGTCGCACAGGCTGGACTCCGAGCAGGCGAGGGCGGCCGCAATGGGGTCGAGGGCCGGGTTGAATTCTACGCCGCCGGCGAAGCGCTGGGAGCGAGCTACTTTGCCCGCGTGGCAACCGACGATCAGCTAAATCCACAGGCTGTTCGCGTCCGCGCATATCGAAACGATCCTGAAGGTGGGCTCCTGGGCCCGCTTGGCGCTACGCAGGTCGCTGCGGGCGATGTTGAGACGATTCCAGGTCGACTGACCGGTCAAACCGCTGTCGGGCGGGGTGCATTCATCAGCAACCGTCCTTTGGGTCAGGTTTCCCGCTTCTCTGCCACCACCTTGCGCGGAACTTTGCCAGCGGGATGGGACGCGGAGCTATACCGCAATGGACAGCTGATCGCATTTCAGGACGATCGCGGTGATGGCCGCTACGAGTTCATCGAGGTTGAGCTGTTCTTTGGCCGAAACGACCTTGAGGTCGTGCTGTACGGCCCTCAGGGGCAGATTAGGCGCGATCGGACTTCGGTTCCGGTAGGTTTCAACCAGATCGAGCCCGGCGAAACCTATTACTGGGCCGGAATCTTGCAGACCAACCGGGATCTCATCGATCTGGGAACGGGCATTCGTGACGGCCCTCAAGCCTGGCGCTGGGGAATGGGGGTCGAAAGAGGCCTTGACGAGAGAACCAGCGCCGCCCTCGGCATTCAGAGCCTGTTCGTCGATGGCGCACGCCGCAGATTTGCGGAGGGCGCTGTCGCGCGCACTTTTGGCGCTATGCAGCTTGAGCTTGCTGCTGCGCACGAATTCGGGGCGGGTTCCGCCCTCGAAACCAATGCGCTTGGGCGAATTGGGAGCAATTTCAATTTCGGAGCGAACGCGTTGGTGGCGTTTGGGGACTTCACCAGCGAATTTACCGAGGGCGAACTCGATTATCGGGGCGGCTTCAATTTCTCGACCTCACTGGCACTGGGCAAGATCGTCTTCCCCGTACAGGCGGAGGTCAGTCACTCGGCGCTAAAAGACGGGTCAGAGGTTAACGAATTCCTAATGACGACTTCGGTCACTGCGGGGCGCTTCGCCGTATCGGCGCAACTAAGCCACCAGCAGCGCACTCAGGGCGACCTTACGCCCGCTCAGAACGAGACACGGGTAAGGTTGCTTGCCAACGCGCGGTTCAAGGACTTCCGCCTGCGCGGTAACGCGACGTTCCTCACCGGCGGGCGCGAACAGGGGCTTGAGAGCGTGACCGTGCGCGCGGACATGGACATCGGGGAAGATGCCGACCTGCAGGGCCAGATCGATTATACCACGCGGGTCGACGAGTTCCGCCTTACGGGCGGCTACACCCACAGTTTCGACGAGTTTTCGCTCAGAGGCGACGCCTTCGTCACGTCGCGCGGCGGAATGGGAGCGTCCGTCCAACTCGCATTCAGTTTGGGACCCGATCCTGTGACGGGCGGTGTGCGTGTCACAGGCAGCAAATTGGCCCGTAGCGGTCAGGCGGCTGTAACGGTGTTCAGAGACGATAACGGCAATGCGCGCCGGGATCCGGGAGAGGACGTTCTGCCCGATGTGATGGTTGAAGCGGGTCTGCGCAGTACGGATGCGATCACTGGCGAAAACGGCCGAGCGATCGTCGACGACTTGCGACCTTTCCGTCCGGTTCTGGTGGGCATCGACACCTCGTCGCTGGAAGACCCGTTCCTGGCACCGTCCGAGAAGGGCATAGTCCTGACGCCGCGCCCCGGAGTGGTCGCCCAGATCGAGCTCGCAGTCTCACCCACGGGTGAGGTCGAAGGGACCATTCGCAGTTCGTCTGGGGTCGAGCAGCCGGGCGTCCGACTGGAGCTTGTCGACAATCGCGGCGCGGTCATCGGACAGGCGATCAGCGAGTTCGACGGATTCTTCCTGTTTCAGCGAGTGCCTTACGGCCAGTACCGCCTGCGGGTGGGCGAAGACACTGCGAGGACTCTCGGCGTGAGGCGCGAAGTGAACCTGAATGACGGTCGCTCGCAATTTACGCTGAACCGCGACGAAGATGTAGTTCGCTACGGAACAGTGAACCTCATTCCCCAGGACAGAAACGACAAGGCGCCCGATACCGGCCCCGTTATCGCGGCAGTAAAGCCGGAATAGTCAGCGTCTTCAGTTGCCCTTGATGTAGCGCGGAGGGTTGGGCCGTGGGACCGGACGAGGTTGCGGGGCGGGAGCCGGGATTGTTCGCGCTGCGCCAGGAATGACTTCTTCGCGCACCGTCTCACGCACGATCACGCGTTGCTGCTGCTCGTACCGGACCGGAACATAGACGATCTGCTGTGGTGGCGCGTAGCTGTATTGATACGCTGGCGCATACCCATATCCGTATCCATATGGCGCTGGCGGCGCATAAGCGGGATAGGCTGGCGCAGGAGCGGGAATCGTCCGATAGGCGTAGCGAGGTCCGATGTTGCCGTGCTGGGAAAGGTAGCTGTCGAGAGCGGCTTCACAATCGTAGTCACCCCGATCGTTGCGTCCGCCACCAATCAGGCTTCCCAACAAAACGCCTCCAATGCCGCCTGCGCCCGCGCCTATGAGGGTGCCGGCGAGCCTGTCTGCGTCAGCGACGCGGTTCCCTATGATCCCGCCAGCAATCGCACCCAGAAGTCCGCCGATGATTCCGCCCTTTTCCCGATCATCGCGTCCGTTCGTGCGCCGCTCACATTCGGCGATCCACTGATCACGCTCAAAAACGCTCGCTGGAGGGGCGTATCCGTAGGAGTTACCAGAAGCAGGGATCGCGCGATAGGCATACCGATCATCCGCACGGTACTGCTCGTATTCTGTTGAATAAGGCGCTGTACTCTCGATCCGTCTCGTTCGGGTGATCGTCTCAATGCCATCCGCATCAACGGTCGTTTCGGTAAGATCGGTGATGGTAGGCGCGGTTCGATATTCGGCAGGCAGTGCGTCGACCTCGGCAACGCTCATCGGTGCCGGCTCTGCAATCTGAGCCTGCGCAGTCACAGGCAGCGCGAACCCTGCCATCGCAACGCCAGCTAGTGCCAGACCTGAGAACGCTTTGATTGTCATAACTAAACCCCCGAAAACTGGGCGTGCGACTCGCGGTGGCGCGGCGCACGACGCGTGATTAGTAGAGGGTTTACCATTGGCTAACCAAGTGAACCGGCAGCATTGTCTCGATTCGGGGCGATCTCGTGAGCGAGAATAACGCCTAAATCCGATCGGCGAGCAATTCGGCGAGCTTTTCCAACCCAGTCGCATCTTCCTCGCTGAATCGCGCGGGGGAAGGGCTGTCGAGATCGATCACTGCGATGACCTTGCCGTCACGCACCACCGGGACCACCACCTCAGAGCGGCTGGCGGCATCGCAGGCAATGTGGCCGGGAAAGGCATGGACATCTTCGACGAGCTGGGTTGCAGCCATTTCAGCAGCAGCGCCGCAAACGCCGCGCCCGATAGGTATGCGAATACAGGCAGGACGTCCGACAAATGGACCGAGGATCAGCTCTTCACCCCCAGACTTGCTCTCGCCCACGCGATAGAAGCCTGCCCAGTTGAGGTCGCCCACAAACTCCCAGATCAGCGCCGCCGCATTCGCCATATTAGCAACAGCATCGGGCTCGTCCGAGGTCAGGGCATCGGCCGCGTCAACGAGTTGGCGATAGCGTTCAGCGATATCGAGCGATGGATCGGGTTTGAAATCGAACATGGTTCTTCCTGAAGTGCGCCAAGCCCGGGGAAATGGAGGCGCAGAACTATCGGGTTGTCGGCAGCGAGGCTCCGACCTATTTCGCCTACATGGGAATTCTACGCAAACTCGCAATCGCTGTCGTCGTCTTTGTCGCGATACTGGGCGTCGGTTTTTACTTCCTGTCGCGGGGAGATACGGCTGATCTGTCGGTCGATGCCGTCGCAGGTACCGATCCTACGCTACAGGCGCCTGAGGCTGAAAGCTTTCCTACAGTACAGATCGCGAAACCCGTGGGCTGGGAAGACGGGCAGTTGCCCGTGGCTGCCGATGGGTTGACCGTGGGCCGATTTGCCGAGGGCCTCGAACATCCGCGCGTGCTTTACGCGCTTCCCAATGGGGATGTTCTCGTCACGCTCACCCGGTCGCCAAAGAGCGATCAAGAGGGCGAGGGCGGTATCATGGCCACCATCCGCGGGTGGGTTGCGAGCTATTTGTTTTCAGAAGCGGGCGCGGCAGGCGAGTCGCCCAACCAGATCGTATTGCTGCGCGACGCGGACGGTGATGGAGTAGCTGAAACCCAGGTCACGATCTTGAGCGAAGGGCTGGATTCCCCCTCAGGCATGAGCTGGCATGACGGCACGCTGTTCGTCGCCAATCACGACGCGGTGCTGGCCTGGGACTACGAGCTTGGAAGTGAAGCGGTGACGGGCACCCCGCGCAAGCTCATGGATTTGCCCGCAGGTGGCGGTCATTGGATGCGCAATATGGAGATCCATCCCGACGGCGACCGGCTTTACATCGCGGTCGGTTCGGTCAGCAATATCGGCGAGTCCGGCATGGAGGTCGAGGAAGGGCGCGCCGCGATCTGGGAATACAACCTTGAGAATGAGACGGCTCGCCCCTTCGCAGCCGGGCTTCGCAATCCCAACGGGCTGGATTTCAGTCCTTGGTCGGGCGAGCTCTGGACCACTGTGAATGAGCGCGACATGCTCGGCTCGGATCTCGTGCCGGATTATCTCACAAACGTCCCGCTCGGGGCACAGTATGGCTGGCCCTGGGTTTATTATCGCGAGAATATCGACCGCCGTGTCGAAGCGCCGATGCCGCGTTTCCTGCTGGAGTATTCTCGCAATCCCGAATTCGCACTGGGCCCTCATGTGGCAGCGCTCGGCCTTGTTTTCACCGCTGAAGGTCACAGGATGGGTGAGGCGATGGCGAGCGGCGCTTTCGTTGCCCGCCATGGGTCGTGGAACCGCAAACCGCCCTCGGGTTATGACGTTGTCTATGTGGCGTTCGACGAGTTCGGCAAGCCGCAAGGCAAGCCAGTTCCCGTGCTCACCGGCTTTCTGAACGAGGACGGCACGACAAAAGGTCGCCCGACATGGGTCGAATGGGCGGGCGACGGTTCGCTTCTGGTTTCTGACGATACGGCCGGAATAATCTGGCGCACATATGCACCGGGCGCGCAGCCGGGCGCAGGGATCGCGCGTCGCACCGGAGCTCCGTTAAGGCCGCAAGGAGAGCTGGTCGATCCGCGGGCGACTTTCGAGGAAGACTATCTGCGCCAGCAGGCCGGGCAGGAGGTTCGCTAAAGCGCCTTGCCGGATCTGCCTGCAACCTCGTTCGCAAATTGATAAGCAATCCGGCCTGATCTGTTGCCGCGAGCGATCGCCCATGCAAGCGCTTCTTCTTCGTCGAAAGAGAGATCGAGCGGATCGGTATAGGCGTGGACGATCTCGAGATATGTGCCCTGATCGCAGGGATGAAAGCCGAGCGTAAGACCAAAGCGGTCCGCGAGTGCCAAGGCATCATCGCGCTCATCGCGTTCGTGCAGTGCGGCGGCTTCTTCGTGACCTCGCTGAACAATGGCTCGTCGGTTCGATGTGACGGCAAGGCGGATATTGGAGGGTCGGGCAACGATAGTCCCGTCCAGCAAGCTGCGCAGCGCCAGATTTTCGTGCGGCTGGCCGTGCGCAAACCCAAGGTCGTCAAGGAACAACAAATACGCCCGGTCCTGTTTAGAAAGGATGTCGATTAGATCCGCAATCGAGCTGAGCCCATCTGACACGACCTGAACGAGTGCGAACCGCCCCGGATGCTTTTCGATAAGCCGTGCGCTTGCAGCCCGGATCAGCCCCGACTTCCCCATACCGCGAGCACCCCAAAGAAGCATGTCATGCGCAGCAGCACCCTTCGCGAGCCGCTCCAGGTTAGTCGAGACAGCTATCTTCTGCTCATCGATACCCCGCAAAGTCTCAAATTCTATTGTTTCGATACGGGCTACCGGCTTTGCGACGTTGCCGGTCCAGACATAGGCCGGCGATCCGAGCCAATCGACGGGCGATTGTACCGGCGGTGCCAACCGCTCCAGCGCATCGGCAATACGCTCAAGTGGTTCGCGGCGCTCGGTCACTCAGCCTCAGCCTGCCAGCATATCGGAGGGAAGGGTGTAGAGCAGGTCGGCACCGGCAACTGCCCCGGCCTTCAGCCCCGCGGCCTCTGGCACAATCCTGTCGAGGAAGAAGCGAGCGGTGACCGGCTTTGTTTCCGCCAACGCGGGCGCCGCGCCGTCGGCAACAGCTTTTGCCTGTTTCATCAGCTGCCAACCGGCGACCGCGACCGCCGCCATGGTGCAGAAAGGCACGCTTCCGGCGAGACGATCATCGAGGCTCGCCTCACCCTGCATCCAGCGGGCAATATCGATGCAATCGCTTGCCAGTGCAACAAGCCCCGCTTCCTCGCCAGCATCGCGCGCGATCTCCTCAAACAATGAAATCATGGCTTCACCGCCCTCAAGCCCCAGTTTTCGGGTGACCAGGTCGGCAGCCTGAATGCCGTTCGTGCCCTCATAGATCGGTGCAATCCTTGCATCACGCCAATGCTGTGCTGCGCCGGTTTCTTCGATGAAGCCCATGCCGCCGTGAATCTGGACACCGAGCCCTGCGACTTCGACACCAATATCGGTGCCCCAGGCCTTCAGCAATGGGACGAGAATTTCCGAGCGGTTCTTCGCGTCCTGATCACCGATGGTGCTTCGATCAACCTGTCCGGCGCAGTAATAGAGCAAGGCACGGGCTGCCTCGGTCAGCGCCTTCATTCGCAGGATCATGCGGCGCACGTCGGGATGCTCGATAATGGCAACCGGCGTCTTGTCGGGCGAACCGGCGCGGGCGGACTGCACACGGTCGGTCGCATAAGCGATCGCCTGTTGGGTTGCGCGCTCCCCGATCTGGACGCCCTGATTGCCGACATTGATGCGCGCATTGTTCATCATGGTGAACATCGCCATCAGCCCGCGGTTCTCTTGTCCCACCAGCTCTCCGATACACTCGCCGTTGTCGCCATAGCTCATGACACAGGTCGGTGAAGCATGGATGCCCAGCTTGTGTTCGAGGCTGACCGGGCGAAGATCATTATGAGGGCCAAGCGAGCCGTCAGCATTAACGTGGTACTTTGGCACCACGAACAGCGAAATGCCGCGCGATCCTTCAGGAGCACCGGGGAGGCGTGCCAGCACGAGGTGGATGATGTTCTCAGCGAGCTGATGATCGCCCCACGTGATGTAGATCTTCTGACCAGCAATTCGATACTTGCCGGCATGTTCGCCTTCGGTGATCGGCTCAGCGGTGGAGCGCAGCGCGCCGACGTCGCTGCCGGCCGCAGGTTCGGTCAGGTTCATCGTTCCCGACCATTTGCCGCTCACGAGATCAGGCAGGTACATGGCCTTTTGCTGATCGCTGCCATGATGTTCGAGCGCTTCAATCGCCCCCACCGAAAGCATCGGGAGAAGGCTGAATGCCATGTTGGCTGAACCGAGATTTTCCAAAACGTTGCAGGCGAGCGTGAACGGTAAGCCTTGTCCGCCATGGTCCTGCGGGCTTGCGATGGCATTCCATCCCTGCTCGACATACTCCTGATAGGCTTGCGCAAACCCATCCGGCAGGCGGACCACGCCGTTCTCCAGCTTAGCACCTTCCAGATCACCGACACGATTGAGCGGGGCGAATTCACCCGCAGCGAACTGACCCACCCCTTCGACGATAGCCTCCACCAGATCGGCTTCAGCGTGCGCGAAGGTCTCCGTCTGAGCGAGCTGATCGATTCCGGCGTTGACCCGGATGGCGAGCAACTGGTCCTGAGTGGGCGGCGTGTAAGGGGTCACGTTGCGTTGGTCCTCTTTTTCATGCGGCCTTGCAATTAAAGTCTGCTTGGCAAGTCGAGGCATCAGATATAGCGCGCAAGCATGACCGACAAGGACGCTACGGAAATCATATCGCCAGACGCGGCAGGAATCGCGAAGGCCGCCGATTATCTGATTTCCGGAGAACTTGTCGCCGTGCCGACCGAGACCGTTTACGGCCTCGCAGCGCGCGCCGACAGCGCTGAAGCTGTCGCCAGGATATATGCGGCAAAGGGGCGGCCGGATTTCAATCCGCTGATCGTGCATGTTCGGGATATCGAACAGGCGCAGGAACTGGCCGAATTTGATGACCGGGCCCTCGAACTGGCCGAGAGGTTCTGGCCCGGACCACTGACCCTTGTCCTGCCCCTTCGCGCAGATGCGCCAGTTACCATGGCAGTGACTGCAGGATTGCCGACGATCGGACTTCGTCAACCGTCGCATAAGGTGATGCAGGCTGTGTTGAAGTCAGTGGGCGTGCCTCTGGCAGCACCATCAGCCAATCGCAGCGAACATATCAGTCCAACACGTGCCGATCACGTGATCGACTCTTTGGGCGACAATGCACCGCTGATCCTCGATGGGGGTTCGAGCGAGAGCGGGCTGGAGTCGTCGATCGTAGCGCTGAGGCCGACAGGCGGCTGGACATTATTGCGCCCAGGCCCTGTTACGAAAGAAACGCTTGAGCGTATTCTCGGCGCTGAAAGCGAAGTCGAGGGTTCCGGCATCGAAGCGCCGGGCCAGATGGAAAGGCACTATTCGCCGGGCAAGCCGATGAGGCTAAGCGCATCGGAAGTTGCGCAAGACGAGTTCTTCATTGGCTTCGGGTCGCTTGAAGGCGACTGCAATCTGTCGCAGGCTGGTGATCTCAACCAGGCAGCGGCGCGACTGTATGATTGTCTTCATCAGGCGGCCGCTTCTCACAAACCGTCCATTGCGGTTGCGCCGATCCCGTATGGAGAAGTGGGCCGGGCTATCAATGACCGGCTTCGTCGCGCCGCGACGCAATAGTGTCAGCGTGGCTCGACCGGAACGGTCGGGAGCAATTCCTGAATTTCGGCATAGACTTCGCGTGCCTCTTCGCAGGCGCGGCGATCGCCGTTCTCGCAGTCTTCGCTCAACTCGCGATATTCGCGCTCCAGCTTGCCTAAACGCTCTTCGCGGCGGCGAATTTCGCGCCCTCGCGCTTCGTCCGCTTCCGATTGGCTTGTCGTTGCAAGATCGACAGCTTTGCCTGCCGCCCGCACTGGCGCGGTTACGACATTTGCTGCCGTCTTTACCAGACAGCCGGACAACATCAGCGACATGGCCACGAGGCCTAATACAGCAGGAGCGCGCATGGCGATCACCATGCGCGCTCCCGTTGATAAAGCAAGCCGGGAATTGCCCGGAAGTGTTTAATCTGCGGCCACTACTTCACTGTCACCAGCGCTGGCAGCTTCTGGGCCGGGGCGGCATGTCAGCGATCCCGAACCCGCGGTCGAAACGGTGCATGTGGCCGAACCGACAACAACAACGTCGCCCGAACCGGCGATCTCTGCATTGACTTTGCCATTGGAAGCGAGAGTGACGTCACCTGACCCGGCGATTTCTACGCTCACATCATCTGCGGTGAGCTGTGCGAGCTGAACGTCCCCCGAACCCGCAATCTCGATGGACAACACGGTTGCCGTACCCGCTGCCATGACATCGCCCGATCCGGCAATCTCGATATCGAGCCGCTCGGCTTCGATCCTCTCCACTGAAATTGCACCTGATCCGGCAATTTCGATTTCGGCTGTGCTCGCCATGCTGGCGGATTCGATCCTGCCGCTTCCCGCAATCGCCAGACCGCTTGGAGCGGGTAAAGTCATGCGCACGATTGCGGGGCTCGAGCCGTCATAGATCTTGCTATCGCGTGCGATAGTCAGGCGGCTCCCGTCCCGATCAAAACGCAACGCTTCGCCTGCTGCCTCATTCCCTTCGAGCGTGATGGTGAGCACATCGCCTTCGGCGATCATGACCTTATCTGGCCCTGCAAGCGTGATTTGCGTCGGCGCGTCACCGGACATATCGAGATCGGCAAGCGGCACGCCGTCGACCTCGCCCCAGTTGTTCATATAGGCGCATCCCGAGAGCGATGCCCCGAGTGCAAGCGCTGCCAACGCGCCTGCGCCCTTCTTCATATATTGGCCAAGTTTACGGAACATCGAACCCTCCACGATCAAGACTATGTGTATTGCCGACATAATACACTGAGAGAGTGGTTGCAAGACAAGTTGTGATCACGAACGAAAAAGGGCCACCCGATCGGGCGGCCCTTTTCAAAAGGTCGGAGAGCGCGGCTTATTTGCTCTCGTCGTCATTGTCGTAATATTGCGGAGCGTGCTCGCGCAGGACCTCGAGAATTTTCTCGAGTGCCGTCGGCTCGTCGGTCTCTTCCATCGCAGCAAGCTCACGTGCCAAGCGGCTCGACGCCGCTTCGAAGATCTGACGCTCGGAATAGCTCTGCTCGGGCTGATCGTCAGGGCGGAAGAGATCACGGGTGACCTCCGCGATCAGGACGATCTCGCCCGAATTGATCTTCGCCTCATATTCCTGAGCGCGGCGCGACCACATGGTCCGCTTTACCTTCGGCTTACCCTTCAGCGTGTCCATCGCTTCTTTCAGAGTCTTGTCCGAGGAAAGCTTGCGCATGCCGATGGACTCGACCTTGTTGACCGGAACACGGAGTGTCATGCGTTCTTTTTCGAATCGCAGAACATACAGCTCAAGGTGCATGCCGGCGATTTCTTCGCTTTGCAGTTCAATCACACGGCCAACGCCGTGCTTGGGGTAAACAACATAGTCGCCAACGGTAAAGGCGGGCGCATTGCTTGCCATGCGAGTTCCTTTCATGCGGCCCAACAACTGTCAGAAAACGCAACATCTTTCCTTTGCGGTTCAGCGGCTCGACACCGAGAGCTGGACCGGTAAGATGCTGTCTGAAGCTGTTTTAGCTGGTAGAGGGCCTTTCTGGTTTCACCTCCGCGATCGGGTCCGACCGGCGCGGTTGCCTCATTATATAGCATAATCGCAACAATATTGCGAGTCTGACGTATTTAGTGAGCATCTGACCGGGAAGCGGCAGCGATGTGGGCACCCAGAAGCAACAGATATGCCGACAGATACAACCATGTCAGGAATACGACAACGGCACCAAGCGATCCGTAAGTCGCATTGTAGTTACCGAAATTCGAAGCGTACCAGGCAAAGCCAGCGCTTGCCGTTACCCACCCTATGGCAAAAGGTATCGCCCCGCGCAGCGCTTCGCTCGTTGAGACATCGTCCACATTGGGCACGATGCGGTAAGCAAGGATTGACCCGCCCAGCCCAGCCAGCAGGGCAATCGCAAGGCTCGCGCCCGCACCGCCCGCATCTGAGATCACAGTACCGGCCAGCGTGGTAAGAACAGCGATCAGGCCGAACGCGACCATCGCGCCAATGGTGATGCACAAGGCAAGCAGGTTGGCTTTGATCAGGCCCCGGCTCTCCGACGCATCAAAAGCGACATTCAGCGCCGTGATAATCGACCCCGCCGCGACTCGCGCACCGAAAATCGACAGAGCGATGGCGACAAGCAGGCCCAGTCCCGAAGCGCCGCTCCGGTCGCTGGTGATCTCTTCAAGCTGGTCCCCCACAAGCTCTGCCGCTGATGGAGGCAGCGTAGCCGCGAGGTCCCGTGTGTTTTCGGCCACCAGGGAAGGATCGGCCAGCAAACCGTATGTCAGGAAGATAGCGGCCAGAAGAGGCACGAAAGACAGAAACGCGTAATAGGTAACGCCGGCAGCGAGCAGGCCTGTATTGTTGGCCTGCGCCTGCAGCCATCCGGATTTGGCGGCGGATAAGTATCTGTGCATGGCAACCGAACGCTTCGGATCGCCCGACTGTTCCGGCGCCTGGAGCGATCGGTCGGCCTTAATCGCCTTCGCCTGGCTCGGCGCTGAAATACTTCTCAAACTTGTTCTCTTCACCCTTGTGGTCGTCGGCGTCCGCAGGTGGTTCCTTCTGGCTCGTGATGTTGGGCCATTCGGCAGAGAATTTGGTATTCAGCTCAAGCCACTTCTCAAGCCCGTCTTCAGTATCCGGAAGGATCGCCTCGGCCGGACATTCCGGTTCGCACACGCCACAGTCGATGCACTCGCTGGGATTGATAACCAGCATGTTGTCGCCTTCATAGAAGCAGTCGACCGGGCATACTTCGACACAGTCGGTGTATTTGCATTTGATGCAGTCTTCGGTGACGACGTAAGTCATGTGAGAGCTATTCCGATTGGTGATCCGTTATTGAGCGCGCCTGCTATGGCTATTTTCCAAGGCGGGTCAAGGCCGGTATGGTATTTGAAACGTGTCCAGCCTGTTGGACAGTATGCTTGTGGCCTAGGCCGCGCGGCTCCACGCCTTCGCCGCTTGGGCCGGCGATAGACGTCGGTCTGGCAGTTTCTCTATCCGCGCAACGCAGATCTCGCCGCGAAGCGCGAATGTCAGCACGTCACCAACAGCCACCTCGCAACTGATCTTCGTGACCCTCGCGGAGTTGATGCGCATCTGCCCGCTAAGGATCATGGATTTCGCCATCGAGCGGGTGCGGGCAAAGCGTAGATAGACGAGCAAACGGTCGAGGCGCATTGTGCCCTCCTCACCGTTTGCCGATGTCATCCCTTCAGAAGGTCCGCAAGGCCATCGAACGCGCCGCGCGCGCGTGCCGGCCCTGTGTCATGCCGGGGACCACGTTTGCCATTCCCGCCTTTCGGATTGCCTCTGTTTGGCTTGCGCTTGGCTTCCGTATTCTTGGGCGAAGGCTTGGCACCGCGGCCCTTGCCTTTGCGCGCCTCGCCTCGCTTGGGCCGACGCTCATCACTCGCGCGGCGCGGTCGCCAGGTCCAGCTGTCGGGAGCAGCAGGTCCGTATGCACCTTCTGGCAGGGCGGTCGCACGCTGAACCCGAAAGCCAGCGCTCCCAAGCAGGCGCCGCGCGTTATCCTCTTCAAGACCGATCGAGACCGGCAGCGACAGATCGAGGGCGAATCGCGGACTGCGCTCCTTCCCGGCTTTAGCGGTTGCTTTCGCTCTTGCCTCGAACGCTGCACGAAGGATCTTCTCCGCGAGGTCCACCCTGATCAGCTGCTTGCCTGCGAGCCGATATCCAGCAGGGATGGCACTGCTTTCGGGCAATACAGGGAGCATGGCTTCCTGAAGTGGCCTTTTATCAAGCGCCAATTTGTGGAGAAGCTGGCGCGGCGCGGGCTTGAGCAGATCGCGCGCGAATATATCCAGCGCTCCGAAGGTCACGCCCAGCTTTCGCAGAAACGGACGCATTTCCTTGGGCAAATGCTCCAGACCCGCCTTTTCGCGTCCGACCACGCCGCGTGCATCGATCAGCGTGACGAGAAGCGCGCGCGCCTGACTGCCAGCCTCGGGATCGTTCGCAGCTTCGGCAAGCTTTCGAAGCGGTGCGAGCGGTTCAAGCTGTGTCGCCAGCCAGCTGCCAAGCCCAGTTTCAAGCCTTGCTTTGGCATCATCGGGGATGGCCGCGATCTCGCGCGTGAATTCGAGCCGGGGGGCAGCAAAGTCATCCGGGACGACAATCTTCGCAAGCTCGCGCCCCTGCCACATGATTGCGCCGCCCTCGATTGCCAGGTCCTCCATACCCGCTGCGAGCAGCTGGTCTGCGCGCTGGGCAAGGATGCCGGGAAGTGCCTTCTCACCGGCGGCGAGCAGCATCCTGCGATCCGCGACGCCCGCATCGGGGTCGACGCTGAAGCGGAATCCGTCGAGCTTGCCGATCGTCTCACCCTCAACGGTCAGGCTGTTATCGGGTTCGAGAGTTACGGGAAGGGAGCCTCCGTCCTGGCCCAGCGATTTCATCAAGATTGCAGTCCTCCGGTTGACGAACCGTTCTGTAAGACGCGCATGAAGCGCATCTGAAAGTTTAGCTTCGACCGCGCGCGCCCGCGCAGCCATTTCATCGCGTGCCAGAACCCAGTCGGGTCGCTGACAAATATAAGCCCAGGATCGAATCGCGGCTATCCTGCCCTGGAGTGTATCGATATCGCCCTGCATTCGGTCGAGTTCAGCGATGCGAGCGGCCACGAAGTCGGCGCCAATATAGCCTTGTTGCAGGTCTTGCCAGAGCCTCGCGACGAACCGCGCGTGAGGATCGGCTCCCAATTGCCGGAAATCCGGTAGCGAGCAGGCTTCCCAGAAACGCCGGACGCTTCCCTTGCCCTTGACCGATTGCGCAATCGGTTCGCTCGCAAGCCGCTTGAGAACTGCAAGGTCAATAGCCTCGGGCGCGGCGCGCAGAACCTCGTGTTCGGGTCGCGATTCGAGGTCCCCGATAAGAGTAGCGAGCGAATCGAAACGGGGCTCTGCTTCGCGCCAATGCAGCTTCGTCAGCGGAGCGAACCGGTGCTCCTCGATTGCGTAGATCTCTTCCTCGGAAAATTCGATCGGTGCGCCTGACCGACTGCCGCCACCTGCAAGAACACCGAAGCTGCCATCGGTCTGGTGTCGGCCCGCACGTCCCGCAATCTGTGCCATTTCTGCTGGAGTAAGCCTGCGCTTGCGACGCCCATCGAACTTGGTCAGGGCCGCGAATGCTACATGGTGAAGGTCAAGGTTGAGCCCCATGCCGATCGCGTCCGTCGCGACGATATAGTCGACTTCACCCGACTGAAAGAGCTCCACCTGCTTGTTGCGGGTTTCCGGCGATAGCGCCCCCATGACCACGGCCGCTCCGCCGCGAAAACGGCGCAATGCTTCCGCCATGGCGTAAACTTGCTCCGTCGAGAAGGCGACAACCGCACTGCGGCGCGGAAGGCGTGAGAGCTTCGCACTGCCAGTATGCGTGAGAGTGGAGAAGCGCGGTCGCTCGACCATCTCGGCGCCCGGGATCAGCTGACGAACGAGCGGTTGCAAGGTAGCGGACCCAAGAATCATCGTCTCTTCGCGGCCACGCGCATTCAGCAGACGATCGGTGAAGATGTGCCCGCGCTCCGGGTCTGCGCCGATCTGCGCCTCATCGATCGCGACGAAGGCGTGACCGCCTCCAAGACGATCCATCGCTTCGGCCGTACAACAGAAATAGCGCGCGTCGGGCGGTTCGATCCGTTCTTCGCCGGTTATCAGCGCCACTTGCGCATCGCCCTTGATCGCACGGACGCGGTCATAAACCTCGCGCGCAAGCAACCGCAGCGGAAAGCCCATCATTCCAGAAGAATGCGCGCACATCCGCTCAATCGCGAGATGGGTCTTGCCGGTATTCGTGGGGCCAAGCACCGCTCGCACATGGCCGCCTGAGAGGTTGGAATTGTTGCGGGTCACGCCGTCGCTTGTGTCAGCCGCGTAGCCTCGGGGCAATCCCAAGTTGGGATCACGTGTGCACGGCCGCTTGTTGGCTCTTGGCTTATAGGTACAACACCTTATCGCACGGATGACTCGACTGAGCGCTAGTTAAGTGGACATTTACCTTAATTGGCCATGCATTAACCGCGCGAGAGACGGGCTGGGCTCATTCGCTGCACATTTGGAATCGGACAAGTGGAACATTCAGGCGATCTCGCGGAAGGCAACGAGGCAGAAGGGCCGGACGAAACATCGTCGCAAGGCGCTCTGGTTCCCGTGCCGCAACACCACGTGCGACCTGTCGGCATCGATGCTCAGACCGCGCGGGAGTTCGCTCCGTACTTCAACCGCTCGAAGCAATCGGCGGGGCCTTCGTCAAAGGCCAAGGTCAAACGCCAGGTGCTTGAACGCGTCGGCGGATGGGGCGCGCGCTATGACGAATGGAAGCTTCGCGCGGGCGAAAGGCTCGAGGGCCTCGACCTTGCGCCGGACCTTGCCGAAAATATCGGCAGCCGACGTTGGTTCCGCGGCCTTGGAACGATGGTTGCGCTGGGCGCGGTGGCGCTGGCCTTCTGGCCGAGCCTGACCCCGCTCGAAGCGCGGGCAGCAATGCCGCAGGACGAGGAAATTCGCGACGAATTTCGCAGCCAGATGATCATGCCTCTGGCGTTTGGCGCGGATAGCGGTCGGCGGATGGGTCCGACGGCCGACGTCATCCCGCTCGCCAGTGCTCCCGAACGTCCGCAAATACAGCTGGTGGCAACGCTTGCACCGGGAGACAGCTTTGCGAGCATGCTTCGTAGGGCAGGCGTTTCGGCGAGCGATATTGGCAATGTCAGCAGCCTGGTGGGCGACGCCATGCCGCTTTCGGAAATCGAGCCGGGAACCAAAATCGACATTACCCTGGGCCGCAGGGCAGCTGCCGATGCAGCGCGCCCGCTTGATATCCTCAAGTTCCGGGCCCGCTTTGACCTTGAGCTCGAAATTGCGCGGCAGGGTATGGATGCCGAGACCGGGCAAGGCGGATCGCTGTCCCTGGCTCGCAATTTCATCCGGGTGGACGACACGCCCTTGCGCATACGCGGCAGGGTTGGATCAAGCCTCTACCGCTCGATGCGCGCCGCCGGTGTCCCTGCAAGCGCGGTTCAGGACTATCTTCGTACGGTAGATGAACAAATCGACATGGACCGCGAAGTGCGGTCAAACGACGAATTCGACATCATCATAGCCTATCGCCGCGCCGCAACGGGTGAGCGCCAGGCAGGCCAGCTCCTTTATGCCGGTATAGAGCGCGGCGGTGAGCCAAAGACACAGTTGATGCGCTGGGGCAAGGACGGGCGCTTTTACGAAGCGTCTGGCGTGGGTGAACAGCGCCGAGGGCTCGTTGCTCCTGTGCCGGGGGCCATATCGTCGCGTTATGGCATGCGTCGCCACCCGATCCTGGGTTATCGCCGCATGCACGCAGGGCTGGATTTCCGCGCACGTCACGGAACCCCGATCGTTGCAGTGACCGATGGCCGCGTCTCCTCTGCGGGACGTGCCGGGGGTTGCGGCATCGCGGTGAGGCTCGACCATGGGAGCGGGCTTTCCACGCGGTATTGCCATATGAGCCGCATGTCGGTCAGCCGCGGACAGAGCGTGCGGCGCGGGCAGGTAATCGGCTATGTCGGTTCGACGGGCCTCTCGACCGGACCGCACCTGCACTATGAAATGTATCGCAATGGCCGGCATATCAATCCCGCTAGTGTGAACTTCGTCACACGGGCGGTGCTTTCTGGTAATGAGCTGGTCGAATTTCAGGAGCGGCTTTTGACCCTGCGTCAGATCGAGCCGGGCGCGGCGCTCGAGGACCTCGTCCCATTGCCCAGCGAAGTCGAAGAACCCGAGCGTGAGATCGAGAAGATCGATCTTGCCCAGCGCGTTTCCTGATCGCGAAACTGACGCGGGCGAGCGACAAGCGCGATTGATTAGCCAATCGAATTGCTGCAATCCTGCCGCTCATGAGAGCAAGCTATCCCAACACCCGCATGCGCCGCACGCGCGCGTCCGCATGGAGCCGTTCGCTCCATCGTGAGGCCATCATAACGCCGTCCGATCTGATCTGGCCACTCTTCGTGACCGATGGTGACGGTGTCGAGGAGCCGGTTGGCTCGCTTCCCGGGGTCTCGCGCTGGTCGGTCGATGGCATTGTGGCGCGCGCGAAAGAAGCCGTTGATCTTGGCATTCCGGTGGTGGCGCTGTTTCCGAATACCCAGCCTGATCGCCGCTCGGACGATGGGGCAGAGGCGCACAATCCTGACAACCTCATGTGCCGCGCGATCCGCGCGATCAAGGATGCCTGCGGAGAAGATCTCGGCGTGCTGACCGACGTGGCGCTCGATCCGTATACGAGCCACGGGCAGGACGGGCTGCTCGACGATAAAGGTTATGTCACAAACGATGACACCGTTGCGGTGCTGGTCGACCAGGCGCTCAACCAGGCAGAAGCGGGCGCGGACATCATCGCGCCATCCGATATGATGGATGGCCGCGTCCATGCCATCCGCATGGCGCTCGAAATGGGCAATCATCACAATGTCCAGATCATGAGCTATGCCGCGAAATATGCGAGCGCGTTCTATGGCCCATTCCGTGATGCTGTCGGCTCCGGTGGGTTGTTGAAAGGCGACAAGAAGAGTTACCAGATGGACCCTGCCAACGCCGATGAGGCGCTGCGCGAAGTCGAACTCGACATTGCCGAGGGCGCAGACAGCGTGATGGTCAAGCCGGGCCTTGCCTATCTCGACATCATTTACCGCGTGAAACAGGCATTTGGCGTACCGGTCTTCGCCTATCAGGTGAGCGGCGAATACGCGATGATCGAGGCTGCGCAATCGGTTGGGGCGGGGGACCGCGATGCCTTGCTGATGGAAAAGCTTCTCGCTTTCAAACGCGCCGGTTGCAGCGGGGTTTTGACCTATCATGCGCCTGTGGCTGCGCGTCTTTTGAATGGCTGAATTCCGGCACGAAACCGACCGCCTGGTCCTGCGCGACTGGCGCGAGGAGGACTGGGAGCCGTTCTTCGAGGGCACGAACACACCAGCCGTCATGCAATGGCTGGGGGGCTTGCTGGACGATGAGCGAAAAAGCGATGTGCGCGCACGGCTGGAGCGGTATCAGAGCGACTTCGGCCACACCTTCTGGGTGGTCGAGCGCAAGGAAGATGGCGCAATTCTCGGTTTCTGCGGTCTGAAGCGCTGCACGGACGAGAATGGACCCTTCGGCGAAATGGAAGCCGGGTGGCGCCTGCGTGAGGACGCCTGGGGCAAGGGCTATGCGAAAGAGGCCGCGCGAGCCGCGATAGATATCGGCTTTACGAAGTTTGGCGCCGATCCGATCATTGCGCTCACGGTCGAGGGGAACGCCGCAAGCTGGGGCCTGATGGTGCGGCTCGGCATGGAACGCCGACGGGATCTCGATTTCGAGGACGCCTTATGGTCCCATGGCTATGGCCCGGTAATCGTCCACGCAATCACTCGCGAGCAATGGGACAGACAAGGTGCCTGAGATCGTGTTCGAAACCGAGCGCCTTGTCTTGCGCACAATTGGCGAGGGCGATGCGGCGGAGCAGGATCGCCTCCTCAACACACCGACGGTGATGGAGCATCTTGGGGGCGTGAAGGAATTGCACGAGATCGAGGCAAAGCACTCCAAATCGATGCAACTCCATTCGCGCGAGGGTTTCAGCTTCCTTTTCATGATCGAGAAAGCGACCGGCGAGATGGTTGGGACGTGCGGGATCAAGCGGGTCGATAACGCGCATGCACCCAATCAGGGCGATCACGAGATCGGTTGGCTTGTGCGCGAGGATCGTTGGCGGCGGGGCTATGCAGGCGAGGCCATGCTTTCAGTCATCGACTGGGCTTTCGGCCGCGTCGATGCTCCGCATGTTGTCGCCCTGACCAGCGAAGCGAATGTCGGCAGTTGGAAGCTGATGGAAAAGCTGGGTATGGAGCGCCGCAAGGACCTCGATTTTGTCGATCCGGACTTCCCGGAGAAAGATAATCCGGTCATCCAATATTCGCTGACGAAACAGCAGTGGGAGCAACGCACATGATCGCTCACCCCGGAGCCAACATTATCCCGATCCACGGCAAAGCGCCGAAAATCCATGAAAGCGCGTTCATAGCGCCCGGTTCTACGATCATCGGTGATGTTGAGATCGGAGCAGGATCGTCGATCTGGTACAATTGCGTCGTTCGCGCTGACGTCTTCACAATCCGCATAGGTGAGCGGACCAATGTTCAGGACGGCAGCGTGCTGCATTGTGACCCGCCAAGGCCCGATGATCCCGACGGTTGTCCGCTCATCATCGGAGACGACGTGCTGATCGGACATATGGCGATGGTGCACGGCTGCACCATCCACGATCGCGGCTTTGTGGGGCTTGGCGCAATTGTCATGAACAAGGCGGTCATCGGTTCTGACGCCATGCTCGCGGCCGGTGCGATGCTGACTGAGCGCAAGGTGATGGAACCGCGCGAATTGTGGGCAGGGCGTCCGGCGAAGAAGCTCAAGGATCTTTCCGATGCTGCCATCATGGGGATGAAGATCGGAACGGCGCACTACGCCGAGAACGCCAAACACCACTCCGTCGCGGTGCGCGATGCGCTGGGTTGAAGCTCAGCTTGGACCTTTCGTCATGTATTTCATCATAAACGGCATGAAGTCCGCTTTGCCCAGCTCAAGGCCAGCCATGCGCAGAAGCGCATAGGCCGTGGTGAGGTGGAAATAGAAATTCGGCAGCGACCATTCGCGGATATATTGCTCGGCGGTCATCGTGAATTGCATCCCGTTGGGAAGATCGAAAACAATCGTATCTTCAACGCCGACCAATTCGTCTGGATCAATCGAATCGAGAAGCTCAGCCGTCTGCGCGATGTGAGCCTTCGCTTCGGCTAGCGTGGTTGCATTCTCTTCGCGTGACGAGAAGGCGCGTTCGGTAAGGCGCGGCAGGGCCTCACCGGGCAGGTTCGCCACGAATCGCACCTGCGTGGCCAGCGGATGCATGTCTTCGGCAAGCTTGGTCTCAAGCAGCGCATCGCCTTCGGGATGCGTTTCGGCCTTCGTCAGCATCGCGCTGAGCGTATCGAGCCGCGAGCGATAAACGGCGATGGATTGTTCGTGCAGGGTCATGAAAATGTTCTCCTCTGCGAGAAGATTAGCGATCCAGTTGCGAAGTGCAACTCAATCCCGAATGAGTGCACGAATTGTTTCGATCCGGTCGGCCTCATGGACCGGCTTGTCCCAGCGGATGCGGTGAATGCGCGGGAAGCGCATGGCGAGGCCTGACTTGTGGCGCTTCGATGAATGCACGCTGTCGAATGCGACCTCGAATACGAGCGTACGCTCGACCTCGCGCACCGGACCGAACCGGTTGAGCGTTGTCTGGCGTACAAGCTTGTCGAGCTTCTTGAGCTCTGCATCCGTGAAACCGGAATAGGCTTTGCCGACGGGCAGCAGTTCCGCCCCCTCGTCCGGATCGCCATCCCAGCAACCGAATGTGTAGTCCGAATAAAAGCTCGACCGTTTGCCGGAGCCGCGCTGCGCATACATGAGGACGCAATCGATCAGCAGCGGATCGCGCTTCCACTTGTACCAGTAACCGACCTTGCGTCCGGCGATGTATGGGCTGTCCTTTGCCTTCAGCATAAGGCCCTCGATTGCGTCATCGCGGGTGCCTTCGCGGATTTGGGCAAGGTGATCGAAATCGCGCGCTTCGACGAT
Source organism: Erythrobacter sp. KY5 (assembly GCF_003264115.1). Lineage (NCBI taxonomy): Bacteria > Pseudomonadati > Pseudomonadota > Alphaproteobacteria > Sphingomonadales > Erythrobacteraceae > Erythrobacter > Erythrobacter sp. KY5. Next base: position 408,899 of record NZ_CP021912.1, on the reverse strand, counting down.
TTCCGACAGGTCAAAGTGAGAGGCGGGCATCTGGCTCATCAGCGCTTCGAGAGCAGTGCGCCGGTCGGTCCAGAGTTGCTCGCGCAGGTCATTCCCTTCGAGGATCAGTGCATCGTAAAGCCTCACGAATGCTGGGGATTCGGCAAGCATCTTCTTCGACACAGTCTTGCGCCCAAGCCGTTGCTGCAAGGCATTGAAGCTGGCCGCCCCGCCTTGTTCGCCGCCCTGCACATCGCCGCGCACCAGCAACTCGCCATCTAGCACTGCATCCAACGGCAGCACATCGAGCAATTCGGGAAAAGTCGCAGAAATGTCGTCACCGGAGCGCGAATAGAGCCGCGTCTCTCCACCGACGCGAACAAGCTGGACGCGGATGCCGTCCCATTTCCACTCGGCGGCGTAGTCCTGGAGGTCGACTTTCGTGTCTTCCAGGGGGTGCGCCAGCATAAACGGTCGGAAGCGCGGGGTATTCGAGACATCGGGCGGATCTGCGCCATCCGCACCCCAGGCGAACAGGGTGGGATAGGGCGCCTCCAACGCGTGCCAGTATTCCTCGACCTCCTCCACTGAGACGTCGAAGGCCAGCGCAAAAGCGGTCTTGGCAAGGCGAGCGGAAACGCCGATGCGCATACCTCCCGTGGCCAGCTTGATAAGCGCAAAACGGCCATTGGGATCGAGCCTGTCGAGCAGGCCCGGCAGTTCCTTGGGAGCGGTGTTGCGGTTGAGTGAGGAAAGCAGCTCGACCACCTGCGACACACTCGGCGGGTCGTCGTCGACAACGCCGGGCTCGGGCCAGAGCAGGCTTGCTGTTTCTGCAGTATCTCCGACAAAATCGCGGCTCAATGTCCAGAGAACCGGATCGACCCGATCCTTCATCAGGTTGCGGATGGTCGAACTCTTGACCGCGGGAAAGTCGAGCTCTCCCGTAAGCGCGGCGAGTGCCCATCCGCGATCAGGATCAGGGGTTTCGCGAAGATATTCGGCGATCAGCGCAAGCTTGCGATTGCGGCTGGTGGTGTAGACCAGAGTGTCGAGGAGGGTCGAGAAGGCCTTCATTGCGCTTTGGGCCTCCACAGGGTTGGGTCCTCGCCGGCGACACTTGCCTTTACGATTCTCTCTATGCGGTTTGCACGCGTTTGGGGGAGTTTGGCGGCCAGCAACAATTCGAGCGACCGACGGCGGACCGAAAGCGAGAAGGCGTCCCACTGGTCGCTCGCCCCTGCTTCTTCCAACGCCCTTGCCAGATCCAGCGGCGCTTCTCCGGTCTCAGTTTGCTTGAGCCTCTCCCAGGAGCCATCGCGTTTAGCCAAAGCGAGGCATTCATGGCCGGCGAGGTGCATACGACCTTCTGCTTCGAGCTTTTTGACCCGATCACGATTGTCCTTGGACCAGTTGCTCCCTGGCTTCCTAGGAGAAATGAGAAGCATAGTGCGCCGCTCATCGAGCGCGCGCGGTAGGCTGTCGATCCAGCCAAAGCAAAGCAGCTCCTCGACAACACTGTTGTATGAGAGATACTTATCGCCTCCCGTCCTTTTGAATGTGACGAGCCAGCAAGAGTGCGCGGTCGCATGGTTCGCATCAAGCCAGGCCCTCAGCTCGTCGCGGCTCGTAACCTCTACGCGCTCCAGTTGATCTAGCCGCCTAGTCATCCTCGTCCTCGCGTCCAACCAGAGCCAAGGCTCTCGCGCGGCGTTGATGGAGTTCGCACCAGCGCAGAAGGGCCTCCTCGCGACCATGTGTGATCCAGGTTTCCTGCGGGTTTACCTCCACGATCGTGTCCGTCAGCTCATTCCAGTCGGCATGGTCCGATATCACCAGTGGCAATTCGACGCCGCGCTGGCGAGCGCGCTGGCGCACTCGCATCCAGCCCGAAGCCATCGCGGTGATCGGATTGGGCAGCCGCCTGCTCCAGCGATCGTTCAGTGCACTGGGCGGGGCCATGACGATGCTGCCCTGCATCTCTTCCTTGGAATGATCGCTCACAAGGCGCAGTTCGCCGAGGCTGACGCCGTGCCGTTCGTAGAGACGGCACATCTTTTCGAGTGCCCCGTGAAGGTAGATCGGCTCGCCATGCCCTGCTGCGCGCAATTCGGCGATCACGCGCTGCGCTTTGCCAAGCGCATAGGCGCCGACGAGCACGCACTGGTCGGGATGCGCTTCAAGCGCTGAAAGCAGCTTCGCCATCTCTTCGGCAATCGGCGGATGGGTGAACACAGGCAGGCCGAAGGTCGCCTCGGTGATGAAGATGTCGCATGGCGCAACTTTGAAAGGTGCGCAGGTGGGGTCAGGGCGTCTCTTGTAGTCCCCAGTGACGATCACCCGCTCGCCGGCATGTTCCAGCAGGACTTGTGCGGAGCCGAGGACGTGCCCTGCGGGGATGAAGGTCGCATCGACGCCGCCACCAAGGCTGACTGTCTCGCCATATTCCACGGGGATCGCCTTGTGCGGGATCTCTCCGGCCTCGTCCTGCGAGCCCGTGCGGTAGCGCAATTCCATGATCGCGAGCGTTTCAGGCGTGGCGAGGGTTTCGCCATGTCCGCCGCGCGCATGGTCTGCGTGCCCATGCGTGACGAGCGCGCGCGAAACCGCCCGGCCCGGATCAATCCACACATCGGCGGGGGCCACGTGAATGCCCCACGGCTCGGGCCGGATCCAATGGGATGCGGGAGGTTTCTGCATGATCTAACTACGAAAAGGGCGCGAGAAGGTTTCCCCTCCCGCGCCCCGTTTTCGATTAAAGCTTGATCAGCTTTCCTTGTCGCTGCCCGATTGTTCCGGCTTTGTATCGCTCGTCGGGCCGTCCTTGGTCGCTGGCGGCGACTTCTTCGCGGCCGCTTTCTTGCGCACCGGAGCCTTGCGCTTTGGCTTGGCTTTCGGCGGTGACGGGGTGAGTTCGAAGGAGGGCTTGCCGTCCTTCATTGTCACCGACACCTCTCCGCCATCGGCAAGCTTGCCGAACAGCAATTCTTCAGCCAGCGGCTGCTTGATCTTGTCCTGGATCAGGCGGCCCATCGGGCGTGCGCCGTAAAGCTTGTCATAACCCTTGTCCGCCAGCCACGCGCGCGCATCGCTGTCGAACTGGATATGGACGTTCTGTTCTGCGAGCTGGAGTTCAAGCTCGAGGATGAACTTGTCGACCACGCGGGCAACGGTGTTTTTGCCGAGATAGGCAAAGGGCACGATCGCATCGAGGCGGTTGCGGAACTCGGGCGTGAACATCTTGTTCACGGCCTCGGTCCCGGCGTCTTCCTTGGACACATCGCCAAAGCCGATGCCGCTCTTCGCCATGTCGGCAGCGCCGGCATTGGTCGTCATGATGAGGACCACGTTGCGGAAATCGACAGTCTTGCCGTGATGGTCGGTCAGGCGGCCATTATCCATTACCTGCAGCAGGATGTTGAACAGGTCCGGGTGCGCCTTTTCGATCTCGTCGAGCAAGAGGACGCAATGTGGGTTCTGATCGACTGCATCGGTGAGCAGACCGCCCTGGTCGTAACCGACATAGCCCGGAGGTGCACCGATCAGGCGACTGACCGAGTGGCGCTCCATATATTCGGACATGTCGAAGCGCTTGAGTTCGATGCCCATGATGCTGGCGAGCTGCCGCGCGACTTCTGTCTTGCCGACGCCGGTGGGGCCGGAGAACAAGAACGAACCAATCGGTTTGTCCGGATCGCGCAGGCCGGCGCGCGACAGCTTCATCGCGGTCGACAGGCGTTGGATCGCCTCATCCTGGCCGAACACGACATGCTTCAAGTCGCGAGAAAGGTTTTCGAGCGCCTTTTTGTCGTCGCTCGACACCGACTTGGGCGGAATGCGCGCCATTGTCGCGATCACGGCCTCGATTTCCTTGGCTGTGATCTTCTTCTTGCGGCGGCTGGGCGGCACCAGCATCTGCATCGCGCCGACCTCGTCGATGACGTCGATTGCCTTGTCGGGCAGCTTGCGGTCATTGATATAGCGCGCCGAAAGCTCGACCGCGGTCTTCAGCGCATCGGGCGTGTACTTGACGTTGTGATGCTCTTCAAAGGCGCTGCGCAGACCTTTCAGGATCTCCACCGTGTCTTCGATGGTGGGCTCGTTCACGTCGATCTTCTGGAAGCGACGCAGCAGCGCGCGATCCTTCTCGAAGTGGTTGCGGAATTCCTTGTAGGTGGTCGACCCGATGCAGCGGATCGCACCCGAAGACAGCGCCGGCTTCAACAGGTTCGAGGCGTCCATCGCCCCGCCGCTGGTCGCGCCCGCGCCGATCACAGTGTGGATCTCGTCGATGAACAGGATCGCATGCGGCATGCCCTCGAGCTCTGAAACGACCTGTTTCAGGCGCTCTTCGAAATCGCCGCGATAGCGTGTTCCGGCCAGCAGCGCGCCCATGTCGAGCGAGTAGATCACCGCTTCCTGCAGCACCTCTGGCACGTCGCCCTCCACGATCTTGCGCGCAAGACCTTCGGCGATCGCGGTCTTGCCGACGCCGGGATCGCCGACATAAAGCGGGTTGTTCTTGCTGCGGCGGCAGAGAATCTGGACTGTCCTGTCCACTTCCGGCCCGCGACCGATCAGAGGATCAATGCGCCCATCTTCGGCCTTCTTGTTGAGGTTGACCGTAAACTGGTCGAGCGCCGTTTCCTTCTTCGAGCCGGCATCCTTGGACTGTTCGGCCTCGGCTGCGGCTTCTTCGGAACCTTGCGGAGCTTTCGATTCCAGCTGGCGGCCACCCTTGCCGATGCCGTGGCTGATATAGCTCACCGCATCGAGGCGGCTCATATCCTGCTGTTGCAGGAAATAGACAGCGTAGGAATCGCGTTCAGAGAACAGTGCGACCAGCACATTGGCGCCTGTCACCGTGTCCTTGCCTGACGACTGAACATGCAGGATCGCGCGCTGGATCACCCGCTGAAAGCCTGCGGTGGGCTGCGGGTCAGCGTCTTCCTCGGTCTTGAGGCTCTGATATTCCTGGTCGAGATATTGCTTCACAACCTCGCCAAGCTCGGCAAGGTCGACCCCGCATGCGGCCATCACCTGCGCGCCGTCTTCGTCATCGATCAGCGCGAGCAGCAGATGCTCCAGCGTCGCATATTCGTGACGACGCTCCGATGCGTGAGCGAGCGCGTTGTGCAGTGTCCGTTCGAGATTCTGGGCGAAACTTGGCATGGATTAGGGTCTCTGTTGGGGGGCGAAAAATGCTCCGACAGTCGAAGCAAAGGGATGGTTGTTCGAAATATATGGGGCGAGTCTTCGTAATTGCGAATCCGAAAAGGGCTTCGCAAAAGCGATCATGATCCAGGCCTGTTAAAAAGCGCATCTGCCGCAGCGCGATGAGCACTTGCCTTGTCGCGATGTGTCCTCACCCTCTCTATCTCGGCTTCGAGCAGAGCGATCCGCTCTGTCAGTTCGTCTTGCGAGTAAGGTGCAAGGTCTTCCCCGGCCAGCTTGCTGGCGGCGTCCCCTTTGGGGCGCGGGAGATCAAGGTCGTCCATTACCGGTAACATCGCTCGACACGCGGCTTGCTGTCAATGCGCTTGGTCTGTATTTCCGCTGTCCGCATCTTCGATCGTCGCATCGGGCGCCGATCGTCACTTCCGGGGGCAGAATTCATGCTTGAGGCGAAGGCGCCAGTCATTCCTGACACTATGCGGGCCGTAGGATTTGATTCTCCGGGCGGGCCCGAGGTTTTGCGCATCGAGCAGACCGCCACGCCCGCACCCAAAAAAGACGATGTTCTGATCAAGGTTGCTTTTGCGGGGGTGAACCGCCCGGATTGCGCGCAACGGGCCGGGATGTATCCGCCGCCTCCGGGCGCATCGCCGCTTCCCGGCCTCGAAGTGGCAGGCGAAGTTGTCGCGATTGGCAGCAACGTTCCGGCTGAAATGCTCGGCCAACGCGTCGCGGCGCTCACTCCCGGCGGCGGATATGCGGAATTCTGCACTGCGCCGTGGCAACATTGCCTCGCCCTGCCCGATGGGATGGACCTCAAAACTGCCGCCGCATTGCCCGAAACGCTCTTCACGGTCTGGCACAATGTGTTTGAGCGAGGCATGGTCCGCGATGGTGAGCGCCTGCTCGTACATGGCGGCACCAGCGGCATCGGCACGATGGCGATCATGCTTGCCAAGGCGTTCGACATCGAGGTGATCGTGACCTGCGGCGATGAAGCCAAGTGTCAGGCCGCGCGTGATCTCGGCGCTGATCTTGCGATCAATTACCGTGAGCAAGACTTCGTCGAGGTGATCAAAGATCACACCGGCGGTGCCGGCGTGAACGTGGTCCTCGACATGGTTTCGGGGGACTATGTGCCGCGCAATCTTCAATGCCTCGCCGAAGATGGACGCCATGTCACTATTGCGATGCTCGGCGGGGCCAAGGCTGAGCTGTTCATGCCGATAGTGATGATGAAGCGCCTCACGCTTACCGGATCAACGCTTCGCCCCCGCTCGGACGCTTTCAAGGCGGCGCTTGCTGATGAGATTGCGGCCAACGCATGGCCGCTTTTCACATCGGGCGAGCTTTCCCCGGTAATGGACCAGACCTTTCTGCTAAGCGAAGCGGCCGCTGCGCATGCCCGGATGGAAGCGGGCGAGCATATCGGAAAGATCGTGCTGGAGGTTTGCGGTGGCTGAGCAGCTGACGCTTCACGAGGACCCGCGCAGTGGCAATTGCTACAAGATCAAGCTGACTGCAGCCCTGCTCGATCTTCCGCTCGCGACGCGGCAATACGACATCATGGCAGGCGATACGCGCACGCCCGAATTCCTCGGAAAGATCAATTCGAACGGTCGCATCCCCGTTCTCGAAATCCGTGACGGAAAAAACGTCCGCTTCCTGCCGGAAAGCAACGCTGCGTGCTGGTATCTTGCGAGCGACTCCGATCTGATCCCGCAAGAACGATATGCGCAGGCCGATATGCTGCGCTGGATGTTCTTCGAGCAGTATAATCACGAACCCAATGTCGCGACCTTGCGGTTCTGGCTGACATTCGTGGGCGAGGCGAACCTGTCCGATCAGCAGCGAGCGCAGGTCATGGCAAAGCGGATCGCGGGATGCGACGCCTTGTCGGTGATGAATACCGAGCTTGCGAAGAGCGACTTCCTGTGCGGCGACAAGGTTACCCTCGCCGATATCGCGCTGTTCGCGTACACCCATGTTGCGGGAGAAGGCGGCTTCAAGCTTGCCGATTATCCCGAGCTTGGCCCGTGGATCGATCGCATCTGTTCGCTCCCGCGCTTCGTCCCCATGACATAGAGACGGTCGCACCGACCTTCATGCTCTCCTGCAACGTGACCGTCATTTAGCCGCAAAATGACGCGGAAACGTCACTGTGCTGTGAATCGCCTGTAACATTGCTCTGCCATGCAACCGTTGGAAAGCACGGCAATGCGAAGAGGCGAGCCCATGACTGATTTCATGCTGCAAGATCAGACCGGGGACTTCTCCGACATGGGTTCCGACATGGGAAAGGTCGCCAATCTGCCCGTTTCGCAGATCAGTGCCCGGCTGACCTCGCCCGAACCCGTAGGCATCAAGCGCACCAGGTTCCGCACGATCTGGATCAGCGATGTGCATCTGGGCACCAAGGGCTGCAACGCGGAGATGCTGATTGATTTCCTCGACCACACCGACAGCGAAACGATGTATCTGGTGGGCGACATTATCGATGGCTGGCGCTTGAAAAAGAAATTTTACTGGCCCTCAACGCACAACGACATCTTCTGGCGTGTGCTCAAGCGTGCAAAGCGTGGGACGCGGATCGTCTACATTCCGGGCAATCACGACGAGATGTTCCGGCAGTTCACTGGCTTGAACTTTGGCGGCATCGAAATTCGCCGCGCGGCCTTTCATGATACGATCGATGGACGCCGCCTCATGGTGCTTCACGGGGACGAATTCGATGCGGTCATGCTGTCACAGCGCTGGCTCGCCTTCGTTGGCGACTGGGCTTATGTTACGGCCATGAAGCTCAATGTCCTCGTCAATACGGTGCGAAAGGCGATGGGCAAGCCGTATTGGTCGCTGTCGAAGGCGGCCAAGCACAAGGTGAAGAACGCGGTCGAGTTTATCGGCAAGTACGAGGAAGTCGTCGCCAAGGCTGCCGGTGAGCGCGGGGTTGACGGTGTTGTCTGCGGCCACATCCACACCGCTGAATTTCGCAAGTTCGAGTTCGGCGGAAGGACGGTCGAATACTGGAACGATGGCGACTGGGTCGAGGGGTGCAATGCCTTGGTCGAGCATCACGACGGCACGATGGAAATCCTCAACTGGGCTGATGTAATCGCAGACCGCAACGCGGTGATCGAGCGCCAGACTGCCCCCGATCTGATAGACGCTCATCAAGGGCTGCAAGTCCCTTCGGTTGACGAGGAGCCGAGCGAAAGGCGCGAACAGGAGGCGGCATGAACGCACTTTCGCCAGTCTCCCCTGTAACTTGGGGTGCCCCTAACGAACCGCATTCGATTGCAATTGTGACCGATGCCTGGTTTCCGCAGGTGAACGGGGTGGTCCGCACCTTGTCTACGACGTGCGAGATGCTGCGCGCATGGGGATATGAGGTGACGGTCATCTCGCCCGAGCAATATCCCAGCATCCCGGCGCCGACATATCCCGAAATCCGGCTTGCCCTGACGCTACCCGGTGCGGTCGGGCGGCAACTCGCCAGCATTGACCCTGATGCGGTGCACATCGCGACCGAGGGTCCGCTGGGATTTGCGGCGCGCCGCTATTGCACTGGCCGCAAGGTTCCGTTCACGACAGCGTACCACACGCAGTTTCCCGACTATATCTCGCGGCGTACAGGTCTCCCGGCGAGCGCATTCTGGCCGTATATCCGCTGGTTTCACGGCCCTGCCGAACGCGTGATGGTCGCGACCGAAAGTATCCGCCAGGAATTGCGCAAAGAAGGGCTGACGAGGCTCGCGCATTGGAGCCGCGGTGTCGATCTGGAATGCTTCTCTCCTGATGCGCCAGCGCCTCAGGAATTCGCGGGGCTTACCGGCCCGATCCTGCTTTATGTCGGAAGGGTCGCCGTCGAAAAGAATGTCGAGGCCTTTTTGTCGAGCGAGTATCCGGGGACCAAGGTTGTGGTCGGCGATGGCCCGGCGCGCGCTTCGCTTGAGGCGCAGTTTCCCGACGCAATCTTCCTCGGCAAGCGGACAGGAACCGAACTGGCGGGCTGCTATGCTGCCGCCGATGTGTTCGTCTTTCCAAGCAGGACCGACACCTTCGGCCTCGTAATGATAGAAGCGCTCGCCTGCGGAACTCCGGTGGCGGCTTTTCCGGTCGCTGGGCCGGTCGATATCCTCAACACCAGGGTCGGCGCGATGTCTGAGGACCTTGCGCGCGCGATTGACGCTGCGCGCCTTTGCGACCGAAACGAATGCGCAGCCTATGGTGCAGAGTTTTCGTGGGAAGCGGCCACGCGCCAGTTTCTGGAAGGGTTGGCCCCGCTAACCGAAGAGCAGCGCGCCTTGTCCGAAGCCGCAACCGCCGAGTGAGGCACGATCCGCAATTTGGCCGCAAATGATTGTTCGCCCGCACCCCTCTTAAGCAAAACTCACGCAATACCTTGCCGCGCGCACCGCTTTAGCCTATCTGACACTCGCACAGTGGCCGCTCCGCAAGGGGCGGCCCTTATATTTTAAACGGAGATTTCCCATGGCACAAAAGGATCAGCCCAAGCCGCTGATGCCGCACGCCACGGCTACCTGGCTGGTCGACCACACCGGCCTTTCGTTTGAGCAGATCGCTGCATTTTGTGGCCTGCACATTCTCGAAGTCCAGGCGATGGCCGATGACCTTGCGGGCAGCAAGTATACGGGCCGTGACCCGGTTCACGCCGGCGAACTGACGCTTGAGGAGATCGAGAAGGGTCAGGCCGACCCCGAATACGCGCTCAAGATGCACAAGGCGCCGGTTGAAGTGACCCGGACCAAGGGCCCGCGCTACACCCCGGTTTCGAAGCGTCAGGACAAGCCCGATGGCATCGCATGGATTCTCCGCAACCATCCCGAAGTGTCGGATGCGCAGATTTCAAAGCTGATTGGTACGACCCGCAACACGATCGGCGCGATTCGCGAGCGTTCGCACTGGAACATCCAGAACATCCAGCCCAAGGATCCCGTGACCCTTGGCCTGTGTTCGCAGCGTGAACTCGACGCCGTGGTAGCCAAGGCCGCCAAGCGTGCCGGAGTGACCGAGGAAACCGAAGTTGTGGTCGGCGAAGACACGCGCAGCGACAAGGACAAGCTGATCGAAGAGCTTCGTGCTGAGCGTGAAGCAAACGTCAAAGCTGCTGCCGAAGCCGCTCAGGAAGCGGAAGCCGAAGCATGGCTCGCGCAAAAGCGGGCTGCTGAAGCTGCGGGCGAAGATGGCGTGACGCCTCCCGATAGTGTGACCCCTCCTGCCTTCGCTCCGTCAGAGCCGAGCGAAGAAGAAGCGGTGACTGCACCGGACCCGGAAGAAGACGACAACAACGCCTGATTGCTCAATCAGTTAGAAAGGGCGGCCCCGCACAACGCGGCGCCGCCCTTTTTTATGCGCGACGCCGCTACAATTGCTTGAGAATCGCTCGCAGATCGGTCATGTTACTGACATGAATGTAAATACGGCCAGTTATCACCATCCCACCGCGTGGGACACGACATTCGAACCGATGTCCTTGCCCGAAATGCTGGCGCGTACGGTCGCCTTCAATCCGGACGCGCCGTTCCTGCACTTTCTGGGGCGGACCTACTCCTATGGCGAGGTAGAACGCGAAGCGAAAAGCTTCGCCGCCGGGCTAATCGCGTTGGGCGTGGAGCAGGGCGATCGCATCGGTCTGTTCCTGCCTAACGTGCCAATCTACGCCTCGGCCTATTATGGTGCGATGATGGCTGGCGCGGTGGTGGTGAATTTCTCGCCGCTCTATTCGGTTGAAGAGCTTGCGTGGCAGGTCGGCGATAGCGGCACGAAAGTCCTGGTGACGCTGGACGTGCCGGAGCTTTACGGAACGGCTGCCAAAGTGCTGGCCGAATCCGAGCTTGAAACGCTGATCGTTGGCTCGCTCTCGGAAATGCTCCCGCCGCTGAAAGGGCTGGCCCTCAAACTCTTCAAGCGCAGCCAGATTGCCGATGTTGCCTGGGGGCCCGATACCCTCAAATGGAGTGATACGCTCAAACCCTGGCCTCAAGGCGAGGCGACGCTCGACACGCGCGAAGATCTCGCGCTTTTGCAATATACCGGGGGGACGACCGGACGGCCCAAAGGAGCGATGCTTGGGCACAGTCAACTCACGCTGAACGCGCAGCAGGTCGCCGCGATCAATCCGGACGAGGACCCACGCAAAGAGGTCTTCATGGGCGCCTTGCCGTTTTTCCATGTCTTTGCGAACACCGCGCTGCTCAATCATGCGGTCGCCGCTGGCGCGTCAATCGCCATGGTGCCGCGGTTTGAGGCCAAGCAGGTTCTAAAGACAATCGAGAAATACAAGGCGACGGGCTTCCCCGGCGTTCCCACCATGTTTCAGGCGTTGCTCGATCACCCGGACCTAAAGAAGACCGACTTGTCATCGCTCAAGGTGTGCATCTCGGGCGGCGCGCCGATGCCCGCGCAGGTTCATACTCGCTTCGAAGAGGTCACCGGGGTCCGGGTGGTGGAAGGATACGGCCTCACCGAAAGTGCGGGCGTGGTTTCGACCAACCCTTACGAGGGGACGCGCAAGAAAGGCACGATCGGCCAGCTTGTCGCAGGCACCGAAATCATCCTGCTCGACAAGGAAGACCCGAGCAAACTTGCGCCCGATGGCGAGCCGGGTGAGCTTGCCATCCATGGCCCTCAGGTGATGCGAGGATACTGGCAGCGCCCTGAAACCGACGCCGAAATTTTCGTCGAACGCGACGGCAAGCGCTACCTTCGCACCGGTGATGTCGCCGTGATGGACGAGGACGGCTTTCTGGAGATTGTCGACCGGATCAAGGACATGATCGCGGTTGGCGGCTTCAAGGTGTTTCCGAGCGTCGTCGAAGACGCCATCCTGAAGCATGAAGCGGTCAAGGAAGCGCTCGTGATCGGGGTGCCCGATGACTACAAGGGCGAAGTTCCGCGCGCCTACGTCACATTGGAAGACCCAGAGACGGATATCGGCGCAGATGCCCTGAAGGGCTGGCTCAACGACCGTATTGGCAAGCACGAGCGCGTCGATCAGGTCGTGATCCGCAAGGAATTGCCCAGGACGATCATCGGCAAACTCGACCGCAAGGCGCTTCGCGCCGAAGTGCTCTAGCAGACTTCTCTGGCAGCCAAAAAAAACGCCGCTGACCCTGTGGATCGGCGGCGTCTTTGCTTGCGATTGATCTCGTCGTCAGTTGGCGATCTGAAGCTTCGCCTGTGCATCGTCGGAACTTGCGGCGGGCTTTTTCGCAGGAGCAGGAGCCGGTGCGGACTGACGATGGGAATTCGGTGCAAACCGCCCGTCAACCTGCGCGCCCTGCTCGATGGTCAGCGCATCATAATGGACGTCGCCTTCGATTTCGGCGCTCTTGAGGATCACGAGCTCTTTTGCTGCGATCGAGCCGACAACCTTGCCCGACATGCGGGCGGTGTCAGCCATGACGGCGCCATGGATCGCGCTGCCTTCACCCTGGACGATCGAAGCGCATTTGATGTCGCCTTCGATTGTGCCATCAATGTGGAGGTCTACCGTGGCGCTGACATCGCCCTTGATAGTCACGTCTGCACCAATCACCGAAAAGGTGGAGTTACCGTTTGCCATGCTGCGTCCTTGCGGTTTGGGGGCGGGTGCCCGCGGAGCGGGCGGAGCCGAACCATCAGTTGCCGCGGGCTTCTTTGAGAACATCGGGAGCTGTCTCCAGGAAAGGACGCGGATTCATCGGGCGTCCGTTGACTCGTACTTCGAAATGCAGGTGAGGACCTGTGGACCTACCTGTGCTGCCTAGACCGCCAAGAGTCTCACCCGCTTCGATGGACTGCCCGACCTTCGCGTCAATCCGAGACAGGTGTGCATAGCGGGTCATGATGCCATTGGTGTGCGTGATCTCGACGACCTTGCCGTAACCGCCCTTGCGGCCGGCAAACGTCACCCGGCCCTTGGCTGCGGCGTAGATGGGCGATCCGTGCGGACCCTTGAAGTCGATGCCGTTATGCATCGCGCTGCGGCGGGTGAAGGGGTCGCGGCGATAACCGAAGCGCGAGGAAATGCGCTGATCGGCTGCGGGAACCACTTGAGGAACACCCTCGAGCGCCAGCTCAAGCTCGGCCATGCGCGAAAGGCTGAAGCCGAGGCGTTCAAAACGCGGATCGAGCGATCCGTCTGCCGAAGTGGCGAGCAATTCCAGCGGACCACCCATCGCGCTCTGCGCGGCGTGGCGGGTCGCGCGGGTCATCTCGCGCGGATCGAGGTTGAGCTTGCGAAGCGCCTCCTCCGCGCGCTCTGCACGCCAGTCGGCATAGCGCGTCATGTTCTCGACATAGGCAAGCTGACGCGCTTCGAGCTGTGCAAGGCCAACGGCTTGCGGAAACATTGCGCCGACCTGCTCTACGGTCTTGGCGGTTTCATCCGACGAATCGGTGACGTTCGTATCGACGGTCTGGATATCCGACGGGAGCATCTCGCTCATCGCATCGAGCATGTCCTGACGCGCCTTGAGATCATCGACAACCCGCTCAAGATTGCCGCCGTAGGCTTCCAGACGCTGCCGGTGGTCAGCGACTTTGGCTTTCTCGTGCTGAAATGACGCGAGATCCGATTCGGCGACGTATTTGTTCCACCCCATTACGCCCATCGAACCGGCCCAACCGGTGGCCAGCAGCACTACTCCAAGAGCGGCGCCCTTCTGCATGCGCGATGAGATCTTGATGAAGCGAACCTGCCCTTGTGACCGCATGAAGAATTCGCGGTCGGGAAACCACTCGCGCAGCTTCTCTCCCCAAGAGCGTGAAATTTTTGATTCTGACAAAACGACCCCGGCAACTTTTGTGTTTTTATTGCGAGGGGAGGGCTAACAATTTGGACCTATGGGGTCGAATCGAAGCGTTAACGTAAGGGCTGAGTTGAAAGGGAATTGCGGCGAAGCGTTCATTGAGCTGGAACCAATGGGCGAATTCGGTGTTTTTGCCTCCCAGCAGCTGTCCGAACGGTAAGTTTTTGCGCGCACAAACAGTGCAGGCGATTCCCCGTCCGATCCCTGACAGAACCCTCAATGCCTGCTATCGGAGCTCGCATGAACACGCTGTCTACCCCAATCGCCCCCATCGAAACTCAAGATCCCTCAATGCTGATCGCGGAGCTCGCCCGTTCTGCCCGCAAGGCGCAGCGCGTGCTTGCCGCCATGTCGAGCGAGGATCGAGCGGGCGCTCTCAAGCTGGCCGCCAGACAGATGCGCGCCGACGCCGCAGAAATCCTTGCCGCAAACGCGAAAGATATCGAGGCCGGCGAAGCGGATGGTCTTACCAAGGCGATGCTCGACCGGCTGACGCTCGACGATGAACGTCTTGAAGGTATCGCATCTGCGGTCGAGGCTGTCGCAAGGTTACCCGATCCGGTTGGCGAGGTGATCGACGAGGCACAGCGGCCCAATGGGCTCAAGCTTTCGCGCGTGCGCGTGCCCATCGGTACGATCGGGATCATTTACGAAAGCCGGCCGAATGTCACCGCGGACGCAGCCGCCTTGTGCGTGCGCGCGGGCAACGCTGCGCTGCTGCGCGGCGGCAGCGAGGCGGTTCATTCGAATCGCGCGATCCTTGCCAGCCTTGCTGCTGGCCTTCGCGAAGGCGGTGTTCCGGTCGAAGCGGTACAACTGGTCCCCACGCAGGACCGCGCCGCGGTCGGAGCCATGCTGACGGCATCGGGTCTGATCGACATGATCGTGCCGCGCGGCGGAAAAAGCCTTGTCGCGCGCGTTCAGTCAGATGCGCGTGTTCCCGTGCTCGCACATCTCGATGGCATCAATCACACCTATATTCATTCCGCTGCCGATCCCGAGATGGCGCGCGACATTGCCCTCAACGCCAAGATGCGCCGCACCGGCATTTGCGGTGCGATGGAGACCCTGCTCATCGACAGCGGCTTTTCAGAAGCAGCGTCACTGGTAGCATCCTTGATCGAGGCCGGTGTCGAGGTGCGGGGCAATGACCGTATTCAGGCGCTCGACGAGAGGGTCATTGCGGCAAGCGCCAATGACTGGGATACCGAATATCTCGACGCCATCCTCTCGGTCGCGATGGTTGATGGCTTCGACGATGCAACCGCGCATATCGCGCGTCACTCCTCTGCTCACACCGACGTCATCGTCACATCCGACGAGGCGGTGGCAGAGCAGTTCTTTGCCCGCGTCGACAGCGCTATCGTGATGCACAACGCCTCGTCACAGTTTGCCGATGGCGGCGAATTCGGGCTTGGCGCAGAGATCGGCATTGCAACCGGACGCCTGCATGCACGCGGGCCCGTCGCACTCGAAGGTCTCACCACATATAAGTGGCTCGTTCGCGGTAGCGGTCAGGCTCGCCCGTAAGGGGCAATCGGTCGATAGATGCGCACTGGGCTTCTCGGAGGCAGCTTCAACCCTGCCCATGGCGGACATCGGCGCATCTCCCTGTTCGCCAAACACGCGCTGGGGCTCGACGAGGTGTGGTGGCTGGTTTCCCCTGGCAATCCGCTCAAACCCAAGGCGGGTATGGCGCCGCTATCCGCACGGCTGCTTTCCGCGCGCGAGCAGGCGCGCGGCGCGCCCATCGTTCCGACCGCGATCGAAGCGCATTTCGGGACGCGCTACACGCACGAAACGCTGGATCGCATTGTGCGCCGCTATCCGAAACGGGAGTTTGTGTGGCTCATGGGGTCGGACAATCTTGCCCAGTTTCACCGGTGGAAAAACTGGCGCGATATCGCGAGAACCATGCCGATTGCAGTCATCGAGCGGCCCGGCTATAGTCGCGACGCTATGACGAGCCCCGCCATGGCCTGGCTCAGGCAACATAAGGTGCCTGCCGCCAGATTTCGGAAACGGGGGCAATGGAGCGCACCGGCCCTGGTGTTAATGCGTTTCGATCCGGACCCACGATCGGCCACGGCCATTCGCCGTGACAATCCCGATTGGTCCCAGCGATATCGCGACAAGGCGGTGCGTGACCGGCTGACTTTTCGTAACATATCGGGTGAAGGTACGGCATGAGGGCAATTCCCTCCTGCTTGAGCTTGACCCTTGCGAACCAGCGCGCCGGCGCCCATCTAAACCTCAAAATCTGGAGATCTGAACTTGCCTATGACACAGGCGCATACGGCTTTGGCCGACACACTCAAACCGGTTGCATCAATGCCCGCTGACATGAACCATGATGACCTGCATGACCTCATCATGCACCAACTCGACGAAGACCAGGCACAGGAAATCGTCTCGATCCCTCTCGAAGGCAAAAGCTCTGTTGCCGATCACATGGTGATCGCCAGCGGCCGCTCGACCCGTCAGGTCGCCTCCATGGCGCAGAAACTGGCGGAAAAGGTCAAGCAGGCAGGCTTCGGTCCCGCACGGATCGAGGGCCTCCCGGCAGCGGACTGGGTTCTGATCGATGCAGGCGACGTCGTCGTTCACCTGTTCCGGCCCGAAGTGCGCAGCTTTTACAATCTTGAGCGCATGTGGTCGTTCGAGGGCGGCGAAAAGGCAGCCGGAAGCGCGTAACTGTTCCTTGCTCATCCAACCGGGTGAGCATCCTCAGTGCTGCGTCAAGCCATCCCGGCTTGAGCACCTGAAGGCGGGCAGCTGCCCGTCCAACCCTTCGTTTCAGGGTAAGTGCCTGTGCTTCTTCATGTCATCGCTCGCGGCAAGATTGCCCGCTCTCCAGAGGCGGAGCTGGTCGCAAGGTATGAGAAGCGACTCACCTGGCCGGTCAAATTGACCGAATTGCCCGAAAGCGGCGGCAAGATTCCAGAGCCGCAAACCCCATACAAAACCGTTCTGCTTGATGAGCGCGGAAAAGCGCTCTCGTCCGAAAAACTCGCCGCCACGCTCGAACACTGGCGCGACACCGGCACGCGCGAGACGCGGTTCGTGCTCGGCGCAGCGGATGGACATTCTGACGAGGAGCGGCGCGAAGCCGACCTCCTTCTGGCGTTTGGCCCTGCCACCTGGCCTCACCTGCTTGCCCGCGCGATGCTGATGGAGCAACTCTATCGCGCCACCAGCATTCTTGCAGGTCACCCCTATCATCGGGCAGGTTGAGCAAATGAGCCGGGCTCGTTCTTTCCTTGTGGTTTCAGCCGGCGCGATTTGCGCTGCCTTGCTGGCCTCCGCTCCGCAGGGCTGGGCGCAGCGCGACCCGGTGCTGCTCGAACCCGACGAAGCGCAGGCCCAGCTGGAACGGGCAACGCGCGAAGGTCAGCAGGCAGATGCACGCGCCGAGCGCTTTGCACGAGAGGCTGAAGCCGCGACCGAGGCAGCCGAAAAGACCGCCCGCGAGGCCGCATCACTGGCCGCCCAAATCCAGGCCGCCGAAGCGGGCATCGCGATCGCGCGCGCTCGATATTCGCTCGCCCAATCGGACCGGGCACGGCTTTCGGCACGTCTTGCGCAACGTCAACAGCCGCTCGTTCGCCTGACCGGCGCATTGCAGACAAGTTCGCGCCGCCCGCTTGCGCTTTCGGCGCTTCAGCCGGGATCGCTCAAGGATCTCGTTTATGTCCGCGCGGTGCTCGCATCGGCGGTCCCTGAAATCCGCCAGCGTACAACCGCGCTGCGCGGAGAGCTCGAACAGGGCCGCAGGCTCGAAGAGCGCGCGGCGAGGGCGATTGATAGCCTCCGCATGAGTGAACAGGAATTGCAGAAGCGCCGAACCGAACTGGCCGCGCTTGAAACGCGCCAGCGCATTGCCTCGCGCGAAGCCCGCGGCAATGCAGCGCGCGAGGGGGAGCGTGCGCTCGCGCTGGCCGAGGAAGCGCGCGATCTCGATGGGCTGATCGACCGGTTGGACGACGCAGCGCAGCTTCGCCGAGAGCTTGCGGCGCTCCCCGGACCGATCCTGCGTCCGCGTGATATTTCAAGAGCGCTCGAAGGACCGGCCAGCGCCGAGCCTTCGCCGATGGCCGAGGATGCGAATGCGCGGCTCGGCTCATTCCAGCTTCCCGTCCAGGGCCGCACACTCGCCGGTTTCGGCGAACTTCGTGAAAGCGGACTTCGTTCAACCGGGCTCACGCTCGCGCCTGCGGCTGGTGCTCTTGCCGTGGCCCCCGCGTCGGGCCGGGTTGCATTTGCCGGCCCTTATCGCGGCTTTGGACGAATCGTAATCATCGAGCATCCCGGCGGTTGGACCAGCCTTGTGACAGGCCTCGCGAGCGTGGTTGCCGAGGTCGGAGACGAGGTTATTGGTGGTGCGCCGCTTGGCAATGCAGGCAATGGCGGCGAGCCGCTGACGATCGAGCTTCGCCGCGAGGGCGAGCCGGTCAACCCGCTCAATTATCTTGGTTAATTGCGCAAGCCATGGATCCCCATGCGCATCGCATTCGGGTCGCTGCGCGTAACTTCACCAAGGCTGACTGCCCCGTCGCGGGACGCGGCACAACGCTCGTCGATGTTATCTGGCGTTAATGCGCGCTTGCCTATACGTTAATATTCGAAAGGAGCCCTCCACTCACATGAAAATTGCCGCTCTGCTTCGTAGCGCCGCGCTTGTCACAGCCGTCGCGCTCGTTCCCGCCACCACGGCCACCATGGCGCAGGTCGATGCCCGCGCAGGGACCGAAATTGCCAAGATCTTCACGATCATGCAGCGCGTGCAGGCCAACTACGTGGAGCCGGTCGAGGACGAGGTGCTCGTTCGCGGTGCAATCGATGGGATGCTGGCCGCGCTCGACCCGCACAGCGCCTATCTCGATGGAAGCGATCTTGAGCGTCTCAACACGCTGATCGACGGCAACTATTCGGGGCTAGGCCTGTCGGTCATCCTCGAAGATGGCGCGGTGAAGGTCATTTCGCCGTTCAAGGGTAGTCCGGCTGACCAGATGGGCATAAAGGCGGGCGATTATATCACCCATCTCGACGGCGACCTTATCTATGGCGGCGATCTTGACGATGCGGTTGCGCGTATGCGCGGCAAGGCTGGCACTTCGATCCAGCTCACCATTTTCCGCCCCGGCCGCGACGAACCTTTCGAAGTCGACGTAACTCGCGGCGTGATCGAGCTTGAGCCGGTGACCTATGAGCTCCAGGCGGGCAATGTCGGCCTGATTTCCGTCAACGAGTTTTCCGCCGACGTGGGCCGCGACGTATTCGATGCGTGGCAGGCGCTCCAGACTGAGGCGACGGGCCGGATGACCGGTCTCGTGCTCGACCTGCGTTCAAATCCGGGCGGCAGCCTCGATGAAGCCGTGGCCCTCACCGACCTTTTCGTCGATGAAGGCCAGATCGTCTCGCAGCGCGGCCGTTCGTGGGGCGAAACGTTCCAGTTCGAAGCTGACGACATCAATTACTACCTGCGCCGCCGGATGAGCCGCGATCAGGCACAGATTTTCATGGGCCAGATCGCCAAGGACGTGCCGATGATCGTGCTGATCGACGCAGGCTCGGCCTCGGCGAGCGAGATCGTCGCGGGCGCATTGCAAGATCACGGGCGCGCTCTCATCATGGGGCAACGCAGCTTTGGCAAGGGATCGGTCCAGTCGCTTCTGCCGCTTGGTCCTGATTCGGCGCTCAAGCTGACCACCGCGCGCTATTTCACGCCGAATGGCAAGTCGGTTCAGGAAGGCGGTATCGCGCCCGATATCCGCGTCCCGCAGCTGTCCGATCCGGACTATGCCTTGCGCGAACGCTATCAGACGCGCGAATCAGACCTTCGCGGCCACCTGATCAACGAACTGGGCATTGCTGATGAGGAAATGGAAGACGACCGGATCGACGACCCGCGTTTCCAGCTGACCTCGGAGCAGCTTGAGGAGCAGGGCGTTGAGGATTTCCAGCTGCACTATGCGCTTGAAACCCTGCGTCGCACGACGGCCAGTTCGGTTGCACTGCGGCCGACGCCTGCGGCCAAGCGCCCCTAGTCATCAAAGCGCCTGCCGCTTAAAGGCTTCGGCATGAGTGGACTTGATCAAGCGCGCGCACTGGCGCTGGCGATACCGGCAGCCTTGCTGGGCGG
Source organism: Erythrobacter sp. KY5 (assembly GCF_003264115.1). Taxonomy (NCBI): domain Bacteria; kingdom Pseudomonadati; phylum Pseudomonadota; class Alphaproteobacteria; order Sphingomonadales; family Erythrobacteraceae; genus Erythrobacter; species Erythrobacter sp. KY5. The sequence goes on along the minus strand of NZ_CP021912.1, from coordinate 388,790 downwards.
TGCGTATATCGCGCAATATGGCTTCGGCCTGTATCCATGCGAGATGTGCTGGTGGCAGCGTTATCCGCACTTTGTTGCCGTGGGTCTTGCACTTCTGTCCTATGTCATGGTCCCGCACCGCGTCTGGGCGGCGCTCGCTGGTCTGGCGGTTATCACCTCTGGCCTCATCGGCGGATTTCATGCGGGCGTCGAATATGGCTGGTGGCAAGGCATCACCGGCTGTTCGTCGCTGCCGAGCTCTATTGACGTCATGGACGTGAACGCCGCGCCGATTGTACGCTGCGATGTGGCGCCCTGGGACCTGTTCGGCATTTCGCTTGCGGGCTGGAATTTCCTGATTTCCGGGATCGGCGGCGCAACAATTCTCGCCCTCGCAGCGTATAAGAAGTAGAGACAACGGGATTTTTCTGGAGCGATTGATGGACAAGGCCGAACTTCACCGAATGATCCGCGTCGACCAGGCCGGCGAATTTGGCGCCACGCGCATCTATGAAGGGCAGCTTGCCGTCATGGGCGACCGCGGGCCTCATTCTGCCGAGATTCGCCACATGGCCGAACAGGAAGAAGGCCACCGCGCTCGTTTTGACGAAATGCTCGCAAAGCGCGGCGTTCGCCCGACCGCGTTGCAGCCCTTCTGGTCGGTTGCAGGCTATGCGCTGGGCGCTGGCACTGCGCTGCTCGGTCCCGAGGCGGCCATGGCCTGCACAGCCGCGGTCGAGGAAGAGATCGACAAGCATTATTCGGAACAGCTCGACCGGCTGGCAGAGACCAACTCAGACCCCGAACTTGCCGAAATGATAGAGGAATTCCGCGAGGATGAGCGCGAGCACCGCGATGCCGCGCTTGCCAACGGCGCGGAAAAGGCACCCGCCTATCCGTTACTATCGGGCGCGATCAGGCTCGGCTGCCGCATTGCGATCAAGGTGAGTGAGCGCGTCTGATATTTTTGCGTGTCGTTACCGCTTCAGTACCGGTTCACCGAGTGCTATCTAGCGGTGAACGTATGAAGGTTCGCGCCGGATGAGGACGCGGCAGATAAGGAAACACAATGGCTTCGCTTGACCGTCTCGCGCTTGCAGCTTCGCTTGCGGCTTTCGCCATCGCCACGCCCGCCGCAGCGCAGGACGACATGGCTCCGCCTCCGGGTCAGGAGCGGGTCAACATGGTCATCGCCTACAGCGAAGACGAATGCCCTGAGCCGACCGATGCGAATGAAATCGTGGTCTGCGAAATCCTGGTCGAAGCGGACCGGTATCGTATTCCGTCGAACTTGCGCCAGAGCAACTCGCCCGAAGGTACGGCCTGGACCGAAAGGGTCGAGAGCATCCGTTATATAGGCGAGTTTGGCACCATGTCGTGCAGCCCTGCGGGTGCAGGCGGGATCACCGGCTGCACGCAGGCGATGATCGATGTCGCCTATGCGGAGCGTGATCAGAGCGATGCCGTGCGCTTCAGCCAGCTGATCGAGGAAGCGCGTCAGGAACGCCTGTCGACCATTGACGAAGATGCTGCAGAGATGCAGGAACGCGTCGAGCAGATCGAACGCGAATATCTTGAGCGGCTGGAGCGTGAACGCAGCGCGCCGTTGCCGGGCGAAAACGAGCTTCCGGCAACGATCACCACGTCAGAACCCGAAACCGAAGGTCCGGGCGAGTAAGCTTCGCGCTTCAGATCTGATAATAGTCGCGGTACCAAGCGACGAATTGCTTCACGCCGGTGCGGATATCCGTCTGCGGCGCGTATCCGGTCAATTCCTTGAGCAATGTCGCGTCCGCCCACGTGGCGGGAACGTCGCCTTTTTGCATGGGCATGAAATTCTTGACCGCCTCGCGCCCGCATTCAGCCTCAATCGCCTCGACAAAATCCATCAGCCGCACCTTGTCGGAATTGCCGATATTCGCAACGCGCCAGGGAGCAGCCGGTGAAAGCGAATCCCACTCAGGAATGTCGTCGCGGCTTTCGGGGCGCACGGGCGGTTGATCGAGCAGGAGACGAATACCGCGCACCAGATCGCTCACATATGTGAAGTCACGATACATCTCACCCTGATTGTAGATATCGATCGGCGTGCCTTCGAGGATGCCGCGTGTGAACTTGAACAGCGCCATGTCGGGGCGCCCCCAAGGGCCGTAGACCGTGAAAAACCGGAACATCGTGGTCGGCAGGTTCCACAAATGCGCATAGGAATGCGCCATCGCCTCGTTTGCCTTTTTGGTCGCGGCATAAAGCGTGAGCGGATGATCCGTTTTCTCGCGCTCGTCGAAGGGCATATCCTCATTCGCGCCGTATACCGAGCTGGTCGAGGCCATCATCAGATGGTGGACACCCAGCTCTCGCGCGCATTCCATCACGTTGAAAGCGCCCACCAGGTTCGCATCGACATAAGCGCGAGGGTTCTCAAGACTGTACCGCACGCCAGCCTGCGCCGCGAGATGGATGATCGCGTCGGGCTTCACTTCCATCGCAAGGGAGTGCAGTGCCTCGAAGTCTTCGAGCATTCCGACCCTGCACGAGAAATTGGCGTTCTGGAGCAGCATCTGGTGCCGCCGCTCTTTCAGCGCCACCTCGTAATAGTCGGTCATCCCGTCATAGCCGACCACGCGAAATCCTTCGTCGAGCAGGAGCTGGGCGAGATGGTAGCCGATGAAGCCGGCAGAACCCGTGATGAGTACGGTGCGCATGGCAAGAAAGCCTCCTTGAGGGGGAGGCCTTTAGACCACGCAAATCTCCTGTGCCATGGCTGATGCGTCATTGCCCACGACTTCGCGAAAATAAGCAATGGTCCGATCCAGACCTTCATCAAGCTCCACCTTCGGCTCCCAATCGAGAAGTTGGCGAGCCTGAGTGATGTCAGGTTTTCTCTGCAGCGGATCGTCCTGGGGAAGGGGTTGTGTCACCAGACGCGATCGCCCGCCGATCTTTTCGAGCACCTTTTGCGCCAACTCCAGGATCGTGAACTCGCAGGGATTGCCGATATTTACCGGGCCGCAAACGTCGGGTCCTGTATCCATCAGGCGGATGATCGCCTCGATGAGGTCGTCGCAATAACAAAAGCTCCGCGTCTGGGAGCCGTCGCCAAATATCGTGATATCCTCGCCGCGCAGAGCCTGCACGATGAAGTTGGACACGACCCGGCCATCGCTTGCATGCATTCGCGGGCCATATGTGTTGAAGATCCGCGCGACCTTGGTGTTGATCCCGTGCTGACGGCGATAGTCGAAGAACAAGGTCTCCGCGCATCTCTTGCCCTCGTCATAGCAGGAGCGCGGACCGATCGGATTGACGTTGCCCCAATAGGCTTCGGGCTGGGGGTGGATCGAGGGATCGCCATAGACCTCGCTCGTCGAGGCCTGAAAGATCGGGACTTTCAGGCGCTTCGCCAGACCCAGCATATTGATCGCGCCGTGGACACTCGTCTTCGTCGTCTGCACCGGATCATGCTGATAGTGGATGGGTGAGGCTGGGCAGGCGAGATTGAAGATCGCGTCCACTTCGACGAACAGCGGGAAACAAACGTCGTGGCGCATGAATTCGAAGCGCGGATTGCCGGCAAGGTGGTCGAGATTGCTCTTGTCGCCGGTAAAGAGATTGTCGACGCAAAGCACTTCGTCCCCGCGCGCAAGGAGCCGGTCGATAAGGTGCGACCCGAGAAAGCCCGCCCCTCCTGTAACGAGGACGCGGCGACGGCCATAAGACCTTTGTGACATGGGGGCCTCCCTGATCGCTTGGTGGTGTAGAGATCACATCTGTTGAGATCACACTGTGCTGAGGGTGGGGCATCCGGTCCACGCGAATTGCCACCAGATCAGAGGCAGTTTGAGGTGCAAGCCGCCCGGTTCAAAACTGCCGATATTTGTGAATTGCGCGCGCGGCATATTGGGAAAAGTACCAGGCGCTGATCAGCGGTCCCAGTTTCTCAATCTCACGATAGGCGCGCCAGACCTTTAGAGCGCTTCTGCGTTTGTCGCGGCTGACAGAGGCATCCATGACCCGGTATCGCATCAGGTCTTCGTCAAGGCCGACCGCTATCCCGCCCTTCTTGAGAAGCGCAAGCCAGCAGGCAAAATCGTCATAATATGTCTGCTGCATCGCAAACCGACCTGACAAGGCCCGGTCGATCAGGACGCTGGAGGTCGCAATCGCGGTGTTCCCCAGAAGTCTGCGATAGGTCATCCGGGGAGGGACCGAGATATAGGAACCGGTTCGCGAAGCATCGTCCGAAATGCGACGAAATCCGGTATAGCTCAGCACTGCGCCAGGTTGAGAACGGTGAAAGTCCAATTGCCGCTCAAGCTTATGCGGCAGCCACATGTCATCGCTGTCCAGAAACGCGATCCAGCGACCTTTTGCATGCGCGAGAGCGTGATTGCGCGCTGAGGCAGGGCCGCCATTTCGATCGGGTTCGATCAGTTTGACGCGCTTGTCCATGCTGGCAAAGGCGCGCACGCACTGGCGGGTGTTGTCGGGACCGCAATCTTCCGCGATCAACATCTCCCAGTGTTCGTGCGTTTGGGACTGCACCGAACCGATGGCCGCGCCAATCACCCGCTCAGCCTTGTAGGCGGGCGTCACGATAGAGACGAGCGTGTCGGTGTCGCTGGACATGGGAAATGGCTAGCTCACGCAGCCGCTCGCAGCACCAACTGAAAGCGCCACAATGGAGCGTCTTGTCTGGCGGCTGGCAGCTTCAGGCCGAGAGCCTGACCTTCTCATTGTCGCACTCTTGCCGATCAAGCGCCGCCTCAACCGAGGCGGTGAAAGCGGCAATGTTCGACTTGCTCGGCGCGTATAATTCGCCGGGAAAGCTGCGCTCCCACAAGGCCGCGAAGAATCCATCCGTTTCGTCGGCGCAAAGGGCGGGGCGGGGTGCGGAGACCTGTTGCGCGATTGCAGGCCCGAGCTGCGTGACATGATCGATCGCCTTCGCAAACGGTGCACCGCGATAGAACGCATCGCCCAGCACGATGGGTTGTTTCCCAAGCAACCCCGCCTCTGCTCCGCTTTTCGAATTGATCGTGACCACGCATTCCGCAGCACGCAAAACGTCGTAATTGTTGGCGTCCGGGCGAATGATGGCGAAGCGATCGTGCTCTTTCTTGAGGGCGATCAGAGCCTCGCTAGGCACCGCGCCAATCATCGCGGGATGCTCCTTGATCGCGATAGTCAGATCGACCGGCGCCACGCGGCAAAGGTAGTCCAAGAGCGCAAGCTGGTCGCAATATTCGGGCGAGCGCAGGGTCAGCGCGATATCGCCCGGAACGTGAAGCGGGAAATAGAGGAACCTGCCGAGGTCGCGAAAATCCGTATAGTGCCCGCGCATCCTGATCGAACCTGCCAGCATCGTCAGATGGTTGCGCAGTTGCAGCCCGATCGCGCCAAATTCCTGCTCCGCGCCGTAAAGATGCTTGTCGCGCGACTTCTCGACGAAACGCCTGATATTGTGCGGTTTCAAAAGCTTGCTGACGGGGCCCAGATAATGGTGCCGATCCTTGTCCGGGATAACCACCGTGCCGCTGGCCAGCGCATTTTCGATATAGGCGGTGAGCTCCGCAGGCATATCGACGCGGCCCTGCGCGGCGATTTTCGGCGCTCTGAGAGAATTCGCGACGAACAGCATGCGCCCCTTGAAGAAGCTTGGCTCAATCATGATGCTATCGATCCCTGCGTGAAGCGCCGCGTGATGCAGGCCGAGGACCGAGGCAAATCCGCCCAGTTCCTGAACAAGCACAGGCTGACCCTTGTCGCGCGCTCTTTCGATAGCCGCATCGCCGATTACCAGCGCACCCGCCAGTTTTCGCAGACAGGTGGCGGTGCTGCGCTGCGCGAAGGCAATGCGTTCATGGGCGATCAGGGACGCTGGATCGGTGATGCCGTGTGCGTTGCAGACCGAGACCGGATCCGCCGCGCCCAGGGCAGATGCTCGCGCGCTCACCGTGCCCTCGATCACATCGAGCTCGGCCGCTTCCAGCATGCGCGTGCTGCGCGTGTCGCACGACACGAAGGTCACCGCATGGCCGCTTGCCTCCAGTGCCTCGCCAACCGGAACCCAGAATTCGGTTTGATATTCGGCAAGGGTCGAAATGATGATCGAGTGCATGTGAAGGCTCCTGCAGAATGGTCCTTGTCCGGTCAGCGCGGGCCGATGCGCGTGGTCGATAGGTCGTGAACGAACCTTTCTTCGCACGGCGCTGGCTCGCGTCTCTGGTATCGCAATGCTTGGCAAAGGGCGCTCTCATCTAGGTCCATTGCCGAGTTGTCTGACGCGAAAGGATCGCTGCGCGCATGCCGTCTGGTGCTGCCACCAATGCTGATGAAATCGGGCATCGCGACGCCCGACAGGCGGCCCGGTCCGAAAGGCGGCTGGTGCGCAACACCGGGTTCAGCCTTGCCCAGCAGGTGTCCGCGATGGCGCTCGCGCTGCTGCTGGTTCCCTATATGCTGTGGATGCTCGGGCCGGAGCGATACGGCATGTGGTTGAGCCTGCAATTGTTCAACATTCTCGGCTTTGCAGGGCTTGCCGAACTTGGCTTTCAGGGGGCGATCGTGCGGTTTCTCGCCCGCTACTACGCGCAGGGGGACCGCGCGGCCTGCGCGGGAGTCATGATCGCCGGCCTTGCCCTCTTCACTGCACTCGGGATTGTCGTGGCTGCGGCGGTGATCGTGTTCGCGAACACGGGGCTGACGGTACTGTTGCCCATCGCGGACGAGAGCGCGGCTGAAATGCGGCTGGCGCTTTCGATCATGGGCGCAGGTTTGTTCGCAAGCTTTCCGGCGCTTGCGATCAAGGCTTTCTTTGCCGGCCGACAGGAACTTGCGACAACCAAGACCTGGGAATTCTGCGACCGGCTGGCATTCGCTCTCGCTACGCTTGTGCTCCTGCAATTTACCACCAATCTGGCGGCACTTGTTCTGGTCGAGCAGCTGATCGCACTATTCTTGGCGGCGGTGTTCGGATTTCTGGCTTGGAGCCGCTCCGCTGGCTGGCGCGGCTGGCGCTCCGGCAAGGCTTTGGGAGAGCATTTGCGCGATATCGCGCAGCTGTCGCGTCCCGTCTTTGCGGCCAATCTGGCAAGCCAGGGGTTCAACCGTTTGCCCGATCTTTTCGTCGCGGTATTGTTGGGGCCTGTTTCGTTGACCGCTTTCCAGATTGCGACGCGCATCCCGCGCGCGGTCAAAGTGCTACAGGGCAGCCTTAACGCAGCCGTTCTCCCACATGTGGCGCAGCTGGATCTTGCAAAAGAGCCAAGCGCGCGCGATGCTGCGAAAGGTCCGGTCCACACCGGGGCCGAGTTTGTCCTCCTCGGCCTGCGCCTCAATATGCTGCTGGCGGTGCCCGTTCTTGTCGCGATCTCCTCGCTCGCGCCGCTTCTGCTCAAACTGTGGGTCGGCGCGCAATATGTCAGCCTGACGGGCTATCTGGTCGGTTTTGCTTTGTTTCAGGCTCTGTTCCTCGTGTCCAACTATGTAAGCGCGACACTCACCCGTTCGCAACATTTCAAGGTCTTCGTACGCATCAATCTGATGCTGCTCGCGCTGCTGGTCTGTGCGTTGGCGCTGGGTCTGGAGGCGGGGGGCATCGGCTTTCTTGCGGGCACCCTGATAGTGTGCGGGGCCGGGATGGCAGGCGCTGCGTTCTTCGTGTTTCACCGGGTTCACGGCCTTCCCCCTCGCCGCATATTTCGCGAAGCGATCTCAGGCCCGGTCCTTTTGTCCGGTGTATCAGGGGCGATATTGCTGGCACCCGGCGCCGTTCTGCTGGCGAATGCGCAGTGGAGCGTGGGCGCTGCATTGGCAGGGTCGGCAGGCTGTATCTACGCCCTGCTGATCTATCAAAAGGTCCTGAACGCACCCGAGCGGGCCTTTCTTGCCGGTCTCGTGCGCAGGGCGCGCGGCTAATGCCCCCAATCTGAACCCAATGGCGCTGGCGTGCGCGCGCGTTTCTCTCAAGAGTTCGCAGGTCATATCCCGGGATTTCTAGGAAAAGAGGCCATGCAAAAAAGCCTTAAACCACCGTGTTGCCCGAGCGGCGCGCTACGCACCGCAACGCCCGCACAGGCGCAGCGATGAGCGCGCTCAGCCTTCTCTTTCTCGCGGTGTTTCTGGCAATCATCGCTCATCTCGCAGTGAGGCGTAAAGCCCTGATGCTGGCCGGGTTCTTCACCATCTTCCCGTTGGTCTATCGTTCGATCGACATCACGGTGCTCGATCTGTTCGGCCCCATGTACACGCGCGAACTTGGCGCCTTCGTTGGCGGCAATTTTGCAGCGCCGGTGTTCATTTATTCAGCGCTCGCATTGGTCGTCCCGCTGATGTGGCTCTTCCCCGACAAGGGGCGCAGGTTTGCGGCCATCGCCCGGCTGCGGCCTGTCTACTCCGCGTATCACTGGACGTTGGCCAATTTCGCATTTGCGGGCGGTCTCGCGGTCATCGGAGCGCTCGCGGTGAACTTCGTGCTGACGGGCACAATTCCCATCATGCAAGGCATCGACCGCATTGCTTACGCGATGAGCGCCGGGCCAGTGCATTCGATTGCCTATGAGCTCAATTTCCTGCTCAATTTCGTATTCGGTGCCTTCACGATCCTGCCCCGGCTCAACGGGCGGGGATTCGATCTGCGATTTGCGCTGCTCGCTGCGATACTGACCGCGTACTGGGTGATCACGGGCAACCGCTTCAGCGTGTTTTTCGTGCTCATCTCGTTTTACCTGATGCCAGCCGCGCTTGTGATTATCGCACGCGCGGCCGGGCGGATCGGCGATCTCGACCCGCACCTAGTGGGCCAACGCATCCTAACGTCCGGGGTCAGCAGGGCGGGGGCAATCCTGGGGCTGGTGCTGTTGGTGTCGGGGCTGCTCTACAATTCATACTACAACGTGCGCGACTATCGCGAACCGCTGCACGAAATCGAAGAGCGCGTGTTGGTGCAACCGGTCCACCTATGGGCAAATGCCTGGGAAAGGGTCGATTTCGAGAATGTCGCCGATCCGATCAACGAACATGCCGCTCGCGAGATTTTCGATCCGATCGACCCGAGCCGCAACAGCACGATTCAATATCTGATGACGCTGGAACTGGGATACTTCCGCGCCGAAGAGCTGACGCGCCTCGGGCAAGCGTATAATGGTGGCTATCCCGAGGTGCATTTCGAGCTGCTGGGAGCCTGGTTGCCCTTTGTCACGCTCCCGCTTGCCGGGATCGTTACGGCGTGGTTCCTCTGTCTTTTCCTGAAGCTGCTGTACCGAAACCTGATCCTGACCTCGGTGCTGGGTCTCTATGTCTATTTCGGCATAACGCTTCATTATACGGGCGGAATGCTGACTTTTCTCCTGGCGCCAACCTATTGGGTCAAGATCGCGCTGTTCCTCCTGTGTTGGGCGATCGAGCGACACATCGTCGAGCGTGGAGTACAGCCGCGCATTGCGTTGCATCGGCGCGCCTGTGACCCGGCTGCCAGCGCTGCCTGAAATGAGTGTGGTCGCGGTCATTTCAGGTGCGAGAAGCGGTCTGGGAGCAGCCGTCTATCGCTCGCTGCTTGCAAGCCGGGTCCACTGTGTCCCCATCGTGCGCGCGCCGATTGATGCGCCGGGCGAAACGCAATGCATCGTCAATCTCGCCAGCCCGCACGACTGGAGCGCCAAACTAGGTCCATTCCTGAGCCACCTCGCCTTTGAGCGCCTCTGGTTCTTCGATATCGCTGCAGTCCTTCCCCTCGGCGGCATGATTGATGACGGGGCCGCAGGGCGATTGGAGGAGGCGATGATGGTCAATGTTGCAAACCCCCTCGCCATTGCCAGCGCTCTTGGATCAATCGCGCGGTCCCGCGCTGCGTCTTTAGATGTCGTCCACGTCTCTAGCGGGGCTGCAGATCGGGCGATCCCGGGCTGGGGCGCATATTGCGCAAGCAAGGCCGCAGCCCGGCTTGGCTGGCAGAGCCTGGCGGAAGAGAACGCGGACATTTGCGTCCACGTCTTCCAGCCCGGCGTTATCGCAACGGCAATGCAGGCGCACTTGCGCCATGCAGCCGATCCGGCGGCCGCGCCAGAGTCGATGCTGAGACAGCCAGAAGATGTGGCGCAGGATCTGCTCGCGGCAGCGGGTTTTCCCATATGAAGGTCGCTGTCCTCGCCGACATTCACGCCAATCTCGCCGCGCTTGAATGCGTGCTCGAAGAGGTTCGCGCCGAAGGGATCGAGCGGCTCATCGTGCTGGGCGACATTGTCGGATATTATCACGATCCTCGCGCGGTAATCGATGCTCTTGCCGAATTTGAATGCACCGCAATCCAAGGCAATCACGATCGCATGGCTCTTGATGCGCGCCTCGATGTGAGCGTGCTTGAGAACTACCGGAACCGCTATGGCTCCGGTCTGGATGCGGTGTTCGAGCAGTTCGAAGAGAGACACTGGGACTGGTTGGCGGGGAAGCCTCCAACGCGCGAAATCGAGCTTGGCGAGTATCGGATCCTCCTCGCCCATGGCACTCCTTTCGATGCAGACGCGTACATTTATCCCGATGCACCGCCACAACTTTTGGCCAAGCTTGGCGAAGAGCTCCCAGTCGACCAGATTTGGCTTGGGCACACGCATTGGCCATTCATTCGGTCCGGCACGCCGACGATCCTGAATCCCGGTTCGGTCGGCCAGCCGCGCGATGTCGGAGGGCTCGCAAGCTGGACCATCTTCCATCCGGAAACCGGTGCGATCGCGCCGCGCCGCACCGAATTTCCCGTAGAGGCACTGCTCGCACAATGCGCAATTCGCGATGCCGCCCGAACTAATCTCGCCCACTCGCTCACGCGCCGGCGGATAAGGCAAAGCGCGTGATTGCCGGGCCAATCCTTCTGACCGGTGCTGGAGGCGACATCGGCGTCTCGCTCGCCCGCATCCTTCGCGAGGCGTTCCCCGATGCCACACTGGTTGGTGCGGACTGCAACCCAAATGCGGAGGGGGCGACCTTCTTCGACCGTTTCGTTGCCTTGCCGCGCGCTGATTCGCCGGACTATTTGTCTGCGCTGCGAAATCTGGTCCGTGAAAGCGCCGCGCAGGTCCTGATTCCGCTCGCCGAAGCGGAGCTTGCCCGATTACTCGAAGCGCAGGCGATCGGCCTGTATTTCGAAAGCGCCGTTATGGTCACGGCAAACGAGCGATCGCTTTCGGTCGGTCTCGATAAGCTCGCCACCGCTCAGGCATTGCAGGCGGCGGGCATCCCATCACCGGAAAGCGGCATTGTCGGCGTGGATCAGCCCGGCGACTATGACGTGATCGTCAAGCCACGATGTGGGCAGGGTAGCAAGGGCCTGCTGCAGCTTCGCCGCCAGGATTTTGACACCCAGACCAAGGCGCGTTCCGGTGACATCTGGCAACGTTGGCTGAAGAGCCGGGAGAATGAATTTACCTGCGGGCTGGTTCGTTTCGTCGGGATGCCCACCCGTAGCCTGAGTTTTCGAAGGGCCTTGAAAGGGGGACTGACCGGCAGCGGAGAGGTCGTACACGATCCGCGCATCGATGCGGTTTGCAAAGAGGTGGCCGAAACGCTCGATCTCGATGGAGCCATCAATGTCCAGCTTCGCATGGATGGAGGCAACCCGACTATCTTCGAGATCAATCCTCGCTTTTCGAGCACCGTGGGTTTCCGCCATCGACTGGGTTTTCAGGATTGCGTCTGGTCGATCGTCAATCGCCTCTGGTTGGCGAGCGGCAATTACGAACCGCCCGCTGCTGGCACGCTGATCGAACGCGGCGAAAGAGAGATCATCCGAATGCCTGAGGCTATCGCCATGTGACGGCACGCGCGGCGAACCTTGGAAACAGGTTCGATTTGGATGGTTCTAGGACCGGTTTTTCCCTTTCCCCACGAAAGCGCATCCGGATAAGCCACCGCCGCCGATAGCCAGCAGCAGTCTTGCCGTCCGCGTCGTCGCCACCGCCATATGGCGAGCTTAGTCCGCGGGTCGCGCCGTAACCGGGCTGAGGCGCAGTGCCATCGTGTCGGCACCCAATGCGGTACGAACCGGCTCAATCGCTGCGGCAACAGATCCGTGAACTGAGGCGAAATGGTCCAGGCGGGGCTCAACATCGGCAGCGCTGAACGATTTGATCGCGCGCGACGGTTTGAGCGATTGCCTGACCTGCTCGATACCCGCGGAACCTACAGTCCGACCGGCCAAGGCGTTCAGCCATCTCTTTGCCGGCAGGCCTTTCGCGCTGGGTAGGCGCGGATCAATCAGCGTGGCTGAACTCAAGGCATCTGCAGCGCGCTCAGCAGCCCTTGCGTCGAGCGGCCCGAAGAAAGGCGAAATGTCTTTCGCCTGTGAGGCAGCGTCAAGCGTGTGTGAGCGATCGATGAGCGCCAGAGTATGCGCAACATCGTTCGCGTTGTGGCTGACCTTTGTGGGCAGGCTTGCCATCGCCTGCAGCCGCGCATCGTTGATGAAATCGAGCGAAATGGAAGGGACGCCGCAAAGGCTCGCCTCTACAGCGGTGGTGCAGTTGACGTGCAGCATGCAGTCGGATTGCAACAGCGCGTTCATCGCGCTGCCTTCTCGCTCCACAACGATATTGGGATGCGCTGCGAATGCGGCTTCGTAAGGCTCGCATCTCTCGAACGGGTGAGGCCGGATGACGAAAGAGCGTGATGGCCGGGCGTCCGCAAGCCTGCCGACAGTCGCGACCATGCGATCCATCACCCCGCGCACCGATTCTGCCAGGTCGGCGATTTCCTGATCGGTAAAGCCGGCGCTGCGCAGCGCCTTGTCATCGATAGACCTGCGACCGGTCTGCGCCGGATTGACAATCGGGAAGTTGGTGTTGACCAGGACGCGGTCGCGGCGCTCGTCGGCGCGCCTGTATCGGCTTGCGGCAAGGTCAAACCGCGGCGACCCTGTTACCACGGCGCGGGGAAGGGAAAGATCGGTGTTCTCGACCACCGCATCGCGCAGTGCCTCCCCCCAGAAGAGATAGAGCGATAGCGCGATGTCGAGGCCGCTCTCTCGCAGATAGGCGGCAATCCCGTGCGCAGAAGTGGGCCCGGTCTCCGGCAACAGCCCCCCTTCTGTATCCAGAACTGCAAGCGCAATGCCGCGCGCCGAGGCTGCTTCGACCAGAGCCCGATTGGCCGGCCGCACATAGTTGAGCACGATCAGGTCGATATCGAGGTTGGGCAGATCGAGATGTTGCGTGTAGAACGGCATCAGAACAACTTCGTGCCCCCGACCGCACAGCAATTGCGCGAGCAAGCACATCCCGTCGAGGTCGCGCAGCGGATGATCGATCACCAGACCGATCCGGTGAGGTCTGCGTTTATCGGCTGCGGCTATATCGGCGCTATTTCGCACACTGCCCGGCCGGGTTTCACCCGCAACAGCGACATTTCGCTTCGGCGCGTCCAGGCGAAGGGCGGCCATGTCGGTCAAAACCATGCCTCCAACCGGTCGAGCGCGGTCCAGAAGCCTGCCCCACTGTCCTTGTGGCCCTGCCATATTTCGGGGATGAAGCTTGCCTGGGGCGCTGCCTGATCGAGGACCTTCGCGACCATTTCGAAGTCGATCGTGCCATCGCCGATCTGAAGCCCCTCTCCGTCAATGCCGGCTGCATCGACCATATGCAGGTGACGGGTGTAAGGGGCGACCCGGTTCAGGAAAGTTTCGAAGCTGGTCTTGAGATGTGTTGCCGCAAGCGCCGAGTGTGAAATGTCGAGGCAGATGCGCGCGCCATGATCTTCGCAATATCTGGCGATCTCATCTGCGCGCATAAACAGATTGTGAAAACGCTGGCCGCCAAAATGCCATGGGTAGGGCGGCATAGTCTGCGGAATTATCTCGACGCCCTCGGTATCAAGGCTCTCAATAGCATCGGCAATCTTCGCATAGCAGCCCGGCCGGGCCGCGTCCGGCATCGGACGGTCAGCGGTGAAGCCGCCGGCATTGACGATGATCGGTATCGGTGACCCGCCTTTGAATCGCCCGGCCAGGTTGCGGGTCACATCGACGACCCGCTGCAATTCGCGAATAGAACGCGAGCGATATTCGGGGTCGGGCGCGCACAGGTCCATCACGTGGTCTCCTGCGAACAGTTCGGGTGCATGGACGACCAGGTCGATGTCGAAGCGCCTTTCGCCCAACGCCTCTTCGATGTCGACTTCGAGATCCTTGAACGAGAAATGAAACTCGACGAGGTCAAGGCTGGAGGCGTCCACCATATGCGCCAGATCATGATAGCGTACCGGCACGCCAAAGGGTCTGCGGAAACTGTAATCCCGCGCCTTTGCGACTTCTTCGTCAAGGTCGCTGGGAAAGAAGAAATCGCCCGCTCGCATGTCATGCTTGGCGGCGCGCCCGATGAGGTCCTTGCGTCGGTAAGGCTCAAGCCCCTGGCCCGGACTGCGCACGGCGAAATCGTCATCGCAAAGTATTGCGCCCTCGGTGATCGGACGTGCCGCGACGAGGCTTTTGCCCAGCACTTCGCGGTTCATCATCTCGCCTTGCGTAACCACGCGCGGGCCGCTTGACCCCATCGCGGCCTCCACCTCGCGTATCTGTTCGACCATCGCCCTGAACTCGGCCGGAAGCAGGCTCACGCGGTGGTCGTTGCCTTCCATGGCGCGATCGAGTGTGAAGTGCTTCTCCACCACCTTTGCCCCGCGCGCCACCGCTGCGACGGGGACGTGGTAGCCGCGCTCATGCCCTGAATAGCCAACGAGGCCGTTCGACAGCTTGCCCAGCCGCTCCATGAAGGAGAGATTGATGTCCTTGAACGGGGCGGGATAGGTCGAATTGCAATGCAACAGGACGAAAGGCGATCCGTGGCGTCGCAGCAGGTTTGCCGCATCCTCAATCTCGGCTTGGCTGGACATGCCTGTTGAGCAGATCAGCACCTTGCCGGTTCGGGCAAGCGCGCCGACCAATTCGTGATTGGTCAAATCCGCCGATGCCAGCTTGTATGCCGGCATGCCATAATCTTCGAGAATGGAGAGGCTGGCCTTGTCCCACGGCGTGCAAAGCGGCTGAATCCCGACCGATTTGCAATGATCGAAAGCTTCCAGCATCTCGTCATTGGACAGCTGCATACGGGCCAGAAGGTCGAGCGTGTATTGCGCACCCAGATCCGCGCTGCGATCGCCCGCATCGCCTCCGCCCCGGTAAAGCGAGGCCATGTCGCGCATCTGGAACTTTGCACAATCGGCACCGGCTTCGGCAGCGAGTTCGATCAGATCCTTGGCGAGATCGAGGCTGCCATTATGGTTATTGCCGATCTCGGCAATGATGTAGCAGGGCTCATCCTCGCCTATCGAATGCTTCCCGATCGAAATTCGCCGGGCGTCTTCCCATGCAACCGCAACCACGCGGTCCTGCGCATCGAGGACGGGTACGAAGCTTACCCGGTCCGAAAACATCGCCTGGATTGCGCCGTCATCCATGCCGTCACGCGCGGCGGTGAATTGCGTGTTGGCGACGCTGAGCGCAGTGACGTCGAAATCGAAACGGTCCGCCTCCACCAGCCAGCGCCGAACGTCGCCGTCGGTAAGCACCCCTTCCAGGCGCCCGGACTGCGAAATGCACAGAACGCTGCCGCGCCGATTATCGCTGATCTTGCGAAGAGCCACCAACAGGTCTTCCTCAGCGAAGACCACATAGGGTTTGAGGTTGGTGTCGATGATCATGCCGGGATCGCCTCCGACATCAGGGTTTCGAGCAGACGGAAATCGGCAAGACTATCGATCTCGAAGCCTTCCTCCTCGCGCGTTTCGAGCAGCGCGATTTTCCCGCCAAGCCGGTTGCCTTCACGGACCAGCACGTCACGGCGGGTCAGATAGAGTGAGCCGGTTTCCCGGTAATGGCGCTTTTCAGAAGGAATGTCCTGTCGGCGCGGCCGGTTGGCGACATCGTAGAGCGCACGCACCGGCGATTGTCGCCAGAAGAATGCATGGCTTTCGGTGACGGTCAGCAAGCTGTCGGCTTCCTCGGCCTTGAGCTGGGCGAGGGCGCGTGCGCTCATCTCGTTAGCGCGCAGTGGCGAGGTCGGCTGAAGCAGCGCAACGCAATCATAGCTGCGGCCCATATTCTCCATCGCGCAAAGCGCGTGAAGCATCACAGGCTCGGTCGGTGCGGTGTCCGTGGCAAGGTGCGCAGGCCGCAAAAACGGCACTTCGGCCCCGCACCCGCGCGCGACCGCGGCAATTTCGGGCGAGTCGGTGCTGACGACCACGTCAGTGATTGCCTCGCTGTTGACCGCATGCTGGATCGACCAGACGATCAGCGGCTTGCCTGCCAGTATCCGAAGATTTTTGCCCGGCAGGCCTTTCGACCCGCCGCGCGCCGGAATGATAGCGAGAACCTTCAAAGTGTCTCTCCGTTACTGGAATGAGAATTGGCTGCCCGTTCGAAAGTGACCTTGTCGATCAGGACGCTGATTGCTTCGCCGCGCGCGGCAATCGCGAGGCGCAGCGATTGGTATTGGCAACCGGATGGGACAGTGATTGCGAGCGCGGCGGCGGAAGAAGCGATCGGGGCCAGCGCAGTGCCAGACGTCCACTCGCCCCCCTTGTCGATGCAGACCGTCTCAAGCGAAAGCTGTCCGCCCCCCCCGCGAAGGTCGACGAACGAAAACCTCAGCACGTGAACGCCCGGATCAAGCCGCAAGATGATGCGCGCGGCTTCACCCGATCGGTGCGCCTTGGCGAAGAATTCGATCGCAGGATCGAGCGAGCCGACCAGCCTTGCGCCCGTGTCGATCCTGTCGATCAGGTGCCAATCAAGCGGGGGAAGACGCGCATCGGCAAGGCGTCCGGGGTCCTGCTGCTCAGGCGAATAGGCATCGTAGGCGTCGAACGCCCCCTCGAAATCGAGTTCGCCAGCGAGGCGGTCAACCAGCGGCGCGCCATAGTCGATCGAAAGCGCATGGGAGCCTTGCGGAAAGTGGCGGGCGATGCGCGCGAAAGGCGATGCGGAGGCGTCATGTTGGATGGCGTGCGCTGCCAGCCTCTCGCCCCAGGCTGGATCGCGCTCCAATATCGGGCGGAATGCAGGCTCGAAATCTTCAAAGCGCGTGGCGCTCAGCAGCAGCGGGAAGATGCGTTCATCGAGGGACCGGGAGATGACGAGCGCGTCGTCGAGCGTTTCGAGGCCATCGCGCAAACGGCCATCGCGAAAATCCAGACCGGCGATCAACGCAGCAGCACCGATGTCGCGCCGCGAAACACTGCGCGACAGATCGAGCAGGGCGCGCTGCCGAGTGCGAGATGGGCTGACGAGAGCGAGCTGGCGAAGTGCGCCGGACGAATAGGGCGTGTCAGCAAGGCTTGATAGGGCCTGCGCTTCGATGCGTGACTGAGTATAGCGCGAGACGATCTCAAGCCGTGATGGGAACGGCGAGGCGGTATTCTCGGCGCCCTTTTGCTCGGCTGCGGACGCCGCGATGCCCGGCAATTGCACCAGTTCATGGTCAGTCGCTCTGACCTTCGCTTGCGGGTGCGTTGGATAGAGCTGCTTGGCGGCTACCGGGTCGCTGGAGACAAGGGCATTGGAAAGCGATAGCGCTCCGCTCGCAAAAGCCAGCGGCGCAAGGATCAAGGCCGTGACCGCGCCCCGCTTTCGGCGCAGCTTCGGCGCATCGGCGCGCCTTGTAGCAAAGCCGCCGGAAGCCAGTTCAGGCTGCACCGCGTGTCGCCTCAATCCGGTCGGAATAGGAATAGGAGTAGCTGTATCCGTATCCGTATTGCGATGATCGCCGATCGAGCTTTGTGAGGATCGCGCCGACGATCGGCGATCCCGCCGCGGCCATACGCTCAAGCGCCGAATTGAGCCCGCGCACGGAAACACGGCCCGCCTCTGCCACGAATATGACCGCTTCGACGGCCTGACTGACGAGCGGCGCATCGGCCAGCCCGATGACCGGGGCCGAATCCACGATGACGTGGTCGTATTCTCTGGTCATGCGCGACGTGAGATCGCGCAGGCGATCGCTCGAAAACAGCTCCGCAGCGCTTGGCACGCAGGGACCGGACGCCATGAGGTCGAGATTGGGTCGCACGCTCTGGATCAGCGCGCTGACCTGATCGTCGCCTGCAAGATAGTTCGACAAGCCAACCTTGCGATGCGTGCCAAGATAGGCGTGCGCCGATGGATTGCGCAGGTCGGCATCGATCAGCAACACCCGCTTGCCCATCCGCGCGAGCACGAGCGCGAGTGCAAGCGCGCTCAGGCTTTTGCCTTCGGCGGGTTGCGAGCTCACCAACATAAAGCTCTTGGGAACGCCTTGCGTGGTCGTGAAGGCAAGGCTTGACCGGATCGCGATATAGCTTTCGGCGATCTCAGTCTTGGGATCGGCGACAAGCTCGACCGGGTCGTCATGGTCGGGCACCTGCGGGACACTGCCAAGAAGGGGAATGCCAAGCGCCTCCTGCACCTTGCTTGGATCGGTCAGGCCTTCGGTGCTCTGTTCGAGGAGGAATACCAGGCCACCAGCCCCGATCGTGCCTGCGACCAGCGCGAGCGCAAGGTTCAGCAACAGGTTGGGCGATGAGGGACGCTGTGGCGGTTCCGCTGTGTCGATGACCGCGATATTGCTTGCCGAAACCGCAGCGACACCGATCTCCTTGTAGCGTTGAAGGAGGCTGTCATAGAGTTGCCGGTTCGTATCCGCTTCGCGCTGGAATATGTTGTACTGGATGGCATCGCGCCGCTGCGACAGCACTTCGCCGGACAATCCGCTAACCCGTGATCGCAGCTCTGCCTCGCGCCTTTGAGCGGCAAGGAATGCCTCGCTGGCGGCGCGGCTGATCCGCGATTCTTCGGTAAAGATCGCGCTATCGAGTTCAGCGATCTGTTGCTCAAGTGCCATGGCGCGCGGATAGCCGGGTTCGAACTGTACCATCAGTTCGGCAAGTTCGGCTGCGCTCACGGCGCGCTGTTCGCGAAGCCTTGCGAGCGTGGCGTTGGTCTGAGCGGACCCGCTGCCGCGCGCAAGCGCCTGCGCTGCAACGCGTTCGCCGGTCGCAGCGATCAGTTCGGCGTTCAGCCCCTGCAGATTTTCCGATGCGAGCGTGCGTTCGCGGATCTGGGCCGTGCCCTGACCGCCGCTTTCCGTTGTCAGGGTGATGATCCCCTGCTGGGTCGCAAAATCGACCACTGCTCTCTCAGATTGTTCGACCTTGGAGCGCAACTCATCAAGACGCCCTTCGAGGAAATTGCGCGCTTCGGCGGTGGAATCGAATTTGCGCGCGATCGACTGCGCGATGAATTCATCGACCCAGACATTGGCGATGCGCGCGGACATTTCGGGGTCGAAAGAGGAATAGTCGACGTCGATGAGAGACGATCCGCGGATCGGGTTGACCGCAACGTTTTCAAGGAGCGTTTCGATAGCAACCCGCTCGCGCGCATTTACGCTGCGGCGCGGATCGGGATAGGTGCTGGCTGCCGCTTTGGCGCGCGCGCCTGTGTCGCCAGCCTGCGCCAGAGCGCTTTCGTCGATGGCAGCGGGATCGACGCCGTGCGCGTTCCAGAAATCCGCGTTGCTATCGAGCCGCAGCCCGCGCACGACCCGCTCTGCGAGCGAACGCGCTTCGAGCAGCTCATACTGGGTCTGGTAAAACTCAAGGTCGCGCCCAACGTTTTCGGACTCCACGCCTTGAACGTTGGTCACATTGGCCTGTTCGCGGCTGACCTGCACCTGTGTCGTTGCGGTATAAGTCGGGCGGGTGAGCAATGTGATGACAAGCGCGGCCATCACCGCGGCCAGAATTGCAGCGGCAATGACCCATTTGCGCCGGCGCAGGACGTCTAGATATTGCACAAGAACCGGCCTCATGCCGCCTCTCTCGCGCCCGCCGGTCAGATCGGGTGGAAGCGGTATGGCTTGCGCTGCAAGGGGGCGCATGGGGACGAGATTTGTGCTGTCGGTCATGAATGCCTCACCGGCCCGTTCGGGCGCGCTTGTTAGTTTTGCAGCAGTGCGATGATCGGGGCGGTCAGCAGCGGTGTGGCTGCGAGGATGTCGCGGAAGAGGCGGCGCGAATTGGATTCGCCCACCACCACCACATCACCGGCGTAGATTTCGGGATCGGAGTAGATGCCGCGCCGGATCGCCCCAAGGTTGTAGAGCGCGGCGTAGCGCTGCCCGTCCGCTTCCCTGAACACGACGACGTCATCGACCTTCGCAAATTCCGTCAGCCCGCTGGCCGTTGCGACCCCCTGCATCAGCGTCATTCGCCCGATCACGGGATAGAGGCCGGGCTCGCGAACCTGGCCATCGACCGTGACCACCTGGCTGACGGTTTCTTCGAGGTTCACCGTCACCTGCGGGTTGCGGATGAATTGCGCCGAAAGCGCGTTTTCCAGCTCCGCCTCTATGGCGGAGGGCGTTTTTCCTGCGGCCTCGATACTGCCCACGAGCGGGAACGAAACCCGCCCGGCGGCGTCAACCTGCACCTCGCGGTCGCTGAGTTCTTCGATGCCGAAGACGTCGATGCGCAGTTTGTCAAAAGGGCCGACATGATACGGACGCGCGGCGTGAATGCCGGCACCGGGGATGGGTGTGGGCAGCTGCGAGGCCGAAACCACATCAAGGCCGGGAGCGCCGCCAAGGGGCGGGGCGGACGCGCAGGCTGTCAGCAAAGACGATGCGCATAGAAGGATGCCAAGCCTTTTGGCGAAAACCCTGTACGCTGCGTGTGTCGTACCCATGATGCACTCCCCTCTGGTCGATCCCGGCCCTGTTGGAGGCCATGGATCACGCCGCCATTCTTGCGGCCGGATCGGTTTTGCGTGCCGGCCTGTTGAGCGGGCGGGCTGCCGATGCATCAGGGCTACTGTCTGGCGCTCTGCCTGCAATCCAGACCAGAGCCAGAATGGAGACAGTCGCGAGCGACGGGGTGCGCAAGGGGTAGTCGTAGAGGCATGCCAGAAGGATCAGTGCGACCGTGATAACGCCAAGGCGGCGCAGCGTGCGATCAGCCCCGTTGCTATCGGAAAATGCGCGCAATCCCCTAAGTATGAGCCAGGAAAGCGCGACCACGACCAGCACTGCGGCGGGCAACCCTCCGGTAAGGGCGAGCTCCAGAAAATCGTTGTGCGCGTGGTTGATGTAGGAAGGGCCCAAAGTGGAGGAAGTCTCACCCGCTTCGAACACTTCGACAAAGGTGCCCATGCCCGATCCCACGGGAAAATGCTCTGCGGCCAGCTCAATCACGCGCGGCCAGATTCGCATTCTGAGTTCATCATCGGCGTGGCCGCCCGCCATCAATCGCGCAATGGCATTGTCGCCGGTCATCAGGCTCGTCAGGGCTGCGAGGGCTGTGGCACCCACGGCTGCCATGCCCAGTAACAAGGCTGGCTTGAGCGCGCCCTTCGCCGTCCCCTTGGAATGGGACGCACTCGATTGCAGCCACCATGCTGCGCCAAGCGAGAGGACACCCAGGGCCAGACCAGCGCGCGATTGCGTAATGATCACGAAGGGAACAAGCGACAGGGCGGCAAGCGCCGCGAACATGCGCAATCGCTGCGCGGCACGCGGATCGGCCTTGATCAAGCCGCACAGCGCACCCAGCGATGCGATGCCAATCGCGATGAACACCGCATTGTGATTGCGATTGGCGAACAGGCCTACCGCGGAATCGCCATTGGTGATGCGGTAGAGATAGAAGGCGTTGCCGGGTCCGCCGATGATCTGGAGCAAGCTTACCAGAGCGCTCGCAAACACCAGAAGCGCCAGCGCGAATGCCGTCAGGCGCAATTGCTCGCGCGACAGGCAGAGTGCGAGCATCAGGGCTGCAATCGGCACCGTCAGGGAAAACAGGCTGTTCATCGTGCGATGAGGGACCAGGCTGATCGGTCGCCACTTGTCCTCAAGCCCGGTCGCCGCGTCGATCGCTATCGCCAGCTCGCGGCCGGGGAGCTGGTGCCACACGGAAGGCGGCAGTGGGACAAGGTGAAGCGCGGTGAGCGCCGCCCAACCCGCTGCGAGCGCGACCATTCCCTTGTTGGCGCGCAGCTGATCGGGATCGAGGATGGCTATCGCGTAGCCAAGCACCCCGATCGACCCAACCCTCAGCAGTGCGAGCGATGCGATGTCCGCGCGCGCGCCCCCGCCCAGCGCGAATACAAAGACGAGATACGCCAGCATAACGGCAAGCGGCGTCGTTATCGGCGTCGACCATAAGGGCGCGAACCTGCGCGTCATGCCCAGCTCCTAGGCCTGCGTTGGCTGTTGGCTGGGCGCGGGAAAGATGCGCTGTTCAGCCTTGCGCACAGAGCCGCTTTCGAGCCTTTTCACCATCGGACGCGAATAGGGCCGCGAGCGCACCACTTTCTCTTGCGCAGAAAGCCGCAAGCTTGGCGCCACACTTCGCAGCGCACGCTTGCAGGCGCCCACATCGTCTCTGGCGATAGCGGTTTCGATCTGGGAAAGCACCTGCGCGACCATCGCAGCGGGAGGGGCGCTGTCTGCGCCCTGCATGATGCGAGGGTGTTCGGTCTCTGCGGCGGCTGCGTCGATCAGCAATTCCTCGAACAGTTTTTCGCCGGGTCGCAAACCGCTTTCGATGATCGCGATGTCTCCGGCAGGGTTCGAGGCATCGCGGACCGACAGACCCGAAAGCCGCACCATCGAATGCGCAAGATCCCAGATCCTGACCGGCTCACCCATGTCGAGCAGAAAGATCTCCCCACCCCGCGCCATCGCACCAGCCTGGATCACGAGCTGGGCAGCTTCGAAAATGGTCATGAAATAGCGGGTCACTTCGCGGTCGGTGACCGTTACCGGGCCGCCAGCTTCGATCTGGCGCTGAAATGTCGGGACGACCGATCCGCTCGACCCCAGGACATTGCCGAAGCGAACGATTGCGAAAGTCGCCGCGCCGCAGCGACGGGAGAGGTCCTGAAGGACCACTTCGCACAATCGCTTGCTTGCGCCCATGACGTTGGGCGGGCGCACGGCCTTGTCGGTGCTGATGAGGACGAAACGGCGCACGCCGTGTCGCTGTGCCGCATCGGCCATGAGGCGCGTTGCAAGGACATTGTTTCGCACCGCCTCAAGGACGTTTTCCTCGACCAGCGGGACATGCTTGTAAGCCGCCGCGTGAAAGATCGCGTAGGGCGTAAACTCGGCAAACAAACGTTCTACCGCGCCCGGCAACGAGACATCGGCCAGCCTTTGGTACAGGGTCGGGCGGCTTCCCGGATCAAGGGTTGCAAGCCCTGCCTCAAGCTCGCACCCGATGGAAAAGAGCGCGAATTCGTTCGCTTCGACCAACACCAGCGCCGCCGGGCGCTGAGCGAGGATCTGGCGGCAGATTTCCGAACCGATCGACCCGCCTGCGCCCGTGACCATCACAAGCTTCCCGGTAATCTCGCGCGATAACAGGTCGCCATGCTCGGGAACGACCGCGCGGCCCAGCAAATCCTCGATCGCGACAGGGCGCAAAGTGGCGGCGGAGATCCGCCCGTCGATCACTTCGCGCATGGGCGGCAGCGTCTGCACGTTCACGCTCATCGGTTCGAGCGCCGCGATGATGTGTTTGCGGCGCGCAGAACTGATGGCGGTGATCGCGATAACGATGTCCGTGACGCCCAGTCGTTCGACCAGTGCACTGGTCTGCGAAGAGTGATGCACGCGCGCACCGTCGAGGAAATGTCCGTCCTTGGCAGGATCGTCGTCGACAAATCCCACCACCCGCATGCCAGCCTCGGCAGCGAGCGATGCGGCAAGGCGCTGCCCGGTCGCGCCCGCGCCGTAAATCACGACGCGTTTGATGTTCACATCGCCTGATCGCGCGCTCAACAGGTCGACCATCACGTAGCGCCCGACAATCCGCGAGAGCGTGACGGCCATGAAGAATACGAGCGGTGCAAGGATTGCGAGAGTGCGCGGGATGCCATCGTGCGCCACAAGCATGAAGCCTGCGATCAGCGGCAGGGTGACGAGTATCGTGGACACCAGCAGCGAGACGATGGCCCCGCGCCCTGCAAAGCGGAAGATCGAGCGATAGGTGCCGCGCCGCAGGGCGATCGGGAACCACAGGCCGGTCATCGCGACCGTCAGGATTGCAAAGCCAGTGCCGGGAGTGTGAAATTCTCCGAGCCTCAGAGAAAACGCGACCCACACCGCGAGCGCGATGAGGCATAAATCGAGGGTCATGACCGCCAGCCGCTTGATCCGCCGGGGCCAGGCGATGGAACCAGCGGCAAGGCCGACGGCGAAATCGACACATCCCGACAGGCGCCTTTCAAGCGCCGTGCCTATCTCTCCCGTCCTTGCAACGCTGTGCATGATATGCCCCCCTTTCAAGTCAGGGTGGATTCGCCCGTGCCTAATGCTGGATGCTGTCGGCGCGAACCACCTTGACGAATGTCAGAGCCAGTATGCGACAATCGAACAGCAGGCTCTGACGCCTGTGATATTCGCCATCTAGAGCGACCTTGCTCTGGAGTGTCAAAACGTCGCGCCCGTTGACCTGCGCCCATCCGGTGATGCCCGGAGTAAGGGTGTGTGAGCCATTTTCTCTACGCATTTCAATGAGATCGGCCTGATTGAACAGGGCCGGGCGCGGGCCGACAAGGCTCATGTCCCCGACAAGAACGCTCCAAAGCTGAGGCAATTCATCAAGGCTGGTGGTCCGCAGAAACCCTCCGATCCCGGTCAGAAGGCTGGCGCTGTCCTTAACCAAATGGGTTGGTAGCTGCGGCGCATCGGTTCGCATGGTTCGAAACTTGGGCATGGCGAACAGCTGAGCGCCGCGCCCGAAACGCTGCGACCAGAAAAGCGCGGGTCCGGGCGAATCGATCCGGATTGCAATTGCGATCAGGCCCATCAGCGGCGCGAGCAGGATCAGGCCGGTCGCAGCGATGGTAAAATCCAGCAAGCGCTTCATTTCTTTACCTTTTTGCCTCTGACGCCCGCGGCGCCCGGCAATCAGGCGAAGCTCAGCGAAAGCGCCTCATCCATGTTTATTCGCGGTTCCCACTCGAAAGTGCGAGCAAACCGCGAACCGTCGAAAGCGGCATTGCCGAGCAGGCTGCTTGCCCTGTCGCCCAGCGCGCCGCGCGCCAGCGGTTCGACCAGCGGACGCGGCCAATGCCACACGCGCCCGGACCAGCCGCTGAGTGCGGTGAGGGAGCGATAGAGCGCGCTTACGCTGATCGGGGGGCTGTCGGTCAGGATAAATGATCCGTTCTGGTGGGACCCGGCACCTGCGATGATGGCATCGGCGATATTGCCGACGAATGCGATGCTGCGCGCATTGTCGAATCGGCCAATGGGCAAAGGGACGCCAAACCGTGCCGCGCGCGCAATCATTGCAAACCACGCGCCGACCCCGGGGCCATAAATCGCTGGTGGACGCAGCGAAACGACTGAAAAATTGCCGCTTACCAGCTCGCCAAGCGCTGTATCCGCCGCGAGTTTGGCGGCGCCGTAACGCGTGGTGGGGGAGGGCTTGCTGTTATCGTCGAGCACTTCTCCCGGCGCGGTAGCACTGGCGATGGCTGCGACCGAGCTTACCTGCATGAACCGGCGCACCCCGGCCTCGCGCGCGGCTTTGGCCAGCCTGACCGGAAGCTGAGCATTCATCGCGTGAAAAGCGGCCTGCGCCCTGGCAGGATCCTCGCGTTTGAGGATGTGGACCCTCGCCGCGCAATGGATCACCACATCGACGCGCGAGAAATCGAGCTGCGGCCCTGACAGCAGATCGCCGCAAGCCTGCACCTCGCCACCCCCCGGCACAGACGACCCCGCACGGCTGGCAGCGATCATGTGATGTCCAGCCTCTGCCCCGCTCGCCACGACAGCGCGGCCGAGAAAGCCGCTTGCCCCCGTCACCAACAGCCGCATGCCGGGTGTCGGCCGCTTGTCGCTTAGGATACCGCGATGTCGGGCGCGTCGACCTGCTTCATGCCGACAAGGTGGTAGCCCGCATCGACGTGATGAACCTCTCCCGTGACGCCTGAGGACAGGTCGGAAAGGAAATAGAGGCCAGCGCCGCCCACGTCATCGAGCGTGATGTTGCGGCGAAGCGGGGCGTTGAGCTCATTCCACTTGAGGATGTAGCGGAAATCGCCAATCCCGCTCGCCGCCAGCGTCTTTACTGGCCCTGCACTGATCGCGTTGACGCGAATGCCCGAGGAGCCAAGATCGTTGGCGAGATAGCGCACGCTCGTCTCCAGCGCAGCCTTGGCAACGCCCATGACGTTGTAATGCGGCATGACCTTTTCCGCGCCGTAATAGGTCAGCGTCACGATTGAGCCGCCGCTTTCTGGCATCATCTCGGCCGCGCGCTTGGTCACGGCGACCAGCGAATAGGCCGAGATGTTCATCGTCATCAGGAAATTATCGAGGCTGGTATCGACATACTTGCCGCGCAGTTCATTCTTGTCGGAAAAGCCGATGGCGTGGACGACGAAGTCGAGCGTGTCCCAGTGCTTCTTGAGCTCGTCGAACGCTGTATCGAGCGAGGCCATGTCCGATACATCGCAAGGGATCGTGATGTCGCTGCCAAGCTGCTGCGCCAGCGGCTTCACGCGCTTCAGCAGCGCCTCTCCCTGATAGGAGAAAGCCAGCTGCGCGCCCTGTTCGGCAAGCTGCTTTGCAATGCCCCAGGCAAGCGACTTGTCATTCGCAAGCCCCATGATCAGCCCGCGTTTGCCCTGCATCAGCCCTTGACCCGACATCTTCGTACTCCCTTTCGTCGCCCTTATTCGGGCCTTCCATGCGCGCCTGTCTTCGCAAGGCCTGCGCCGATCTGCGAGCCCGCATCGGGCCTTGCCGCATCGGCCGGCACGATTGAGCTGTCCTTTTCCGGTTCAGCCAGCGCCGCGTTCAGTTCTGCCCCGATAACGAGGCCAAGGCCAACGAGCCAGAAAAAGAACAGCGCGATGATGATCCCCGCCATGCTGCCATAAGTCAGGTCGTAGGTAAAAAAGCCGCGCAGGATCGGCGGCAGGGCGATGGTGACGCCGAACCACCAGACGGCGGTGAACAGCGCGCCGGGCCATTTGGGATAGACCCGCCCGCGGTATTCGGTCGGCGTCAGCGTATAGAACAACAGGTACAGCGACAGCATCAGGCCGGCGGCGGGCACGATGCGCGACAGGCGCAAGGTTCCAAGCGCTTCGAGCAGCTGGGGAAAGCGCTCCATGATGACGACCTGTGCGGTTCCGATCATCACCTGCGCGAACAGCGAGGCCATCAGCACCACCACCGCGCCAAGGATGAGTCCGGCAGACAGCAGGCGATATCGCACAAAGGAATGGCGCGCGCGGGTGCCGTATGCGCGGCGAAGGATATCGCGGATCGATTCGATCAGGCTGGAGACGGTCCACAAGGCAACCGCGGCACCGAACCACAAGAGCCAGCCCGTCCGCGCATAGACCACGTCCTCTGCCACCGGCGCGATCACCTGCGCAGCGCTTGGCGGCAGGCCCGCGACCACGGTCTGCACCATGGAAACGGCAAGATCGCGCCCGCCGAACAGTTCGAACAGCGCCGAGCCGAGAATGAAGAAGGGGAAGATCGCCAGCATCGAAAGATAGGCAAGGTTGCCTGCGTGAATAAAGCCGTCCTGCCACGTACCGGCCAGCGTGCGGCGAACGGTTTCGTAGATGCGGGTGCCCGGCCCGACATGGTGCAGGATGAACCAGAAGATGCCCGGCTGGCGGGCCGCAGGTTCGCCGGGATCGGAGAAGAATGCCTGGCGTTCGAGTGCGCGCGCGCGGCGGGCTTCGGGCGAGAGCGAGCGGACTTCCGGCCCGCTCCACGGATCGTCATAGACCTGCAATTGCTCGGGGCGCATCGTCACGAATGCTTCGCCTTTCGCCCTTGGGCCTTAAAGCCCGAATTTATCGCGCGGTTTCGCCGGGTCGACCCAATCGCCAAGTCGTTCGCTAAGGCCGTCCAGATCCTCCGGCATCTGAATCTCGAGCGTGACCAGCTGGTCGCCGCGTGCAGGCTTGCCATCCTTGCCGCTGCCGCTTTTCCTGGTCCAGCCCTTGCCGGAAAGCCGCATCACCGTGCCGCCATTTGCGCCCGGCTTCAAGGTGAGCATGACCGGGCCATCGACGGTCGGGCATTTGACCTTGCCGCCCTTGACCGCTTCGTCGAGGGTGATCGGCAGGTCCATTCGGATATTGTCGCCATCGCGGCGGAAGAAGGGATGCGGGCCAATCTCGACCATGACGATCCCGTCGCCCTTGCCGCCCGGCCCATCGTGTCCCTTGCCCTTCAATCGCATCTGCGTGCCGTCCTCGACACCGGCGGGCAGCTTGAGATTGATCGCCTTGCCATCGGCGAGCGTAATGCGCTGGTCGCGCCCTGTCGCTGCATCGACGAAGGGAACCGCGAGGCGATACTGGATATCCGCGCCGCGCTTTGGCGGCGGGGTCGGGCGGCCACCGAAGCCACTG
This sequence comes from Erythrobacter sp. KY5, assembly GCF_003264115.1. Lineage (NCBI taxonomy): Bacteria > Pseudomonadati > Pseudomonadota > Alphaproteobacteria > Sphingomonadales > Erythrobacteraceae > Erythrobacter > Erythrobacter sp. KY5. The sequence continues at coordinate 360,400 of NZ_CP021912.1, read as the reverse complement.
CGCCGAGGGGGCGGTTCATTCTGGCGAGCGCGGGTTCCAAAAAGCCCTTCGAACAGGTCGCCAAGGTCCATGTCCTCGTTGCCGAAGCCGCCAAACTCCTGATCGCGATATCCGCCGCGCGCGGCCCCCGCTCCATATGAGCCGCCATAGGCACCGCCGCGCGAAAAGCCGCCAGCGCGCCCGCCGCCCATGCCTGCAAACGGGTTCATCGGGTTGCCTTCGGCGTCGATTTCGCCGCGATCGAACTGGGCGCGCTTGTCCTTGTCCGAAAGCAGATCATACGCCTTGGTCGCCTGAGAAAACTTCTCGGCGGCTTTCGGGTTGTCCGTATTGCGGTCGGGATGGAATTCCTTGGCGAGCTTGCGATACGCGCTCTTGATCTCTTTTTCAGACGCAGTGCGCGCCACGCCAAGGGTGGAATATGGATCGGACATCGTGTGTTAGCTAGGTGATACGGTTTGCAGGTGCAAGCGAGAGGTTGGAATTGGAGAAGATGTTCGTCTTTCCTACTCGCAGGAACGTAGATAGCTGAAGTTAAATGTGGATGCGCGCGACATATTGCAATCCGGGCGAAGGTGACACTTTTCGCTGGCAAAGTAACACTTTGCGGCTTTTCCCCCTGGACCGTGTAACATGCGGTCCACTTCTCAAGTAAGGTGCTGAAATCAATGGGAACTTCCGAAACGCTCAATCAGGCGCAACTGGCCGATAGCGTGATCCCCGCAGGCGCGGACCCCTATGCGCTGTTCGATGAGTGGTTTGCCGAGGCAAAGGCCAGCGAGCCCAACGATCCCAATGCGATGGCGCTTGCGACCGCGACGCCTGATGGCAGGCCGTCGGTGCGCATGGTGCTGTTGAAAGGGCACGGCGCGGACGAGGCGCCCGGTGGCGGCTTCACCTTCTTCACCAATGCCCAGAGCCGCAAGGGCGGGGAGATTCGCGCCAACATGCATGCAAGCCTGCTGTTCCACTGGAAGAGCCTGCGCCGCCAGATCCGCATCGAAGGGCCACTGGTCGAGGTGACACCGGAGCGCGCCGACGCCTACTTCCACTCGCGCCCTTACAAAAGCCAGGTCGGCAGCGCGGCGAGCGACCAGTCGCGCCCGCTGCCCGAGCGGCAGGACTACCTCGACCGGGTTCAGGAATTGTGGGGAAAGCACGAACAGGAAGGCAAGGTTCCGCGCCCCGATCACTGGACTGGCTTCACGCTGCGGCCTGAGGCCATCGAGTTCTGGATCGACCGCGACAACCGCCTTCACGACCGCCGCCGGTTCACGCTTGAAGGCGCAGGCGACGCGCTCAAATGGGCTGACACGCTCCTCTATCCGTGAGACCTCTATGACTCAATCGATCCCCTACTGGCACGTCGATGCCTTCAGCGCGAAGCCGTTTGGCGGCAACCAGGCCGCAGTGATGGTGATGGACGAATGGCTGCCTGACGAGATGCTTGTGGCGATTGGGGGCGAGAACCTGTTCGCCGAGACAGCATTCGTCATTCCCGATGCCAGCGGAGAGGCCGACTGGGAGCTGCGCTGGTGCACGCCGACTTACGAGATCGCGCTGTGCGGCCATGCGACGCTGGCGAGCGGACATGTGCTGCTCTCCCATCATGAATGGGGGAAGGGCAGGGATCGCGTGACCTTCCGCACGCGCAAATCCGGCGTCCTCGAAGTAAGGCGCGATGGCGTGGCCGATGGCGGGGGCTATGCGCTCGCCCTCCCGGCCATCGCGACCGAACCTGCCGAGCATCCGGACGCTGCCGCGCTGATGGGGACTGAGCCGCAGAGCATTCACCGATCCGAGCTTGGCTACAACATCATGCTCTACCGCAACGAGGCGGAAGTGCGCGCGCTTACCCCCGACAATCGCGGGTTGGAGAAGTTGGGCGCGGATCAGTTCATCGCTACTGCACCGGGCGAGAAGAGTGACATTGCAAGCCGCGTCTTCGTGCCGGGTGGAGGGGTCGATGAGGACAGTGTGACCGGCTCTGCCCACGCAGCGCTCACGCCCTACTGGGCGGCGAAACTGGGCCGCAATGCCTTCACCGCGCATCAGGCAAGCGAGCGCGGAGGCGATCTGACACTCAGGCTGGAAGGCGAGCGCGCATGGCTTGGCGGGCCGTGTGTGACAGTGGTGGAAGGCCGCTTCCTGCTGTGAAGCGTTACCTCACTGGATACAGCGCCATGACGTCTGCGGCCTCTTGCAGCATTCGCGGGCGCTCTTCGCTGGTCGAGTGGCCAAGGCGAACGACGGTCAACCGCTGTTCGGGTGAGACGAGCACGTACTGGCCCATATGTCCGATCAGCGAGAACATGCTCGCCGGTGCGCGGTCGGGGAACAAAGGATGCGGCCATTCAAGGTCGGGCTCGGGCCGGTTGAGCCAGATCTGGTAGCCGTAATGCTCGGAAACCGGGCTCGGCGTCAGCATCGCCTCGACCCAGCGGCGCGGGACGAGCTGCTCACCGCTCGGCGCCTGACCGCCAGCGCGCAGGAACTCGCCAAAGGCAGCGTAATCGCGCGCCGATGCGTGCATCAGGCTGCCGCCGATGAGCGTGCCCGACGCATCGAACTCGGGCACGATGGAGGACATGCCGAGCGGGGCGAACAGACGCTGCTGCAGGTAGGACGCAACCGCCTCGCGCCGGGCGGCAGGCTCATCGCTGGTCGTCAGAGCGCGCGCCGCAATGTCAGCGAGGATGACGGTGGTGTTGGACGAATACTCGAACCGCTCACCGGGCTCCGCTTCGAGCGGCTGCTCCTTCGCCCAGCGCGCCATATCATCGCGCCCGTCGAGGAACAGCATCCGCACTTCCGAGCTCTCATAGGGCGGATCGCCTGCCTCGGTGTGGCGCAATCCGGCGCGCATCTGGAGGAGGTGGCGAAGCGTGATGTCAGAGCGCGGATCGCCGCTGCGCTGCCACATGGGAACGGGCGCAGGCTCATCGACGCTGAGCAGCCCATCGGCAACCAGCATCCCGATCAGCACGGCAGTCACTGTCTTCGCCATCGACCAGCTGATGTGACGGGTCTCCTCGTCGTAGCCTTCAGCATATCGCTCGGCCGCCAGCTTGCCGTCGGCATAGACCAGCACCGCGCGAGTCTCGCCAAGCCCCTCCTTGGTGAAGAGCTCGTCCACCGCGCGGGCCAACTGATCCTTGGGAGCGCCCGCATCGTCGGTGACGGCGGCGAGCGCTTCGTCGGTCAGCGGGGGCAATTCGGCAGGCGGTGCCTCGCCACATGAAACGAGCACTGGAATGCAGACGAGGGCGGCGATAGAGGAAGCGAAACGCGTGATCATGGTCACGCTCAATCGAACAAGGGTCGGGACAAAGCAATGGCAAATCGCGGGGCAAATTCAGGAGCGAAACGATCGCTCGCAGCGCGAGTTGTGCTTTGGCTGCTCGTGCTGGCCGCGATCGGCGTTGCTGCGGCTGTCTGGGCCAACCGTGCGCCGATCGAAGGCTATGCCAAGGTCGGCACGTCCTATGCCGCGCGGGTCGCGTGTTCGTGCCGCTTCGTCGCCGGACGCAGCCTTGAGGATTGCGAGAAGGACAAGCTGGGAGGCATGGAGCTGGTCTCACTCAGCGATGATGCCGATGCGCGCAGCGTCACGGCGAGCTTCCCCTTGGTGACAGCCAACACCGCCACTTACCGCGAAGGCTATGGCTGCGTGCTTGAAGAGTGGGACAGTTAAGACGCGACTGAAGTGGTCGCGTCGATCCAGCCGCCGCCGATGACGCGCTCACCGGCATAGATCACCGCCGCCTGACCCGGAGCAACGCCGAATTCGGGCTGGTCGAAGCGCATCGTCACCGTCGCGCCTTCGCCCAGATCGCCTTCGATCGTCACGGGCACCGGCTTGGCAAGGCTGCGGACCTTGGCAGTCAGCTGCGCGCCTTCCGGGATTGCGCCGATGCGGTTGGTCTCGATCACTTCCGCGCTCTCGATCCCGAGCATGCGCTTTGGCCCGACACGCACCTCGCGCGATGCGGCGTCCAGCGAGATGACATAAAGCGGCTCTGGCTGACCGCCGATCTCCAGCCCTTTGCGCTGGCCGACCGTATAATGGATGATGCCCTTGTGCTCGCCCAGCGTCTCGCCGGTCGCGGCATGGACGATGGCACCGGGCACGCCGCCTTCGGGGCGCAGCTTCTTCACGATACCGGCATAATTGCCGTCGGGCACGAAGCAGATGTCCTGACTGTCAGGCTTTGCGGCGTTGCGCAGGCCAGCGGCCTCGGCCAGCTCGCGCACCTGGGACTTGGGCAGACCGCCTAGCGGAAAGCGGATATAGTCGAGCTGCTCCTGCGTGGTCGCATACAGGAAGTAGGACTGGTCGCGGCCCGGATCATTGGCGCGGTAGAGGTGCGGTCCGCGGCCATCTTCCTTGGCGGCTTCGACCCGGCGGACATAGTGCCCGGTCGCAAGGCAATCCGCGCCCAGCTCGCGCGCCATGCGGAACAGGTCGGTGAACTTGGGCCCCATGTTGCAGCGGATGCAGGGGACCGGCGTGCGGCCTGCGAGATACTCGTCGGCGAACTGCTCGACCACGTCTTCACGAAAGGCACTTTCATGGTCGAAGACATAATGCGCGATGCCCAGCCGGTCAGAAACAGCGCGCGCATCGGCGATGTCGTCGCCCGCGCAGCATGCGCCCTTGCGACCCGTTGCAGCGCCATAATCATAGAGCTGTAGCGTGATGCCGATCACTTCCGCTCCGGTGTCGGCAGCAAGCGCTGCGACCACGGACGAATCGACCCCGCCGCTCATCGCGACCACGATCCGGCACTGGGACGCAGGGCGCGGCAGATCGAATAGGGCGGCCGTGTCCAGCCCGAACGGGCTGGCGGTTTCAAGAGCGGTGTCAGTCGTCATGATTGGCGCGCCATATAGGGATAAGCGCCCCGGATCGCCAGTCTCGCTGGTCGCAGATGAGATTGACTGGTTGCTCAGAGCGTCGGCGTTCTTCCTAAGCATTGGTAAAGGCGGGTTTTACCTGATCTTGACGACCGGTGCCTATAGCCATCTGCATGTTCGAGAATGCACAGCCAATTCAACATCCAGGCGAAGAGCGATTCGCGCGGGGCCAGGCGGGAGAATCCGCCCTTGGCACCGACGCGCTTCGCGTGCTGGACTGGAACGAGCTGACCGCCCGGCTCAACGCTGCGCGCGACGTTCGCCATGTCCTGAGGCGCGATGCGTCACGCAGTATCGAGGCGTCCGCAAACTGTTTTGCCGATGCGGCTGCTCGCTATTTTCGGACTAAGGAAGAGGGGGAACGAGACGTTAACCATGTTGCTTTAGAGCAAAGCAAAGGCTCGCCCGGCATTGTCCCCGAAAGTCAGGGGGTTCCGGCATATCAAGGGCTTGAAAACCAAGACCAAGTAAATCCGGGGCAAGCTGCAACTGGCGATGCGAGAGAAGATTGATGATTGAGAACCAGGACATCCGCCCGGCACAGGTGATTGGCCCTCTTGGCGAGCCGTTGACGATCGACGACCTCCCTTCGCCCACCACCAAACGCTGGGTCGTTCGCCGCAAGGCGGAAGTGGTCGCAGCGGTCAATGGCGGCTTGCTGACCATCGACGAAGTGCTTGAGCGCTACGGCCTCACGCTGGAAGAATTCGCCTCGTGGCAGCGCGCGGTGGACCGTTCGGGCATGCAGGGTCTGCGCGTGACCCGTATCCAGCACTATCGAGACCTCTACGAGCGCCAGCTCAAGTACTGACGCCAGGCGAACTATCGCCTCCCGCCAGCTTTAATCCGGAACCAACCCGACAGCCCCTTGTTTGAGTGCCAAGGGCCATTGCAGCTATAGCAATGCGCACTGCACCAAAATGGAGGAAAGAATGGGTTGGATTATTGCACTTATCGTAGGCGGTGTTGCCGGTTGGCTGGCGAGCCTAGTCATGAATCGCGATGCCTCGATGGGTATCTTCTGGAACATCGTCGTGGGCTGCATCGGCTCGGTGATTGGCAACCTGATCGCAGGCCCGCTGCTCGGCATCAGCGGCAGCGTGCAGGAGTTTTCGATCATCGGTCTGGTCGTCGCGGTCATCGGAGCGATTGTCCTACTGGGCGTCATGAACCTTATCCAGCGTGGCCGGGTGCGCTAAACGCCTGACAACACGAAAAAGTAGCGATAAGGCGGTGCGACAGCGATGTCGCGCCGCCTTTCTCGTGTTGGGAATCGCGATAGGTCTTTCGTCTAGGCTTAAAGTCATCAGTCGATGCGCGCATTGCCCTTCGCACCCCCATGATTAAGAGGGATTGCGAAGGGTGACTTATATGTATAACACACTCGGGCCGAGCAATCCGGTCAAAAAAGAGCCACCCGCATAAGGGAAGTATAATGAATTACGCGACCACGATCACAGCCGAGGCGCAGGACGATATCCCCGCCGATGTCGCGACCCGGCATGGTCTCAGGCGGTCCAATTCGCTGACCCGCACGCTGCTGATCGCAGGGGGCGGACTGTTTGCATTGCTGCTCGCTATTGCGGCCTATTTCGCGCTTCAGGGCGGCGAGCCCGCCGCGATGGCGGACGATAACGACCAAGCGCCGGTGGTCACGGTGGTCACTCCCGGACGCACCAGTGTCGACGGCACAATCGAAGCGCCCGGCACACTCGCCGCACGTCGCCCGATGCCGGTTGGCGTCGTTGGTGAGGGCGGACAGGTCCTGTCGGTCCGTGTCGATGCCGGCGACTGGGTCCAGCAAGGTCAGGTGCTCGCCGTCATTGATCGCTCCGTTCAGACGCAGCAGGCCGCCGCGCAGGCAGCTCAGATCGATGTTGCGCGTGCAGACGCGAAGCTTGCCCAGTCGAACCTCGACCGCGCTCTGCAACTGGTTGAACGCGGCTTCATTTCTCAGGCCGAAATCGACCGGCTCACCGCCACGCGCGATTCTGCAGTGGCTAGGATCAAGGTCGCCGAAGCTCAGCTTGCCGAACTGCGTGCCCGCAACGCCCGCCTGAATGTGATCGCACCGGCAACCGGCTACGTGCTTGAACGTAATGTCGAGCCTGGGCAGACTGTCACCGGCGGCGCACCTGCCCTGTTCGTGATCGCGCGCGGGGGAGAGTTCGAGCTTCTTGCGCAGCTGAGCGAAAGCCAGCTTGCAGGGCTTTCGCAAGGCGTGTCGGCGAGCGTCGTACCGACCGGGTCCGACAAGACCTTCGAGGGGCAGATCTGGCAGCTTTCGCCCACTATCGACCAACAGAGCCGCCAGGGCACCGCCCGTATCGCGCTGCCCTATGCGCCCGAGCTGCGGCCCGGTGGCTTTGCGACAGCCAGCATTCGCAGCGGCTCGCTTGAAGCGACCATCCTTCCGCAGAGCGCGGTTCTCGCCGATGACGAGGGCAGCTTCGTCTATGTCATCGACGAAGAGAACAAGGCCGTTCGCACTGCGGTAAAGACCGGCATGACCACGCCGCAGGGCATCGCGATCACCGAGGGCCTGTCGGGCACCGAACGGGTCGTCCTGAGCGCTGGCGGATTCCTTAATCCGGGCGAAGTCGTCAAACCTCGCAAGGGTGGCGACGAAGAATGATAAGCCGCGCCGCCCGTCCTCTCGTACCTCGTCCGAAGGGCAATCGCGCGGCCCTGCATGAAGCTGAATTGGCAGAAACGATATGAACTTTCGCAATCTCTCGGCCTGGTCGATCCGCAACCCGGTGATCCCGCTTGTGATGTTCACCGCGCTTCTGCTCGCCGGTATCGTCAGCTTCAGCCGCATGGATGTCACCAACAATCCCGACGTCGAATTTCCCGCCGTCAATGTGAACATCGCCCAGCCCGGCGCCGCGCCGACCGAGATCGAGAACCAGATCACCCAGCGCGTTGAAAGCGCGCTGCGGTCGATCAATGGCGTGAACTCGATCCAGTCGACCGCGAGCGAGGGCAATTCGAGCACTTTCGTCGAGTTCGAAGTCGGCACCGACATTATCGAAGCGGTCAATGAGGTCGAAACCGCCGTCAACGGCGTCCGCGCAAGCTTGCCCGATGGCATCCTCGAGCCGCGCATCGGCAAGGTCGACGTGACCGGCGATGCGATCGGTTATGTCGCGGTCGAAGCCGACGACATGACGATTGAGGAACTCAGCTGGTTCATCGACGACACAGTCGCAAAGCGGCTGCTCCAGATCGAAGGCATGGCCGAGGTCGGCCGTTTCGGCGGGGTCGATCGCGAAATCGAGGTCATTCTCGACCCTGCAAAGATGCAGGCGCTTGGCGTAACGGCATCGCAGATCAACGGCGTGCTGCGCAGCGAAAACCTCGATGCGGCGGGCGGCCTTGCGGAGGTTGGCGGCACGCGCCAGTCGCTGCGCGTCCTTGGCAACAATGACAGCGCATTCGAGCTCTCCCAGCGTCAGATTCAGCTGGGCGGCGGACGCACGATCCGCTTGTCCGACGTAGCAACCGTGCGTGACGGATTTGGTGAGCGCAGCTCGATCAGCGAAGTCGCGGACCGCGAAGTCGTGAACTTCTACATGAACCGCGGGCGCGGTTTCTCTGACCTTGCCGTCTATGAAGCTGCGGTCGAGGAAATGGACAAGATCGAGGCGGAAACAGACGGCGTCCGCTTCATTCGCATGTTCACCAGCACCAAGTACACCGAAGACCAGTACAAGAGCTCGATCTCTGCGCTGATCGAAGGCGCTGTTCTCGCCATCGTGGTCGTCTTCCTGTTTTTGCGCGATTGGCGCGCCACCTTCATCAGTGCGGTTGCGATCCCGCTCTCAGCGATCCCGACCTTCTTCTTCATGGACCTGATGGGCTTCAACCTGAACTTCCTCTCGCTGCTCGCGCTTGCGCTGGTAGCTGGCGTTCTGGTCGATGACGCGATTGTGGAGATCGAGAACATCGTGCGCCACATGCGCATGGGCAAAACGGCTTACCAGGCGAGTATCGATGCCGCCGACGAAATCGGCCTGCCGGTGGTCGCGACCAGCTTCTGTATCGTTGCCGTCTTCCTGCCCGTTGGCCTGATGCCGGGTATTTCGGGCCAGTTCTTCCAGAACTTCGGTCTGACCGTGGTGGTCGCGGTGCTCATGTCGCTGGCGGTCGCTCGCATGGTGACGCCGTTGATGGCGGCATATTTCCTCAAGGCGAAAGGCCACGGCGCTCACGGCGAAGGCCCGATGATGGACCGCTATATGGCGGTGCTGGGCTGGACGCTTGACCGGGGCAAGATGCGCAGCCGCCGCGAAGGGCTCGAAAGCCCGCGCAACCGCTGGCTCTATTCGATCGGGTTGGTCGCAACCGTGCTGATGTTACTCGGTGTGAGCGGAGCGATGCTTTTCTTCAGCTCAGGGCTTCTCAGCGGTCTTGAAATTCCCACTCGCGCGGCTGAGGCGTTTTCGGACGACACGAACTCGACGCTGTACAAGTTCGTAGCCAAGATTTTCGAGGTCGTGCTCGTACTATTCGCATCGGTTCTTGCGGTGGCCGCAGGGCTTTTCTGGTTCAAGCTTATCGAAGTCCTGGGCACTTTGGGCGGCGCGTTCGGTCGCGGGGTCAAGTGGATGACGGCGCGCTTCTACGATCACCGCGTATGGATGCTGGGCGTCGGCTGGTTCTCTTTCCTCGTGACGATCCTGCTTTTCGGCCAGATCCCGGCAGCGTTTCAGCCAACCATCGACGATGAAAACTCGACCGTCGAAATCGAAATGGTCCCCGGCACCACGCTGGCAACCACCAAGGGTGTGTCCGACCGCGTCGATGCGTTGCTGCGCGAACAGCCCGATGTGGAGCGTACCCTGCAGCGCATTCGCGTTGGCAATTCGACCATCTTCATCAAGCTTCGGGAAGACCGCGAATTGAGCTCGATCGAGTTCGAGCGCAACCTTGCGCCGCAACTGGCGCAGATTGCCGATGCCCGCGTCCGGTTCCGTTCGCAAAGCGGTGGCTTTGGATCTGGCCGAGACCTTACCGTCATGCTCGCCGGGTCCGATCCCGAATTGCTCGAACAGACGGCAGCAACGCTGGTTGAACAGATGCGCGGCCTCGACACGCTGGTCGCACCGCGGATCAGCGCCGACCTCAACCGGCCTGAAATCATCATCACCCCGCGCGAACAGATCGCTGCCGAACTCGGCGTAAGCACGGTTGCGCTATCGCAGACGATCCGCATCGCGACCTTGGGCGAGATCGAGCAGAACGCTGCCCGCTTCTCGCTATCGGATCGCCAGATTCCGATCCGCGTAAAGCTTTCCGAAGACGCGCGGGGCGAGTTTGCGACGATCGAAAACCTGCCCGTTCCAACTGCGAATGGCGGCACCGTTCCGCTCTCACGCGTGGCTGAAATCTCCTTCGGCTCAGGCCCGACCGCGATCCAGCGCTACAACCAGAACCGCCGCGTTCTGGTGGGAGCCGATCTTGCCTCCGGCGTTATCAAGGGCGAGGCGCAGGTCGAAGTCGATGAGCTGCCTATCCTGCAAAGCCTGCCGACCGGTGTGATCCGCGATGTCGTGGGTGAGGATGTCTGGCAGCAGGAGCTTCAGCAGAACCTCGTGATTGCCATCATAGCCGGCGTTCTTCTGGTCTTTGCCTGCCTTGTGCTGCTCTACAAGCGTCTGATGAGCCCTCTCGTCAACATGACTTCGCTCGCGCTCGCACCGCTTGGCGGGATCCTTCTGGTCTGGCTGTCGGGCTTTGCGCAGTCGATGCCGGTCTATATCGGCATCCTGCTGTTGCTCGGCATTGTTTCGAAGAACTCCATCCTGCTGATCGACTTCGCGATCGAGGAGATGGAGCGCGGAACCGAGAAGCTCGAAGCCATCATGGAAGCAGGGCACAAGCGTGCACAGCCAATCGTGATGACGACGGTTGCGATGACCGCCGGGATGGTCCCGGTTGCGCTTTCACTGAGCGGCGATGGTGCCTGGCGTCAGCCGATGGGCGTTGTCGTCATCGGCGGGCTCATCATGTCGACCCTGTTGACGCTGGTGATTGTCCCGGCAGGCTTCAGCCTTGCCGACGGTTTCGAGCGCCGCGCCGGTCCGTGGCTGCGCGAACGCCTGCTGACCTACAAGCCCGGCGACGACGGCAAGGGCGTGCCTCAGGAGCATGGGGCGCCCCGGCCTGATCTGCCTTTCCCCGGCCAGCACCGCCCGGGAGCAGAGCCTGCCGAGTAATCGCCAGATAGCTCTTGAGGGCGTGGCATCCCGCGCTCTTTCGGGTTAAGAGCCGCGCACGATGGCAAGCACACCGCGTCCTATACCCTTGATGTTTGGCGGAGAACCGCTGAGCGCCGACCGCGCGCGCCGGATGCGCTGGACGGCGACCGGGCTGCTGCTGGCAATGGCGGTGCTGTTCTTTTCGACCCACGCCCTTGCGGTGACGGGCCATCCGGCCTGGGGCTACGTCAACGCCTTTGCCGAAGCAGCGATGGTGGGCGGACTTGCCGACTGGTTCGCAGTAACCGCCCTCTTCCGTCACCCGCTCGGCCTGCCAATCGCGCACACCGCGATCATCCCATCCAACAAGGATCGCATCGCGGACACGATGGCGCAGTTCCTTCAGGAGAACTTCCTGACGCCCGCCGTGGTCGCAAGGCGAATGGCCGGGATGAACGTGGCGAAAGCGGTCGGGGACTTCCTCGTGGAAAGTCCGGATCGCAATGGCGAAGACACGCGATCGCGCATCACCGGCGGCGCGGCAGAATTGCTCGCTGAAGTGCTCGAATCGCTCGACCCGGACAGGCTCGGCAATCAGGTGCGTTCGGGGCTTGGCGCGCAATTGGCAAAGCTCGAGGTATCCCCGCTCGCCGGACGGATGCTCGAAAACGCGATGACCGACAATCGGCACCTGCCGCTCATCAACGGGCTGATCCGCTGGGCTGGCCTGACGCTTGAGGATAACGAGGACACGGTTCGCGAGATCATTCACAACCGCGTGGCCGGTGTGCTGCGCTGGGCCGGGCTAGACAAGACGATTTCGGGCAATGTGCTCGATGGCCTCTACAAGCTTCTGGCCGAGGTGCTGGTCGATCCCGACCACCCCTTGCGCGGCAAGATGGAAGAAGGCCTCGAAAAGCTGGCTCAGGACCTCCAGCATGATCTGGAGACCCGCGCGCGCGTTGAGGACATGAAGCGCGACCTGCTCGAAAATCCGGCTGTGGCCGAATGGTGGCTGGGCGTCTGGGAGCGTATTCGCCAGTCGCTTATCCGCCGTGCGCGTGATCCTGACAGCGAGCTGGGCGCGGAGATGCGCAATGGCCTTGCCGACCTTGGTGCAGCGCTCAAACAGGATCATCGCCTGCAGGTCCAGATCAACCGCTTCGCTCGCCGCACGCTGGTCGGCATCGCAACGCGTTATGGCGGGGAGATCGTCACGCTCGTTTCGGAAACGGTGAAGCGCTGGGATGCGACGACCATCACCGGCCGCATCGAAAGCGCGGTCGGCCGCGACCTCCAGTTCATCCGCATCAACGGCACGCTTGTCGGCGGGCTCGTCGGGATGACGCTGCACTTTATTGTGGGATTTTTGTAGGCGGCCAGAAGGTGGGTGCTAGATGACTATGCTGCTCTCGCGCCACGCCTCCGTTGTGCACCAGTCACGTTGAGTCTCATTCTCACGACATCTTTCGAAGCCGCGTATTCATCTGAGGCGTCAGCAATACTTAATCCGTTTGTTACTATTCTAAGTGCGGCCTCTTCTGAAATCAGCAAAGCCGGACCGAGCCATTTTGCCTCTGCTTCTGCAAGGTCGTCGTAATGTCGCTGTCCATCAATCCACGCAAATGCGGAGGGATCGTGACGCAACAAGACGTGCGCCAATTCATGCGCAAGATCAGCGGCTTGACGTTTCTTCGAGACGAATGTGCTTTGTACGACGAATGCCGTGGGGCCCTCGAAGAACGTGACGGCAGAAAAGGGAATCCCACTATCGTTAGGCTCCAGAGGCGCTAACTGCTCGCCGGACAACAGGTCTTTCGCCAAGTAAACTGGCACTTCTAGATATTTCGCGAGCTTCCAAGGACATAAGGGCGCAGCAGGATTCAAGCCCATCTCCAAGCGCAAATCACGCGCCCACGCATTAGCCTCTGTTTTGAAGCCCCATCTGAGCGCCGTCTTTGCCACTACGCCCCTTCGCGGAAATGCTTGTAGGCTTCTCGCACCAATGCTTCCAACGCCACTTTCCCACTTTCTGATAGATTTGGGTCAGCTCTGAAAAGTGCAAGTGCTTCGTTCATCGGTTTTCGCGCCGGACGTGACGCTTCATCCAAAACAAAGCGATTAGCATCTAAACGAGCCCATCGACATAGGGCCGATAACGTGTCGACGTCCGGTTTTCGTCCTTGCGCGATGCGAGTAAAAGTAGAAGCGCTTACCCCGGCGGCATCGGCCGCCTTCTTCCAGGTCAAGCCCTTCTCAGTTCGATGTAGGTCGAGCTGTTCAAAAAACTGAACGTTGTCGAACCCACTTGTTGGATTCCCCTCTTGCAATGCAATTTCACCTATGCAATTTATCTGTTATTGCGAGATAGCAATCGAGTCGCAACTTTGCAACGAGGTAAGTATGGCAGGCAAGAATCAATACGTAGTAAGAAGTGGCGAAGGCTGGGGTGTCCGAGGCGAAGGCAATGGCCGGCTTAGTCGGGCATTTGACACTCAAGCCGAAGCTATCAGTTATGGCCGCGACAGAGCAATGAGCGAGGGCGCCGAACTTCGAATTCAGGGCCGAGACGCTCGTTTTCGCGAAGCATGGAGCTACGGCAACGACCCCCACCCGCCGAAGGGATGACCAATGATCAAGTTCGAAATGAAGTATGGTGGCCGGACATACCGGTCACAAAAGGACCTCGCGAGAGCAATGGAGCGCGACATGAAGTCGGCAGCAGAACGCGAGATAAAGTCCTTGGCTAGGCGATCTGGACTTAACATCAAGAGCACTTCGAGAGGGATCGAAGTTGAAGGGAGTCCGGACGCCCTAGCGCGCTTCAAGCGGGGACTTAGGTGAAGACCCCCAGTAGCTCGCGGGTCTTCACCTTCATTCCTTAGATTGCTTACAACGCGTCCGTCACTTCCGGAACGGCGTTGAAGAGGTCCGCAACCAGGCCAATGTCCGCGACCTGGAAGATCGGCGCGTCCTCGTCCTTGTTGATGGCGATGATGACCTTGGAATCCTTCATGCCGGCGAGGTGCTGGATTGCGCCCGAAATGCCGATCGCGATGTAGACTTCCGGTGCCACGATCTTGCCGGTCTGGCCGACCTGATAGTCATTCGGGACATAACCCGCATCGACCGCCGCGCGCGAAGCGCCGATGGCCGCGCCGAGCTTGTCGGCGAGCGGATTGATGATCTGCTCGAAGGTTTCGCCGTCCTTGAGCGCGCGGCCACCCGAAACGATGACCTTTGCGCTGGTCAGTTCGGGGCGGTCGCCGCCATCGGCGACTTCGCGGCTGACGAAGCTGGAGATGCCAGCATCGCCCGGACCTGCGACATCTTCGACCGACGCCGATCCACCTTCAGCGGCGGCCTTTTCAAAGGCCGTACCGCGCACGGTAATGACGAGCTTCGGGTCGCTTGATTCGACGGTGGCGATTGCGTTGCCTGCGTAGATCGGACGGGTGAAGGTCTTGGGGCCTTCGACCGAGAGGATGTCCGAAATCTGCATCACGTCGAGCATGGCAGCCACGCGCGGGGCGATGTTCTTGCCCGATGTGGTCGCAGGCGCGAGGAATGCATCGTAGCCTTCCATGATGCCAGCCACCAGCGGAGCGACGTTTTCAGCGAGGCCTTCGCCATAGGCGGCATTGTCGGCCTTGAGGACCTTCGAAACGCCGGCAATCTTGGCAGCAGCTTCGGCAGCGCCAGCACAATTGCTGCCAGCGACCAGAGCGGTCACGTCGCCGAGCTTGCCCGCAGCGGTAACCACTGCAAGCGTCGCGTCGCCCACAGAAGTGTTGTCGTGTTCGACCAGAACCAGAGTGTTCATTGTGTCTATCCTTCTCCTTAGCCGGGCCGCTTAAGCGATCCCCAGCTCCTTGATCTTGGCGACGAGCGCGGCGACGTCTTCGACTTTTTCACCGGCCTGGCGAACCGGCGGCTCGCTGACATTGGTGGTGGTAAGGCGCGGTGCGATGTCGACGCCGTAGTCGGCAGGCGACTTGGTATCGAGCGGCTTCTTCTTCGCTTTCATGATGTTCGGCAGCGAAGCGTAACGCGGCTCGTTCAGGCGAAGATCGGTGGTGACGATCGCTGGCGTGGTCAGCTTGACCGTTTCAAGGCCGCCGTCGACCTCACGCTTCACGATGACGCTGTCGCCGTCGACTTCGACGGTGTTCGCAAAGGTACCCTGCGGGCGACCCATGAGAGCTGCGAGCATCTGGCCGGTCTGGTTGCTGTCGTCGCTGATCGACTGCTTGCCGAGGAGCACGAGGCCTGGCTGTTCTTCGTCAGCGATGGCCTTGAGGATCTTGGCAACGGCGAGCGGCTCGACCTCTTCATCGGTCTCAACGAGGATCGCGCGGTCAGCACCCATGGCGAGCGCGGTGCGCAGCGTTTCCTGCGCCTTTGCCGGGCCAACCGAAACTGCCACGATTTCCTCAGCCTTGCCCGCTTCCTTGATGCGGATCGCTTCTTCGACAGCGATCTCGTCAAACGGGTTCATGCTCATCTTCACGTTGGCGAGGTCCACGCCCGAACCATCAGGCTTCACGCGTGGCTTCACGTTGTAGTCGATCACCCGCTTGACGGGGACGAGGATTTTCATGGCAGTTCCTTCCTGTCGTATAATCTTGGGCACGCCCTAGCTTGCGTTTACGTAAACGTCAAGTTGGGCGGGCCGGTCCATAGGGGCCATGCAAGGCATGTTTGTGCGCCGTCTGCCTTGCCAATCCCTGCCGCCCTCGTCCATCATCTTTCGTGCAAGTAAGGGAGGCAAAACATGAAACCTTTGTGGACCGGACTGCTCGCGATTCTGGCATTTGGCGGCGCCCTGCCGCTCGCCGCTCAGGAAACGCGTGTGGGGGAGGAGGGGTTCCAGTCTCCGCCCGCGACGCTTGACCGGATGGACTGGCTGATCGGCCAGTGGGTTGGCGATGGAATCGGCGGCGCGCCTGCGCTCGAAAGCTGGCTGCCCCCGACCGGCGGCACGATGGTCGGCACATTCGTTCAGCAGAACGAGGATGGCGCGATCCAATTTACCGAACATCTCTATCTTATGGAGGAAGAAGGCACGCTCGTTTTGCGCCTCAAGCATTTCAATGCCGACCTCACCGGGTGGGAGGAGAAGGATGGCATGCTGACTTTTCGCCTCGTCGCGATTGAGGATTGCGCGGCGTATTTTCATGGGCTCACACTGCGCTGCACCGATCCGACGAAGCCCGGCGAAGGTCTCGTAGCGGCGGTCAGGATGCAGAGCGGGAACGAGTTGCTCTTTATTTTAGAGCCGATGGACTAATCGCCGCGAGCACCAAACTCTGCGGCGAGCTGTGGGAATGCTTCCGGCGACGGAAACTCCTCGTAGCTGTGAGGCGCACCGATGAGCGCCCAGGCGAAAGCCCGCGAGGTGTAGATTTCGACAAAGGGCGGCGCTGCGGGCGGGTCGTCCAGCATCGTGGTGCGCACATTCACCACTTCGGCCCCTGGTGGCTGGGTGAAAAGCCAGCTCTTGCAGCGATCACAGTAGTGGTGCCGCACCTCGCCGTGAAGCGCACCGATGACGGTTTCCCCCTCGGTCACGGCGAAGGCCGATTTTGCGTAGACCCCTGTCACCGAATAGGCGCTGCCGGTTAGCCTGCGACAGCCGGTGCAATGGCATGCGAGTGTCATAACGGGCGGCGCGGAGAGCTCGAACTGAACTGCGCCGCAAAGGCACCGCCCGGTCGAGGTCTCCGCAGCACCCATCGATTACGCCGCCTGCTTGACCTCTGCGACGATTTTCTTCGCCGCGTCGCCCAGATCGTCCGCCGGTACAATCGGCAGGCCGGAATTGGCGAGGATTTCCTTGCCCTTTTCGACGTTGGTGCCTTCGAGGCGCACGACCAGCGGAACGGAAAGGTTCACGTCCTTGGCTGCCTGCACGATGCCATCGGCGATCACGTCGCACTTCATGATGCCGCCGAAGATGTTGACGAGGATGCCTTCGACCGCCGGATCCTTGAGGATGATCTTGAACGCCGCCGTTACCTTCTCGGTGGTCGCGCCGCCGCCCACGTCGAGGAAGTTTGCCGGGAACGCGCCGTTCAGCTTGATGATGTCCATCGTCGCCATGGCAAGGCCCGCGCCGTTGACCATGCAGCCGATGTTTCCATCCAGCTTGATGTAGGCGAGGTCGTATTCGCTCGCTTCGACTTCTGCGGGATCTTCCTCGGTCTCGTCGCGCATCTCTTCGATGGCGGGGTGGCGATAAAGCGCGTTGGAATCGAAACTCATCTTTGCATCGAGCACCAGCAGCTTGTCGTCTTCAGTCTGAACCAGCGGATTGATCTCGAGCATCGACGAATCGGTCGCGACGAAAGCTTCGTAAAGCTGTTTTGCGAGCTTCTGCGCCTGCTTGTTGAGGTCGCCGGTCAGTTTGAGGCCGAATGCAACCGCGCGGCCGTGGTGAGGCATGAAGCCCTGAGCCGGGTCGATGGTGATGGTGGTGATCTTTTCAGGCGTGTCGTGCGCGACCGCTTCGATGTCCATGCCGCCTTCGGTCGAGACGACCATGGCGACGCGGCCACTCGCGCGGTCGACCAGCAGCGAGAAGTAGAATTCCTTCGCAATATCGACGCCGTCGGTGACGTACAGGCGATTGACCTGCTTGCCCTCGACACCGGTCTGCACGGTCACGAGGGTGTTGCCGAGCATTTCCTTCGCGTTGGCTTCGACTTCCTCGATGCTCTTGGCGAGGCGAACGCCGCCTTTCGCGTCCTCGGGCAGCTCCTTGAACTTGCCCTTGCCGCGTCCGCCGGCGTGGATCTGCGCCTTGACCACGTAAAGCGGTCCGGGCAGCTGCTTGGCTGCGGCAACGGCTTCTTCGACGCTGAGCGCCGCGTGCCCGTCAGGAACGGCGATTCCATGTTCCTTGAGCAGTTCCTTGGCCTGATATTCGTGGACGTTCATGAGCGCGTGATCCCTTTTGACTCGTATCGGTGTGGGGGAGGAGGTTCTTGCGCAGCGCATAAGCATGGATTGGAGCACTTGAAAAGTGCCCTCAGTGCCGTCACGAGGGCGCATCCTACGAAAGTCGCACAATGATTGATCAGGCAGCATTTCAAGACATCGTCCGCGAGGCGGGCCGCATCGCATTTGATCGCTGGCCTGGCGCCGGGAATGAGTGCGAAACATGGGAGAAATCGCCGGGCAATCCGGTCAGTGAAGCCGACCTTGCCGTCGATGCCTTCCTGCGCCGCGAACTGGGCAAGCTGTTGCCCGCCGCCGCGTGGCTGTCCGAGGAGACCGCAGACGACAAGATTCGCACGAGGAGCGATCTCATCTGGCTGGTCGATCCGATCGACGGAACGCGCGATTATGTTCGGGGCAGGACCGGATGGACCGTCTCGGTCGCGCTGATCAGTTCGGGCAAGCCGCTGATCGGAATGCTTTCAGCGCCAGCGCGCGAGGAAGAATGGTTCTCCTTTGCCGGACGCGGCTCGACCCTCAATGGCGCGCCACTTAAGGCCAGCACCCGCACGCAGTTTTCCGGGGCGCGCGTGCCGACAGACCAATTGCCGAGCGCCGATTCAGACCTCGTCGCGGTCGAGAAGCCCAATTCGATTGCGCTTCGGATCGCGATGGTGGCTGACGATCGCGCGGACCTTCTGGCGACGCTTCGCTGGGGGTTCGAATGGGATATTGCGGCTGCCACGCTGATCGCTCGTGAAGCAGGCGCGCAGGTTTCGGACGCGTTCGGAAATCCGCTTGCCTATAACAAGCATGACCCGCGCGATTTCGGCGTTCTGGTCAGCGCGCGCGGAATTCATTCCGCCGCTGTCGAAAGATTGGCCGACCGCGCAAGGGCGCTCAAATAGAAAGGGCGGCCCGCAAGGACCGCCCTCTCGCTACTTCGATTTGAAGCGAATTACTGCCCGCGGGCAGCGTTCACGTCATCCTGACTGATCGGAGTGATCTTGATCTCGACCCTGCGGTTCAGCGGCTCGTTCACGCCGTCGGCGGTCTTGATGCGCAGATAGTCATAGCTTTCGCCATAGCCGCGCGTTTCCATGCGGCTGCGGGCAACGCCTCGGCTCGCGAGATAATCTGCCACCGCCTGTGCGCGCTGTTCTGACAATCGCTGGTTCAGCGCATCCGAACCGGTCGTGTCGGTAAAGCCGTACACGTCGATCAGGCTGTTGGGATACTGGATCAGGCTGTTTGCGACCGAATCGAGCGAATCGTAAAAGCCCGGATTGATCGATGCAGAGCCGCTCGCGAAGGTGACGCCATCGGGCAGGCGGACGAGAATTGCGTCCTGGTCGCCGATTTCCTCGACATCCACCCCGGTGCCCTGGAGCTCTTCGTCAAGTTCGCGGATCTGGTCGTCGAATTGCTTGCCGACAACCGCGCCAGCCGAACCGCCGATGCCAGCGCCGATGATGCGGGCGGTGTTGCCGCCGATAACTCCGCCAAGCAGATAGCCGAGCGTGCCGCCGACACCAGCGCCGATTGCGGTGCGCGAGATCTTTTGCTCACCAGTGTTCGGGTCGGTGACACAGGCGCTCGTTCCGAGAAGTGCGACAGCTGCGATGGCGGAAAGAAGAATGCGTGATTTTTTCATTATAGTCCTCCAAGCGATGGATATTCCATGACCTAACAACAGGCGATCATCGGTGAGGTTCCATCCATTCGCCCATGCCCGCCCCGCGTTTGCGGCAAGCTGAATGCAAATGGTGCAATATTCAAGCTGAATGGCAGCGCTTGAAGCAAGGGACTGGAACAATGCGGCAATTGTGCTAGCGCTCACAGCGTGACACCGTTTCCCTGGTCAGACCTGATCTTCATCGCCGGGCTTATCTTGCTCAACGGCGTTTTCGCCATGTCCGAGCTCGCGATCGTCTCGGCCAAGACGAGCGCATTGCGAGCGCGCAGCGAAGACGGCTCGAAAGCGGCGCAGATTGCGATCCGGCTGGCGGAAGAGCCGGGTAAATTCCTGTCGACCGTTCAGATCGGTATCACGCTCATCGCAATCGTCACCGGCGCCCTGTCCGGCGCCAGTCTCGAAGCGCCCATCGGAGAGCGCATCGCACTGCTTGGTGTGCCGGAGGATACGGCGCGCCAGGTGGCTTTCATCGGCGTGATTGCGCTCACGACCTATTTCAGCGTTGTCGTGGGTGAGCTTGTGCCAAAGCAGCTTGCCCTGCGCGCCGCCGTCCCGATTGCGATTGTGATGGCGCGGCCCATGGATTTGCTCGCCCGGCTTGCCGCGCCGCTGGTCTGGTTGCTCGATACCTCATCAGCGGGGATTATCGCGCTGTTCGGCATTCGCACCAAGGGCCGCCCTTCGCTTACGGCGAAGGAACTGCAAATGATTTTCGCCGATGCGACGCGCTCTGGCGTGATCGAACAGGACCAGCATCAGATCCTCACCGGCGTCGTGCGCCTTGCCGAGAGGCCCGTGCGCGAATTGATGACCCCGCGCACCGAACTCGACTGGGTCGATGCCGACGCTCAGCCGCAACGCATCCTCGAAGTGATCGGCGAAAGCCCGCATTCGCTTTTGCCGGTCGCCGAAGGCTCGCCCGATGCAATCCTCGGGATCGTCAAGGTGCGCGAAGTGCTGGCGGCGCTCGTCGCGAATGAGCCGGTGTCGATCCGCTCAATGATGAAAAAGGCCGAAGTGGTCCCCGATCAGCTAGACGCGATGGATGCGCTGCGCGTCCTGCAATCGGCCGAGATCGCGATGGCGGTCGTGCATGACGAATACGGCCATTTCGAAGGCGTCGTGACGCCGGTTGATCTCTTGACCGCCATCGCAGGCACTTTCGTCAGCGATCAGGATCAGGGCGAGACGCCGCAGATCGTCGAGTGTTCGGACGGGTCGCTGCTGGTTTCCGGTTCGCTGTCGGCTGATGGGCTTGCAGACAGGCTGGGGCTCGAATACCCAGAAGACCGCGAATTCGGCACGGCTGCTGGATATGCTCTCTCGGTCATGAAGAAGCTGCCGCTCGAAGGCGAGAGCTTCACAGATCAGGGCTGGTGGTTCGAGATCGTCGATATGGACAACCGCCGGATCGACAAGATCCTCGTCCGCAAGGTCGATGACGAAGCCGACGCCGACTGACTGCAAGAGCGTTTCGCTGGCGTGTCGTGAGCAAGCGCGACTGCCCGTCGGCGGGTATCTAAGGCGATAGCTACCGGAACTTTGCCGGGATGGGCGGACCCAATCAGCCGGGAATCAGCGTCTGCGCGGTTGCGCCGTCACCTTCGGGTGCAGCGATGATGTCGCGCGTTACGCGGCCCTTGGCGACGGTGTTGGTGTCCGGATCGCCGATTTGCGAGCGAATGCTCGGCGCGGCCTGACCGGCACGGTCGAGAGCGCTGGTTTCGATCTCGCTGCGGGGTGCCGGACCGCCAAAGAGCGCTTCGAGAGCCTGTTCGGATGCCGTGCCCTCTGCAGGACGCGGTGCGCCTGGAGCCGGCGGGGTGAGCGAGAAGTCAGGCGGCACCACAAGCGGAGCCTGGCGCTGCACGGCGAACTCGTCCGGGCGGTCGCGGTTGAACACGCCGCCGCCGCCGCATGCAGCAAGCATTGCACAGCCCGAAGCGAGCAGGATGGCGGTTCTGAGGTTACGCATTACTTATTCTCCACGCAGGATGGGTGTGCCATCCGTGTCCGTATTGCCGTCCTTTTCGCGCATGAAAAGGCTGCGCGCAAGGATGATGACAACGCCGATGGTGATAGCGGCGTCGGCGATGTTGAAGATCATGAAGGGCCTGAAAGTGCCGATATGCAGGTCGGCATAGTCGATCACATAGCCCAGCGAATAACGGTCATAGATATTCCCGATTGCCCCGCCCAGGATAAGGCCGAGACCGAGAATATCGCCAAGCAGCCGCTCGCGCATCATCCACACGAGCACCACCAGCGCAATCAACGCGGTCATCGCCACAAGCAGCCAGCGCATTTCCATGTTCGTCGCTTGCAGCATGCCGAGCGAGATGCCGCGATTTTCGGTGTAGGTGAGGTCGAAGAAAGGGATCAGTTCGATATGGCGCACGCCGCGAAGGTTGAGCGGACCGATTACGTACCACTTGATGATCTGGTCGATGGCAGCAACAAATGCTGCGAGCGCAAGCCCGATCAGCCGGTTGCGAGTGAACAGGCCGCTCATTGCGCTGCGTCCATTTCGCTGACCGCGCTATCGCAGCGCCCGCACAGCGCGCCATCTTCAGGCACGTCAGGAAGCAAGCGCCAACAGCGGCCGCATTTCGCATCGGTGGACTTGGTGACTGTCACCTCGTCGCTTTGGCCACGCGTCACTGTCCCGGTGATGAACAATTCGGCAAGCTGTTCGTCGGTCACGCCCGCTGGTACCGCGCTTGCAGGTACGGTGACGTTGGCCTCATTGCTCGACCGGATGGTCTTGTCCCGGCGCAGCGGTTCGATGGCTTCGGTCACCCGCTCGCGAAGGGCGCGCAGCGCATCCCACTTCGCCCGGTCTGCCGGGACTGCGGGCACGCTGGGCCATTCGAGCAGGTGGACGCTGCCGACTTGTCCATCCTCGTCGGGAACATCGTCCTCGGGATAGCGGGTCTTCCACACTTCTTCGGCGGTGAAGACCAGCACCGGTGCTGCGTAGCGAACGAGCGCGTGGAACAGCAGGTCCAGCACCGTGCGATAAGCGTTGCGCGTGGTCGATCCCGGCCCATCGCAATAAAGCACGTCCTTGCGGATATCGAAGAAGAACGCAGAGAGATCCTCATTACAGAAATCGACCAGCAGCCGTGTGTAGGTATTGAAGTCGTATTCTTCCGCCGCTTTTCTGAGCTTCGCGTCGAGTTCGCTGAGGAGCGACAGGACGTAGAGCTCGAGCTCGGGAATTTCGCCGGTGTCGGACATATCGCCGACAAACCCGTCAAGCGCGCCGAGCAGGTAGCGGAAGGTGTTGCGCAGGCGGCGATACTGATCGGAGACGCCCTTGATGATCTCGTCGCCGATGCGGTGATCTTCGGTGAAGTCGACCGAGAGTGCCCACATGCGGATGATGTCGGCGCCGGTCGTCTCCATCATCTTGACCGGGTCGGTGGTGTTGCCGAGCGATTTTGACTGCTTGTGACCCTTGGCATCCATCGTGAAGCCGTGGGTCAGCACCTGATCGTAAGGCGCACGCCCGCGTGTTGCGCACGATTGGAGCAGCGAGGACTGGAACCAGCCGCGATGCTGGTCGGAGCCTTCGAGATAGAGGTTGGCGGGCCAAGTAAGGTCCGGCCAGCGCCCGCTTTCGAGGACGAAAGCATGCGTGCAGCCCGAATCGAACCAAACGTCGAGAATGTCGGTGACCATCTCGTAGTCGTCAGGATTGTGCGCATCGCCAAGGAATTTGGCTTTGCGCGCCTCTTCCCATGCATCAACGCCTTCCTCGCGGATCGCAGCGACGACGCGGGCGTTTACATCCGGGTCTTGAAGATAGGTGCCGTCTGGCTTTACGAAGAGCGTGATCGGCACGCCCCATGCGCGCTGGCGGCTGAGCACCCAGTCGGGACGCCCTTCGACCATCGCACCGATACGGCGCTCGCCCTTGGGAGGCACGAATTCGACGCGCTCGATCTCGGCCATGGCGCGGCTGCGCAAGGTACCGCCGCCGTCGAGCTGGTCGTCCATCGGCACGAACCACTGCGGCGTGCAGCGATAGATAACCTTGGCTTTCGAGCGCCATGAGTGCGGGTAGGAGTGGTGATAATCGGCAGAGGCGCTGAGCAAAGCGCCCGCTTCGCGCAAGTCCGAGCAGATCGGCCCGTCAGGCGCGTTGAAGGGCTTGTTGATGACGCTGCGACGGCGGTCATCATCGCCGCCAAGCCAGAGCCAGTCGTCGCGATAACGGCCATCGTCCATCACCGCAAAGACGGGATTGATGCCGTTCGCCTTGCACAGGTCGAAATCGTCCTCGCCGTGGTCGGGAGACATGTGAACGATGCCGGTGCCGCTATCTGTCGTGACGAAATCGCCGGGGAGCATCGGACGCGGGGTCTCGTAGAACCCGCCGAGATGATGCATCGGATGGCGGACCTTGGTTCCGGCGAGGTCGGAGCCCTTGCCTTGCCACACGGTCTTGATGCTATCGATCTGGAAAGCGGACCGAGCTCTAAAGTCGTCGAGCAGGTTTGCCGCAACTAGGATTACGCCCTTCCATAGGGTTTCCAGATCATCAGGCTTTTCAGGCGCATACTTGTCCTTGAGCATGTATTGGCGGCCAGCAATAGCCACATACTCAACATCGGCCCCATAGGCCAAAGCCTGGTTGACCGGGATCGTCCACGGCGTCGTCGTCCAGATCACCGCGTGCGCGCCGACCAATTCCTCGATCGGGCTCTCGATGATCTCAAACGCCACATCGATCTGCGGGCTATCCGTCAGGTCCTCGTATTCAACCTCCGCCTCGGCCAGAGCGGTCTCCTCGACCGGGGACCACATAACCGGCTTCGAGCCGCGATAGAGGTTGCCCGCTTCGGCAAACTTCATCAGCTCGGCAACAATCGTGCCTTCGGCCTCAAAATCCATCGTGAGGTAGGGATTGTCCCAGTCGCCCATGATGCCGAGGCGCTTGAGCTGCTCGCGCTGAACATCGACCCATTTCTGCGCGTAAGCACGGCATTCAGCGCGGAATTCCTTGGGGTCGACCGCATTCTTGTCGAGCTTCTTCTTGCGGTACTGTTCCTCGACCTTCCATTCGATCGGCAGGCCGTGGCAATCCCAGCCCGGCACATAGGGCGCGTCTTTGCCCATCAGGTTCTGCGTGCGGCAGACCATATCCTTGAGGATGTGGTTCAGCGCGTGGCCGATATGCATGTCGCCATTGGCGTAGGGCGGGCCATCGTGGAGGATGAACTTCTCGCGCCCGCGACGTGCTTCGCGCAGTTTCTCGTAAAGCCCAATCTCGCGCCAGCGTGCCTCAATGCCCGGTTCCTTCTGGGGAAGGCCGGCTTTCATCGGGAAGTCCGTTTTCGGCAGGAAAACGGTGTCCTTGTAGTCGCGTTTGGTTTCTTCAGTCATCGGGAAGGGCGCTTAGAAGCCTTCGCGCTTCCTCGCAATCCTTCTCCATCTGCACGGTCAATTCCTCAAGGCTGTCAAACTTCGCCTCGCCGCGCAGGAAGTGGTGAAAGGCGACTTCGATTTCCTGACCATACAAGTCGCCCGAAAAGTCGAAGAAATAGGGTTCGAGCAGTTCCTTGGGCGGTTCGAATTGCGGGCGAACGCCGATATTGGCCGCGCCTTTCAGCTCTTCGCCGGTGGCGAGGATCTTTCCGGTGACCGCATAGACGCCGTATTTCGGGCGCAGATAAGTGTCGATCGCGAGATTTGCGGTCGGATAGCCCAGTTTGCGGCCATTCTTGTCGCCATGTTCGACGATCCCGCGGATCGCGAACGGGCGGGTGAGCAATTCTGCTGCGAGTTCCGGCTTGCCCTCGCGCAGGGCTTCGCGAACGCGGCTGGAAGAGACTACGTCGCCATGGCCCTCAACCGCATCGACTATGCGTGATTTGAGTCCATGTTTGCCGCCGAATTCGCGCAATAGGTCTACATCGCCTTTGGCACCCTTGCCGAAGGTGAAATCGCCGCCCGTCACCACGCCGTAAGCACCGAACCGCTCGATCAGGATGTCGCTGATGAAGTCCTCGGCAGGTGTTCCGGCCAGGTCGCCGTCAAAGTGAAACACCAGCATCGCCGTCGCTCCGGCGGCAAGGTACAATTCCTGTCGCTGTTCGAGTGTGGTCAGGCGAAAGGGCGGGACGTCGGGTCGGAAAAACCGAACCGGATGCGGGTCGAATGTGGCAATGATCGAGGGGCGACCCTCTTCATGCGCCCAGCGTATCGCTTCGCCCGCCACGGCCTGATGGCCCTGGTGAAACCCGTCAAAATTGCCCAATGCGATAACCGCGCCGCGCAACGCCTGCGTGACCTGTTCACGGTGATCGAGCCAGCGCATCAGCCCTCGCCCTCGGCGCTCTCGTCATCGCGGCGTACATAAGTGACGAAGGAGTAGGCAGGTGTATCGCCCTGCGCGCCGTGATCCTCGCGCGATACGACGTCCCATTCCGCGCCAAGCGGTTTCATGAAGACATCGCCTTTGAACTCGGCATGGATCTCGGTGACTTCGATGCGATCCGCCATCGGACGAAAGAGATCGTAGATGGCAGAGCCGCCGACCACGGCGATTTCGCCGGTGTCGTTGCCCTTTTTCGCTGCATCCAGGGCCTCATCCACATCGCAGACATGCTCGGCGCCCTGGCTATCCCAGCTGTCGCGGCGGGTTAGCACGATATGGCGGCGACCGGGGAGAAGGCCTGGAAGGCTCTCGAAGGTCTTGCGGCCCATGATCATTGGCTTGCCGATCGTAAGCGCCTTGAAGCGCTTGAGATCCGCGGGGATATACCACGGCAGCCGACCTTCAAAGCCGATCGCGCCGTTGGACGCACGCGCGTAGATCAGGACAATTTCATGGCTTTCCATTGCTTTCACGGTGCCTTGTGGCTGACCCGCGTGACATGGCCCATCTTGCGCCCCTCGCGCGCCTCGCGCTTGCCATAAAGATGAAGGTGCGGCTCGCCATCTTCGGCCAGAATGCGATGGGCAGATTGCGCCTCTTCGCCAACGATGTTGCGCATGTCGATGCTGGCAAAGCGCGTTTCGGTCGCGCCCAGCGGCAGGCCGCAAATGGCGCGGATGTGGTTTTCGAACTGGCTCGTCGCTGCGCCTTCGATGGTCCAGTGACCCGAATTGTGCACGCGCGGCGCCATTTCGTTGAAAACGGGACCCTGCCGGGTCGCAAAGAATTCGAGCGTGAGCACCCCGACATATTGCAGCGCATCGGCGGTCCGGCGCGCGATGTCGCGGGCGATCTCAACCTGTGCCTCGACCGACGGACCGGCTGGCAAGGTGGATCGCACCAGCATGCCGCCTTCGTGCGTGTTTGCGGTTGAATCCCAGATATGTACTTCGCCGTCATGTCCGCGCACGAGAATGACCGAAAACTCGGCGTCGAAATCGACCATGCCTTCATACACGCATGGACGACCCGGAAAGCGGACGCCTTCGGCCTCGTGAACGGATGCGATGCGCCACTGCCCCTTGCCATCATAGCCTTCGCGCGCTGTCTTGAGGATGCCGGGCGTTCCGATCCGTTCCAGCGCGCTGCGAAAATCGTCGTCGCTTTCGACCCGCATATAGGGCGCACATTGCGCGCCCAATTCTTCGACGAAGCGCTTCTCGGCCAAGCGATCCTGCGCGACTTCAAGCGACCGGGCGCCGGGAGAGAGGCGGTCTGCGGGCATTGCATTGACGGCGGTGAGCGGGACATTCTCGAATTCCCATGTCACCACATCGCACTGCGAGGCAAACGCTGCGAGAGCCGCCGTGTCGCCCCAGCCATTCTCGAAAAAGTCTGCGCACAGATCGGCAGAAACATTGTCCCCGGCTGGCGCATATCCGATGCAGCGATAGCCGAGCTGGCTCGCCGCCATCGCCAGCATTCGGCCAAGCTGGCCTCCGCCAAGAATACCGATGGTCGATCCGGGCTGGGCGGGGCTCATTCCGGGGCCTCGGCAACGGCGTTGCTGCGCGCGGCGCGCCAATCCTGAAGCCGCTCCGACAGATCCTCGTCGCTGATGGCGAGGATTGCGGCCGCCATCAGGGCCGCATTGGTTGCACCTGCCTCGCCGATGGCAAGGGTGCCTACCGGGACCCCGGCGGGCATCTGGACGATGGAAAGGAGGCTATCCATGCCTGACAGCGCCTTGGACTGGACCGGAACACCGAGCACGGGGAGGTGGGTCATGGCCGCGATCATGCCGGGCAGATGCGCCGCGCCGCCCGCGCCCGCGATGATGACGTCGAAACCTTCACCCTCGGCACCCTTGGCAAAGGCGCTCATGCGGTCGGGCGTACGATGTGCGGAGACGATCCGCGCTTCATACTCGACCTCAAGCTCGTCCAGTATCTCGCTCGCGTGAGCCATGGTGGGCCAGTCGGACTGGCTCCCCATTACGATCGCTACCTTGCCTGACACTTCTTTGGCCACGTAAACAAAGCCCCTCAGCTGTCTTTCAGGTAATACCGTTCGCCCGGCGTCATGGTATCATCGAATTCGTAGACAATCGGTTGACCGGTTGGGATCTCCAGACCGGTAATGTCCTCATCGGAGATGTTCGAGAGATGCTTCACCAGCGCGCGCAGCGAATTGCCGTGCGCCGAGATGATGACGGTCTCTCCGCTGGCGAGCACCGGCAGGATGTCGCTTTCCCAATAGGGGAGCACGCGCTCAATCGTGAGCTTGAGGCTCTCGGTATAGGGCACGTCGATCCCTTCGTAGCGCGGATCTGCTCCGGGATCGTACTGACTGCCGGGTTCCATCGGCGGGGGCGGTGTGTCGAAGCTGCGGCGCCAGATATGCACTTGCTCATCGCCGTGCTTGTCGCGGGTTTCCTGTTTGTTGAGTCCCGTGAGACCGCCGTAATGGCGTTCATTGAGACGCCAGTCCTTCGCGACAGGGAGCCACAGGCGGCCCATGTCTTCCAATGCGAGGTTGAGCGTCTTGATCGCGCGGGTCTGGACACTGGTGAAACAGGTCGTGGGCAAGACACCCTTTTCCTTCATCAGCGCGCCCGCATCCTTCGCTTCGGCAACGCCCTTTTCGGTGAGATCGACATCCCACCACCCCGTGAAGCGGTTTTCGAGGTTCCACTGGCTCTGACCGTGGCGGACCAAAATCAACTTAGGCATGTCGGCTCCCGCGCGGCAGGCTATCCGCGCCCGCCTCAAGAGACAGCGCGTTAGCCCTCAGGATCGCCCTTGGAAACCCCGTTCTCGCCTGATTCGGCTTTGAGTTCGCGGCTTTGAGCCTTTCTGCGACGAAGGTTTTCACGCAGTTTTGCGGCCATGCGCTCTTCTCGCGACATTTTCTTGCCGGTTTCGTCATTCATGCGACATGCCTTGCCCCGGACGCATTCTCTCATCAAGCCCGCGCTTGACATTCGCCGCGCACCCGACAATAGGGCGCGCCTCGATTGGCTGCTGTAGCTCAGTGGTAGAGCGCACCCTTGGTAAGGGTGAGGCCGAGAGTTCAATTCTCTCCAGCAGCACCATCCTTTTTCTCTCACGGCAACTCGCTTCGCTCATGCCTGCGAAGGGCGGCCTGACCGACCGGCGCGCGGTCGCGCTTGCGAACTGTGCGAGTTCGAGTGGTCCACTCTTCATCGAACATGTTGACTGCTTCAACGAAAGCATGACGCTTTGGGTCTTGCGTGTCTGCGCCGGGTTCATCATCTATGCTGCATGAGCGAAACAGGTGGGGATGACGCCGGAGACAACGGCAAGCAGGCGGGCAGCGCAAGGCAATTGTTCGGCCATAAGGGCGGCGCAAAGCCTTGGGACGCGCCAAGGGCGGCCCCGCCAACACCGCCTTCGCCAAACAAGGCAACGTCTTCCGCGCCCTATCCCCGCGATGCGACATACACTCCGCGACCGTCGGTCGAGGAGCAGCCTCCCGCTCAATCCGAAGCAAAAGCCGAACTCGAATCGCAACTCGGTCCGCTTGATGATGAGGGCGAGCTCACAAAGCTGCACCCCAACTACAAGTTATTGATGCGAGTGGGAGCGATCATCGTTTCGCTCGTGATCGTCGCGGGCGCTGCCGCGCTTGAGCTTGTGCTCAGCCAGGAACTCGACTTTCCGACCGGTATCATCCTGGGGCCTGTGGTCCTGGTTGCGCTGTTCATCGCGATCCGGATTCCGCTCGCTCGCTACAATGCGCGCGGCTACCAGATCAGCCGAGATCGGCTGCGCGTTGTGCGCGGGATACTCTTTCGCGGCGATACGGTCGTGCCGTTCGGGAGGGTTCAGCATATCGATGTCGATCAGGGGCCGATTGAGCGTGCGCTCGATATCGCGACCCTGACGCTTCACACAGCGGGAAGCCACAACGCCTCGGTTCAGCTGCCCGGCCTGGGGCACGCACTCGCTGTCGAAATGCGCGAAACCATCCGCGCTCACATCAAGCGCGAGACGCTGTAAAAGCAGATGGTCGAGCAGGCCCCCGCAGAAACGCCCATGAACCAGCCGCGCAACACGGATTTCAAGACCGTGATGGTCGGCGCACTGGCGAGTGTGCAGAATTCCACCCTGCCGGTCGCTGCGATCATGTTCAGCACCGGTGGGTTCGGTCTGCTGGTCGCGGTGCCCGCAGCGCTTGCGATCATCGCGATTGGCACGGCGTTCAGCTATCTCGCCTGGAAGCGGCTCACCTACACGATCGGGCAACAGGACATACGGGTGGAAAGCGGCGTCTTGAGCCGCGCTGCCCGCTCGGTCCCCTATGAGCGCATTCAGGACGTCAGCCTTGAGCAGAAGCTGATCCCGCGCCTGTTTGGCCTCGTCGCGGTCAAGTTCGAGACCGGCGCGGGCGGCGGCGAAGATCTGAGCCTGTCCTATCTCACCGAAGAGCGCGGTGAGGAATTGCGGCAGCTGGTTCGCGAACGGCGGGACGAACAAAGCGCCGAGCCGGGCGCCGCGTCCGATCAGGGCGCCCTTGCCAAACCCGCAGAAGAGCAGGCCGAACCGCTCTTCACGATGGGGCCGCGAAGGCTGTTCACTTTCGGCCTGTTCGAGTTTTCGCTGGCCGTCTTCGCAGTGCTGGGCGGGCTGTTGCAATATGCCGATACATTGCTCGACTTTAAATTCTGGGATCCCGATATCTGGCGCGACTGGATCGACCAGACGGGCATCAACCTCAGTGCGCTTGATGCAACGATGCAAGTGCTTGGAGCGATTGCCGGGATCGTCGTTCTGCTGATCATCGGTTCGCTCACGGGCATGATCCGTGTCTTCGCGCGCGAGTGGGGATTTCTGCTTGAGCGCACCGCGCGCGGCTTTCGCCGTAGGCGCGGGCTTTTCACCAAGACCGACGTGGTGATGCCGATCCACCGTGTGCAGGGAGTATCGCTGTCGACCGGTTTCGTGCGCTACCGCTTTGGTTGGCATGGCCTCAGCTTCGTCAGCCTCGCTCAGGATATGGGCGCGTCGAGCCACGTCGTCGCCCCGTTTGCAAAGATGGATGAGATCGCGCCAATCGTCGAAGCTGCTGGTTTCAGGCTGCCGGGCGAGGACGCCGACTGGCGACGCGCGAGCGCGAAGTACCTCGTCGACAATACAATCGTTGAATCGATCTGGTTCGTGTTCGGGGCAGCTGTCGCTGGCGTTGCGACGGCAATCTATTCGCCCGAATGGGTCGCGGTCGCGGTCGGGATCCCACTTGTGCTGGCCGGTCTGACGGTAATTGCGAATGCTCTGGCATGGCGGTTCAAGCGTCACGCGCTTGGCGACACGCAGATCATGTCAACGCGCGGCGTGCTTGCGCCCAAGAGCCAGATTGCGACCCGTCTCAAGCTCCACTCGGTCGAAATTTCGCAAGGACCGATCGCGCGTTTGCGCGGCTATGCGACTATCCATCTGGGCCAGGCGGGCGGCACCTTCTCGATCCCCGGCGTGCCTCTCAAACGCGCACGCGAGCTACGTGGCAAGATCATGGAAACGATCGCCGCCACCGATTTTTCTCAGCTGGAGAGCCAGACGGCTTAGGCTTTGAGGTCAGCCCAGTCCGGGTTTTCTTCAAACTTTTTCGCCACGTAAGAGCATTGCGGCACGATCTTGAAGCCCTTCGCCCTCGCGTCCGAGACCAGCCTCTCGACCAGCAATCCCGCAATTCCGCGCCCGCCAATGGCTTGCGGCACGATAGTATGCGTGGCGACGCGCACACCGGCAGCGACCTGTTCCTGCGGAAGGCCGGCTTGCGGTTCCCATTCAAGGTGACCCTGCGCCTTTTCGCCTTCGACGACAGCGACATATTTGCCGCCCTGTCCCTGTGCGTGGTGGGTTATCGAAACTTTCTCGGCGATGTCGGTCATGTGAGCTTCTCCTTCTTGCCTTAAACGCGTGGCCGGTTAGAGGCGTTCCAAGATGACACAGATGAAGCCCTTCCTTTCGGACAATGCAGCCCCCGTCCATCCCAAAGTGTGGGAAGCGATGCGCGCAGCCGACAGCGCTGACAGCCCTTACGATGGCGACGCGCTGAGCGCTGAACTTGACGAGCGCTTCACCGACCTGTTCGGACGCGAATGTGCAGGGCTCTGGGTGGCTACTGGGACGGCTGCAAATTGTCTGGCGCTCGCCACGATGTGCCAGCCGCATGGCGGTGTGGTGTGCCACGAAGAGGCGCATATCGAGGTCGACGAAGGCGGGGCTCCGGGTTTCTACCTCCACGGTGCAAAGCTGATGCTGTGCGCCGACGGCCATGGTAGCGAGGGGGCCAAGCTGACGCCTGAAGGCATTGCTGCGCTGATCGACCCGATCCGCGACGACGTGCATCAGGTCCAGCCGCACGCCATCGCGATCACGCAGGCAAGTGAGTATGGGCGTAGCTATTCGCCCGACCAGATCGAGGCGCTGAGTGCGTTCGCCAGGTCGCGCGGGCTTGGCCTGCATATGGACGGGGCACGATTTGCGAACGCCGCTGCATTTCTTGGCGGATCGGCAAAGGATGCAGCAGGCCCGGTCGACAGCCTCGCTTTTGGCTTCATCAAAAACGGCGGAATGAGTGCAGAAGCCGTGGTGCTGTTCGATCCCGAGCAGGCTAACCTCGTCAAGTATCGCCGCAAGCGTGGAGGGCACCTTCAGTGCAAGGGGCGCTATCTTGCCGCGCAGATCCTCGCCATGCTCGAAGGCGATCTGTGGCTCGCCAACGCCCGCCATGCCAACGCGGCGGCGCAGGATATTGCGAGCGGCTGCCGTGATCGTCTGATGCACCCGGTAGAGGCGAACGAGTTGTTTGTGCGACTTTCGCAGGCCGAACGCGAGGCGCTGCGCGCGCAGCACTTTGCATTTTACGACTGGGGCGAAGACGCTGCGCGTTTCGTGACGGCATGGGACACGCGCGCAGACGATGCGAGCGCGCTTGGCAAGGCCATCGCCAACCTGTGAACGCGCAAAGCCAAACAATGCTCGATTGGCGGGTGATCGTGCCCTTTGTGCTGACCGGCACGATCTGGGGTTCGACCTGGCTTGTCATCACCGGCCAGATCGATGGCGTTCCAGCGGCATGGTCGGTGTTCTATCGCTTTCTTCTGGCGACGCCCGCCTTGTTTCTGGTCGCTTTCCTGATGAAGCGCCGCCTGAAGCTGACGGGGCCTGAGCACCGGCTTGCCGTGCTGGTCGGCATCTTCCAGTTCAGCGGCAATTTCCTGTTCGTCTATCATGCGGAACTATACGTCACATCGGGTATCGTCGCCTTGATGTTTGGCCTGATGATGGTCCCCAATGCGCTTCTGGCACGGGCTTTTCTTGGCGAGAGAGTGCAGGGCGGATTCATGCTAGGCAGCGCGATTGCGATTGTCGGTGTGTCGTTCCTGCTGGTTCACGAATGGACGTCCAATCCCAATGCCGGGGTGATCGGAGGCAATGTCGGGCTTGGCATCATCCTCGCGCTTCTGGGCATCCTTGCAGCATCGGTTGCCAATGTGATTCAGGCAAACCCGACCGGGCGTGCGGTGCCGATGGTGAGCCTGCTTGCGTGGGCGATGCTCTACGGGACGGTGTTCGATCTTGGCTTCGCTCTCCTGACCGCCGGGCCACCTCCGCTGCCGACGAACCCGAATTACTGGGCGGGCATCGTCTATCTTGCGCTGATCGGATCGGTCATCACTTTCCCGCTGCACTACAATCTCGTGCGAGAAATCGGGGCGGGGCGCACGGCGTATAACGCGATCCTGACAATCTCGGTTGCGATGCTGCTATCGACCCTGTTCGAGGGCTATCGCTGGACCGGGCTGACGATCACGGGGATGGTGCTCGCGGTCATCGGAATGGTTCTGGCGCTGCGATCAAAGCAGCGCCGATAATCCTTCGACATAGGTCGGATATCTCGGCTCCCAGCCGAGCACGCGCTTCGCCTTGCCATTCGCCACCCGCCGGTTCTCGGAATAAAAGCCCAGCGCCATTTCGGAAAGGTTGGCTTCTTCAAGCGTCTGCATCGGCGGGGGCTCCACACGCAGCAGCTTGCAGGCATATTCTGTCACTGCGTTCCCGCTCGCCGGCAAGTCATCGCCAAGGTTGTACGCACCCGGCGGTGCATCCTGCATCAGTGCCGCGACCACACCGCTGGTAATATCGTCGACATGGACCCGGCTGAAGACTTGGCCCGGCACGTCGATCCGCCGCGCCTTACCTTCGCGCACCCGGTCGAGCGCGCTGCGCCCCGGACCGTATATGCCCGGCAGGCGAAAAACGCGCGCGCCCATTTCCATCCACGCAGCGTCCGCGTCAGAGCGTGCATTGCGACGACCTGCGCCGGTTGGCGAGGCCTCGTCCACCCAGGCTCCTTGCTGGTCGCCGTAAACTCCGGTCGAGGAGAGGTAATAGAGATCGCGCCCTTCCAGCGCGTGACGATAAGCCTCCAGCACCGGATCGGTCCCTGCCTTGCGGTCGGGCGGGACGGATGACAGGACGTGGCTGGACTGCGCGAGCGCATTTGTCACCGCGTCGCTATCGCCGAAATCGATATCGCCGTCGCTGCCCGTCGCGCTGACGCTCCAGCCTTGCTCCTTGAGCTCCGATTTGATCCGTTTTGCGGTGTAGCCGAGGCCGAATATGAACAAATGCGCCATGCCAAACGTTCTAATCGCTGGACCCGCCCTCAAATCAACTTAAATCGAGACTTATGGATATCGCCACGAACCCGACGAACCCCGAAGGCAACCCCGAACTCGCCGATGCGGCACCCACGCCGCATGAGCCGCCGGTGATCCGGCGAGAGGATTACAAGCCCTATCCCTGGCTACTTCCCGAGACCCATTTGCACTTCGACCTCGGGATCGAGAAGGCGCGGATCACCTCAAAACTGTCAGTTGAACGCAATCCGGCAGCAGAGGCATCGAGCGAGCTGCGGCTGAATGGCGACGGCCTCACCGCGCTCGGCGTCACGGTCGATGGCGAAGCGGTCGACGACTGGCAGATGGATGGGGCCGATCTCGTCCTAACGCTTTCCGGCGATACTCACACAGTCGAGATCGTCACAGAGATCGATCCGAGCGCCAACACCCAGCTGATGGGACTTTATGCCTCGAACGGCATGCTGTGCACCCAGTGCGAGGCTGAAGGCTTCCGCCGCATCACTTTCTTCCCGGACCGCCCCGATGTCCTTTCGACCTACCGGGTGCGGATGGAGGGTTCGAAAGAGCAATTCCCGATCCTTCTTTGTAACGGCAATGAGGAGGCCGAGGGCGACATGGGTAATGGTCGCCACTTTGCCGAGTGGTTCGATCCGTGGCCCAAGCCTTCCTACCTCTTTGCACTGGTCGCAGGCGATCTGGTCGCTAACAGCGGACCTTTCACCACCGCATCGGGCCGCGAAGTCGAATGCAATATCTGGGTCCGCAAGGAGGATCTCGCGCGCACCGACCACGCTCTGCAATCGCTCCACCGCTCGATGAAGTGGGATGAGGAAGTCTTCGGGCGCGAATACGATCTCGACCTTTATAACATCGTTGCGGTCAGCGATTTCAACATGGGGGCGATGGAGAACAAGGGCCTCAACGTCTTCAACACCAAATACGTGCTTGCCGATGTCGATACAGCGACCGATGGCGATTTCGACGGCGTGGAAGGCGTCATCGCGCACGAATACTTCCACAACTGGTCGGGCAACCGCATCACCTGCCGCGACTGGTTCCAGCTTAGCCTCAAGGAAGGGTTCACGGTCTTGCGCGATCAGCTGTTTTCGCAGGATATGCAGGGCGAAGCGGTCAAGCGGATCGAGGATGTGCGCATCCTTCGCGCCGCGCAATTCCCAGAAGACGCGGGCCCGCTCGCGCATCCGATCCGCCCGGACAGCTATCGCGAAATCTCGAATTTCTACACCGCGACCGTCTACAACAAGGGCGCCGAAGTGATCCGCATGATGCGCACGATGGCCGGTGTCGGGCGCTTCCGTCAGGGCACCGATCTCTATTTCGACCGCCACGACGGCGAAGCGGCAACCTGCGAGGATTTCGTCAAGGCGATCGAAGATGGCGCCGGGCTCGACCTTGAGCAGTTCCGCCTCTGGTACTCGCAGGCAGGGACGCCTCGCATTCACGTCGTGCAGGAGGAAACAGGCGACGCGCTTGTCCTGAAGTTGAAGCAGGTTCTTCCCGCAACACCGGGGCAACTCGACAAGCAGCCCATGCCTATTCCGCTGCGGGTCGCCGTACACAGCCGCGCAACCGGCGCGCTGGGTGAAGAGCAGCTGATCGTTTTCGACAAGGAAGAGGACAGCTTTTCTTTGCCGCTCGCAGGCGGGAATCCGGTCGTCTCGATCAACCGGGGTTTTACCGCGCCCGTCGTTATAGAGCGCGAGATGGCGCGCGACGATCTCGTCTTCCTTGCTGCGAAGGACGACGATCCTTTTGCCCGCTACGAAGCGATGCAGGAACTCGCCGTCGGTCACCTTGTGGCAACAGCGCGCGGCAATCCCTCCGGCGACGGCGAGGCGGCGATTATCGAGGCCATGAAGGCAATCGTCAGCGACGAAGCGCTCGACGATGCGATGCGCGGCGAGCTGATGATGCTGCCGAGCGAGACCTACCTGTTCGAAGCGATGGCGAGCGGAGACAACAAGGCCGATCCGGGCGCAATCCACGAAGCGCGCGAGGCGCTGAAAGCGGCGATTGGCAATGGGTGTGCAAGCGAGCTTCACGCCCTTTATGAGCGCGCTGAACAGGTCGCATTCGACGACCCGGCAGGTCGCGGGGCGCGAAAGGTCAAGACGGTCGTGCTGGGCTTTATCGCTGCGAGCGATCCCGACAAGGCAGCCGAACTTGCCGCGCACCAATATGACCGCGCCGACAACATGACTGACCGTCAGGGCGCGCTGATGACGCTCGCAGGTCTCGATTGCCCCGAGCGCGAGACGCGTTTGGCCGACTATTACGAGCGCTATCGCGACAATGCGCTGGTGGTCGACAAGTGGTTCACGCTTCAGGCGCTCTCGCTTCACCCCGATGTAATTGCGCAGGTGAGGAAACTTGCCGGGCACCCCGAATTCACGATGAAGAACCCCAACCGCGTTCGTTCGCTCTACATGGCCTTTGCAGGCAATCCGCAGGGCTTCCACGCGGCGGATGGCTCGGGATATCGCATGATCGCCGACGTCATCCTCGAACTCGACCCGATCAACCCGCAGACCGCAGCGCGTTTCGTGTCCGCGCTCGGGCGCTGGCGGCGGATTGAGCCAAAGCGGGCCGCGCTGATGAAGGGCGAGCTGGAGCGCATTGCCGAGGCGAAAGACCTCTCTCGCGACACCTACGAGCAGGTTAGCCGTTCGCTCGATGGCTGATGGCGGCGGACCTGCGAGCGCCAAGGGCACTCCTTTCGATATAGCACGAAGCGACATGCTCGAAGGCGTGCCTCACGGCTTTTTCGGACATGCGGGCGGCGTCCACCAGTTTGGCTATGGCGGTCCGGGCACCGCGCGCGAGGTCCGCGAAGTGAGAGCCGCTGCGGCCAATGCTATCCGTACTGGCGCGCCGCTCATGGCTCCGCATCAGGTGCACTCGCCCGAAGTCGTGACAATCGGCACGCCCGGGACGCGCAAATGGCCAGACGAGGAGCTCGGCCGCCCCGTTGCCGATGCAGTGGTGACCAGGCGGCATGACGTGGTGATCGGCATCGTCACTGCCGATTGCGGCCCGATTCTGTTCGCCGATGCCGAAGGCGGTGTGATCGGCGCAGCCCATGCCGGATGGCGCGGCGCTCATAATGGCGTGCTTGAAAACACGCTCGCCGCGATGGAAGCGCTGGGGGCAAAGCGTGAGCGTATCGCCGCTGCGCTGGGGCCAACGATCGCTCAGCAGAGCTATGAAGTGGACAGCGCGTTTCGCGATCATTTCGATGCATCCCATGATCAGTTCTTCGCCTCTGCGCCGACGCGCGAGGACAAAGTGCGGTGGCATTTCGACCTTCCGGCCTACATCCTGGCCAGGCTGCGCGCGGCGGGGCTTTCGCAAGTCGGCTGGGTGGGAAGCGACACGCATTCGTCTGACGAACGGTACTATTCCTATCGGCGAGCAAGCCAGGCTGGGGCGCCCACTTACGGAAGGCAGTTGAGCGCCATCGCCCTGCCGCGCGGGTGAGGGTGGCTCATCCTCTCTTCAGCGGCGCTTCCGGGTGGCTTGCACAGGAACGAACAAGCGGTGTTTAAAACACGGTTGGAATCTCGCGAGATTGCCGTATACGGCGCTGCAAGTCGGAACAGTGTGCCTGCAGGCGCGTTGATCATCCGGCTGGGACACTCACCATGGCTCTAGCGCCGGACGGGGCGAAGAGTTTCAACCGATGCCACGAAGAGCGGATGCGCTTCGTGGCAAAACGAGCAGGGTAATACGTTATGGCTTCCACTGCAGAGGGTACCGAAGAGGGCGTTCGTCGCCGCGATTGGATCCACATTGCAGCTGTCAGCACGGCCGGTGTCGGCGGTGCGTCCGTTCTCTATCCGTTGATCAGCCAGATGGCACCGACCGCAGACGTGCTCGCCGCGAGCACGACCGACGTCGACGTCTCCTCGCTCGAACCGGGTCAGTCGATCAAGGCCGTCTTCCGCGAACAGCCGCTCTTCGTGAAGCGCCTGACGCCTGAAGAAATCGCTGAAGTAACCGCGATCGACGCTGGTGGCCTGCGCGATCCGCAGACGCTCGAAGATCGTCTGGGCGCTGGCAACGAAGACATTCTGGTCAATCTTGGTGTTTGTACTCACCTTGGGTGCGTGCCGCTTGGCGCTGCCGATGGCGAGAACAAGGGTGAGTTCGACGGGTACTTCTGCCCGTGTCACGGTTCGCATTACGATGCGCTCGGCCGTATCCGCAAGGGCCCGGCACCGACCAACCTCGAAGTTCCTGAATTCACCTTCACGACTGAAACCACCATCCGCGTAGGGTGATCGTTCGTAACTGAACGTGCACCTTAAGAATTTATCGCTGAGAACAAGCAAGAGATCATTATGAGCTTCGCCTGGGCAAATCAGTACGAACCGAAGAACGACTTCACCAAGTGGCTTGATGAAAAGCTTCCGGTTCCGCGGCTGGTCTACAACGCTGTGGGTGCCGGATATCCGGTTCCGCGCAACCTCAACTACATGTGGAACTTCGGCGTGCTCGCCGGCTTCTTCCTCGTGTTCCAGATCATCACCGGCGTTGTCCTCGCGATGCATTATGCCGCGAACACCGAAGTTGCGTTCGGCCAGATCGAACACATCATGCGCAACGTGAATTATGGCTGGCTGCTGAAATACGCCCACGCCAACGGCGCAAGCTTCTTCTTCGTCGTCATTTACATGCACATTTTCCGCGGCCTGTATTACTCATCCTACAAGGCTCCGCGCGAGATGATCTGGCTGCTCGGTGTGGTCATCTTTCTGCTCATGATGGCAACCGCGTTCATGGGTTACGTCCTTCCTTGGGGCCAGATGAGCTTCTGGGGTGCGAAAGTTATCACCGGTCTGTTCGGCGCCATTCCGTTCATCGGTGAGCCGCTGCAAATCTGGCTGGTCGGCGGCTATGCGCCTAACGATTCGACCCTGAACCGCTTCTTCTCGCTGCACTTCCTGCTGCCGTTCATCATTGCCGGCACCGTGATCCTGCACATCTGGGCGCTTCACATTCCGGGTTCCTCCAACCCCACCGGCGTCGAAGTGAAGCAGGAAAGCGACACCGTTCCGTTCCACCCGTATTACACGGTGAAGGACGGCTGGTTCCTCGGTCTCGTGCTGATCTTCTTCTCGGCAATCGTGTTCTTTGCGCCGAACGCACTGGGCCACGCTGAAAACTGGATCGAAGCCAACCCGCTTTCGACCCCGGCGCTGATCGTTCCGGAATGGTACTTCTACCCGTTCTACGCGATCCTTCGTGCCTTCACCGGCGATCTCACCATTCCGTTCACCGGGATCGTGCTGATCGAGGCCAAGCTGCTCGGCGTGATCGCGATGTTCGGTTCGATCCTCGTGTGGTTCTTCCTGCCCTGGCTGGACAAGAGCCCGGTTCGCTCCGGCTCGTATCGTCCGCTGTTCAAGAAGTTCTTCTGGTTCGGTCTCGTACCCTGCATGGCGGCTCTGTTCTACCTTGGCGGCGCCAAGGCGGAAGAGCCTTACATCGTGCTTAGCCAGATCTTCACGGCTTACTACTTCCTTCACTTCCTGGTGATCCTGCCGATCATCAGCCAGATCGAAGTGCCCAAGCCGTTGCCGTTCTCCATCACGCAGGCTGTCCTTGGCAGCGATGACACTCCCGGCGGTACGTCGGGCGGTGGCGACAATCCGGGCAAGGTGGTCAAGCCGCTTCCCGGTGGCGACACCGACGGTTCGCTGCAGCCGGCCGAATAATCGAGCCTGATCCATTCACTGACCCGATAACGAGAAAGAGTTAGGTCATGACCATTCGACTTGGAGGCATCATCCTCGGCCTCGGCCTCACCGCGGTCCTGCTGCTGTGGTCGCTCGCGCCCGGCCTCTTTACGCTGGCGAGCGAAGGCTTCCCGGAAAAGCCCGACTATTATGCTTTCCAGGAAGCCAACATCGCCCCTGAGGGCGGGTTCTCCTTCGACGGACCGATGGGCACCTGGGACTATGCACAGCTGCAGCGCGGCTATCAGGTTTACAAGGAAGTCTGTTCGGCCTGCCACAGCCTGAAATTTGTCGCGTTCCGCAACCTTGAGGACCTCGGTTACACCGAAGACGAAGTGCGTGCGGAAGCCGCGACCTGGATGGTTCCGGGCATCGACGAGAAGGACGGTTCGGTAATCGAGCGTCCGGGTCTCCCGACCGACCAGTTCCCGAGCCCCTACGCCAACGATATCGAGGCGCGCGCGTTCAACAACAACGCGATCCCGCCCGACCTTTCGCTGATCACGAAGGCGCGCAAGGACGGGGTTCACTACGTCTATTCGCTTATGCAGGGTTACAACGAGCCCGATCCCGATGACGTGGCCAAGTCGCCCGACTTCGAAACGCCTCCGGGCCTGTACTTCAACGAGTACTTCTACAACATCAACATCGCTATGCCGCCGCAGCTTCTTGATGGCATCGTCACCTATTCCGACGGCACCGAAGCCACGGAAGAGCAGATGTCGCAGGACGTGACCGCGTTCCTGACCTGGGCGGGCGAACCTTCGCTGATCAAGCGCAAGCAGACCGGCTGGTTCGTGATCGGCTTCCTGCTGTTCGCTACGATCCTCGGCTTCCTGTCGTACAAGACGATCTGGGCGACCAAAAAGAAGAAAGCCTGATTGAGCTTCACAGCTTACAGGCACCGAATTGAACGACGCGCCTCATCATCCCTTGCGGATGGTGGGGCGCTCGTGCTTTGGGGCACTCCAACGCAATGTATTGAAGGGACGAGAGTGAGCGCTTCCATGATGACACCCGATGCACTCAAGGCGCTCATTCGGACCGTTCCCGATTTCCCCGAACCCGGTATCCAGTTCCGCGACATCACGACGCTGATAGGGCACTCGCAGGGCCTGTCGGCCAGCATCGACCACCTCGCCGCAAAGGCGCGCGAGGCCGGGGCTCAGAAGATCGCCGGAATGGAAGCGCGCGGCTTCATCTTCGGCGCCGCTGTTGCGGCCAATCTGGGGCTTGGCTTCGTGCCCATTCGCAAGCCGGGCAAGCTTCCCATTGAAACGATAGGCATCGATTACGCGCTCGAATACGGGACCGATCGTCTCGAAATGGACCCGCAGGCGGTCGCAGCGGGAGAGAAGGTCGTCATTATCGACGATCTCATCGCCACCGGCGGCACCGCGCTCGCCGCAGCCGAATTGCTGCGCATGACCGGAGCGGTGGTGGATCGCGCCTTGTTCGTCATCGATTTGCCTGATCTTGGAGGCGCTGAGAAATTGCGTGGAGCAAAAGTGGCGGTTGAAGCGTTGATGCACTTCGAGGGCGAATGACCCGAACTGCGGGCGTTGCGTCTGCAGGCAAGCAGAAGGGGCTTTAACTATCTCGATGGAATCGCAAGCCGTGGTGATCGCCGCAGTCGGCGCATTGGGCGTGGGCGCCCAGTGGGTTGCGTGGCGCACAGGCTGGCCTGCGATCGTCCTGATGCTGGCTGCGGGCTTTATCGCCGGACCCATTACCGGCCTGATCGACCCGGAAGCCGCTTTCGGAGAATTGCTCGACCCGATGATAAGCGTCGGGGTCGCGCTCATATTGTTCGAAGGGGGGCTGAGCCTCGACCTTCGCGAACTCAGACACTCGGGCAAGGCCGTCTGGCGTCTTGCCACAATAGGCGTGCTGGTCGGATGGGCTCTCGGTGCGCTGGCAGGGTTTTACATTGCGGGCCTCGTCTGGCCCGTCGCGGTTCTGTTCGGCGGCATTCTGATCGTCACCGGTCCGACCGTGGTGATCCCGCTATTGCGCCAGTCCAACATCCAGACGCGCCCCAATTCGATCCTGAAATGGGAAGGCATCGTCAACGATCCTACCGGGGCGCTTTGCGCGGTTATCGCTTACGAATATTTCCGCCGCCTCAACGAATTTCCCGATGCCTCGGTGGTGGATGTGGTGCCGCCGCTTCTGATCTCGGCGGTGATTGCCGGCCTGATCGGATATGCAGCCGCCCGCCTTATCGCGTATCTTTTCCCGCGCGGCGCGATCCCGGAATATCTCAAGGTCCCTGTGCTGTTCACGGTGGTGATCGGCGTGTTCGTGCTGACCAACGCGATCGAACACGAAGCGGGTCTGGTGGCGGTAACCGTCATGGGCGTCACGCTCGCCAATCGCGACGTTTCCAGCATCCGTTCGATCCATCCCTTCAAGGAGAACGTCGCAGTTCTGCTGGTGTCGGGCATCTTCATCCTGCTTGCATCGTCGCTCAAATGGGATGAACTCACCTATCTTACCGCCAGTGTGCGTCCATGGCTGTTCCTGCTGGCGCTGCTGTTCGTCGTGCGGCCCATCACGGTC
Source organism: Erythrobacter sp. KY5 (assembly GCF_003264115.1). Lineage (NCBI taxonomy): Bacteria > Pseudomonadati > Pseudomonadota > Alphaproteobacteria > Sphingomonadales > Erythrobacteraceae > Erythrobacter > Erythrobacter sp. KY5. The sequence continues at coordinate 317,268 of NZ_CP021912.1, read as the reverse complement.
CTTATCAGCCTGCTGGGAACCGACGTTCCCTGGAACGAGCGATTGTTCGTCGCCTGGATCGCCCCGCGCGGTATCGTGCTTGTCGCGATTTCGGGCCTGTTCGCGCTTCGGCTTGGCGAGCTTGGAGTTGCAGGCGGCCAGATCCTTATCGGCCTCAGCTTTGCTGTCGTCGTGATCACCGTCATTGCGCACGGCTTCACGATTGAACCGGTTGCACGATTGCTCAAGGTGAAGGGATCGTCGCGGCCGGGTTTGCTGATCGTCGGCTCGACGCCGTGGACGATTGCGCTCGCGCGGCAAATGGTTGCGCTCGACACGCCGGTCATGATCGTCGACCAGAGCTGGCAAAGGCTCGGCGCGGCACGGCGCGAAGGGCTTCCCTATTATCATGGCGAAATCCTGAACGAGGCGACCGAGCACAATCTCGACCTCTCAACATTCCAAGTGCTCGTCGCAGCGACCGACAATGAGGCTTACAACACTCTCGTCTGCAATGAATTCGCGCACGAGATGGGGCGCGATTCGGTCTACCAGCTTGGCGAGAGTGCAGATGGCGACGACAAGCACGCGCTGCCGCTGTCGCTGCGGGGCCGCGCTCTGTTCGAAAGCGGCTTTGGCGTTGACGAGGTGAATGACAAACAAAAGCAGGGCTGGGTTTTCAAGAAGACCAAGCTTTCTGAAGAATTCGATTACCAGGATGCGCGCGAACGTCTTCCCGACACCGGGACGATGCTGCTTATCCTGCGCAAGACCGGAACGCTGCGGTTCTTTAGCCACGCGGCGCGACCAGAACCGCGCGCTGGCGACACCATCGTCAGTTTCACACCCCCGCAAATGAAGATGCCTTCAAAAGAGGAGGGCGAGCCGAAAACCACCGAGGTCAGGCCGAGACCACAAGCGACTTGAACCAAATGAGAGGATATCAATGCAGTACCGAGCCGCGATAATTGCGCTGGCGAGCATTTTGAGCCTGAGCGCGTGTCAGGCAAATACAGAGGACCAGAGTGCAAACGAGCCCGAGGTGGTGCAGGAAAGCGCGCCACCCGCAGGCGAACCGACCGAGACTGTCTCCATCCTGCGCTCTGACATCGAGCAGCCGCCGCTTCCCGATCAGCCGGTCTCTTCTTTCGAGCTGACCGTCGGCTTTCCCGAAGGCGGGGACGATCTCGACGAACAGGCCCTTGAAGCGCTGGCTGAAATTGCGGACTCCGAACAGATCGCGATGGGCGGGCCGATCGTCCTTCGCGCCCACAGCGACAGCGCGGGCAGCGACAATGCGAATGCGCGTGCAGCCGAAGCGCGTGGGCTCGCGGTGGCCGGATGGCTGGTCGATCAGGGCATCGACGATGACCGGATCGACCTGATCGTCTTCGGAGAGCAGAACCCGATAGAGCCCAACGCGCTACCCGATGGCTCCCCCAACGAAGAGGGCCGCGCGCTCAATCGGCGGGTCGAGGTTCTTGTGCTGGTGCCGGCACCGACCGTCGAAGCGGCGACCGAATCAGTCCAGAGCGGCGACTAGCTCAAGCACGCGCTCGGCATATTCGGGGCGGCAGATCAGGAGATCGGGCAGGTAGGGGTCGGCCATGTTGTAGCGGATCGACGATCCGTCGATGCGCGAACAATGCAACCCATGCGCGGCGGCGACCGCGACCGGTGCGCAGCTGTCCCACTCATACTGGCCTCCCGAATGGAGGTAGATTTCCGCCTCGCCGCGAACCACTGCCATCGCTTTTGCCCCTGCGCTGCCCATGGCGACAAGCTCTCCGCCCATCGTTTCGCAAACGGCGGTCGCTTCCTTTGCAGGCCGGGTCCGGCTGACGAGGAAGCGCGGCTTATCGGGTGCGCTTTTGAGCGGCGTGACTGCGTCTGTTCGAAGGACTTTGCCGCCGTCCAGGCCCGGAAGCGCCACTGCACCGACCGTCGCCACACCATCGATCGAAAGGCCGACATGGACAGCCCAGTCGCTGCGCTGTTCGCCATATTCGCGCGTGCCATCGACCGGATCGACGATCCATACGCGGCTCATCGAACAGCGCGCGGTGTCGTCCTTTTCTTCCTCGGAGAGCAGGCCGTCATCGGGCCGCGCAGCACGAAGGGCGTGGCACAAGAACTCGTTCGCGGTCGCATCGCCCGCTTTGCCCAGCTTCTTGCCCTCAAACATGCCGCTTGCGCGTACATCCAGCAAAATGCGTCCGGCCACCTCGGCAAGATGCGCGGCGAGCGCGGCGTCGGTCATGGTGTCAGCGCTCATTTGAGCGGCATTATCTGGCTGATGATGTATTCGGCAGCCTCGGCCGGGGTCATGTCCACGGTGTTGACGCGAATCTCCGCATTTTCGGGCGCTTCATAGGGGCTGTCGATGCCGGTGAAGTTCTTGAGCTCGCCGGCACGGGCTTTCTTGTAGAGCCCTTTCACATCGCGCTGCTCGGCGACTTCGAGAGGGGTGTCGACGAACACCTCGATGAACTCACCTTGCGCCAGCATCTTGCGCACCATCTGCCGCTCTGCCCGGAAGGGCGAGATGAAGGCGGTGAGCACGATCAGGCCCGCATCGGCCATCAGCTTGGCTACCTCGCCAATGCGGCGGATATTCTCGATCCGGTCGGTCTCGGTAAAGCCCAGATCCTTGTTCAGACCATGGCGGACATTGTCGCCATCGAGCAGGAAGGTGTGGCGGTTCATCAGGGCGAGCTGCTTTTCGACCTCGTTCGCAATGGTGCTCTTGCCCGAGCCGGAAAGGCCGGTGAACCACAACACGCGCGGCACCTGGTTCTTGAGCGCGGCGTGCTCTTCGCGGGTAATGGTCGTCGGCTGCCAGTGCACGTTCTGCGCGCGCCTGAGCGAAAACTCGATCATCCCTGCACCGACGGTCGCGTTGGTGAATTTGTCGATCAGGATGAACCCGCCAAGCTGGCGACTCTTCGAGTAAGGTTCGAAAGTGATCGGACGATCGGTTGCAAGTTCGGCGACACCGATTGAATTCAATTCCAGCGTCTTGGCCGCGAGATGGTCGAGGCTGCCCATGTCGATCTCGTATTCGGGCTGCTGGACGGTGGCAGTGACCATCTGGCTACCAAGCTTCAGCCAATAGCCGCGCCCCGGCTTCATCGCGGTTTCGTCCATCCAGACGATGGTGGCGCGGAACTGGTCGGAGGCTTCGGGCGGGTCGCCGGCTGCCGCGATGACGTCCCCGCGCGAGCAATCGACCTCGTCATGGAGCGTCAGCGTAACCGACTGGCCCGCAACGCCTTCGTCAAGGTCGCCATCGTAGGTCGTGACGGTTTTCACCGTGGTGGTCTTGCCAGCGGGCACGATGCGGACATTGTCGCCCGGCTTGATCGTGCCGCCGGTGATCTGGCCGGCAAATCCGCGGAAGTCGAGATTGGGGCGATTGACCCACTGAACCGGCATGCGAAACGAACGTTCCTGCGCCGCGGTGTTGGCGACCTCGACCGTCTCAAGATGCTCGATCAGCGCAAGGCCATTGTACCACGGCGTGTTCGCGGAAGGCGATGCGGTGATGTTGTCACCCTTGAAGCCCGAGATCGGGATCGCGGTAAATTTCTCGATGCCGACGTCTTGCGCGAATGCGGAATAGTCAGCGACGATCTGGTCGAATGTGGCCTTATCATAGCCAACAAGGTCCATCTTGTTCACCGCCAGCACGAGGTGCCTGATGCCGAGCAAATGGGTGATGTAACTGTGCCGCCGTGTCTGTTGCAGTACGCCCTTTCTCGCGTCGACAAGGATCACCGCAAGGTCGGCGGTCGATGCGCCGGTCACCATGTTGCGCGTGTATTGTTCGTGGCCGGGCGTGTCGGCGACGATGAATTTGCGCTTTTCGGTGGTGAAAAAGCGATAGGCGACGTCGATCGTGATGCCCTGTTCGCGCTCTGCCGCAAGGCCGTCGACCAGCAGGGCGAAGTCGATCTCGTCCCCTTGCGTACCGTGCTTGACGCTGTCGGCTTCGAGGCTCGCAAGCTGGTCCTCGAAGATCATCTTGGAATCGTAGAGCAGCCGCCCGATCAGGGTCGATTTGCCATCATCCACGCTGCCGCAGGTGATGAAGCGCAGCAGGCTCTTGTGCTGATGCTGCTGAAGATAGGCGTCGATATCCTCGGCGATGAGAGCATCGGTCTGGAAGCTGGAGTCAGCCTTGTTCATCAGAAGTAGCCCTCCTGCTTCTTGTCTTCCATCGAAGCGGATTGCCCCTTGTCGATCGCGCGACCCTGACGTTCCGACCCGGTCGCGAGCAGCATTTCCTGGATGATCGCGTTCATGTCGGTCGCCTCGCTCTCGGTAGCGCCGGTGAGCGGGTAGCACCCAAGCGTGCGGAAACGGACCGAACGCTCGACCGGCTCCTCGCCCTCTTCGAGGCGGAAGCGGTCGTCATCGACGACCAGCAGCAATCCGTCACGCTCCACCGTCGGACGTTTGGAGGAAAGGTAGAGCGGCACGATGTCGATCTTTTCGAGCGCGATGTACTGCCAGATGTCGAGCTCGGTCCAGTTCGAGATCGGGAAGACGCGGATGCTCTCGCCCTTGTTCTTCTTCGCGTTGTAGAGGTTCCAGAGCTCGGGGCGCTGGTTCTTTGGGTCCCAGCGATGGCTTGCCGTGCGGAAGCTGAACACGCGCTCTTTCGCCCGCGCCTTTTCCTCATCGCGCCTGCCACCGCCGAAAGCCGCATCGAAACCGTGCTGCGTCAGCGCCTTTTTCAGCGGATCGGTCAGCTGCGCCTGCGAATAGAGCGCGCTGCCGGTGTCGAACGGGTTGATGCCCTGTTCCTCGGCGTCCTCGTTCTGCGCGACGATCAGTTCGAGGCCGTATTCCTTCACCGTCTTGTCGCGGTGGTCGAGCAGCGCCTGAAAGTCCCAGCCGCTCGCAATGTGCAGCATCGGGAAGGGAGGGGGCGAGGGGTAGAACGCCTTGCGCGCAAGGTGCAGCATGACGCTCGAATCCTTGCCGACCGAATACAGCATCACCGGGTTTTCAGCCTCGGCCACGACTTCGCGAAATATATGAATGCTCTCGGCTTCGAGCCGCTCGAGATGGGTGAGATTACGCATGAAACCCAGCTAGCGGGTGTGCGTGGCAACACAAGGCAAGAAAAGTTTGTGCAAGGGCAAGCTCTGGAGCGGGTAAGGGGAATCGAACCCCTCTAGCCAGCTTGGAAGGCTGGAGCATTACCACTATGCTATACCCGCCCGCTTTCGAGGAAGCGCCATTGGCATTTTTCGGCGGCCCTCGTCAAGAAAATGCTTCAAGCCTTGCTGCCAGGGCCACCCGCTCCCAAAGGATCAGCTTTCCTGCCTTATGGCTTCTCCGGTCGGTCCCCTGAGCTCCGCGCGGTTCGCGCGCACCGACGACCAGAAGGCAAGGCCGATCAGGACCGCACCGATCAGGCCGGTGATGACTTCGGGAATATGCGCAAAGGTGTTGATGTACATGATCGTGGCGAGCGCGAGGATCGCGTAGAATGCGCCATGTTCGAGATAGCGGTACTCGCTCATCGTGCCCTTTCGCACGAGGAAGATCGTCATCGAGCGCACGAACATCGCCCCGATGCCAAGGCCGATGGCGATGATGATGAGATTGTTGGTGAGCGCAAACGCGCCGATCACGCCGTCGAATGAGAAGCTCGCATCGAGCACTTCGAGATAGAGAAACGCGCCAAATCCTGCCTTGGCGACATCGCCGGAAGAAGGCGTGGGCGGTTCAAGGACGTGATTGACGATTTCGACCGCGAGATAGGTCAGAAGGCCGCCGATTGCTGCGATGATGAAGGTCAGCGCATCGGCCTCTGCGAGCATCGTCGAAGTCGCCCATGTCGCTGCCAGCACCAGCCCGATGGAGATCGCCTCAATATCGGCGACCTTGGCAAGCGGGCGCTCGATTGCGGCAATCCAGTTCAGCTCCTTGTCGGCATCGAAAAAGAACTTGAGCCCCACCATGCCTAGAAACGCGCCGCCGAAGCCCATCAGTCCGATGTGAGCGTCGCTGACGATGCGCTGATACTCGGCCGGATCGCTCAGCGCGAGGCGCACGGCGTCGATCGGGCCAAGGCTTGCGGCGACCATCACGATGACGATCGGGAAGACGATGCGCATGCCGAACACGGCAATTGCGATACCCCAGGTGAGGAAACGCTGTTGCCAGACCGGGTCCATGTCCTTCAGGATCGAGGCGTTGACGGCGGCATTATCGAAGGAAAGCGACACTTCGAGCACGGCCAGAACCGCGCAGATCCACAGGATCGAAAGCATCCCGCCAATCGTGCCGTGCAGCGTCCAGCCATACCATCCGCCAAGCGCCAGGCAGACAGCGGTGAAGAGGAGCGACCCCCAGAAGTGCTTCAACATCGCTAAATCGTATCCCTAGAGCGGACCATCTAGCCCACCGCCATATTGTCGATGAGCCGCGTGCCGCCAATCCTTGCCGCGACGAGGAGCCGCGCTGTCGCGCCAGATAAGCTTGTGAGAGGCGCAAGGGAAGCGGCATCTGCGAGCACCGCATAATCGACGCTGGCAAAGCCTGCGCCCAGCAACTCGTCCTCCAGTGCATTCAGCGTCGGCTGCACCTCCTGCCCGTCCTCGATCCGGGCGATTGCCTCTTTCATCGCGCGCGGCAATGTGGCGGCGGCTTCGCGGTGCTGGGGCGAGAGGTAGCGGTTGCGGCTCGACATGGCGAGGCCGTCCGCCTCGCGCACGGTCGGCACTCCGATGATCGAAAGGACATGCGGGTGCGTGAGATCGAGATCGCGCGCCATCGCGCGGATGACGGCGAGCTGCTGAAAATCCTTCTCGCCAAAAAAGGCAAGATCGGGCTGAACCTGGTTGAAGAGCTTGTTCACGACCGTCGCGACACCGTCGAAATGGCCGGGCCGGTCGGCACCGCACAGCCCCTCGCTCACTCCGCTGACCGATATGCTGGTGACGAAGCCGTCGGGATACATCGCCGCCACATCGGGAGCCCACAAAAGCGCGCAGCCTTCGCCTTCGAGCATGGCGGCATCTTCCTTCAACTGGCGCGGATAGGCGTCGAGATCCTCATTCGGCCCGAACTGCGTCGGATTGACGAAAATGCTCGCGACGACATGGTCGCAGGCCTCGCGCGCGCGGCGCACCAGGGTCAGATGCCCTTCATGCAGTGCGCCCATTGTCGGCACGAGGCCAATGGTCGCGCCGTCCGACCCGCGCAGCTTTGCGACCTGCGTTCTCAACACATCGAGCGTATGTGCAGTTTGCACCCCTCATGTCCCTCCGATATTGTCAGCAGCGTCGCTTTACCCCTTGGCCGCCTTTAGCCAAACCCCGCACTAGGAAAAATCTCGCAATGTCTCGCAACACCGCTCACCGGATTGTCTTTGCCAATGAAAAAGGCGGCACCGGCAAATCGACCACGGCGGTGCATGTCGCGGTCGCGCTGTCCTATCTGGGCGCCCATGTGACGATGCTGGATCTCGATCCGCGCCAGCGCACGTCTCACCGGTATATGGAGAACCGCTTCCACACGATGCGGCGGCGCAAGATCAATCTGCCGACGCCTGCGTGCGAGGTGTTCCTGAAGGGCGACAGCGACCAGCTGATCGAGACGATCCACGCGCTTGAGGCCGATTGCGATTTTCTGGTGATCGACAATCCGGGCCGCGACGATCCGCTTGCGCGCACTGCGGTTGAACATGCCGACACTCTGGTGACGCCGATGAATGACAGTTTCGTCGATTTCGACCTTATCGGGCAGGTCGATGCGGAGAATTTCAAGGTCAAGAAACTCTCCTTCTTCGCAGAGCTGATCTGGGAACAGCGCATGAAGCGCACCAAGACCGCGATCACCGAAAAGCGCCCTGAGATGGACTGGATCGTCGTGCGCAACCGCACCGGCTTTACCGAAGCGCGCAACATGGCGCGTATCGAGCGTGCGCTGAAGGAAATGTCGAAGCGCGTCGGGTTCCGCGTGGCTCACGGCCTGTCCGAGCGCGTGATCTTTCGTGAGCTGTTTCCGTCGGGCCTGACCCTGCTCGACAAGGGGCATCTGGGCGATCTCGGCACCAGCCACATCGTTGCGCGCCAGGAGCTGCGCACCCTGGTTCAGGCGCTCAAGCTTCCCGAATTTGCCCGCGCCGACAACCCGCTGGAGCCGGCCTGAGCCATGCTTTTGCGCATCGCGATCATCCTTATCTTGATCTGCATCCTGTGCCGCTGGGCGCTGGGGCGCTGGCCATGGCAGTATATGAGCGCGCAGCCACCGCGCTCGCAGGTGATCCTCAATGCCCGCAAGCTGCTCAATGTAGAGAAAGGCGCCAGTCGCGATGAAATCATGGCCGCGCATAAGCGCAGGATTGCCATGGTCCACCCTGATCGCGGCGGTTCAAGCGCGGAAGTGCACGCGGCCAACGATGCTCGCGATGTCCTGATTGGCGAATTGCCACCGGGCGAGGTCGAAACGATCCGCGACGATGCATCGCAGGATTGACACATTTGCGCGGCAAGCGCTTTGCTTACGACAAGTTTTTCAAATCCAGGGCTTTTGACAAATGAACCACCAATTCGACCCCACCGTTCTGCGCGAATACGACATTCGCGGCATCATCGGAGAGACGCTGGGTCCGGATGATGCCCGTGCCATCGGGCGCAGTTTCGGAACGTTGCTCTCGCGCGCAGGCGGATCGAGGGTAGCGGTCGGATATGACGGGCGCGTCAGTTCGCCGATGCTCGAACATGCGCTGGTCGAAGGGCTTACCGCAAGTGGCTGCGACGTGGTGCGGATCGGCATGAGCGCGACCCCGATGCTGTACTTCGCCGAGGCATCATCCGAAGATGTACATGGCGGCATTCAGATAACTGGCAGCCACAATCCCCCCAATTACAATGGCTTCAAGATGGTCTTTCAGGGGCGACCGTTTTTTGGGGCGGATATTCGCAGGCTCGGGGAACTGGCTGGTGCGGGCGACTGGGCGGACGGTGCGGGCAGCGTCGCGACGATCGACATTCTGGGCGACTATGTTGAACGCATGCTTGCCGGGCTCGACGGGATCGACACGTCCGTTCTCTCCTCGCTCAAGGTTGGATGGGACGCCGGCAACGGCGCTGCCGGCCCTGCGCTCGAGGCGCTGGCCGCGCGGCTTCCGGGGGAGCATCACCTCCTTTTCACCGAAGTCGACGGACATTTTCCCAATCACCATCCTGATCCAACCGTTGAGGAAAACCTGGAGGATCTGCGCACTCTCGTCGCTGAGAAGCGACTCGATTTCGGAGTGGCATTTGATGGCGACGGCGACCGGATCGGCGCGATCGACGGCGAAGGCCGCGTGATCTGGGGCGATCAGCTGCTGATGATCTACGCCGAGGATGTGCTCAAGACCCGCAAGGGCGCGACCATTATCGCCGACGTCAAGGCATCGCGCGCGCTGTTCGACCATGTCGCGGCGCATGGCGGTGAGCCGCTGATGTGGAAGACGGGCCACTCGCTGATTAAGTCCAAAATGAAGGAAACGGGCTCACCGCTCGCAGGGGAAATGAGCGGTCACGTCTTCTTTGCCGACACTTATTACGGTTTCGACGACGCGCTTTATGCCGGTGTTCGCCTGATTGCGGCATCCGCGCGGCTGGGCAAATCGGTGACCGAATTGCGCGGGTCGATCCCCGACATGCTCAACACGCCGGAAATGCGTTTCCAGGTCGATGAGGCGCGCAAATTCCCTGCCATGGCCGAGATTTCCGAGCGCCTGACCACCAATCCCGGCCCGGGCGTCGAAGAAGTGAACACCACTGATGGCGTGCGCGTGAACACCGCCGATGGCTGGTGGCTGCTGCGCGCATCGAACACGCAGGACGTTCTGGTCGCCCGCGCCGAAAGCGACAGCGAAGACGGTCTTGAACGCCTGATCGCGCAGATCGACGAACAACTGGCACTATCCGGCCTCGAACGCGGGACAAGCGTGGGGCATTAAGGGGAGGAAGAAGCATGTTGAAAGGTCTCGTATTCGCCACTCTGGCCAGCGTCACCGCGCTGACCGCGACACCGGCGCTTGCCGATGCTCACACTGACACATCCAACGAGGCGATCGAGCGCGAACTCAGCGCCATGGGTGACCTCTTCGGAGACATGTTCGGGACCGCCGAACCGCTGACGCCCGAACAGGAGGCCCGCGTGCCGATGGCTCAATCGGTGGTCATCAAGCTCTTCCCCGAAGGCACTTATGCCAAGATGATGGACGAGGCCATGGGCCCCATGATGGACTCCATGCTCGGCAACATTGCAGGTTCGCCAGCAATCCTCCTCATGGAAATGACCGGCCTGTCGCCGAGCGAACTGAGCGACATCGACAATGCACGCCTTGAAGCGGCGGTCGAGCTGCTCGATCCGGGCGCAAAGGCGCGCAACGCCGAGATCGCGGATATGAGCATGAGCCTGATGAGCGATATCGTGGTCCAGATCGAGCCAAGCTACCGTGCGGGGCTCGCGCGCGCATATGCTGTGCGTTTCACCGAGGCCGAGCTGACAGAGCTCGACGCCTATTTCGCAACCCCGGTCGGCAGCAAATATGCAGCGGAAAGCTTTCTGATATTCGCCGATCCGCAGGTCATGTCGGCGATGAACGAGATGATGCCCGCAGTGATGGAAGCGATGCCCGCCATGATGGGCGACATTGGCGATATCGGGGCGCGGTATCCCAAAGGCCGCACCTTCTCCGATCTCTCCTCGGCAGAGCAGGACAAGCTTGCATCGCTCTTGGGCGTGACGCTTGAAGAGCTCGCGGCGAGCGAACCCGAAGCTGAAGCAGAGGCTCAGCCCAAGGCGAAGTAGCCGGGCCGAAAAGCTCTGACATTCTGCGCCCTTGTCGCCGGGGCGGTCGGTGGCCATCTTTGGCGGCACAGTGACCGAAACCACTCTCCCATCCCGCGCATCCGGCATCGCGGTTCCCCCTGAGATTCAGGGCTGGTTCGACGCGCGCGGGTGGCGCATCCGGCGTCACCAGACCGACATGCTCGCAAAGGCGCGCGCTGGGCGCGATGCGCTGCTTGTCGCGGACACCGGCGCGGGCAAGACGCTGGCGGGGTTTTTGCCTACCCTGTGCGATTTCGCGCCATCCAACGGTTGCGCGCCGCCCGAAGGTCTGCACACGCTCTACGTCTCGCCCCTGAAGGCGCTCGCGCATGACGTGAAGCGCAACCTGCTCACCCCGATCGAGGAAATCGGCCTGCCGATCACGGTCGAGACACGCAGCGGCGACACGTCCTCGGACCGCAAGAAACGCCAGCGCACCAAGCCTCCCAATGTGCTTCTGACGACGCCGGAGAGCCTGTCGCTCCTGCTGTCCTACCCCGAAAGCTTCGAGCTGTTCGCCAATCTCAAACGAGTGGTGATCGACGAGATTCATGCCTTCGCCACAGGCAAGCGCGGCGACCTGTTGGCGCTCGCCCTCGCGCGGCTGCGGACCATTGCGCCGGGCATGCAGCGCGCAGCGCTTTCCGCGACGCTCGCCAATCCGCTCAGCTTTCAGGAATGGCTCGCCCCGCAACCTGCCGATGGCACTGGCGAGATTCACGCCGCCGATCTGGTGCTGGGCGAAGAGGGCGCGGAGCCCGAGGTCGAGATCCTGCTGCCTGTCGAGAGCCGCGTTCCATGGGGCGGTCATGCGGGGCGCTGGGCGGTGGGGCAGCTGATGGAGGCGATCAAGGCCAATCGCACGACGCTGGTCTTTACCAACACGCGCTTCCTCGCAGAATTCATTTTCCAGTGCCTGTGGGAGGAGAACGAGGACAACCTCCCCATCGGCGTTCACCACGGCAGCCTTTCCAAAGAGGCGCGGCGCAAGGTCGAGGATGCGATGGCGGCGGGCGAGCTGCGCGCTCTGGTCTGCACCGCCAGCCTCGATCTCGGCGTCGATTGGGGCGATATCGACCTCGTGGTCCAGATGGGCGCGCCCAAAGGCTCATCGCGCTTGCTCCAGCGGATCGGGCGCGCGGGCCACCGGCTCGACACGCCCAGCCGCGCGATGCTCGTGCCCGGCAACCGTTTCGAATTTCTCGAAGCGATGGCGGCCAAGGACGCGGTCGATGAAGGCATGCGCGACGGCGAGGAATTCCGCGAGGGCGGTCTCGATGTGCTCGCGCAGCACCTGATGGCCTGCGCCTGCGCCGGGCCGTTCCACGAGGACGACATGCTCGCCGAATTGCGCAGCGCCCTGAGCTATGCCTGGCTTGATGAAGAGGGGCTGGGGCGCGTGCTTCGCTTCGTCGAGAATGGCGGCTATGCGCTGCGGGCCTATGACAAGTTCAAGCGGATCGTGCGCCAAAAAGGGGGGGCGCAGGACGGCACGTGGCGGCTCACCCATCCCGAGCAGGCGCAGCGCCACCGCATGAATGCCGGGATCATCGTCGACTCTGAAATGCTGGTCGTGCGCTTCAGGAACGGGCGCCAGCTGGGCAAGGTGGAGGAACGCTTCGCCGCGCAATTGTCGCCCGGCGATAGGTTCTTCTTTTCCGGGATGAGCCTTGAGGTCGAGAAGCTGCAGGACATGGACCTGATCGTGCGCGCGGCCAAGACCAGCGCGACGATCCCGAGCTATGGCGGCCTTCGCCTGCCGCTCACCACGCATCTGGCGACGCGGGTGCAGGCGATGCTCGACGATCGCGCGGGCTGGGGGCGCTTTCCCGACGACGTGCGCGAATGGCTCGAAGTGCAGGATTATCGCAGCCGCCTGCCGCGCCCCGGAGAGCTGTTGGTCGAAAGTTTCCCGCACGCGAAGAAGCACTACACGACGTACTATACGTTCGAGGGTTGGAACGCGAACCAGTCGCTCGGCATGCTGGTGACGCGGCGGATGGAGGATCGTGGGCTGATGCCCGGCGGCTTCGTCGCGAACGATTACTGCCTTGCGGTTTGGGGCCTGAAGCCGGTCACCGACCCCAAGCCGCTGCTTTCGCCCGATATTCTAGCGGGCGAGTTCACCGAATGGGTCACCGAAAGCCACCTGCTGCGCCGCGCATTCCGAGAGGTCGCGGTGATCAGCGGGCTGGTCGAGCGCCAGCATCCCGGCAAGCGCAAGACCGGAAAGCAGGTCACCTTCTCGACCGACCTCATTTACGATGTGCTCAAGAAATACGAGCCCGACCACGTCCTGCTCGAAGCCGCATGGGCCGATGCGCGCGCGCGAATGACGGATGTGGGCAGGCTTGCCGACTTGCTTGAGCGTTCGCAGCACGAGCTGGTGCATGTCGAGCTTGAGCGCGTGTCGCCACTTGCGGTGCCGGTGATGACCATGATCGGCCGCGAAGCCGTGCCACAGGGCGCGGTCGATGATGAGCTGCTGCTCGAAGCCGAAAGCCTCGCGGGCGAGGCGATGCGGATCGACCCGCGCGAGGCCGAGATGCTGGAAGGGGATTAGCGGTTGGACGATCTCGCCAGGCTTTTCCCCGCAGGTTCAGCAATCCGCGCTTACCTGAAGAACGTGGTCAGCGTTCACCGCGAGATTCTCGGCGATGACCTGATCGCCCTCTACCTTCACGGATCGGTGGTTCAGGATGACTTCCAAGCCGGGTCGAGCGATCTCGATATCCTGGGTGTCGTGTCAGGGCCCTTGTGTCCCGCGCAGCGCGAGCGCCTTTCGATGAACCTCAGTTACGAAGCCTTGCCGGTACCAGCCTTTGGGTTGGAGCTGATCCTCTGCAATGCCGACGCGGTGCGCGCACCGGTCGAGGCGATGCCTTATGATTTCGCGCTGTCGACCGGGGTCGAATGGGGGACTTCGGTCGAAGTGGACGGCACCACCAGCGATATTCTCGTCCATATGCAGCTGTGCCGGCAGGCAGGTCTGGCTCTGGTGGGTCAGCCGCCGCGCGAAATCCTCGCTCCGGTAAAGATGTCGGCTTTGCGGGCCGCCCTGATGGGAGAGCTGGCCTGGCACCGCAATGAGTTGCGCGGAGAGCCGAGCCAGCAGGCAATCGTCAATGCAGTGCTGAATGCAGCGCGGTCACTCCATGCGGCCGAGACCGGAGAAATTGTCTCGAAGTCCGAGGGCGCAAAGTGGTGGCTCGCCGATCATCCTAATGAGGAAGTCGTCGCCGAGGCATTAGAGTACAGGCATCGGGATAGAAGCGCCGCTCCTGCTATACGATCGGCCCGAAACTTCGTGGAGATTGCAATCGCTGCGCTCTAGGCCGAGCGCCCCTGCAACAAAAAAGGCGCCGCGGTTTCCCGCAGCGCCTTGTCTTGTAGCCTATCGGGCGGGTGCTTACGAACCCGAGCCGAACTGGCGATACTTTTCGTTGCCGACAAAGCCGAACTTCGTCACGCCCGAGCCCTTGATGACCTGCAGCACCTTGGCTGAGAGGTCGTAGCTGGCGAGTGCTTCCGGCTCGAACTGCAGCTCTGGCTCGATCGACATCTGCGTCGTCTCTGCCAGCAGGGTGACCAGCTGGCCCTGATTCACGGCTTCGCCGTTCCACAGGATCTGGTCGTCCTGCGTCAGGACGAGCTTGTTCTTGATCGGGTCGATGATCACATCGGTCGGCGGCGGATCGCCCTGCGGAAGGTCGATATCGACCGAGTGCGTGGCCACCGGGATGGTGATGATGAACATGATCAGCAGAACGAGCAAAACGTCGATCAGCGGCGTCATGTTCATGTCGATCATCGGTTCGCCGTCGAGCTTGCCTCCGGACATACCCATGTCAGTTACTCCTTAATCGTGTGTCCCGACCGGCTTAGCCGTTCGGGTCGACCGGGTTCGAAATGAAACCGACGGTCGGATAGCCAGCGGCCTGGACCTGATAGATCGTGCCCGCAACACAGCGCCACGGTGCATTCGAGTCGGCACGGATGTGGACCTGCGGGATGGCGTCGGGATCGTCGATGATCGCCTCTGCACCGCCCGGATAGGCCTGCACGATGTTGTCGAGCTTGGTGAAGGCTGCGTCGTAAAGTTCTTCAGACGACATCGGGGTGATGTTGTTGAAGTAGACGCGGCATTCGCCGGTCCGCGTGGCGCCGGTAAAGCCCGAACGGATCGTACCAGCGGTGCGGCCCTCGGCGTCGGTCGTGGAGACGGTCAGCTGGAGGTTTTCCACCTTGTCTTTCGATTCGACCGATTCGAAGACCGGGATTTCCAACTGCTCAACCGTCTGGATGGCCACCGGAACCGCGATGAGGAAGATGATCAGGAGAACCAACATCACGTCCACCAGCGGCGTGGTGTTGATGTCGGACATCGGGGTTTCCCCGCCTCCCATCGAAATCGCCATTGTGAATTCCTTATCTGCTCAAGAGAGCGTTTCTACTGCACTGGCTCCCGTTGAATGGGGGCCATTACGAACCTTGATCGGGGCAAGAGACGAGCCGGGGCGGGCAACGCTGCCCACCCCGGCATCGGTCCTTACTTCTTGATCGAGGCCGATGCGCCGCCAGCCGTCGTGGCCGGCTTCGCAGCAGGCTTGGCAGCCGGCTTTGCAGCCGCAGCGGTCACGGCCGGCTTAATCGAACCGTTCGAGCCGATATAGGCGACGATGTTGTTCGAGAAGTCGGTCATGAGAGCATCGATGCGACGGTTGCGCGACTGCAGCCAGTTAAAGGCAAGCACAGCAGGCACAGCAACGAGCAGGCCGATCGCGGTCATGATGAGCGCTTCACCAACCGGACCTGCAACCTTGTCGATCGAGGCCGAGCCTTCGATGCCGATGTTGATCAGAGCGCGGTAAATCCCGATCACGGTGCCGAGCAGACCGATGAACGGTGCGGTTGCACCCACCGATGCGAGGAAGGACAGACCGCCCGAAAGCGACTGGTTGATGGTGTTCTGCGAGTGAGCGAGCTCTTCCTCGACGAAGTGAACTTCCTGGCCTGCACCTTCCATCTTGGAGTGGTGCTCCTGAGCGGTCACGGCATCGTCGGCTAGCTGGCGCCATGCGCTGTTCTTCTCAAGCTTGGTCGCGCCTTCCTTGAGGGTCGAAGCACGCCAGAACGACTGACGCACGCCCTGGTACTGACGCATCACCTTGTTCTGTTCGAACAGCTTGGTGAACAGGATGTAGAACGAACCGACCGACATGATGATCATGACGGCAAGGATCGACCAGGCGACCGGGCCGCCTTCTTCCATGGCTTTCCAGAAGCCGAATTCATTGACGGGCGCTTCCGTATCGGCGGCCGCAGCTGCGAGGTAATAAAGGTTCATTGCGAGTAGTCCTCTTAAAAAAGTGTCCCGAAGGTCCCGGCACCTTCCAGCGGGCCGGGAGCCTCAAAATTCATCAGTTCAAACGATAGGTAATCCGAGTGGAATAGGATCCCGTGGTCTCGTTTCCGGCAGCGTCGAGTGCCGGATTGAAGCGCGCATAACGCTCCATTCCCCGGCAGGCTGCCTCGTCGAGGATGCTCGACCCGCTCGAACCGGTGACCTGACAATTTGTTGCCCGACCATCCGGCGTCACGGTGACGCGCACGCCCACGGTGCCTTCGACCTCTTCGCGCAGTGCACGCGAGGGATAGTTTTCCTGGATACGCGTCGCCCAGCTGCGTTCGTTGCGGGTCGTCGCTCCACGCGCCTGCGAAGGCGGAGGCGGAGCCGGCGGTGCAACAGGTGCAGGCGGAGGAATCGTAAGAGCCGGAGGCGCAGGCGGCGGAATCGTCGGCTGCGTCTGGATCGGTGGCGGTGCCGGCGCGATGTTAATCGGCGGCGGCGGAGCAACCGGAGGCGGCGGAGCCGTTTCCTGCGGTGGCTGCTCGGGCGGTGGTTCCTCGGGCTCCTCGGGGGGCTCGGGCTCCTCAATGTCGACCGTGGTAACGCGCTCAACCACTTCCTGCACTGCCGAAATGGCAAGGCCGGAAATGAGCAGGTACCCGATCAGCACATGGATCAACGCCACAATGATGATGGAAGTTACCTTACTTCCACCCATTTGTTGGTCAGCGTAGGCCATCCAGTCGCTTTCTCTCCGTTATTTCGCCGGGCGGGGGCCCGACATAATTCTCGCACACCGGGCCTAATCGTCGTCGCACCCGATTCGCAACAAAGCGAAGCGTGAGCGATGAGATCGACCCGGGATGCGAATCCCAGAATCTCAAGTCTCGGTCGGTTCCCGGAATCTGCTCGCGACGCTCGTCAACCCAGTGAGCGCTCGCAAGGAATCCTGCTCCAACCACCCGCGTGCGATGCCCGTTCCAAAAGGCGTCACAACGCAGCCGAGTTTGTATCGATCTTGTCCCCAACCTCGATACAAGCTCCCCGGGCTTTAACGGTCAACACCTATGCAATCAAACGAATTTACGGTTCAGGGGCGATTCACTGGCGGCTGCCTTCAATGTGGTCTAGCTCGAAAAAACTTGGAGCCGGGAAACAGGATTCGATCATGAGACGGCGCGTTAACGCGATTTTAACCAATGAATTCCGCAGGTTGCTTTTGATGCCGCTCGCTGCAACGGCGATTTCGTTGAGCTGGGCACCGGCATCCGCACAGCAAACTGTCCCATCGCCGGTCACCGCCGCCGAAGCGGCAACCTATGCCGACCTCGTCGACCTGGCCGAGCGGAGCGATCTGGTCATCCGCGCCGAGATTCGCCGTCAGATCGAAGTCGAGCCCGAACGCGCCCCCGGTCTCGCCCCCGGATTCGCACGTCTTTATATAGAGGCGCGCACGCAGGCGCTGCTTTCCGGGAAAAGCGCGCTGGGCGAATCGCTGGTTTATCTGGTCGATGTCCCCCTGAATGAGCGCGGCAAGGTCGAAAAGCTCAAGGACAAGGTCGTGCTGCTGTTTGCAGATGCGGTTGCGGGCCGTCCGGGTTCGATCCAGCTGACCGGCAAGAATGCCCAGCTCGATTATTCGCCTGAGCTGGAAGCGCGGCTGCGTCCGATCCTTACCGCACTGGTAGCTAACGACCGCCCGCCGTTGATCACCGGCATCCGCGATGCGCTTGCCGTGCGCGGCACTCTGACCGGAGAATCGGAGACGCAGATCTTCCTCACGACAGACAGCCGTTCTCCTGTGTCGATCACGGTCCTGCGCCGTCCGGGCCAGCCTCCGGCGTGGGGTGTTTCGTGGGGCGAGATCATCGATTCCAGTGCGCGCGCGCCAGAGCCGCAGACGCTGCGCTGGTATCGCATGGCCTGCGCGCTGCCACAGCGCCTGCCTTCGGCTGCCAACCTTGCGCGCGAACCTGATGCGCGCAGGCTCGCCGAGACGGATTACGCTTATGTGATCGAGCAGCTGGGTCCGTGTGCGCGGGCGATTACCGAAGCCACCTGACCCTCGCTCGCAACACCCGATTTCGATTTGCCGCTTGACGCGTGGGGCGCTGATTGCCAGCGCTGCATCCCGCTCATATTGCATTGCACAACGAAACTTCGGCTCACAGGAGCACCCGCTTGGCCACCAACGCATCCACTTCATCCCCTCTGCGGATCGCCATTGCCGGGCTAGGCACGGTTGGCGTCGGCGTCATTCGCCTGCTCGCCACCAACCGTGACCTGATCGCCGCGCGCGCCGGTCGCCGGATCGAGGTGGTCGCGGTCAGCGCGCGTGAGCGCCGCAAGGATCGCGGCGTGGATATCGCTTCCTTCGCGTGGGAAGACGACATGACCGCGCTGAGCGCGCGCGAGGATGTGGACGTGGTCGTTGAGCTGGTCGGCGGATCGGACGGGCCAGCGCTCGCCCTGTCGCGCGCGGCTCTCAAGGGCGGCAAGGGGCTGGTGACGGCGAACAAGGCGATGATCGCGCATCACGGGTTGGAGCTTGCCGAGGCGGCGGAAGCGGCCACCGCGCCGCTCAAGTTTGAAGCGGCGGTCGCTGGCGGTATCCCCGTGGTGAAAGGCCTTCGCGAAGGCACCAGCGCCAACGCGCTCACCAAGGTTTACGGCATCCTCAACGGCACCTGCAATTACATCTTGTCCGAGATGGAAGAGACCGGTGCCGACTTCGCCGAGACGCTGGCTGAAGCGCAGGCGCTAGGATATGCGGAGGCCGATCCGACCTTCGATATCGAAGGGGTGGACGCTGCGCATAAGCTCGCGATCCTTGCTGCCATCGGGTTCGGCGCGAAGGTCGATTTTGCGAACGTCTCGACCACCGGCATCGTTCAGGTGCGCGCTGCCGATATCGCGCAGGCCGATGCGCTCGGCTTCGTGATCCGCCTGATTGCAGAGGCCGACGTGCAGGACGAGGACGGCACGCCCACACTCCTCCAGCGCGTGCGTCCGTGCCTTGTCGCCAAGGATCACCCGTTGAGCGCCGTCGACGGACCCACCAACGCGGTCGTTGCTGAAGGCAACTTTTCGGGCCGCCTGCTGTTTCAGGGTGCGGGCGCGGGCGATGGCCCGACCGCGAGCGCCGTGGTCGCCGACCTCATCGACATTGCACGCGTGTTCGGGAAGGGAGCCGAAGTCGGCGCGCCGTTCTCGATGCCGGTCGACCAGCTTCAGGCGCTAGGCCCGGCGCAGGCGGGTCACCGGACAGAGCGCACCTATCTACGCTTCACGGTCAAGGACCGCCCCGGCGTTCTCGCCGAAATCACCGCGGCGATGCGGGATGCCGATGTCTCTATCGAAAGCCTGATCCAGCAGGGCCGCGAACAGGGCGGCGGCGAAGTGCTGGTCGCGATGGTCACGCATGAAGGGCCAGAGGCGAACGTCACCAGAGCGCTCGCGCTTCTCGAAGGATCGGAAAGCCTGACCGGCGCGCCGCTGGTGCTGCCTATCATTCCCGACTAGCTGGCGCTTCTTCGGGCTCCTGATCGTAGCGGGAGGGCGGAAGGCCCAGCTCGCGCTCAAGCAATTCGCGCGCCTCTTGCGATGGCTCGCCATCCTCGCCAATCGGATCGAGCCCGCGCGCGATCCGGTCGGCATCGCTGCCTTCGGGCGGTGGTGGCAGCGCCTCGACATCTATCATCAGCGGGTGGGGGCCGGGACAGGGCGGGATGAAGCAACCGGTGAGGAGGATCGTCAGCCCCGAGCCGACGAAGGGATGATGGGTGTTGTCGACATCGGGTGCCTGGGGATCGTTGATATAGGCGCTCTCACGCGCATAGCGGTCGGCCCAGGCCTGCGCGGAGCCGGAGAACCAGTTTTCAGGATCATCGCCGCGCTGGCGACACACGATGATCTCGCCAGAGATTTCGCTCGCATCCACCTCTTCCTCGCATTCCCGGATGTCGGCCTGTGAAGGAGCAGGGGCGGCGGCAGGCTGAGGCGCGAGGTCGATCCGCTGCGGCGGGACACGCGGCTCGCTCAGGTTGTCGTCATCCAGCGGGATCGGCACCCGTTCCTGCGCGGCGAGGGGCATGGTCGCGGCAACCAGTGCCAGCGTCATGCCCCATCGAAATGTCACTCAGGCACCGGCGGCGCTTCAAGGCCCAGCGCGCGGCGGCGCGCGGCGATTTCCTCGGGCGTGGGATTGGGATCGCGGCCAAGCGGGGGAAGCCCGCGCGCAATCCGGTCGGCGTCCGACCCCTCGGGCGCTTCGGGCAGCGCTTCGACATCGATCATCAGCGCCGCTTCGGGCGGACAGGGCGGTATCACGCACAGCCCGCCGACGGTCGCAGGTCCGGAGAAAATGCCGCCGCCCGCGACATTGACCGGCTGATCACCCTGCGTGCGCGAGGCATATCGCTTTTCCCATTCTTCCTTGTTCCACGATCCGTCGCTCGCCTCGCCAAGCTGGCGGCATACGACGATCTCGCCCGCGATGCGGCCTGCATCGGCCTCTTCCTCGCAATCCTCCTCGAGCAGGCGGTCCGATTCCTCGCGCGGGACAGTCACCGAAAGGTCGAGCCGAAGCGGCCGCCTCGCCGGAGTGGTGGGTGTGGGCGTGGTGGGTGTGGGCGCGGCGTCTTCGCCATCGGCCTGTGCGACGGGTTCCGCGTCCTGTGTCACCGGCTGGTCATCCTGCGCGGCCACAGGGGCAGCGAGCGAAACGCCCAGCCCCAGAGCGCCTGCGAAAAGGATCGATTTTCGGTAAAGGCGGGCGGCATTGCTCGACAAATGCGGCTCCTCCTGTCTAAGCGCATTGCGTTTCGAAGCTGAGCCGATGACAAGGCGCAAGAGGACTGAATTTCGCATGAACACCCCTACTGACACAGATGTGCTGGCGGCAAAAGAGCCTGAAGATTCAAACGCGATCGACCGGGTTCTGGTCCTGGAAATGGTTCGCGTGACCGAGGCCGCTGCGGTCGCCGCAGCGCAGCTGATCGGACGCGGGGACGAAAAAGCCGCTGACGCCGCAGCCGTCGAGGCCATGCGCCGCGCTTTCGACACGCTTTACATGGATGGCACGGTCGTCATCGGCGAAGGCGAACGCGACGAAGCGCCAATGCTTTATATCGGCGAGAAGGTCGGCATGGGTAAGGGGCCGCAGATCGACATCGCACTCGACCCGCTCGAAGGGACCACCATCACCGCAAAGGCCGGACCCAACGCGCTCGCGGTTCTCGCAGCAGCGGAGAAGGGCGACCTGCTCAACGCACCGGACGTCTATATGGACAAGCTTGCGGTTGGGCCGGGCCTGCCTGCCGATGTGATCGACCTTGCCAAATCACCGACCGAAAACGTGAAGGCGGTGGCCGCTGCAAAGGGCAAGGAAGCGTCCGACATCAATGTCTGCGTCCTCGACCGTCCGCGCCATGCCGACCTTATCGCAGAGCTGCGCTCAATCGGTTGCGGTGTGTTCCTGATCGGCGATGGCGATGTTGCAGGCGTGATCGCGGTGACCGATCAGGATACGGGCATCGACATGTATATGGGCCAGGGCGGCGCACCCGAAGGCGTGCTGGCCGCCGCTGCGCTGCGCTGTGTCGGCGGACAGTTCAATGGCCGCCTCGTCTTCCGCAACGACGATGAAAAGGCGCGCGCGAAGAAGTGGGGGATCGAGGATCTCGACCGCATCTACAAGCTCGATGACCTTGCCAAGGGCGACTGCATCTTTGCAGCAACCGGCGTCACGGACGGATCGCTGCTCGACGGGGTGAAGAAGCGCAGGAAGTCCACCGGCGCGATCATCATGACCACCGAAAGCGTCGTGATGCGCGCATCCTCAGGCACGGTAAGGTGGATCAAGGGCGAGCACCGGATTACGCCGCACCGGAGTTGAGGGGCGGGTCGCCGCTAAACCCTTGCCGATCCAGCCAGTTCGCGCAGGCTGACCTTCGAACAAGGGGGTAAGCATGCTCTGGTTTTTCGCACCGATTGTCCTCGCGGCTGCAACAAGCGCTCAGGGCGAAGGCCCCGGCAATGCGCCTGTCCCGCCGAGCGAGCCTCAAGTGCTGGGCGCAGGAACGGTCTCGCAAGAGGGCCGCTACGAGTTCTGTTCGACCATGTCGCGCGACCGGCGCACGATCACCATCGGGATCGAGCATGGCGAGTGGCAGTCGATGGAGGCGTGGCATTGGGAGGACGGTGAGTGGACCGGGCCTCAGCACGTCCTTGGAACCCCTGAATACACCGCGCAGGACCCTTATCTTTCCGAAGACGAAGCGCGGCTCTATTTCATCACGCGGGCGCGCGGCGATGCGGATATCGGCTACCTGACCCGCAACGAGGCTGGCGATTGGGCGGACCCGGTCCTGCTCGATGCCCCGATCAACGGGCCGGGCAACGACTATTTCGTCTCGATCACCCGTTCAGGCGAGGTCTACTGGTCATCCGATCGCGCCAATGACGAGGGCGGATACGATATCTATTCGGCCAGTCTTGAGGGTGCGAGCGATAGCGAGGCCACCCGCCTCCCATCACCCGTCAACACCCGCGCATATGAGGGCGATCCCTATATCGACCCCGAAGGCCGATACCTGATCTTTGCCTCAAGCCGCCGACGGGGGCTGGGGCGGGGCGACCTTTACCTGTCACTGCCCGATGGCGAAGGCGGATGGTCCTATCCCATCGCGTTCGATGAGCGGGTGAACACGCCGGGCCATGAGCTGTGCCCGCTTGTCACGCTCGACGGGTCGGCGCTGCTTTTCACGAGCAACGAGGATATTCGCTGGGTGTCCACCGCGATCATTGAAGAGATGATCGCCGGGCACTCCCAAGCGGCTCAGTAGTCGTCGCGCGGCTGCAAGTCCCATTCGGCTTCGCTGGCCCGGTCGCGGCCATATTCGATCAGGCAGCGCATGAAGCGGCGGTGAAATTCGACCGGGTCGTCCTCGGCATCGTCGATGCTGCGCCATTGTTCGCAGGTCTTGGGGCCCTGATCCTCGAAATCCGGGATCGAGTAGATGCGATGCGGATCGCTCAGATCCTTGTTGCGGATGCGCGCGAAATAGAACGGCAGGTTCTGGTTGCGCGCCCGCTCGCGCGCCCGGTCGACCGACAGCCGCCTGATCTGGTTCTCGAACAATTCGAGCGTGCGCACCGCAAGGTCGAGCACTTCCCAGTCCTTGCGCTGGCCGATCGTCGCCCGCTCGGGAGCGCAATTTGCAGGATCAACCTTCTGGCAATCCTCGCGCGAATCTCCCGAAGCGTTGAGGATGAGATAGAGCGCGTGGCGGTCCTCCTCGCGGATCAGCCTGTCGGTAGAGCGGTCCTCGAGCACTTCGCTGAACCGGTCGTCGAACACCGCATATCGCACGCCTCCATCGATATACATGCGATTGTCGATGAAGGACGGACGCGCGCCCGGTGGAACGATGGATGAGGCCACCAGAGCCTCGATATAGCAGTCCTTGAGCAGCTTGCGCTGCGTCTCGTCGCCCGCCTTGGCATAGCGCGCGGCAACCTCGGTCAGGTCGAATGCGACCGCAACGCCCAGATCGACGTCGGTAGCCCCGGCAAGCAGGTAGTCGCGCTTTGATACATCCTCGGGATAGCGCGCCGCCACGGCTCTCAAGACCTCGTCGGTCATGATCTCGTCCAGCCGGTCGCGCAGCGGGATGAGATCGGAAATCGAACCCTTGGTCAGCAATTTGTAGATCGCCTTGAGGCTGAACCCGTCCTCTATGTCCGAACCGTTTATGTCGGTCACCAGCAGCTGGCCCTCATCGTCGATCGTGTAGCCATTGACCGATATTTCGGGCCTGCCGATAAAGGCGCCGGTCGATTGCAGCGCTCCGGTGCTGATCCCGGTGACGAGCCTGAAATCGGGCATCCGGCCGCTTTTATGCCAGCCATCGAGAAAGCCGACGCCGAACGCACCGTTCTGGCTTCCGCCCGACAGCAGCAGCATGTTGCCCGGATTTTCCTCGATGACGCTTTTGAGAGGCCGCTCGCCCGGCAGCGATGTTTCAAGCGAATAGCGCACCAGATCGCACCTCTCGCCCTCCGGCGTGAACTTCGGCGTGTGCGAACATGCGCCGAGGAAAAGCAGCGCGAGAATTGCAACCCATAGCGACTTCATGAACGGCCCCCCGTTTTCGTACATGTCTGGACTGACACCAAAAAAGCGCTGACGCAATTGGCAGCGCGGCAAACCTGCATTGGGTCAATCTGACGACAACGCACGCGGATGTGTTGCAATTGCATGACGCTTGGCTAGGCGTGGCGGGACAGCAGCACACCTCTTCGGGGATTCGCATCCATGAAAATCATGTCGGGCAACTCGAACCTGCCGCTCGCGCGCGCGATTGCGGCCTATCTCGAAATCCCGCTTACCGATGCGAGCGTTCGCCGGTTCGCCGATGAAGAGATTTTCGTCGAAATCCACGAAAACGTGCGCGGCGAAGACGTGTTTATCGTCCAGCCGACCGCGTTCCCGGCAAACGACAACCTGATGGAGCTGCTGATCTGCATCGACGCGCTGCGGCGCGCATCGGCCAAGCGGATCACGGCGGTGGTGCCTTATTTCGGCTATGCCCGTCAGGATCGCAAACCCGGCCCGCGCACGCCGATCTCTGCCAAGCTGGTCGCGAACCTCATCACCGAGGCAGGCGCCGACCGGGTGCTGGCGGTCGACCTTCACGCCGGCCAGATCCAGGGCTTTTTCGATATCCCGACCGACAACCTCTACGCAGCGCCCGTCATGGCTGCCGACATTCAGGCGCGCTATGGCGATCAGGATTTGATGGTCGTCAGCCCGGACGTGGGCGGCGTGGTGCGCGCGCGCGCGCTGGCCAAGCGGCTCGACAATGCGCCGCTCGCCATCGTCGACAAACGCCGCGACCGTCCCGGTGAGAGCGAGGTGATGAACATCATCGGCGAAGTCGAAGGGCGGCACTGCATCCTCATCGACGACATCGTCGATTCAGGCGGCACGCTGTGCAACGCAGCCGACGCGCTGTTAGAGGGCGGGGCGAAATCCGTCGCCGCTTACATCACCCACGGCGTCCTTTCAGGCGGCGCGGTGGCGCGCATCGACGGCTCGCAATTGAAGGAGCTGGTGATCTCCGATTCGATCCGCCCGACCGAAGCGGCGGAGAAATCCGACAAGATCCGCATCCTGACGATGGCCCCGCTGGTGGGCGAAGCGATCCGCAGGATTGCCGATGAGAGTTCGGTCAGCAGCTTGTTTGACTGATGGAATCGGTCGCAACGCGACCGCAAGGCCGACCGGCCGTCCGCAGCGACGCGATCTTTGATCGCATGAGCGAGGAAGTCGCGCGCCCGGATGGGCGTGCGCAAAAACAATAGTGTTCGACAAGGCCGAAGTCCGCGAAATCCTCATCGGCGCTGCCCGTGCAGGAAACGCGCTTACCTATTCGCAAATGCTCGGCCTGCTCGGTTACCGCTTCACCCGGCCCAAGATGCGTGCGCTGTGCAAGGTGCTCGACTCGATCGATCAGGACGGACGCGTTGCGGGCGAGCCCGACCTTGCAGTCCTCGTGGTGCGCCAGTCCGACGGGCTTCCGGGCCAAGGCTGGTTCGTCGCCCGCTCGCATCTTGCCGAGACGATGAAAGGCACATGGCCGCTCGACTGGGAAGGCGCGGAAGCGAAGGCCTATGTCACATTGCACCAAGAACAGGCTTTCGATTTCTGGCAGGCGCGTTAGTACGCGCGTGCCAAGCCACCCGCTCCCTCCACCCTTCCACCCGGATTATCACTCCGGGTCACGATCCGGGTGGAAGGGTGGAGGGAGCGGGTGGCCCCGGACCTTCAAAGAGAACCCCATGACCCCAGCCGACCTCCAACTCGCCAACCGCCTCGCCGATGCGGCGGGCGCTGCCATCCGACCCCTGTTTCGCGGCGAATGGGCCGAAGAGCGCAAGGAAGACCGCTCTTTCGTCACCGAAGCCGACCGTGCAGCCGAGGCCGCGATGCGTGCACTCATTGAGGCCGAACACCCCGAAGACGGCATTATCGGCGAGGAATACGGCACCCGTAACGAAGGCGCAGGGCGCCAATGGGTGCTCGACCCGATCGATGGCACGACCAGTTTCATCGCCGGGCGTCCGATCTTCGGCACGCTCATCGCGCTGCTTCAGGACGGCTGGCCTGTCCTTGGCGTCATCGACCAGCCGATAGCGAAGGAGCGCTGGGTCGGGCGGATCGGGGAGGGCACGACCTTCAACGGCAAGCCTGCGAGGGTGCGCCCGTGCAAGGACTTTTCCGACGCCGTTCTCGGCACCACCACCCCGCACCAGTTTTCAGGCGACGATGTCGATGCCTTTATGGGCGTTGCCAAGGCGGTTGCCGAGCGCAAGATCATCTATGGCGGCGACTGCTACAATTACGGCCTCGTCGCATCCGGCCATGTCGATATCGTGGTGGAGGCAGGCCTCAAAATCCACGACTTCGCCGCGCTCGTCCCCGTGGTCGAAGGCGCCGGCGGCACGATGAGCGACTGGCAGGGCAACCCATTGGATGCCGACAGCGACGGGCGCGTCATCGCCCTTGGGGACCCAGCACGGCTTGAGGACGTTCTTGAAGCGATGGGGTGATCCGCCCCGCTGCAACAGGGGACTCAAATGCCACACATGACAGCACCGTCCGATTATGGCGGCATCACCGACTGGACCCCCGACGAACTTTCCGATCTTTCGGGCAAGCGCTTTCTTATCACCGGAGGCAATTCCGGGATCGGTTTCGAAGCGGCCAAGATCCTCGCGCGCAAGAACGGCGATGTCGTGATCGCCTGCCGCGATGAGGAGAAGGGCAAGCAGGCGCTCGCCAAGCTGGTGAACGAGGGGGAGGGGCGCTGCGAGCTGCTGCGAATGGACCTTGCCGACATGTCCTCGATCCGCGCAGCGGCGGACGAGGCGAAGGACCGGTTCGGGGCGATCTGGGGCCTCGTCAACAATGCAGGCGTGATGCAGACGCCCAAATCCAAGACCAAGGACGGGTTCGAACTGCAGCTTGGCACCAATCACCTTGGCCATTTCCTCTGGACCGCGCTGATGATGGGCCAGGTCGACGGACGAGGTGGGCGTGTGGTCACGGTCGCCAGCATCGCGCACAAATTCGGGCGGATCGATTTCGACAATCTGATGATGGAGCGCGGATATGATCGCAGCCGTGCTTATTTGCGCTCAAAACTTGCAAACCTGCTGTTTGCGATGGAGCTTCACCGAAGGCTAGATGCGGCGGGCTCGAAGGTGAAGTCGGTTGCCTGCCATCCCGGCTATTCCTCGACCCCGCTCCTCAGCAAGACCCAGAACCCGCTCTCGCGCCTTGTCAACGGCGTCAGCTCGGCGGTGTTTGCGCAGTCGCCGGAGCGCGGCTCATGGCCGACCGCGCTCGCCGCCGCCGATGACCGTGTGGTGAGCGGAGGCTATTACGGCCCCACAGGCTTTTTCGACGCACGCGGCCCCGTGGGTGACAGCGACGTCGAGGCGCGCGCGCTCGACGAGGGCGTGGCGAAGCGTCTCTGGGAGGTGAGCGAGGAATTGGTGGGGGAGACGCTGTCAGTATGAGCAGCGAGCAACCCGCACACCTCTTCTTCTACGGCGTCCTTCAGGATGGGTTTGGTCCCGGCGGGCAGGACTGGCCGTTCCTGAAAGGCTTGGGCCTTGGTGCGAAGGCGAGCGTGCATGGTTCATTGTTCGCGATCCCTGACGAGAATGGCTGGTATCCCGCGCTCATCCCCACTCAGGCGCGGCTTTCGTCGGTCGTGCAGGGCACGATCCACGATGCGAGCGGCGTCGACATCGCCGCAATCGACGCATTCGAAGGCGCAAACTACACTCGCCAGCCGATGCCGGTCGATGGCTGGGACGGATACGGCGAGACCCATGCCGACACGTATGTCTGGACCGCAGAGCTACCCGAGGGCGCGGAAGTGATCGTGAGCGGGGATTTCAAACTGTGGCTGGAGGTAACAGGGCGCAAACCTTTCAGCGGGTGAGGCGGTCCGGCATTTTCCTACAGTCTGGCGATCCGCTATACCGGCTGCGCTCTTTCCCATCGTCGGCCAGCCAATGAACCCCGCTGTAAAGGTGACACTTTTCGAGCGGCAGGGTGACACTTTCGGCATGCAAGGTGACGCTTTTCGCCCCAGGGTGACAGTTTTGGGCGCTACAGTGACACAATGGCGTTTTTGGCCCTGGAGCGTGTAACATGCGGTCCACTTCTCGCCTGAAAGCACCCCGCACGAAGCTTGCAATCCTGCGCCAAAGCGCTAAATGGCGCGACTTCAACGACACGAATCAAGCGACCGGCCTGGCTGAAAGGGCTGCCAGGGCTGGTTTGACGTGTCTCTGACCAAGGAGATGAAAATGCCCAAGCTTAAGACCAAGAGTGGTGTGAAGAAACGCTTCAAGATCACCGCAACCGGCAAGGTCAAGCACGGTGTCGCTGGCAAGCGCCACCGCCTGATCAGCCACAATGCGAAGTACATCCGCCAGAACCGCGGCACCACCGTCCTGTCCGAACACGACACGAAGACGGTGAAGAAATGGGCCCCTTACGGGCTCGACTGATCGCGATCTAAGGAGAAACTGATATGCCTCGCATCAAACGCGGCGTTACCACGCGCGCCAAGCACAAGCGTCTGCTCGATCAAGCCAAGGGCTATCGCGGTCGTCGCAAGAACACCATCCGTATCGCTCGTCAGGCCGTCGAAAAGGCCGGCCAGTACGCCTACCGCGATCGCCGCATCAAGAAGCGCAACTTCCGCGCTCTGTGGATCCAGCGCATCAATGCGGCGGTCCGCGCTGAAGGCCTGACCTATTCGCAGTTCATGCACGGCGTGAAGCTTGCCGGGATCGAGCTTGACCGCAAGGTCATGGCCGACCTTGCCATGAACGAAGAAGCGGCGTTCAAGACGATCATCGCTCAGGCGAAAGACGCGCTTCCCGCCTGAAGCAGCGACAATCGCTGACACATCAAAAGGGCTCCGGTGCAGGCGATGCATCGGGGCCCTTTTGCGTCGCGAGCAGGCGTCTGGCGACCGGGGCCGCGCCACCGCGCCCTTGTAACAATGCGCCAGAACGCTTGTAGAAGCGCGCCATATGGGTCAAACCATGACTCATGGGGATAGAAGAGGACATGCGCACCGGAGCGATCGCTCCGGCAACCGGGCTTACAGGGCCTCGGCACTCTGTCCGAAGCCAGTTCTTCGCTCCACCGTCCCAGTTCGACGGGTGCTTCACGACGTTCTACCATCTTGAGCTCGACGTGGCCGACGGCGGGATTGTCGAGGACTATCTCCAGCCTGAATGGGGCAATATCCGGTTCTTCAGCGGCGCGCTGCCAAAGTCGCAGATCGGCGAAACATCGCTCGAAGGCGCGCGCTACAATGCTACGGGGCCAAGCTCGCTTCCCTGCCACTTCACGGTGGGCACGACCCGCATGTGGGGGATCGGCTTCCTGCCGATGGGATGGGCGCGGTTCGTCGATGCGGACGCATACGATCTTGCCAACACTGTCTTCGGCGGCGCCCGGCACCGGGCCTTCCGCAAATTCGATGCGCTGTCGGGCGTGCTCTGCGACCCGGACGCAACTCTCGAAGAGCAATATGGCCACATCGTCGAGGTCATGGACGGGCTCATGAGGCAATCTCGCGACGAGCCCAAGATTGTCCGCGTCCATGCCGCGCTCGTCAGCGGGGAGCATTTCGCGGTCGGCGAGCTCGCGGATGCGTGCGGCATGAGCATCCGCACGCTGGAGCGGGTTTGCCACCGCTATTTCGGCTTCGCGCCCAAACTGCTGATGCGTCGCCAACGCTTCATGCGCAGCCTCACCAGCTTCATGGTTGACCGTGCGCAAGGGGGCGGCCTGCGCTGGACCGAAGCCATGGACGGCGATTATCACGACCAGGCGCAATTCACCCGCGAGTTCACCGAGTTCATGACCATGACCCCGACCCAATATGCCGCGCTCGACAAGCCGGTGCTCACGTCATTCATGGAAGCGCGTGCAAGGGTGTGGGGCAGCGCGGCGCAGACGCTCGACAAGCCCAAACAGGGCGAAGAGAGCTAATTCGCGAGACGGTCTGCGCAAATTGCTGTTTCCTACCGGCTAACCGGTCCCTATGTATCAGGTTCTTCACAGGTAATGGGGTGAAGTCCAGGGCGGCCTTAAGCGGGGCCAAAGGGACCACAAAGGGGCAGTTGGGGGTTCGCACAAGGTAAATGCGAAACGAATTGGGCAATGCGATAACGATCCGCTTTGCGCTGCCTGCTGAAGAGCTGCGGCCTTACGTGACGACCTATTACTGCACCGAAGTTGCCGCTTCGCCGAGCGAACCGGTGCTGGAAGACTATCTGCACCCCGAATGGGCCAATCTTCGCTTCATGAAAGAAGGGTGGGCCCAAAGCGCGATCGGCGATGCGCCGCTTGCGACCACGCCCGCCTTCTCCGCGACCGGCCCGACGAGCAGGGCGACCCGTTTCCGCATCGGCACCGGCAGGAGCTGGGGCATCGGTCTGATGCCGCTTGGCTGGGCTTGTCTGGTGGATGCACATGCCAGCGACTATGCCGATCGGGTTGCCGACGGAGCCGCAGACGCTGCATTTGCCGCGTTTCAGCCGCTGGCCCGCGCGCTGGCTAACAGCAAGGGCGATTTCGTCTCGGAGCTTCGCTTGATCGAGGCGCACATGGCGCAGCTGAAACCGGCTGAGCACGCCTCGGCGCAGGCCATCCAGCGCATCCACGCGCAGTTGGTCGATCCGGAGCTTTCCAAGGTCTCCGACCTCGCGGACCGGGTGGCGATGAACGTGCGGTCGCTTGAGCGGATGTCCCGGCGCGCCTTCGGCTTCACTCCCAAGCTGCTGCTGCGGCGTCAGCGTTTCCTGCGCAGTCTTGCTCAGTTCATGCTCGACCCGTCGCTCAAATGGCTGTCCACGATGGATTATCAGTACCACGATCAGGCGCATTTCGTACGTGATTTCAAGCGCTTCATGGGGATGAGCCCGACCGCATATGCGCGGCTGGACAAGCCGTTCCTCGTCGCTGCTGCCCGCGCGCGAATGTCCATTGCGGGCGAAGCCGTGCAGGGTCTGCACGACCCGACATCCAAGGGCGCTTGAGCAACACCCGCGCATGACGCGTTCGCGCCTGCAACAAGCGCTTTGCAACTGGAGCAAATAGGCGCTAGCGGACCCGCTCACCCAAGCAGGCCAGACAATGACTGAACTGACACAACAAAAGACCACCGCTCTTGCAGCGATCGCGGCCTCGACGTCGCTCGACGCGCTCGAGGAACAGCGCGTTGCTGCGCTCGGCAAGAAGGGCTGGGTCAGCCTTGCTCTCAAGACGCTCGGGCAGATGAGCCCGGAGGAGCGCAAGGACGCAGCTCCCGCGATCCAGGCTGTGCGCGCCGAAGTCGCCGAAGCTATCGACGCGCGCAAGACCGCGCTCGAAGCCGAAGCTCTCGAAGCGCAGCTGGCAAGCGAGACGATCGACCTGACGCTGCCCGCACCGGACAGGCACAAGGGCTCGATCCACCCGGTGAGCCAGGTGATGGATGAGCTGGCGGAGATCTTCGCCGACCTCGGCTTCCAGGTCGCGACCGGTCCCGAGATCGAGGACGACTGGCACAACTTCACCGCGCTCAACATGGATGAGAGCCACCCGGCGCGCGCGATGCACGACACGTTCTACTTCCCGGACAAGTCGGCTGATGGCGGGCAGATGCTCTTGAGGACGCACACCTCTCCGGTCCAGATCCGCTCGATGAAGAAGCAAGGTGCCCCGATCCGCATCATCGCGCCGGGCCGCGTCTACCGCTCCGACAGCGATGCAACGCACACCCCGATGTTCCATCAGGTCGAAGGCCTCGTCGTCGACAAAGGCATCCATCTTGGCCACCTGAAATGGACGCTGGAGACCTTCTTCAAGGCCTTCTTCGAGCGCGAGGATATCACGCTTCGCCTGCGCCCCTCCTACTTCCCCTTCACCGAACCTTCGGTCGAAGTCGATGTCGGTTACTCGAACGAGGGCAATCGCCGCGTAGTCGGCGGCCATGGCGATGACGAGGGCCATGACTGGATGGAGCTGGGCGGCAGCGGGATGGTCAATCGCCGCGTACTCGAAATGGCGGGTGTCGACCCGGATGAATATCAGGGTTTTGCCTTCGGCCTCGGCATCGACCGCATCGCCATGCTCAAATACGGAATGAACGATCTGCGCGCCTTCTTCGATGGCGATCCGCGCTGGCTGCAGCATTACGGCTTCTCGCCCTACGACCAGCCGACGCTTTCTGCAGGCGTGGGAGCGCGGCCATGAAGTTCTCGATCACGTGGCTGAAGGACCATCTCGAAACCGAGGCATCGTTGCAAGAAATCACCGATACGCTGAACGCGATCGGGCTTGAGGTCGAAGGCGTCGAAGACCCGTCCGAAACGCTTGCCGGGTTCAAGGTCGCAAAGGTACTGACGGCGAAAAAGCATCCCGATGCCGACAAGCTTCAGGTGCTCACCGTCGACACCGGCGAAGGCGATCCGCTGCAGGTGGTCTGCGGCGCTCCGAATGCGCGTGCTGGCATGAAGGGCGTGCTGGGCCTGCCCGGCGCGGTCGTCCCCGCTAATGGCATGGAGCTCAAGAAGAGCGCCATCCGAGGTGTCGAATCTAACGGCATGATGTGCTCGGTGCGCGAACTTGAGCTGGGCGATGAGCATGATGGCATCATTGAACTGCCCGAGGATGCGAGCGTCGGGCACAGCTTTGCCGACTATCAGGGCTCCTCGCCGATCATCGACGTCGCGATCACGCCCAACCGCCCGGATTGCATGGGCGTCTATGGCATCGCCCGCGACCTTGCGGCGGCTGGTCTTGGCACGTTGAAGCCAATTGCGATGCCCGAGTTTGAGGCGTCGGGCGATTGCCCGGTCGAAATCCGCACCGACGACCCCGAAGGCTGCCCGGCCTTCTATGGCCGCGTCATTACGGGCGTGAAGAACGGCCCGTCACCGGACTGGCTGCAACAGCGGCTCAAGAGCGCGGGCCAGCGTCCGATCTCGCTGCTGGTCGACCTCACCAACTACCTGATGCTCGCATTCGGGCGACCCGCGCACGTTTACGACCTTGCCAAGCTTTCGGGCGCAGTCGTCGCGCGCCGCGCGAAGGACGGTGAGCAGGTGCTGGCGCTCAACGAGAAGACCTACACGCTCGATGAGAGCATGGTGGTGATCGCGGATGAAAGCCAAGTCCACGACATCGCAGGCATCATGGGCGGCGAGAATTCGGGCGTTCAGGACGACACGACCGACGTGCTGCTCGAGATCGCTTACTTCGACCCGCCGCGCATCGGCGTAACGGGTCGCAAGCTGGGCCTTGCCTCCGACGCGCGCACCCGGTTCGAGCGCGGGGTCGATCCGGCATTCCTCGAAGATGGTCTCGATATTTTGACCGGCCTGATCGTCGAACTTGCAGGCGGAAGCGCGAGCGAAGCCGTGCGGGCCGGCGTCCCACCGATGGCTCCGAAAGTCGTGCTGTTCGACACCGACCTAACCGCCAAGCTCGGCGGCGTCGATGTACCAGCCGACGAGCAACGCCGTATCCTCGAAAGCCTCGACTTCACGGTCGATGCGAACTGGAACGTCACCTGTCCGCTGCGCCGTCACGATATCGAAGGTCCGGCCGACCTCGTCGAGGAAGTCGTGCGCATCCATGGTCTCGACAAGGTCGAAAGCGTTGCCCTCCCTCGCATGGACGGCGTGGCTCGTCCGACTGCTACGCCGCAGCAGCAGATGGAGCGCAAGCTTCGCCGCGCCGCTGCCGGAAGCGGACTGGACGAAGCCGTGACGTGGTCCTTCCTGCCCGAACATGCCGCCGCGCACTTCACGGCCACCGATGATCTGTGGAGGCTCGACAACCCGATCAGCGAGGACATGAAGGTCATGCGCCCCTCACTCATTCCGGGTCTGCTGATCGCCGCTAAGCGCAACGCCGATCGCGGCGCGGGCGCCTCGCGCCTGTTCGAGCTTGGCCGTCGCTACTTCCGCGGCAAGAATGGCATGAGCGATGAGCGCGCGACACTTGGCATCGTGCTGACGGGGGAGAAGGTGCAGCGTGGCTGGGCCTCGGGCAAGTCCGTGATGTACGACGCCTATGACGCGAAGGCCGCCGCGCTCTCATTGCTCGAAGCAGCAGGTGCGCCGGCGGACAAGCTGATGGTGATGGGGGAAGCTGGCGAACAGTTTCATCCGGGCCAGTCTGCAACCTTGCGCCTCGGTCCCAAACAAGTGCTTGCGCGCTTCGGCATGCTCCATCCCGCGACGCTCAAGGCGTTCGACATGGATGGACCTGTTGCAGCGGTCGAGCTGTTCCTCGACGCAATCCCGGCGAAAAAGGCACCCAAGGGGCCGGTCAGCTTCGCACGGCCCGGCTTCACGCCGCCCGCACTGCAAGCCGTGACCCGCGACTTCGCCTTCCTCGTGCCCGCCGACCTTCCGGCAGAAGACCTGCTCAAGGCAGTTCGCGGCAGCGACAAGGCGAACATCACCGCCGCGCGCGTGTTCGACCTCTTCACCGGTGAAGGTGTGCCCGAAGGCAAGAAATCGCTCGCCATCGAAGTGACGCTGCAGCCGCAGGAAAAGAGCTACAAGGACGCAGACCTTAAAGCGATTGCCGACAATGTGGTGGCCGCAGCGACCAAGCTGGGAGCGGAACTGCGCGGCTAAGCCTGCGCGCAACGTATCGCCATGTCGAACAGAAGAACCTTCGCGATCATCTCGCACCCTGACGCGGGTAAGACGACGCTGACCGAAAAGCTGCTGCTGCAAGGCGGAGCAATCCACCTCGCGGGCGAGGTCAAGGCGCGCGGGGCTGCACGGCGTGCGCGCTCGGACTGGATGAAGATCGAGCAACAGCGCGGTATCTCGGTCACGTCCAGCGTGATGACCTTTGAGCGGGACGGCGTGACCTTCAACCTGCTCGACACGCCGGGGCACGAGGACTTTTCCGAAGACACCTACCGCACGCTGACTGCGGTGGACTCGGCGGTCATGGTGATCGACGCGGCCAAGGGTATCGAGCCGCAGAC
Source organism: Erythrobacter sp. KY5 (assembly GCF_003264115.1). NCBI lineage: Bacteria > Pseudomonadati > Pseudomonadota > Alphaproteobacteria > Sphingomonadales > Erythrobacteraceae > Erythrobacter > Erythrobacter sp. KY5. The sequence goes on along the minus strand of NZ_CP021912.1, from coordinate 281,991 downwards.
CCGCAAGCTGTTCGAGGTCTGCCGCCTGCGGAACGTCCCGATCATTACCTTCGTCAACAAGGTCGACCGCGAGGGCCGCGATCCGTTCGAGACGCTCGACGAAGTCGCCGACATGCTCGCGCTTGATGTCTCGCCGCAAGGTTGGCCCATCGGAATGGGCGGGCGGTTCAAAGGCATTCTCGACTTCGAAACCGGCGAAGTCAGCCGCCCCGAAGGCCCCTCCAAGGAATTCCTGGGCAGGCGTGACGCCGATCCCGAGATACCCGAGGAATTCGCAGAGGAGGCCGAGCTTGCACAGGTCGGCTATCCCGAATTCGACCTCGAAGCCTATCGTAGCGGCGATTTGACGCCCGTCTATTTCGGATCGGCACTCAAGAATTTCGGTGTGACCGAACTGATCGAAGCCATCGCCAAATACGCTCCCCCGCCGCGCCCGCAACCTGCTGGCGAAGCGCAGGTTGCGCCTGACCACGCCGAGGTAACCGGCTTCATCTTCAAGGTTCAGGCCAACATGGACCCCAACCACCGCGACCGCATCGCATTCATGCGGCAGGTCTCGGGCACGTTTAAGCGCGGCATGAAGTTGACGCCAAGCGGTCTTGGCAAGCCGATTGCGATCCACTTGCCGATCCTGTTCTTCGCGCAAGACCGTGAGATCGCCGACACGGCAGAGGCGGGCGACATCATCGGTATTCCGAACCACGGCACGCTTCGCGTGGGCGATACCTTGTCGGAGAAGAATGAGCTGCGCTTTACTGGCCTGCCCAATTTCGCGCCCGAAATCCTGCGCCGTGTACAGCTGAAGGATCCGACCAAGACCAAGCAGCTTCGCAAGGCGCTCGACGACCTTTCCGAAGAAGGCGTCATTCAGGTGTTCTATCCCGAGATCGGCGCTCAGCATATTGTCGGCGTTGTGGGCCAACTGCAATTGGACGTGCTGATTTCGCGCCTCTCGGCTGAATACAAGGTTGAGGCCGCGCTCGAAGCATCGCCCTTCGCCACCGCGCGCTGGATCAAGGGCGATGCGAAGGCACTTGCCGAGTTCGAGAGCTTCAATCGCGCCAATCTCGCGCGTGATCGTGACGGCGATCTCGTTTTCATGGCCAAGAGTCCGTGGGACGTGAACTATCAGGTCGAGAAGAACCCCGAGCTCACGTTTAGCGCGACCAAGGAAAGGTGAGGTTGCGAGCCGCGCAACTTCGCGCCATTGGAACCGCATGAACGGATCAGGTCCCACTTCACAGAGCTTCATCTCTCAGCGCCTCAAGCTCAATTACGAGGATTGGGGAGGCAGGGGAAAGCCGCCATTAGTGCTCGTCCATGGTGGACGCGACCACGCCCGCAGCTGGGACTGGACCGCCGAGGCACTGCGTGACGAATACCATGTCATCGCGATGGACCACCGGGGCCACGGCGACAGCGACTGGGTGTCCGACGGCAATTACGGCGCGGGTGACATGGTCTATGACCTCGCCCAACTGATCCACCAGCTCGGCGTCGGCCCGGTGCGGATCGTGTCGCACTCGATGGGCGGCAATGTCGCGCTGCGCTATTCCGGCATGTTCCCTGAAATGGTGGCCAAGCTTGTGGCGATTGAAGGTTTGGGCCCTTCGCCCGAATGGAAGGAAAAGCAGCGCGAGACGCCCTATCCAGAGCGCATGCGCGAATGGATCGAGAAGAAGCGCAAGGCCGCCGGGCGAAGCCCACGCAAATATGAGAGCATCGAGGCCGCCTTTGCCCGGATGATCGAGGAGAACTCCTATCTCACCGAGACCCAGGCGCGCCACCTCACCATCCACGGCGTCAACCGCAATGAAGACGGCACGTATAGCTGGAAATTCGATCCGCATCTCAACGTCTGGGGCGTCGAGGACATTGCTGACGAATTCATGGAAGCCACCTGGGGCGCGATCACCTGTCCCACGCTATTGATGTACGGCGCCGACAGCTGGGCTTCAAACCCGGAGAAAGATGGCCGGATCGAGCACTTCAATACGGCGAAGGTCATCGAGTTCGAAAAGGCCGGCCACTGGCTTCACCACGATCAGTTTGACCGCTTCATCGGGGTCGTGCGAGACTTCCTCAAGGATTAGGAGACGAAGGACATGTCTGATTTCTTCGATGCGCTAGAGCCCAAGCACGCGGCGATGATCGAGAAGCAGCCGATGTTCTTCGTCGCGACCGCCGCGCCCGAAGGTCGCATCAATCTCAGCCCCAAGGGTTATGACGCCTTCCGTGTTCTGGAGCCGGGAAAGGTAGCCTATCTCGACCTGGGCGGATCGGGCAATGAAACCCACGCGCACCTTGCTGCCGATGGCCGCATCACTATCATGTTTTGCAACTTCGAACGGCCAGCGCTGATCCTGCGCATTTATGGTCGCGGAAGGCCCGTGCTGCCTCAGGACGCCGAGTGGGAGGCGCTTGCGGCCAATTTCACGCTGCTGCCCGGCACGCGCCAGATTTTCGTGATCGATATCGACAGCGTGCAGACCAGCTGTGGCTGGGGCGTTCCTTTCATGACCCTGGAAGGTGAGCGCGAAACACTGAAGAAAGCGCATCGCCAGTCTGACCCGGAGCAATGGAAGGCGAAAGTCGCGTCTCGCACCAGCAGCATTGACGGCCTACCCACCCGCGCGACGACGCAATATATTGCGGGAGATTGAGAGCAGCGGGTTACAAAGTGCCACCTCAGCCTCGATATTTGCGGCAAATCAACGCGTGCTGCTCAAAAAATAAACAAATGCTTAAAGTGTAGGCACGGACTTTTGTGCAGGTGCGAAGGAAGCGCCTGATTCCCCTGCGTCAATGGCATGACACTATTGTGGCACGCCCCTTGCAGACCATTCGGTCAGCCGGACGAGCCGGCCAAAACCGCAAGGGGGATAGGCATGAAGTTCATCATCGCCATCATAAAACCATTCAAACTTGATGAAGTCCGCGAAGCGCTGGGCTCCATCGGGGTCGCCGGGATGACCGTTTCCGAAGTCAAGGGCTTCGGTCGCCAGAAAGGCCAGACCGAGATCTACCGCGGGGCCGAATACTCCACCAACATGCTGCCCAAGGTGAAGCTCGAGATCGCTGCCAGCGACGATATCGCCGCTCAGGTGGTCGAGACGATCCAGCAAACTGCCAACACCGAGGCAATCGGCGATGGCAAGATCTTCGTGCTCGACCTTGCATCGGCCACCCGCATTCGCACCGGCGAAGCGGGCGAAACCGCGCTCTAATCCGGGGGACCCATTCCATGAAAAAACCTCTCCTCACCGGCGTTGCCCTGATTGCAGGTTCGGCCTTTGCCGCGCAGCCCGCTCTTGCTGCCGTGCCTGACGCCGAAGTTGTGTCGGCTGGCACCGCCTACATCTTCAACACGCTGCTGTTTCTGATCGGCGGTTTCCTCGTCATGTGGATGGCCGCTGGTTTTGCCATGCTCGAAGCGGGCCTTGTGCGTGCCAAGAACACGTCCACTCAATGTATCAAGAATATCGGCCTCTATTCGATTGCGGGCCTGATGTTCTGGGTGATCGGCTATTCGATTGCCTATCCCGGTTTCGCCGAGGGTTCGCTCGGCCTGTTCGGTATCGGCTCCGCGCCGTATTCGATGCAGGGCGTAGGTGAAGCCGACACAGGGACCGGATATTCGGTCGCGTCCGACTGGTTCTTCCAGATGGTGTTCTGCGCCACCACCGCTTCGATCGTCTCGGGCACGGTGGCCGAGCGTGTGAAGATCGTACCGTTCTTCATTTTCGTGACCGTGCTTACCGGCGTGATCTACCCGGTCGTGGTCAGTTGGGAGTGGGGCGGAGGCTATCTCGACAGCGTTCACGGCTTTAGCGACTTTGCCGGTTCGACGCTGGTCCACTCGACCGGGGGCTGGGCGGCTCTCGTCGGCGCTCTCATCATCGGAGCGCGCGTCGGTCGCTATGGCGCGGATGGCAGGGTCAACGTCTTTCCCGGCGCGAACATCCCGCTCGCAACGCTTGGTACCTTCATCCTTTGGCTCGGCTGGTTCGGCTTCAACGGCGCATCGCAGCTGGCGATGGGCACGGTTGGCGATGCTTCCGATGTCTCAAAGATCTTTGTGAACACCAATATGGCGGCCTGTGCCGGCGTGGTCGTCGCGATCATCCTGACCCAGGTGATGTACAAGAAGGCTGACGTCACCATGGCGCTCAACGGCGCGCTGGCCGGCCTCGTCTCGATCACTGCAGAGCCGCTCGCCCCGACCGTGGGCCAGTCGATCCTGATCGGCGGCATCGGCGGCGTGATCGTGGTGCTCACCGTTCCCATGCTCGACAAGTTCAAGATCGACGACGTGGTCGGCGCGATCCCGGTCCACTTGTTTGCGGGTATCTGGGGCACGCTGATCGTTGCCTGGACAGGCGATGCGACCTTCCTCGGCCAGCTGGTCGGTGTGTTGCTCACCGCTGTCTGGGTCAGCCTTGCATCAGCCATCGTCTGGCTCGCTCTCAAATACACCATCGGCGTGCGTCCGACGGAAGAAGAAGAGATTGCGGGCCTGGATCATGCCGAGATCGGTGTGGAGGCCTATCCCGAATTCGCTCGAACCTGAGCGCAAACAGTTTGGCGGGGGGAGGCTCTCTCTCTCTTCTCCCCCTCTTCCCGCCAAAAGACGTTCCTCCTGCGAACGAACAGACTGATAAAGGCCGGAGCGGCATGTTCGCTCCGGCCTCTTTTTCGTTTTCGCACGCCAATCAGGGCCCGCATTCTCGCCAGAAGCGCTGCACAGCGGCTTTACGCTGCGGGCGGACTTTGTCAGGCGCCTGCCTTCTCAGCCGCCTTGATGAAGTCAGCGCAGCGTTCGCCGATCATGATGCTGGGAGCGTTGGTGTTGCCACTCACGATCTTGGGCATGATGCTCGCATCCGCGATCCAGAGGCCTTCGATCCCGCGCGCCTTGAGCGTTGGGTCGACGACCGCATCGTCATCCGCGCCCATGCGGCATGTGCCAACCGGATGGTAAACCGTATCAGCACGCTCACGGATCAGGTGATCGAGAGCCTCGTTATCGTGGAGGTCAACGGGATGGCGGTCTGTCGGACCATAGACTTGCATGGCGGGCGTATCGACGATCCGGTGCGACAGGCGAACGCCCTCACGCAGAACCGCAATGTCTCGATCATCATCGAGGAAATTGGGGTCGATAACCGGAGCCGCCGCCGCATCACGCGATCCAAGGCGCACTGTCCCTCGGCTTTCCGGTCGCAGCACGCATGCGTGAAGCGAAAAGCCGTAACCCTTCACGTTTTGACGCCCATGATCTTCGAGCACCGCTGGCACAAAATGCCATTGCACGTCCGGTGCCGGCGCTTCATCCATGACCTGCCAGAACCCGCCCGCTTCGGCGAAGCACGTGGTCATGGTTCCGGTGCGCTTGCGGCGATGTTCCAATACAGCCGCCGCCATCTTGAGCGTGCCTTTCAAAGTTCCGCCAATCGGCACATCGCTGGTCGTTTCCCAGCCTGATACATAGTCGATGTGGTCCTGAAGCTCGGAACCCACAGCTGGCTTGTCGAGCACGACGTCGATGCCATGTTCCTTGAGGTGATTGGCAGGCCCGATCCCGGAAAGCATCAAGATCTGAGGCGAGCCAAAGGCACCGGCTGAAAGGATCACGCCATGCTTTGCGTACAAGGTCTTCGACTTCTTGCCTTCGCGAATCTGCACGCCGGTGACACGTCCATCCTCGATTACCAGCTTCTCGACCAGAGTGTTCGTTCTTACCGCAAAATTGCCCTGTTCGCGGATCGGCTCGACATAACCGCGCGCGGCAGACCACCGCTCACCGTCGCGCTGTGTGACCTGGTAGATGCCGAAGCCGGACTGTTGCTCGCCGTTGAAATCGTCATTGGTTCGCAGCTGAAGGGACGCTGCGCCTTCAACGAAAGCATGGCTCGTCGGGTTAGGTGCGCGCTGGTTCGAGACGAAAAGCGGGCCGCCGCTGCCGTGATACTCGTCCCCGCCGTTCTCGTTCGACTCAGCCTTGCGGAAATACGGCAAAACGTCGTCATAGGCCCAGCCGGTACAACCCATCTCGGCCCAATTGTCGTAATCCCACTTGTTGCCGCGGATATAGACCATCGCGTTGATAGCCGACGAGCCGCCGAGGCCCTTGCCGCGCGGTTGGTATCCGATGCGGCCGTTCAGGCCCTTTTGCGGGACGGTATCGAACTTGTAATTCGACGAATTGCGAATGAAGGGCATGAAGCCGGGCGTCTTGATCAGAATGTTGTCGTTGCGGCCGCCCGCTTCGAGCAGGCAGACCCGCCGTGTTCCATCGACCGCGAGGCGGCCCGCCACTGCGCTGCCGCCGCTGCCACCGCCAATGACGATGTAGTCAAAGCTTTCCATATTCTCTCCTCTTGGCGAGGGAGGTTAGGCAGCTTGGCCAGGGCTTTCAATCGGGTTTCTTGTCGCAACCGAATTTGTGGCGGCATCGGCATGCGTTGTCTGTGCGTCTTGCCGCTCCAGCCAGCGCGCGCGGATCGTGTCGGATGTGTCGCGGCTGCCGTCATGCGTCCAGCCGGGCTCGCGAAGGAGGTAGGAAAGTTTGTGCTTCCACGGCGCGCTCCAGATATCGCGCACCATGCCGATCCATTCGTGAAACACAGCCCACAGCAGGTTGAACGAGCCTAGCTGTTTGATAATGCCGTAGCGGATCTGTTCTTCGTCGCGCTCTGGCTCGAAGGTGCCGAACATCTTGTCCCAGACGATGAAAACGCCCGCATAGTTGCGGTCGAGATAGCGCGGATTGGTTGCGTGGTGGACGCGGTGGTGGCTCGGCGTGTTCATGACCGCCTCAAACCAGCGAGGCATGCGGTCGATTGACTCGGTGTGGATCCAAAACTGGTAGATGAGATTGAAGCCGCCACAGATCGCGATCATCAGCGGATGAAAGCCGAGCAGCACGAGAGGGATCGCGAACAGCAGGCCGAACGTGAAAGCGCCGGTCCAGCTCTGCCTTAGCGCAGTCGAAAGGTTGTAGTGCTGTGATGAGTGGTGGTTCACATGGCTTGCCCACATCCAGCGGATGCGATGGCCTGCGCGATGGACCCAGTAATATTTGAGATCATCCAGTACGAAACACAGCGGCCAGGCCCACCAGACCGCCCACCATTCAGGCCCAAAATCGAACAGACGGTATTCGTAGGCCTCTATGAACACATAGGCGGCAAACCCGCCGAAAAGCGCGCCAGCCACTGTCGAACCAAGTCCGAAAGCGAGACTGACAAGCGTGTCCATCGGCTCGTATGCCTCCGGACGGCGCAAGCGTGACCAGACCATTTCGGCCAGCACTGCCAGAACGAACAGTGGCACTGCATATTGGGTAGGTGAGAAATCCGGCATCGAATCCTCTATAGCCGGTTGATCGCGTCGGCCCAATATCCGGGATCATCGAGAGCGAGCCGTACCGTTCCGAATCGCGCTTCACCCGGATCGACCACGAGCGCATCGACTTCCTCGCGGACCGATGCCTTTCCATCGAGCAGTCGACCGGCAAACTGGTTGCCATGGCGCTTGATAACGAGGATCTGGCCCGCTGCGTCACGGGTAAGCACGGCCGCCCCGCCGCGTGCGATAGATACACGCTGCGCTTCATAACCGTCCATGACCTCCCCGGCTGCTCTTCGCGCGTCAGCTTCGGTTTCGAGGGTCGGCTTGCCTCCGAGCTTGAGCCACCTCGCCAGAGCGAAAAGCGCAAAAATCGCGATTAGCGATCCGACAAACTGCACCAGGAGAGCGGGTATATCCATGGCTGGATCGAATCACTTGCTGCAACGCGGACTTTAGCGCGCGGCAAACATGTCCAGCATTGGCCGGATTGGGCTTACATCATAGCCAGCGGCCATCGCCGCGCTGACGATCTCGTCCGGAGAGGCGCCGCTCTTCGCCTGGGCAAGCGCCCAGAGAAACGTCGAGCGTGTTCCAGAGCGGCAATAAGCGAGTACGGGCCCGTCAGCGGCTTCGAGCGCGGCAACCATCTCGTCGACCTGAGGCTCGCTGAAACCGGAATGTCCGATCGGGATTGCGACGTAGTCAAGGCCAGCTTCGCGTGTCAGGGCCGCGATCTCATCGCTCTGCGGGGCGCTGGGCTCCTCGCCATCGGGCCGATTGTTAACGATCATGGCGATGCCCTGATCCTTGGCGGCGTCGATATCTTCCGGGCCGATTTGCGGACTGGCAAACATTGAACTGGAGAGCTTGCGAAAGTCGGGCATGGTTTCTTTTGCTTTCGTCTGAAAATTCGCGACGCTCGAAGCAATGCCCTCGCTTCCAGCCGCTTGCAATACCGGCCTGGCCGAAAGAATCGCTCGAAATTGTCACAATTTTACGTCAGAACGCTGCTTCGAGTTAAATCATTCGCATAGCGTCGCTTTGTGCGCTATGACTAAATCAAAGAAGTGCTCTCTCCGGATGTGGGAGCGTGATTCTTCGTCTGGAACGGCTTGTTGCCCACGTTACCAGCGATTTGGAGGTCGGGCAGCGTGGTAAGGTACGTACTAAGTTATGGGTTACGACAGGGGACGTCGGCGCGGACGGGACAAGCGGGACGGATTCGGCGAAGACAGCTTTGATCCATTTGGTGGCGGTGACGGGTTCTCGCCTCCTTCCGATTACGGAAATGATCGTGGTGGAGACCGCTTTGGTGGCGGTGATCGCTATGGCGGTGGCGGTGGCGGTGGCGACCGTTTCGGCGGCGGCGATCGCAGCGGTGGCGGCGGCTTCGGCGGAGGCCCACGTGGCGGCGGAGGCGGCGGAGGCCGTGGCGCTGGTGGCGGCGGTGCTGGTGGTGGCGGTTTCAACCGTATGCCAGCCCAGGTCGTTGGAACCGGCAAGGGAACCGTGAAATTCTTCAATGGCCAGAAAGGCTTTGGCTTCATCCAGCAGGAAAGCGGCGGTGAAGATGTGTTCGTGCACATCAGCGCTGTTGAACGCGCAGGCCTTGAAGGTCTGGCCGAAGGTCAGGAGCTAGAATTCAATCTCGTCGACCGCGGCGGCAAGGTTTCCGCTCAGGATCTTCAGGTCGTCGGCGATGTCATCGCTGTGCAGCAAGCTGGCGGTGCCCCTAAGCGTGAGCTTACCGGCGAAAAAGCCACCGGGACCGTGAAGTTCTTCAACAGCATGAAGGGCTTCGGTTTCCTCGTGCGTGATGACGGTCAGCCCGATGCATTCGTCCACATCAGCGCGGTTGAGCGCTCGGGTCTCTCGGAAATCAACGAAGGTGAACGGTTCGAGTTCGACCTGGAAGTTGATCGACGCGGCAAGTATTCGGCGGTCAACCTCGTGCCGGTGCAGGGCTAGAAACTCTCAACATCCGGCCGTTTGACCAATCAGGTGAGCGGCCCTATCTCAAAGCGATTGGCGGCTCATGCACGAGCCGCCATTTGCTTTTGAGCTGCAGATACAAACAGGGATTAAACTCATGTCGATTTCGCCGCTTATGCCTGTCTATCCGCGTTGCGGAGTACGGCCTGTCCGAGGCGAGCATTGTCACCTCATTGACGAAGACGGCACGCGCTACCTCGACTTTGCCAGCGGCATTGCGGTGAACCTGCTCGGTCATTCACATCCCGGTCTGATCAAAGCGATACAGGATCAGGCGGCGACCCTGATGCATGTTTCAAACCTCTACGGCAGCCCGCAGGGGGAAAAACTCGCGCAACAGCTGGTCGACAACACCTTCGCCGACACGGTCTTCTTCACCAATTCAGGAGCCGAGGCAGTTGAGGGTGCCATCAAGGCGGCACGCGCCTACCACCAGAACGCTGGCGAGGATGGCGATAAGGATCGCTTCGAGCTGATCACCTTCAGCAACGCGTTTCACGGCCGCACGATGGCGACCATCAGCGCGTCCAACCAGACCAAGATGCATCACGGCTTCTCGCCAATGCTCGAGGGTTTCAAATACGCCGAATTCGACAATCTGGAATCCGCCAAGGAATTTATCGGTCCCCGGACTGCTGGATTTCTGGTTGAGCCCATTCAGGGAGAAGGCGGCATTCGCCCTGCATCCGACAATTTCATGAAGGGGCTGCGTGAACTGGCTGATCAACATGATCTGATGCTTGTTCTCGATGAAGTGCAGTGCGGTGTCGCTCGCACGGGCAAGATGTATGCATACGAGCATTACGGCATCGAGCCTGACATCCTCGCCACGGCAAAGGGCCTGGGTGGCGGTTTTCCGATCGGCGCAGTCCTTGCGACAGAAAAGGCCGCACGCGGCATGACGTTTGGCACGCATGGCTCAACCTATGGCGGCAATCCCTTGGCGATGGCTGCTGGCGGGGCTGTCATGGATGCGGTCGCGAACGAGGAATTCTTGGCGCAAGTCGCCGAAAAGGGCGAGCGTATCCGGACACGTCTCGAGCAGTTCATCGGAAACTATCCCGAGCTCTTCGAACTGGTGCGCGGCAAGGGGCTGATGCTGGGGATCAAAATGAAGGTCGAAAGCCGGCCATTCTTCGTGCATCTGCGCGACAACCATCAATTGCTCACCGTAGCCGCAGGCGATCAGACACTGCGCGTCCTGCCGCCGCTGGTGATCGGTGACGCTGAGATCGACGAGTTCTTTGATAAGCTTTCTTCCGGTGCGGCAAGCTTCAAGGTGCCTGAGGCTGCATGATGGCTCAGCCCCGGCATTTTCTCGACCTTGGCGATGCCGGAGCTGATGCAATTGCTGCGATGATCGCTGACGCGCTCGACCGCAAGGAAGCGCGACGTGAGTGGCCGAAGGGCAGGGCGGATACCGACCGCCCGCTCGAAGGCCGGGTATTGGCGCTTGTGTTCGAGAAAAACTCAACTCGAACCCGTGTCAGTTTTGACATGGCCATGCGTCAGCTTGGGGGAAGCGTGCTGATCCTCGAGGCGGGATCGAGCCAACTGGGCAGAGGCGAAACCATAGCAGACACGGCGAGGGTGCTCAGCCGGATGGTTGATGCGATCATGCTGCGCACCGACGATCATGCAAAGATCGAGGAGATGGCCCGCCATGCGAGCGTACCGGTTATCAACGGCCTGACTGACCGGTCACACCCTTGCCAGATTGTGGCCGACCTCTTGACCATAATCGAGCATAAGAAGCCACTTCCGGGCCTGGAAGTCGCCTGGTTCGGGGACGGCAACAACGTGTTGCACTCTATCCTCGAGGCAGCTGGATTGCTTAAATTCAACGTAAGAGCGGCAACACCGCAGGGCTACGAGCCGAAGCAGGAATTCGTCGAAGCCGCGCGCAGGGGTGGTGCGACTGTCACCTTGATACATGACGCCGAGCAAGCTGCCAATGGTGCCGATGTGATCGTCACCGACACCTGGATTTCCATGGGGCAGGCAGACGCAGAGGAAAAGCGTCAGGCGATGATCTCGTTTCAGGTCAACGCCGACCTGATGGCACATGCAAAGCCAGACGCGGTTTTCCTGCATTGTCTGCCGGCTCATGTGGGCGACGAGGTTAGCGAAGACGTCTTCGAAAGCTCTCAGTCCATCGTCTTCGATGAAGCTGAAAACCGTATCCATGCGCAAAAGTCGGTGTTGCTCTGGAGTTTTGGCCTGCTGCCCTGAAGCTAACGGGCCGAAGATCCCGGCATGGGGCCTTCAAGGCAGACACATCAACCACCATATGCTCGCAATGCAGAACCAACCTGAAACCTTTGCCGACAAGTTGCTCGGCTTTACCTTGCCATCGCGAAATGCGCGCGCGAGGGTGGTGCGGCTTGATAGCGTTATTGATAAAGTGCTCGCTGCGCACGATTATCCGCCCCCTATCACCCACCTCTTGGGAGAGGCTCTGGTGCTTGGCGCTTTGATGGGAGGTTTGCTCAAGGCAGATGGTTCCGACGCGCAGCTGACGATGCAGGCGCAGACGAAGGATGGTGCCGTCTCGCTATTGGTTTGCGACTACCGTGGAGGAGAGCTTCGCGGATATGCGGATTTTGACAGCCCACGCTTGTCTCAGCTTGGGGCCAATCCATCTCTCAGCGCTCTCTTCGGGGAAGGCTATCTGGCCATCACATTCGAGACGGGTCAGGGGCAAAGGTACCAAGGGATCGTCCCGCTTGAGGGAGACAATTTGGCACAGGCATGTGAGAATTACTTCACTCAGTCTGAGCAGATTCCCACGCTTATCAGGATTGCCAGCAAGTCTGCCTCCACCGGGCGAGTTGCTGCGGGGATCCTTCTCCAGCATTTGGCAGACGGGGAAGAGGGCCGGGAACGTCTCCACGTTCGGATGGATCACCCCGACTGGGAGCACATTGTCGCCCTGGCCGGCACGATCAGTCACGAAGAACTGCTGGACCCGGACTTGTCGCTGGAAGGCATCGCATGGCGCTTGTTTCACGAAGAGCCAGAGATCAGAATCCAGCCAGGCCCCCATATTTCACGAGGTTGTCGCTGCAACGCTGAATATTACAACTCCGTGATCGCGCGTTTCCCTGAGGCGGAACGTGAGGAAATGCGTGATGAGCAAGGGCTCATCGTGGTTGACTGCGCCTTCTGTGCGAAGAAATTCGAGCTGTCTGTATAACGACCTGCCGCTGTTCAGAAACGGCTCATCGTGCTTCGACTAATTTAGACAAGTGAAATTCATGCTATCTCGCAAGGACGCCCACATGACTGAGCGTGTTCCACTTTCGCCAATCGGCATTTTCGCGGCCCTGGGCATCATGGTCTTGGGCCTCACCGTTCCGGCTGCTGCGCAATCGGACAGCCTTTCTATGCTCACCGGCCTCGCAAAAGGCGAATGGACCATCAAGCACCGTGACGGATCGGCAGATCGCAAGGTGTGCGTTAGGACCGGTGAGGAGCTCATCCAATTGCGTCATATGACAAGCGGATGCAGTCGGTTTGTCGTAGAGGATGGTGCGAACAAGGTGACGGTACAATATACCTGTCCTGGCGACGGATACGGCCGCACCAACATCCGCAAGGAATCTGGCGCGCTTGTCCAGATTGAGAGTCAGGGGATCGCATCTGGCCTCCCGTTCCAATTTGTCGCGGAAGCCCGACGTACCGGCAATTGCTAATGCGCAAGGGCGGCGGAGTGGATTGATAAATCGACAATGTCCGCTAGTTCGCTCAAATGACAAATCAAGAAACCCAAGGCGGTCGAGCTAAGGCCGTGGTTCTGCTGTCGGGCGGTCTCGACTCGATGGTCAGTGCCGCGATCGCTCTTGAAGAAGGATTCGCTGTACACGCTTTGACGATTGACTACGGGCAGCGTCATCGGCGTGAACTGGCAGCAGCGAGGGCGATCGCCGAAAAGCTTGAGCTTAGCAGCCAGACAGAACTTGCTCTCGATCTGACCGCATTTGGCGGATCTGCACTGACTGATGAGATCGATGTGCCAAAGGACGGGGTCGGCGATGATATCCCTGTCACCTATGTACCTGCGCGAAATCTTGTGTTCTTGGCGCTGACGACAGCTTGTGCAGAAGCAGCGGGTGCCAGCGATATCTTTATTGGCGTGAACGCGCTTGATTACTCGGGATATCCGGATTGCAGAACGGAGTTCATCGCCAGTTTCGCGGAAACAGCGCGATTGGGCACAAAGGCTGGAGTCGAAGGGAAACCCTTCTCGATCCATGCACCGCTTCAGCACATGACAAAGGCGGATATTGCGCGCCAGTGTTCAAGGCTTGGTCTTGATCCTTCGTGGAGCTGGTCCTGCTATGATCCAACTTCGGAGGGAGTGGCCTGCGGCCTTTGCGATTCTTGTCGGCTTCGAAGGAAGGGCTTTGAAGAAGCCGGCCTTACTGACACGACTCCTTACGCCAGCTGATCGCAGTTTCTCGCGCGCCTCATCTGCGGCCCAGGCGGCGATCACCTAGCCAAAAAGAAAGGGGCCGGATTTCTCCGGCCCCTACTTTACATTGCGGCTGAAGCCAAACCTTACATGCCCGAACCCGGACCGTAGGTAACTTCAACGCGACGGTTCTGAAGTTCGCGAACACCGTCAGCGGTCGGAACACGCGGCTGCGATTCGCCGAATGCTTCGCTGCTGATACGACCGTCCGGAATACCGCGACCCGTCAGGTAAGACCGGACAGATGCGTTGCGACGCTCAGCCAGACCCATGTTGTAGGTCACGCTACCCGAACGGTCGGTGTGACCGGCGAGCATGACCGCAGCAGTGCCGCAGTTCGCGTATGCTGTAACCGCGTTGTCCAGAATGGTCGCAGCGTCAGCTGTGATGACCGATTCATCAAAGTCAAAGAAGACGATGTACGGACCAGTATTACACGGTGGCGGCGGTGGCGGTGGTGGCGGCGGTGGTGGCGGCGGAGGTGGAGGCGGCGGCGGAGGCGGAGGCGGCGGCGGTGGTGGCGGAGGCGGTGCTTCACCACCGAAGTTGTAAGTGAACGTACCCAAGATTGAGTGCGAGTTCACATCGCCTTCGAGCGGACGACCAAGCGGATCAATGATGCTCACGCTTTCAGCGTTGAAGTAACGATACTTCAGGCCGACATCCCAGTTATCGCTTAGCGGCGCACGCACACCTGCGAGCAGCTGCCACGCAAGGCCAGTGTCCGAATCGTCATAGATACCAGGACCGTTGGTGTTCACGCGACCATCAAGATCAACACGAGCAACACCGACACCAGCACCGGCAAAGCCCTGAATGCCGTCGTCCGAACCGAAATCGAACAGGCCATTGATCATGAAGCTAAGGGCATTCGTTTCGCCAAGTGCGTCACGAACGTCGAAGAAGCGGTTGAACCCACCCTGAGCCGACGGGTTCAGCGCGAGGCCTTCCGTGCCAGCAGCGATTTCGTCGAGTTCAGCTTCTTTGTAGCTAACCTCTGCTTCGAGACGGAATGCACCGAAGTCGTAACCGACCAGCGCACCGAAGTCTCCTCCGAGGTCGTGGTCAGCGACGGCGTCGCCGCGGCTGCCGTCTACATCAAATGTGGTGTCTTCGACGAGCATCACACCGGCATCGCCCTGTACGTACCATTGGCCTTCGCGGGCCATGGCGGGCGCGGTGAGTGCGGTCGAAGCCATCGCCAAGCCGATGACTAATTTACGCATTCTAGAATTCCCCTTCTTATAAGTCTGAGGCGCCCATTATCTCTATCTTCTCCACAGTTGAGTAGCAAGCGATCAATGCCGCATAAGTGTTGCAAGAATGCCGCTATTGGGGGGCTTTGCTGCAAAATGTGCAATTCTCAAATGAGTGCATCAGCAACCGATAAACACTCACAGACGCACTAGGCTGGACTGGTCGCGAAAACTCCAATCATTCGAAGCGCTTCAACCAGATCGCTAATGGCTGCGCGAGCCTCTGTATCGACTGTCGCCCCCCCTGTTGGGATGGCTGGCTCCGGCGCCGCGTTCCAACCTGAATTGTAGTGCAATAGGCTCATTGATCCACGATCAAAGACTTGCATGCCCGCTTGTGGCGAGAGGTACTGCCATGATCCTCCGATCCAGATTGCAATCTCATTCGTTCTTCCTGCCCAGTCTCCAGTGGGGTCCGATCCGATCAGGAAACATGAACCTTCTTCCGGGGTTTGGGGAGGCGCGTTCGTCTGCTGCTGGACCGCGCGTGGCACCAGCGCATCAAGCACGCACAAGGCCTGATTCAAGAAAAACTCCTTTTGGGCCTGCCCGGAACGCGTGGCTGAATTGCGGACCGCGCAGGCTTTCCGGTTCGGCAGCAGAATAAAGATGCGCCTCGGCCCCATTGGGAAATCGTACGCGGCGCAGGGATGGTTCGAACTGGGGGCGTCGGTCTGGCGGCGAACAGGCGAGGAGACCGCTTTCCCCTTCGACCATGACCGCTCGCGCTTCCGCAAGCGATGACGAAACAAGTGCGATGCGCGCCTCGCTGTGGCTTTCGGCAATGGTCCTGACCCATTCAGCGCCTGCTCTGGTCTTTCCGAAACCGCGCCCGGCCATGATCAGCCAGACGCGCCAGTCGCCGTCCGGTGGCAGTTGAGCCGCCCTTGCGATCATGGCCCAGTGGTAGTCGAACTCGTTGCGCTCCTCTTGATCGAGCGCCGCTGCCAATTGCCGCGCGACCGTGTCGTCGTGCATCGCGATCCAGTCGAGCTCGCTGGTCACGCGACATCACCTTTTCGGTCCTTCTCCTTCATGACCTGCTCGCGAATAGCCTGCACCTTACGGTCGATGGAGGCGCGCACCTGTGCCGCGCTGACATTGCGATGAGAGGCCTGCGCCCTGACCGCATTGTCGCGGTGAGCGGCGAGCAGGCGGATCGCATTGGCGAAGTCGTATTTGTCGCTGTCTCTGGTTTGCTGATCGCCTTCGCGCAGGCGCCGCAGAACCTCCATCTCAAGGTGCAGATAGCCTTCGTAAAGAGCATCGAGCCACAGGCGGGCGAATTCAGGTTCCGCACGGCGAACCTTGTAGGCCCGGCTCGTGCTGATCCCGGCATTTCTGGCCGAGAGGCTGACATTCGAGCTTTCTGCAAGATAGTCGAGAAACAGCCCTCTCCAATGGCGGTTGAGGCCAGACTTCTCTCCCTGTTTGAGTGAAGATTTGATCTTGGTGCGTTTGCGGATCGAAGCCATGATCAGCCTTTCGAATTACCGGAAAAGAAAAAGCGACCCTTTCCAGTGAAAGAGCCGCCAGCTGCGCGTCCCGGTTGGCCCGGAAGCGAATCACAGATTTTTGATCCTGCACCTATCTAACCAAAGAGCGTGACGATGTCAAGAGAAATAACCAAATAGGTTAGATCAATTTGAGTTGCACGGTGGTGATCTGTGCCTTAACGCCCGCGCCATCAATCAGATGGGGACTTGCTTTAGTGGCTTGGCTGCGCGCTCTTTATAACTGGACGATGGACAAGGCAGCGCATCCGCATGCGGTTTGGTGGCTGGCCTTCTTCTGCTTCATCGAAGCAAGCTTTTTCCCGATCCCACCGCATCCCTTGCTCGGCTTGATGTGTCTTGCCGAGCCCAAAAAGGCTCTGCGCTTCTCGATCATCGCGACACTGGCATCGGTTGCGGGCGGTCTGTTCGGCTACGCGATTGGCTATCTTTTGTATGACTCGGTCGGTGTCCCGCTGCTGACGATGATCGGCCTCATCGACAGCCTGCCGGCAGCCAAGTGCACCTTCGACGAATACGGCGCCTATGCAGTGACGATCGCGGCGGCAACGCCGGTTCCGTTCAAGCTGCTCACGATCACCGCCGGGTTCCTGAGCATGGACCTGTTGCCGTTTCTGTTGGCGAGCCTTGCAGGGCGAGCGCTCATTTTCGTAACAGTAGGGGTGCTCTTCCAGATCTTCGGACGACCCATCAAACGGATCATCGACGAATATCTGGGCACCGTAACCACAGTGTTCGTGCTGCTCGTGGTCGGCGGCTTTATCGCGATCACGCAGCTTGGTGGAAATGGCGAGGAGGAGGATCCGTGCGCAGTTTCCTCCTCGGCTGCCCAGACGGAAGCGTAAGAACAGACAAGCCTTCAGCGGATCGTCAGATAATCCCCACGGCCTTCCCCGCGCGCTCGAACATTGAGAGGATCGTTTCGACCTCCTCAGACGAATGTTCTGCGCACAGCGAACAGCGCAGAAGCGTCATGTTGGCCGGCGTTGCTGGCGGGCGGGCGAGATTGACGTAGAGGCCTTCCTTGAGGAGCGCCTCCCACATGGCCGCGCCACGCTCGAGGTCGGGCATGATGACCGCGACAATCGCGCTTTGTGGCTCTTTGGTCCCGATCTCGAAACCGAGCGCGGTCAGTCCCCCGTGCAGGCGCTTTGAGTTCTCCCACAAATGAGCGCGCTTGTTGGCGCCATGCATCAGCTTGCGGATCGATGTCGCAGCGGTCGCCACCACGCTCGGCGGGAGGCTGGCCGTGAAGACATAGGGGCGGCAGACAAGCCGTAGAATGTCGAACTTGGGATGATTGGAGACGCAGAACCCGCCGACTGTTCCGACGCTTTTCGAGAAGGTCCCGATGATGAAATCGACATCGTCGATGACGCCCTGCTCCTCGCAGACGCCGCGACCGTTCTCACCGATGAAGCCCATCGAATGCGCCTCATCGACCAGCACCATCGCGCCGTGCTTCTTGGCGATCGCGACCATTTCCTTAAGCGGAGCGACGTCTCCGAGCATGGAATAAACGCCTTCGAGCACGACGAGAATGCCGGCGCCCTCAGGAATGCGCTTCAGGCGCTTTTCCATCGCTTCGATGTCATTGTGACGGAACGGCACGACTTCCGCGTTGCCCATCGCACAGCCATCGTAAATCGAGGCATGGCTGTCGATGTCGAGGACGATGTAATCACCCTTGCCAGCCAGGGTCGAGATGATCCCGAGATTGGCCTGATAGCCGGTTGAAAAGACCATCGCGTGGTCCATCGCGTAAAATTCCTTGAGCGCGTCCTCGCACTCCTTGTGGCCCTGATATGTGCCATTGAGGACGCGGCTGCCGGTGGTACCGGCTCCAAACTCGGTCAGCGCATCGCGCCCGGCGTCAAGCACGTCGGGGTCGAAGGTCATGCCCATGTAATTGTAGGTACCGAGCAGGATCGTATCGCGCCCGTTGCAGATTGCGCGAGTGGGCGAGAGCACCTTCTCCATCACGAGGTTGAATGGATCTTCAACCCCGCTTGCGAGAAGTGTCTCGCGCGTCTGGATGATCGGGTCGAACTTGGCGAACAGGTCTGCGCCCGGCGTCCTGGTCTGGGTTGCGCTGTCGGTCATGGCGGTATCTCTTTTAGCTGTCTTGCAGCTTGTGCACGGCTGCGACGAGCTGGCCGTAAGTCTCGATCTCGGCCTGCTGGTTCATGCTGATGATGATGTCGAACTCGTCCTCGATCTCGGCGACGAAGTCCATCACGGTGAGGCTGTCGAACTCCAGATCGTTCGCAAAAGTCGTATCGCTGGTGATCGTCACGCCCTTCTTGTTGAAGGGTTCGATCAGCGCGCGGATGCGTTCATCAACTTCGGCTTCGGTCATATCGGATTTCGCTCTTTCGCAATTGTCGCAAGGCATTGCAGGTAAATGATGGCCTTGCAAAGCGTGGTGAGGCCAAGCTTGTCAAGCTTTCGCGCCGGTGGCACACCTTGTCCCTGCAAGGGGGAAAGCGTGGGGCATGGCACAAGTGGGGCCGGACATAGGGACTGACAAAGGTACGGTAAAGGCCGCGCCTTCAGATGCAGCGCGCGAAAAGCGCGATTTCTCAGCGCACGCGATTCACCTGTTGCGCACCTCGCAGATCAATACGCTGACGCTGTCGCAAATGGCCGATCAGAAGGCTTCGATCCTCATCGGTGCGACCTTCGTGGTGTTTTCGCTTGCCGTGACTCGGTTGATCGGGACCGAGATCAGCTGGTCCACGGTTTCGCTCGCGGTGACCGCCTTTCTGTCATCGTTGAGCGCGGTGTTCGCGGTTATCCCTTCGCTGAGCAAACCACCCAAGGATACAAATCTGCTCAATCCGCTCTTTTTCGGCCATTTCGCTGCAATGGGGACCGATGAATGGTCGGACGAAATTCTCGATCGGCTGGAAAGCGACGAGGATCTGTTTCGAACGATGCTCAAGGACATTCATCAGAACGGGCAGATCCTATATCGCCGCAAGTACCGTTTTCTGACGTGGGCATACCGCATATTCCTGTTCGGATTGGCGGTGACCATGCTGATCTACTTTGGAGAATCACTCACCGCTTCGTGAGTTTCGGCTGTGAGCAACGCTTTCACCGCATTCATGAAAGGCATTATCGAAACCGGTTTCGCAAGATAGCTGGCGGCGCCGGCGGCACGGATGCGTTCTTCATCACCCTTGGCCGCAAAGGCGGTGACCGCGAGAACCGGGATTTGCGAAAGGCCGCTGTCCTGTTTGGCTTGTGCGATAAGGTCGATGCCAGAAATACCGGGAAGCTGGATGTCCATGATGATCAGATCAGGCCGAACACTACGTGCCGTTTCGAGCACCTTTTCGCCCTCGGCTACCGGTTCGACCTCGAAACCGTTCGCTTTCAGCACGTCGCAGAACAATCTTCGGTTGAGATCGTTGTCCTCGACAACCATAACTCGCTTTGTCACACCCGCGCCCCAATAGGTTGATCCATAAGATCAGCGTAACCCTGCACAAAGGTCATCACAATCCCTCTATCCTCCGAAACGCAAATGGATCGCGGCCCAGCGCAAGGCGCGCAGCGTTCCGCAACGCTCGCGCTGGCGGCAATAGGCTGGCTGATGCAGGACACCGACCGCGCCGAACGGTACCTCGCCTTGACCGGGCTCGATCCTGATTCGTTGAGAGCAGGTCTCGGCGATAATCAGGTGCTGTCCTCGGCGCTCGATTTTCTTGCCAATCATGAACCCGATCTCGTGCGCGCTGCCGAAGCGTTGGCGGTAACGCCCGAAGAACTGATCGCTGCCAGAAGGGAGCTTGCCGCATGAGCCGCCCGCTCGTCATCAGCGATTGCGATGAAGTCATTCTTCACATGGTCGCCCACTTCAAGGATTGGCTTGAGGAGACACAGGGCGTCGACTTCGACCTTTCCGGAGGCAATTTCGGCGAAGCCCTGCGCTGGCAGGAAAACGGCAAGCTGCTTGAGCCATCCGAAGTCTGGCGCAAGCTTGGCGGGTTTTTCGACACCGAAATGGATCGGCAATTGCCAATCGCTGGCGCCATTGATGCGCTCAACGAATTGACCGAGCACGCCGATGTCGTCGTGCTCACCAACCTTGTCGATTTCCGCCGCGACATGCGCGCTGAGCAACTGGCCGCTCACGGGCTGCACGCAAAGGTCTACACCAACCAGGGGCCAAAGGGTCCGGCGCTGCAAAAAATCATCGAAGAATATGCGCCCGGTCGAGCGCTGTTCATCGACGATCTGGCGCAGCATCATCTGTCCGTCAAAGAAACGGCGCCGGATGTAAGGCGCTTGCATTTCTGCGGTGAGCCGATGATCGCCGATGGCATTGATTGCGCTCACAAGGCCGGACACGCCGATGCCCGGATCGATGTCTGGTCCGATGCGCTTCCCTGGCTCAAGGCACAATTGGAGAACTGAAAAACATGTCTATCGAAACACGTCTTGCCGAACTCGGCATCGAACTTCCCGCCGCCGCTGCGCCTGTCGCCAGCTACGTTCCACTGGTTGAGCAGGGCGGCTTAGTGCACATTTCCGGCCAGCTCCCATTTGTCGATGGCAAGGTCGTGACCGGCCGGCTGGGCGAGGATGTCGATCTCGAAGGCGGAATGGACGCAGCGCGCGCCTGCGGATTGATGATCCTTGCGCAGCTCAAGGCAGCGGGCCTGCTCGAAAAGGTCGAGCGGGTCGTGAAGCTGGGCGCATTCGTCAATTCGACGGGCGATTTCACGGACCAGCCTAAGGTCGCCAATGGCGCATCGGACCTGATGTTCGAAGTGTTTGGCGAAAAAGGCCGGCACGCTCGCGCGGCTGTCGGCGTACCTGTCCTGCCGCTAGGGGCTGCCGTCGAAGTGGACGCTGTTATCGCCATCACCCAATGAGCGACCGCCAAGCTCCCGGCTGGCTGACCCGGTGGGAGTACGCCCATCGCGGACTGCATTCTCCGGGCGTTCCGGAAAATTCGCTTGCCGCTGCAAGGGCGGCGATCGCGGCTGGTATGGGTATCGAATGCGACATTCAGCGCAGTCTCGATAAGCAGCCGATGGTCTTTCACGACTGGGAACTGGGCCGGCTCACCGATGGCTCCGGCCTGACTGAAGTGTTCAACGCTGAAGAACTGGAGGCTCTGCGTCTTCAGGACAGTGATGAACGGCCCTTGCGCCTTTCAGCATTGCTCGAAGAGGTTGCGGGCAAGGTACCCCTGCTGATCGAAATCAAATCGCGGCCGGAATACGATGTCGAACGTAGCTGTGTGTGCACCGCCGAGATGTTGCAGGATTATGCCGGGGAACATGCAGTGATGAGCTTCGATTTCAGGGTAGGCGAATGGTTCGCGCGGCACTCCCCCGAAACCGTGCGCGGTTTGGTCTGCACCGATACGTTGGACCATGGCTTCTTGGGCGCTTGGCGCACTGCCGGAGCGTTAGAGGCCGCGGCCCCCGATTTCCTTGCCATGGATATCCGCGACCTACCCTCGGCAATTCCTTCCCTGTGGCGTGAAAGCGGGCGCCCTTTGCTCAGCTGGACTGTCCGAAGCACCGAGCTGCGCGAACATGCGCTTTCTCATGTCGATGCCCTTATCAGCGAGGGTGAGGGGCTTGCGTGACGGCAGGAGCGGCTGATTCCGGTGAACTGACTGTGCGTCTCGCGCCCGGTGTGGGCGAGTTCGAGGCGGACGAATGGAACGCGCTGGGCGGTCGGAGAAACCCCTTCGTCAGCCATCAATTTCTGACTGCGTTGGAAGATTCCGGTAGCGTTGGCGAGGGGACCGGCTGGGACCCGGTTCCTATCGTGGCGACCGATGCGCAAGGCCGCTTGAAGGCGGCCATGCCGAGCTATGCCAAGGGGCACAGCCAGGGGGAATATGTGTTTGATCATGCCTGGGCGGATGCGCTGCACCGGGCGGGGCGGCACTATTACCCCAAGCTGCAGATCGCCGCACCCTTTACGCCAGCGAACGGACCGCGGCTGCTCTTGTCCGACGATGCATTCGCGTCGCATTTGCTCAAAGGCGCGCAGGTCGTGTGTGAACAGAACGGCCTGTCAGGTGCGCATGCGACCTTTATCGAACCCGAACAGGTGCCATTGTTTGAGGCCGGCGGATGGCTGATGCGGAGCGATATCCAGTTTCATTGGCTTAATCGCGATTATGACAGCTTCGACGATTTTCTGAACGCGCTTGCCTCGCGCAAACGGAAGAACCTGCGAAAGGAACGCGCGGCTGCGCAAGAAGGGCTCCGGATCGATCGGCTGACGGGCGATGACATCAAGGAGCATCACTGGGACGCGTTCTGGGTGTTCTATCAGGACACAGGGGCACGCAAATGGGGCACACCGTACCTCACGCGCGAGGCCTTCACTCTGATAGGTGAGCGGATGGGCGAGAAACTGGTTCTCATCCTCGCCTACGATGACGACGAGCCGATCGCGGGTGCTCTGAATTTTGTTGGATCGGATGCGATCTACGGTCGCTATTGGGGGTGCGCGCGCGATGTGCGCTTCCTGCATTTCGAGCTGTGTTATTATCAGGCGATCGACATCGCGATTGAGCGGGGGCTGCCAAGAGTGGAAGCGGGCGCTCAGGGCGGTCACAAGCTTGCGCGTGGATACGAGCCGGTCAAGACATGGTCAGCGCATTGGCTGGTCGATGACGGATTTCGCGCGGCGGTCGCCGATTTCCTCGAAAGAGAGCGCGAAGGCGTCTCTACCGATCAGGTGTTTCTGGATCGACGCACGCCTTTCAAGAAAGGGGACTGACCCCTTCTTTGCGAGTTATCAGGCGGCGCGTCGTTCTTCGGATAGCCAGCGGCGTGCGCGGCGCTGCGCTTCGGCGATCTCGCGAGCGGTCATTTCGTCGGAGACATCAGCGCGGCACCAGGCGGCTTCCTCATGACCGCGCGATGCGGCCAGATTGAACCATTTGTGCGCTTCGACAAGGTCGCATTCTACCCCGTTGCTGCCCGTCGAATAAGACACGCCGAGATTGAACAGCGCTGCGATATCGCCAGCGGCGGCATCGGCAAGAAATCCGGCGATGGTCAGATCGATGGCTCCGCTGTCCAGCGACCGGGACTCTCCTGCATTGAACGTTTCAAGTTTCATCTCATTTCCCCGTTAACCCCCGGTCCATTCCCCCTTGAGGCAATCCCCAATCGGACCGTGCAGCCCCAGACCTCACGGATCATGGTCAACAATTGGTTAACGCCGCCGCCCTTTTTTTCGCGCGAAATGAAGCCCGTGCGCCGCAATTGTGCAGTTTTCGACACGCAATCGACCGGCGTATGGCAAAGCCGCTTGCGGGGAATTGGCAGCTTGCCTATAGGCCCCGCGAGAGACGAGGCTTGCCTTGAGGCAAGCGGGCCAATGGAACATTCACGCAGAAAACCTGAAAGGTTTTGCGAGAGGTTTGGGATTAGAGAACCAGATGGCAGCGGCGGCTTCTGACGACAGCAAGATCCTCGACAAGGCCAAGAGTCTTTTTCCAGAGGATTACGTCCCCAGCGACGACGAAGAGTACATGAACGAGCGGCAGCAGGCCTATTTTCAAATGCTGCTGATCGAATGGAAGCGCTCGATCCACACTGCTGCGGGACTAACGCTGCAATCTCTGGCTGATGGCCCGATCCGCGAAGCCGACCTCAACGACCGCGCATCAAGCGAAACCGACTGGGGCATCGAATTGCGCACCCGCGATCGTCAACGCAAACTGGTCTCCAAGATTGATGCAGCACTGCGCCGGATCGATCAGGGCGAATATGGATATTGCGAAGTGACCGGCGATCCCATCGGGCTCAAGCGGCTGATCGCACGCCCGGTGGCCACCATGACCGTCGAAGCGCAGGAAGCGCACGAGCGCCGCGAAAAAATTTCGCGCGACGACTGACCTGCCGGGGCTTTGCCGCTCCTTGCATACTCCGATTGCAACGGTCGCCGAGTAGCCGGGCCTGACAAATCTCGTGTCAGAATGAGACGCTTCCGATTTTGGATCGGGCTGACCAAACATTCTTTACGGCTCGTTTACCGCACTGGCCTAGCTGGGTGATCACGCTTGGCGAAGCTGATTAAGCACGCTTGCCGCGTAGGGTTACGCAACGAATACAAAGAATTTGCTCTAGGAGAAGCTGCAGATGACAGGAGTCGAGACAAGGAGCGTTTCGCGCGACAGCCTCTTCCTCCTCGCCAATGTGAGCGTCGAGAATGAACACGTGCAGCACCGCGTCCGCGTCCGGAACCTTTCCGACGGTGGCATGATGGGCGAAGGGTCGATGGCCGTCGCACGCGGGAACCGCGTCGTGGTCGAATTGCGCAATGTCGGAACTGTCAACGGAACGGTCGCCTGGGTTCAGGACAAGCGATTTGGCATCGCCTTCGACAACGAAATCGATTCGCAAGCCGCGCGCAAACCGAGCGGAGAGGCGACCGCGGTGACACACGATGTGGACTCTCTGTCGCGCGCTCACCGTGCGCCTCCGCCGCCTCGGTCCGGAAGCCTTCGCAAGGTCTGATCCTTGGCTGAGAGCCGGGTGGTTTATCCCGTCTTTTGACACTGACCCAAACCGCGCAAGCTGCTAACCCGGCTGGCGTGAACCGATTCCTCCCCACTTCTCTTTTAGCGCTTCTCGCTGCATCCTGCGGCCCCGCTGGCGAGCGCGGTCCCATCGATGTTGCGATCTTCGGAAATGAGAATGCGCTGTTCCAGCAGGGCGTGCGGTTGTCGAGCGCCGCCCAGCATTTGCGCGCTGCGACCAATGAAGGCCTCGTCGCGCTCGATCCGGCGGGTCAGGTGGTGCCGGCAATCGCAGAGCGCTGGATCGTCACGGATGACGGGCTGAGCTATATCTTCCGCCTGCGCGATGCGAACTGGCCCGATGGAGAGGAACTGACAGCGCAGGACGTGCGAACGGCTCTGCGCGAAAGAATAGACCAGCTGGAGGGAACCTCGCTGGGCCTGGACCTGGCGAAGGTCACGGAAATTCGCGCAATGACAGGGCGGGTCGTCGAACTGCGTTTGTCAGGCCCGATGCCTGAATTCCTGCGCCTTCTCGCTCAGCCCGAAATGGGTTTGACCAAGCGGGGCAGCGGTGTCGGACCCATGGTGGTCTCCCGCGATGAGGATTCGTCGCTGGCGCGCCTCAGCGTTCTCCCGCCTGAGGCACGCGGACTGCCCGCTCGCGAGGATTGGGAGGAACTGTCGCGCGGCCTGACGATCCGTGCCCTTAGCGGGCAGCAGGCCGTTGATGCCTTTACCAGCGGAGAGGTCGATCTGCTTCTCAACGGGACGATTGCGACCTTCCCGCTCGCGCAGCTGGGACCGCTTTCGCGCGGAACGGTACAGGTTGATCCCGCGCTCGGCCTGTTCGGGCTCATTTTCCGCAGCGATGCAGGGGTTCTGTCCGATCCGGACCGGCGCGAGGCGCTTTCCATGGCGATTGATCGTGCGGCGCTTATTCAACCCTTTGGCCTTGGCGGCTGGCGGTCGACGACGTGGATCGTGCCGTCCGAACTGTTCGTACCGCAACGCTATGCTGCCTCGCGCTGGGACGATCAGACCTTTGAGCAGCGACAGGCGACCGCACGTGCGCGCATCGCTGCCTGGGAGGCCGCAACAGGCGAAGAGGCAAGCGTCAGTGTCGGGCTGCCGAGAGGGCCGGGCAGCGACTTGCTGTTTCGCCAGATCGCCGCTGCCTGGCAGTCGATTGGCGTTACCGCAACGCGCGTGGGCATGGGCGATGGTGGCGATCTGGAACTGCGCGACAGGCTGGCGCGCTATTCCTCGCCGCGCTGGTTCCTCAACCAGCTCAACTGCACGATTGAATTGGGATTGTGCTCTCCGACTGCCGACGATCTGGTGCGCGATTCGCTGGAATTGCGCGATCCTGCGGCTAAACAGGCCCTGCTGGCTGAAGCGCATGCCGAATTGGTAGCGGCCGAGATATTCATACCCTTCGGGGTGCCGGTGCGCTGGTCGCTCGTGCGCGGCGCGGTGAGCGGGTATCAGGCGAACCCATGGGGGCTGCACCCCTTGTTCCCGCTATCTGAACCCACCACATAGGGGGCAAAGGAGAGTTCGATGAACGGTCCTGAAGGACCCCGCCGCCCCGTAGTGGACAACCCTTTCGCAGAGCGCCCGCAGGTCATGGGCGCATCGTTGCCGACCGGCACCGATCCGGCATCGGTTCGTGCCCGCGTGGAAGCTATGGAATTGCTGCTGGAGCGCAGTTTTCGCGTTCCCGGCGTTAACGTCCCCATCGGTCTGGATGCGCTGATCGGGTTGGTCCCGGTGATCGGCGATTTCATCACCACCGCGCTGGGTGCCTATATGGTCTGGGAGGCGCGCAATCTTGGCATGTCGAAGTGGCAACTGACGCGCATGGGCACGAATGTCGCATTCGACACTTTGCTGGGTCTGGTTCCGCTGGTGGGCGATGCGGCGGATTTTGTTTTCCGTTCGAACACCCGCAACCTGCGCATCATCAAGAAACACCTCGACAAGCATCACCCCGAAACACGCATTCTCGAGGGCTGAGCCGCTCACAGCTGGTTTCATTCGATACCGCCATGGTCTAGCGGTACGTCATGTCCGACACCGTCAACTATACGAGCTATCTCGACCTCGGGAAAATCCTCGACAGTCAGCACCCGGCTTCGGGCGCGCATGACGAGATGCTGTTCATCATCGTTCACCAATCGGGTGAGTTGTGGCTCAAGCTGTGCCTGCACGAGCTGACCCTGGCGCGTGAACATATCGAAGCGGATGATCTGCGCCCTGCCTTCAAGATGCTCTCACGCGTGGCGCGTGCTCAGGAGCAGTTGATTCAAAGCTGGGACGTGCTTTCGACCATGACCCCGCACGATTATTCGACGATCCGCCCGCATTTGGGCTCATCAAGCGGATTCCAGTCGCCCCAATACCGGATGATGGAATTCATGCTCGGCGCGCGTGATGCAAAGCACATCCGCCTGCATGAAAAGACCGGGGATTGGTCGCAGCGTTTGGAGCGCGAGACGACCCGAGCGAGCATCTACGATGCAGCGATCCGTCTGCTTGCGAAGCGTGGCTTTGCGATTGATGCCGGCGTGCTGGAGCGCGACCCGACGAAGGCTTACGTGCTCAATCATTCCGTCGAGGCGGCGTGGGCCGAAATCTACCGCAATCCGGGTGAGCACTGGGACCTTTACGAGCTGGCGGAAAAGCTGGTCGACCTCGAATACCACTTTCAGCGATGGCGGTTTGGCCATCTGAAAACGGTTGAGCGGATCATCGGTTTCAAGCGCGGTACCGGGGGGACGCCGGGTGTTCCCTATCTTGAAGGGGTGCTGAAACAGGCATTCTTTCCCGAGCTTTTGAGCGTGAGGACCGCGATCTAATGACATCCAGGATCTGGGACATATCGCAGCCGCTGCGCCCTTCGCTTCCGGTATGGCCGGGCGACACGGCGTTCACACAGGCGCGAACCTGGCAGATGGAAGAGGGCTCGCCGGTGAATGTATCGGCGCTCACCTTGTCCACCCATTCGGGCGCGCATGCCGATGCGCCGCTGCATTATTCGCCAAAAGGGCCGGACATCGCGTCGGTCGGGCTTGAGCCCTATCTGGGAGAATGCTTCGTCGTCGATGCGCGCGGGGTCGGTTCGCTGGTGGAAGTGGGCGATCTGCCGCATTTGGGCTCTGCCGACCGCGTGCTGTTCCGCACGTTCGACACCTTCCCGCATGATGAGTGGGTCGATGACACCACCGCAATCGCCGCGGAGACGATCGAATGGCTTGGCGTTCAGGGTGTGAAGCTGATCGGGATCGACGGACCATCGATCGATCCGCAATCCTCCAAGACGATGGACGCGCACAAGGCCGTACTCAAACACGATATCCGCGTGCTTGAGGGTCTGGTCCTCGATGATGTGGAGGAGGGGCGATACGAACTAATCGCGCTCCCGCTCCCCATCGTTTCAGGAGACGCATCGCCTGTGCGCGCGATCTTGAGAGAAATCTCCGATGCTTGACCGCGCGCGCGAACTCGACGCCGCTGACCCCTTGGGTGCTTATCGCGACCGGTTCGTGGTGCCCGACGGCGTGATATATCTCGACGGCAATTCACTCGGTTGCCTGCCCAAAGCAACGCCAGCTGCGATGGCGCGCGCAGTGGAGCAGGAATGGGGTGAGGGACTGATCCGCAGCTGGAACGAGGCCGGCTGGTTTGAGCTGGGCGCACGCGTGGGGGCAAAGATCGCTCCGCTGATCGGCGCGCAGCCTCACGAAGTCATCGCCTGCGACACGGTTAGCGCGAACCTCTTCAAGCTGATCGCAGCCGCGCTCGACATGAGGCCGGGGCGCAAGGTGATACTATCGGAACCGGGCAATTTCCCGACCGACATTTACATGATCCAGGGCATTGAGCGTCAGGGTCTTGCAACCCGGCGCCTCGCTCCGCGCGAACAAATTGCCGACGCCCTTGATGATGACGTTGCGCTGCTCATGCTCACCCATGCCCATTACAAGTCGGGGGAGCTCTTCGACATGGCGGCGCTTACCAAGGCGGCTCATGATGCAGGCGCGCTGGTGTTGTGGGATCTGTCGCATTCAACCGGCGCGATACCGGTCGACCTCAACGGCGTGAATGCCGATTTCGCCACCGGCTGCGGGTACAAGTATCTGTGCGGCGGTCCCGGTGCGCCTGCCTTCGCTTTTGTTGCCGAGCGCCATTTGGCCGACCTCAGGCAGCCGCTCACGGGATGGTTCGGCCATGCCCGTCCCTTTGCTTTCTCCGACGATTACGAGGCCGCTCCCGGCATCGAGCAACTGCAATGCGGCACCTCGCCCGTCCTCGGCCTCACCGCGCTCGAAGTCGGGGTGGACCTGATCGCGGAGATCGGCGTCGAGCGGCTTTACGCAAAGTCGCAGGCGCTGTCGGAATTCCTCCTCGAATGCCTCAAGGAGCGCGGGATTGCGCTCGACCTCGTGAGCCCACCGGTTTCAAGCGATCGGGGCAGCCAGCTCTCCTTCCGTCACACACAAGCCTACGCCATCTGTCAGGCCCTGATCGCGCGCGGTGTGATCGGTGACTTTCGCGATCCCGACATCCTGCGCCTCGGCTTTGCGCCTGCCTACCTGCGGTTTGAGGACATGGCCGAAGCCGCGCGGCACGTGGCCGAGGTTCTGGGGAGCGAGGAATGGCGGCGCGATGAGTTCAGTGAGCGGGCGGCAGTGACCTAAAAAATGAAGAAAAGCGGACGAACTGGGATGTCTGCAAATGGGTGGAGAGAGGACGATCGGATGCCCTCATCGGTCCTCGCGTCTTGGGGGCGAGCGCAAGTCTCGCAAATCGGCGATGGGAAGGATGCGGAAACGCGTGGCTGCACCCAAGGGCTCGACGGCAGCGAGCCGGTCGCGATCTGATCAGCCGCGCGTCCGCACGTTCGCGCTTATCCATTCGCCTGCCTTAGCGACCTTCGTCGGACCAAGCTGGGCGGCGACCGCTCCCGACAGTGACGCGAGATCGATGCGGGCAAGGCTTGCACGGTAGGCTTCCTCTGCTTGCCAGAAACCGGCGGCAATATTGCACGGCACCTTGCACTCAGACGGATTGCTCGCGCACGGGCCGTTCTGGCGGATTTCGCTGCAACGGAACATCGGCTCGTCGCCATCGACCGCCAAGAGGATATCGAGCAATGTAATGTCGTTCGGCGGCCGGGCGAGCGTGTAGAAACCGCTCCTCCCGCGTCCGCCGCTGACGATCCCCGCACGGGCCAGCGCCTGCATCTGCTTCGCCATATAGGGCTCCGGCAGGTCATGAAATTCGGCGAGGGCTGAGAGCGACAGCCCCTTGTCCGGCCATAGCGGCACCAGCAGCGCGCAGGCATGGGCCGCCCATTCTACACCCTTATTGATCCGCATGATTGACAATCCTCTTGCCCGCACTCTTATAAACGGATACGAAATATCCGGATATAGGAGATCCGATAATGTATGGCAAACCTGACGCGCTCGATCGGCTTGTGCAAGTGCTCCTCATGCTTGTCGCGCTCTTCACCTTGTCAAATGGGTTATTCATGCTGATCGACCCCTTCGGCTGGTACGATTTCGTCGGCACCGTGAAGGCAACCGGGCCTGCCAACCAGCACTTCATCCGCGATATCGGGATCGCCTATCTCACGTCGGGGGCGATGATTGCGTTCGCAGCCGCCAATCCGGCGTTGCGCTGGGGTAGTGCGCTCGCTGGTACGCTGTGGCTAGGCGCGCATGGTGTGCTGCACATCTACGAAGTGATGACCGGGATGTGCA
Source organism: Erythrobacter sp. KY5 (assembly GCF_003264115.1). NCBI lineage: Bacteria > Pseudomonadati > Pseudomonadota > Alphaproteobacteria > Sphingomonadales > Erythrobacteraceae > Erythrobacter > Erythrobacter sp. KY5. The sequence goes on along the minus strand of NZ_CP021912.1, from coordinate 251,119 downwards.
GTCCCGACATCTTCTGGCGCGACGCGCCAGGGGTGCTCGGCCCGCCCTTGCTTGTGCTTATCGCCATCGCGATCCAGCTCGGGCGCCAGCGCGTCTCGCCCGTACCGCTGCCCAAGCGGAGCTTTATCAGGCTGATGAAAAAGATCGCGGGCGACAAGGAACCCTATTACGATGACCTGTCGGATGCCGGCGGTTTCGCGGTCGAGAAGTTTCAGCACGCCATGATCCTCTCACGCCACTACTTTCATGCGCCCAAGGACATGATCCACATGGCGCGATTGGGTTCGACCCGGGCGGAGGACTGCGGACCCTGCGTCGAGATCGTGCGCGGTTTCGCGCTGGCTGATGGGATGGCTGACGAGCGGATCCAGAATGCGCTGATGGGCAAGCCGGATAGCGATACTGACGCGCTGGCGTTCGACTTTGGTGATGCGATTGCGAGCGGCGATGTTCTGCGCGCATCGGAGCTAGGCAAGGTCGTCGAGGCGCAATACTCGCGCCCTGTGCGCACCGAGCTCACTCTCGCGGCCGCCAGCGGCAGGCTTTATCCTGCAATCAAGCGCGGGCTGGGCTACGCGTCTTCGTGTAGAATTCCGATGACTGAGTGACGTTCTCGTATGTCCTCAACTGCGGTCGCTAGCAGAATGTCCGCTACTTGCGACTGGGCCTAAGCCTCCAGCTCGATATCCCAATAGAGCCAGTCCCGCCATGTCTCGTGCAGGTAGTTTGGCGGGAATTGCTTGCCGTGCTGTTGGAGCTGCCAGCTGGTCGGGCGGATCGGTACACGTCTCACCGGCATATGCGCCTGCTTGGGCGTGCGACCGCCCTTCTTCATATTGCATGGTGCGCAGGCGGTGATGATGTTTTCCCACGTCGTCCTTCCGCCAAGCCGGCGCGGAATGACGTGGTCGAAGGTCAGGTTCTCGGTTGAACCGCAATACTGACAGCTGAACTTGTCGCGCAAAAACACGTTGAAGCGCGTGAAGGCGGGAAACTCGCTCTGCTTTACGTATTGGCGCAGCGCGATAACGCTCGGGATTTTCATGTCGAGCGAGGGCGAGTGCACCTCGCGATCGTAGCTCTCGACGATGTCGACCCGGTCGAGGAAAACCGCCTTGATCGCCGTTTGCCAGGGCCACAGGCTCAAGGGATAGTAGGACAGCGGCGTGTAGTCCGCATTGAGGACCAGCGCCGGGCATGCCGACAGGTTGCGTGTCGGGTCCTCCTCAGCGCTGCGGAACTTTGCCGCCGTTTCGATCAGTTCGCTCTTGAACACGGGTTAGCGTTCCTCCCTGATTGAATGGAACATGCCGTGGCAACTTTAAGAGTCAAAGTCGTGACACTGTGGCTATCCACAGGGACAGCCTGTGGAAGACCTGTGAAAAGCGAAAGAAAATGACGTTCCGCCCCGCTTGTGTCATGGCTGACACATGAGCGAACTGCCTCTTGTCACGCGCTTTGCGCCAAGCCCGAACGGGCACTTGCACCTGGGGCACGCCTTTTCAGCAATCATCGCGCACGATATCGCAAAGGCTGCAAAAGGTCGATTTCTTTTGCGTATAGAGGACATTGACGGTCCGCGCTCGCGCCCCGAACTTGCCGATGAATATCGCCGCGACCTTGAATGGCTTGGGCTGGAATGGGACGAGGTGCCGGCCCAATCGACCCGGCTTGACAGCTATGCCGAGGCGGCGAGAGACCTTGTCGAGAGGGGGTTCCTCTATCCTTGCACCTGCACTCGCAAGGAAATCGCAGCTTTGCCGAAGCGGGTTGGTTCGGACGGCGTCGAATATCCCGGCTCATGCCGCGACACATGCGAAGGGAAAGCCGGTGAAGGTGCCGCGCTGAGGATCGATGTTGTACGTGCTCTTGCCGAGGTGGGCGAGGTTGTGTGGGTGGACGAAACAATCGGCTCGGTTGTTGCCGATCCCAGGGCGCTGGGCGACGTGGTCATCGTGCGCAAGGACTTGCCAGCAAGCTACAATCTGGCGGTAACGCTCGATGATGCCGCCGATGGCGTGTCGCTGGTCACGCGGGGCGAGGACTTGCTTGAGACCACGCATATACACCGCATCTTGCAGGAGCTTCTGAAGCTCCCCGTTCCCACGTGGCACCATCACGAACTTGTGCTCGCCGAGGACGGGACGAAGCTTGCCAAGCGGCGCGGTTCGCCCCCAATCGCCGAGCGCCGCAAGGCCGGAGAAGATGGTCTCGTGCTTGCAGAGCAAGTGCGGTTGCGCAATTTCGAGCTTGGAAGTTGAGGGCACACGGCCCATTTAGTTGCCATGAACTATATCCTCGTGCCCATTCTCATCGTCCTTTGCATCCTGGTGGTTGTGTCACTGGTGCGCGGGATCATTGCCTTCCTCAAGACGACCAAGATCGATCTCGAAAGCGGCGAAGCTGAAACCGTCACTGAAATGCAGATGCTGCAGAACAAGGCGATGTTCTCGCGCATCAAGTATCAGGCCATGGCCATTGCGGTTGTCGCGGTGATTGCCCTGCTTGCCAGCGGCGGCTAACCCGCTGGCCTATGGTCAAGCTCAACAAGATTTACACGCGCACCGGCGATGACGGGACCACGGGCCTTATCGACGGATCGCGCTCCGCCAAGCATTCGGCGCGCATCGCGGCGATTGGCGCGGTGGATGAGGCCAACAGCGCGATAGGTCTGGCATTAGCCGCAATCGAACACGATACGCCCATTGGCGAGGCCTTGCTGCGCGTTCAAAACGACCTCTTCGATCTTGGAGCCGACCTTGCCACGCCAAAGGGCGCGCTTGACGGTGAAGGGTTCGAGCCGGGCGAAATGGTGTTGCGTGTGGTGCAGAGCCAGGTCGATTGGATCGAGACACAGATCGATCACTTCAACGAAAAGCTTGAGCCGCTTTCCAGCTTCATCCTTCCCGGCGGAAGTGAGGGTGCCGCCCGCATGCATGTCGCGCGCGCCTCGACCCGTGCGGCAGAGCGCGCTGTGACGGCGCTTGCCGAAGTCGAGCCGGTCAATCCGGCCGCCGCATCCTACGTCAATCGTCTGTCGGATCTGCTGTTCGTGCTTGCCCGTTGCTGCAACGATAACGGGGCGGACGACGTCAAATGGGTGCCGGGCGCTAATCGCTAGCCAGCGGGTCGCAACCTCGCTAGTGAGCGCATTTTGCTGCACTTGCGAAGGGAATTGATGCCATGCGGAATATCGCCGTTATCGGAGCCGGTCAAATGGGCACCGGAATTGCTCAGACCGTGGCAGCGCACGGAATGCAGGTGATGTTGTCCGATGTCGATCTCGCGACCGCAGAGGGAGGCAAGGGCAAGGTCGAAAAGGCATTGGTAAAGCTTGCCGGGCGCGGCAAGATCGAAGCTGACGAGGCAGAAAAGCTGCTGTCGCGCATTACGCCTGTCGCCGACTATTCACCCATGGCCGAGGCCGATCTCATCATCGAAGCCGCGACCGAGCGCGAGGAGATCAAGAACGCGATCTTCGAAGCGGCTGGCAAGGTCTTGCGCGACGATGCGATCATGGCGTCGAACACAAGCTCGATCCCGATCACCCGCATGGCGAACCACTCGCCCGACCCCGCGCGCTTCATCGGGCTGCACTTTTTCAATCCGGTTCCGGTCATGGGCCTGATCGAGGTCATTCCGGGCCTCGCCACCGCCAAGGCGACCACCGACACTGTCACCGCCTTTGCCGAAGAGCTTGGCAAGCAGGTGGTGCTGAGCCAGGATGAGCCGGGCTTTGTGGTCAACCGTATCCTGCTTCCCATGATCAACGAGGCGGTCTTCGTGCTGGGCCAGTCGACTGCGGGTATCGAGGATATCGACAAGGGCTGCCGCCTTGGCCTCAATCATCCGATGGGGCCTCTTCAACTGGCCGATTTCGTCGGGCTCGACACCTGCCTCGACATCATCAAGGTGCTCTACAAGACGACCCGCGACAGCAAGTATCGCCCGGCGCCGTTGCTGGTGAAATATGTCGAAGCCGGTTGGCTGGGTCGCAAGACGGGGCGCGGTTTCTACGACTATACAGGCGAAGCTCCGGTCCCCACGCGCTGAGGCCCGGTTGGCGATCAAATGTCGCCAAGCCGGAACTATTGGCGGCTCCTGTCTGTTAGATTGGGGAAGGAGTAGTCCCATGACTGACACGACCAAGCCGCTTAGCCAGGAAGAACGCATGTCTTCGCTCGCCCCCGAAATGCACAATGACGAGCAGGACGATCATCGCAGCCAGGCGCAGGAAATCGCCATGCAGGCGAAAGAGCACGCTCAAAATGCCGGTGCAACCGAAAGCCTGAAAGTGGCATCTCCCGGCGTTGATAATGTCGCAGGCAGCGAAACCGACATGATCGACCAGATGCGCGAGATGGAAGATACCGGCCGCATCGACAATGGTGCTTTTGCCGGTGAGCCGAACCATGACGACAACGTCGACAAGTACTACGACTGAACTTTGATCATGAAAAACCGGCGTGGTTGCATGTGCAGCGCGCTGGTATTTACTTAAAAGCCGTCGATGGGCTGGGGAACCTGGTCCCCGATGGCAGTCTTGGGTGCGCGAAACTCTCTCGCATTGGCATTGGGGCCGCTTTCGCTGCCGCCCCTGCCCCTGGCAAACTCGCCGCCCGATGAAGAGCTGCCGCTGGCGTCTGGTTCGTATTCGCCGAAATCGAAGCCGAGTTCGCTTGGTGCTTGGGCAAAACCGTTTGAGCCCTGCGCATCTGCGTTCGGGCCTGCGCTCCAGTCGTCAGACAATTCCTCATCCGACCACCCGCTGACAGCCACGTCCTGTGCGGGTTTTTCTGTCTCTGTCTGCGCCTCGCGTTCGGCAGCGGCGCGTTCGTATTGGTTCGGTCCGGAAGGGGCAACGAAGGATCCCGCTCCGAGCGAGAGCACCACGCCGATTGCGGCGACAACACCAACAAAAGCGAGCGCGCGCTTTGGGTTTGCAAGAATGTTATTCGACATAGCCCGTTCTGCTTATCGCATCAGGGTTAAGGTTTGGTAGAAACCCGATCAGTCGAGCGAGCGCTTGAGATCGTAGAGCAAATCCAGCGCATCGCGCGGTGAGAGCGCATCGAGATCCGTCTCACGCAGCTTGGTCGCAAGCACGTCTTCGGGTGTCGATTGCGGTTCGGGCATTGCTGCGGCGAACAGCGGTAGCTCTCCCAGCCCGGCGGCAAGCCCGCCGGTCTCCTCGCGAGAACGTTCCAGTTTTTCCAGCACCGCTTTCGCCCGCGCGACCACGTCCTTGGGCACGCCGGCAAGTTTCGCGACCGCGAGGCCATAGGATCTGTCTGCCGGCCCTTCGGCAAGCTCATGGAGAAGAACCAGATCACCCTTCCATTCGCGCGCGCGCACATGGTGCAGCGACAGGCTCTCACAACTTTCTGCTAGACGAGAGAGTTCGTGATAATGCGTGGCAAACAGGCAGCGGCAGGCGATACGCGAATGCACCGCTTCGACCACGGCCCATGCAAGGGCCAGCCCGTCATAGGTCGATGTGCCGCGTCCCACTTCATCGAGGATCACGAAACTGCGCTGTGTCGCCTGGCTGAGGATCGCTGCGGTTTCGACCATTTCGACCATGAATGTCGAGCGCCCGCGCGCAAGATTATCGGATGCCCCCACGCGGCTGAACAAGCGATCAACCAATCCGATCCGCGCTGAAGATGCAGGAACGAAACAGCCCGCCTGCGCCATCAGGACGATCAGTGCATTCTGGCGCAGGAAAGTCGACTTGCCGCCCATGTTCGGGCCGCCGATCAACCACAGGCGATCATCTGCGCTGAGGCTGCAATCATTCGCGACGAAGCGGTCGCCCGCCTTTGCAAGCGCGGCTTCGACGACCGGGTGACGGCCTGCCTCGATCGTGAGAGCGTCATCCTTCGTAATCTCGGGACGGCACCAATCGCCCTCGCTCGCTCGCTCGGCATTGGACGCGCTGACGTCGATCCTGGCTAGCGCCGCTGCGGTAGCAGCAATGGCTTCGCGAGCTTCGACTACGGAACTCACCAGCTCCTCGAAATGCGCCTCTTCGGCAGCAAGCGCTCGCCCGCCCGCCTCGGAAATACGCGAAGCTTCTTCGTGCAGGGACAGCGAATTGAACCGCACGGCACCTTTCATCGTCTGGCGATGGGTGAAGCCGCTGTCCGGCGCCATCAATGCATCGCCATGGCGGCTGGGCACTTCGATGAAATAGCCGAGCACGCCGTTATGCTTGATCTTGAGCGAGGCGATGCCGGTTTCGTCGCGGTAGCGCGCTTCCATCGCCGCGATGGCGCGCCGGGCGTTGCCTGACACTTCGCGCAATTCATCGAGGCCAGCGTCGTAGTCCTCGGCGATAAAGCCACCGTTCGAGCGTCCTGTCGGGGGCGATGGGACCAGCGCCCGCGACAACGAATCGGTTAGCGCGCCGTGGCCTGCAAGCTGGGGCACAAGCGTTTCGAGCAGGGCGGGGCGGTCATTCTCACGCGACAGCCAGTCGTAAAGCCGCCATGCTTCGCTGAGCCCGTCACGGATCTGGCCAAGATCGCGAGGGCTCCCGCGACCGGCAACCAAGCGCCCCAGAGCACGCCCGATATCAGGCAGCGCACGCAGCGCATCGCGCAGGTTTGCACGCTCGATCGGTCGATCGCGCCAGAATTGCACGAGCGCAAGGCGATCCTCGATGGCAGTCTTGTCGAGCAGCGGTGCGGACAGGTCCTGTGCAAGCAGCCTCGATCCGGCTCCGGTCGAGCAGCGATCAAGCGCAGCGACCAGGCTGCCCGCACGCGCGCCGTTCTGGCTTTCGAGTATTTCGAGGCTGCCGCGAGTGGCCTCGTCCATGATCATGCCGGCACGATTGTCACGCAGGACCGGCGGCAGCAGGAGCGGCAGGGTGCCGCGACCCACATGGTCAAGGTAGCCAATCAATCCACCCGCCGCCGCCAACATCGCGCGCGAGAAATCACCGAAGCCATCTAGGGTCGAAACACCGTGGACCTTCGTCAGCGCTTCAGCACCGCCATCGCTGGAGAACGCGCTGCGGGCATGGAAGCTTGCATCCTCGGGCCCATACTCCCAGCCCTCCGGCACGACCACTTCGGTCGCCCCCAACCGCGCCAGCTCTGCTCCAAGCATGTCCGGTGCGCATTCCTCGAGCGTCATCGAGCCGGTCGATATGTCGCAGGCTGCCAATCCGATAGTGCCGCGCACCTCGGCCAATGCGACAAGCAGGTTGGCCGCGCGAGGATTGAGCAAAGCCTCTTCGGTCAACGTCCCTGCGGTCACGAAACGCACGATATCGCGGGCGACGAGCGCCTTGGATGAAGGTTTGCCCTCACGCTTGGCGCGCGCCTTGGCCTCGTCCGGCGTTTCTACCTGCTCAGCAATCGCGACCCGCTGTCCTGCCCTGATCAGGCGCGCAAGATACCCTTCCGCCGAATGTACGGGGACACCGCACATGGCGACCGGCGCGCCATCATGCTCGCCGCGCGACGTCAGCGCGATGTCGAGGATGTTTGCGGCAATCTTTGCATCGTCGAAGAACAGCTCGAAAAAATCGCCCATTCTGTAGAACAGCAGCGACCCGCCCGCCTCGCGCTTGAGCGCGAGGTATTGCTCCATCATCGGAGTGGGTTTGGACGCATCGGATCGGGCCATTGTTACGGGTTAGCGAGAGCGCTGCCGATTCGGGAGTCGTCCCCGCGCACTTATCCATTGCGCACTTGCAGATCGCGCAGTTGCAGGTGACGCATTGGGCCTATCATCTGTCACGCAAGGAAGCTAAGTCATGCGCAACATGAAATTTGGTGGAATTTGGAGGGGGGACTTCGATAATGGCTGATGCACCCAAGGGCGGCTTTACCAGTCGCGAGGCGCTATTTTATCACGAGACCGGCCGGCCCGGTAAGATCGAGATCGTCGCGACCAAGCCGATGACCTCGCAGCGCGATCTGAGCCTCGCTTATTCGCCCGGTGTCGCGGTCCCGGTGGAAGCCATTGCCGAAGATCCCAAGCTTGCAGCGCGCTATACCGCCAAGGCCAACCTGGTTGCGGTTATCTCGAACGGCTCTGCGATCCTGGGTCTCGGAAACCTCGGGGCGCTTGCCTCAAAGCCGGTGATGGAAGGCAAGGCGGTGTTGTTCAAACGCTTCGCCGACGTCGATTCGATCGATATCGAACTCGACACCGAAGACCCCGAAGCCTTTATCAACGCGGTTGCGCTGATGGAGCCGAGCTTTGGCGGCATCAACCTCGAAGACATCAAGGCCCCCGAATGCTTCATCATCGAGCAGGCGCTGCGCGAGCGGATGAACATTCCGGTCATGCACGATGACCAGCACGGCACAGCGATCATCACGGCGGCTGGGCTGCTCAACGCCTGTTACCTGACCGACCGCAAGATTGAAGACGTGAAGGTCGTGGTGAACGGCGCAGGTGCTGCGGCCATTGCCTGTACCGCTCTCATCAAGGCGATGGGCGTTCGTCACGAAAACGTGATCATGTGCGATCGCTCCGGTCCGATCACGCCGGGCCGTGACGGGGTCGACCAGTGGAAGAGCGCACATGCTGTCGAAACCGACGCGACGACGCTGGAAGAAGCGCTGATAGGCGCAGATATCTTCCTCGGTCTGTCGGCGGCTGGCGCACTCAAGCCAGAATGGGTTGCGAAGATGGCTGACAAGCCCATTATCTTCGCAATGGCAAACCCGGTACCGGAAATCATGCCGGACGAGGCCAAGGCCGTGCGTCCAGACGCCATCATCGCAACCGGGCGCAGCGACTTCCCGAACCAGGTCAACAATGTCCTTGGTTTCCCGTTCATCTTCCGCGGCGCGCTCGACGTTCAGGCGACGACGATCAACGAGGAAATGAAGGTCGCCGCCGCCACGGCGATTGCCGAACTTGCGCGCGAACGTGTGCCTGAGGAAGTGGCGAGCGCCTATGGCAAGAACCAGAAATTCGGAACCGACTACATCATTCCGGCTCCGTTCGATCCGCGTCTGATCGAGGTGGTTTCATCTGCGGTTGCCAAGGCTGCGATGGATTCGGGCGTCGCCCAGTCAAGCATCGACGACTTCGAGGCCTATGGCCTCTCGCTGCGCTCGCGCCTCAATCCCACGACATCTGTCCTTACCGGCGTCTACAACGAGGCCAAGTCCAATCCCAAGCGGATGGTCTTTGCAGAGGCCGAGGAAGAAGTCGTCCTGCGCGCCGCGATCCAGTACCGCGATTTCGGCTACGGTACGCCGATCCTCGTGGGCCGGACGAAGGCCGTGCTCGACAAGTTGCACCAGCTTTCCGTGTCCGATCCCGGCGGGTTCGAGATCCAGAACTCAGCCGACAGCGAGCACGTTCCGGCGATGGTCGACTTCCTGTATCAACGCCTCCAGCGTCGCGGCTACACGCAGCGCGACGTGCGCCGGATGGTCAATCAGGAGCGTAACGTATTCGCTGCGCTGCTTGTCGCGCTTGGCCATGGCGATGGCATGATTTCAGGCGTCACGCGCACCTATGCGCAAACGATGCGCGAAGTTGGGCTGGTGCTCGACAAGAAAGCCGATGCGCTTGCATTCGGAATCCACATGATGATCGGCAAGAACCACACGACGTTCCTCGCCGATACGACCATCAACGAGCGCCCCTCGAGCGAGGAGCTGGCCTATATCGCCAAGGAAACCGCAGCTGTGGCCCGGCGCATGGGGCACGAGCCGCGCGTTGCCTTTCTCTCCTATTCGACTTTCGGCAATCCGTCGGGCCAGTGGCTCGGCAATATCCGCGATGCGGTTGCGATCCTTGACCGCGATGGATGTGATTTCGAATATGAAGGCGAGATGGCGCCAGATGCCGCGCTTAACGACAAGGTAATGGGCCTTTATCCCTTCAGCCGCCTGTCAGGCCCGGCCAACGTGCTGATCATGCCGGGGCTTCAATCTGCGAATCTGTCGGCAAAGCTGCTGCGCGAGCTTGGCGCGAACACCACCGTGGGGCCGATGCTGATCGGGATGGAAAAGCCGGTGCAGATCGTGCCGATGACCGCCGCAGCGCCCGACCTGCTCACGCTCGCGGTGCTGTCGAGTGCGGGGATCGTCGGGTAATCCAGCGTACCCGATGCGCACGAAAAAAGGCCCGAGGAATAATCCTCGGGCCCTTTTTCGTCAGGTCAGTTAGATACGACCAGTCGCGGTTTTCACGCGGCCTTTGCTTCGGCGTTTACGCCGCCCGTTGCGATCGAGGTCATGCGACGATCACCATCATAGGTGTTGTCGAGGCACTCCTGCAGAACCTTGGCGTCTTCTTCGAGGCCGAGACGCTTCGCAAACGCGACGGCGGTTCCGTAGCCTGCAAGACCATAATGGGTCATGCGCTGATACTGCGTGATGATCGATGCATCGAGCACGTCCTTGTCATCAATGTCGGCGTTGATGGCGTGGGCCTTGGCTTCTTTCACCAGGCCTTCCATGCCCTTGCAGTGTTCGCCATTGGGGTTGGCATCGTGGTTCTGGATCAGGCCCTTGACCTTTTCCATGCCGGTCGAAATGCCGCACGTGCCATCTTCGAGGGCGGCGCGCAGTTCTTCGGAACTTGCCTTTTCGTGCAGCTTCTTCGTCGCGTCGAGCGATTGCTTGTCGGCGCTGTAGAGGTCTTGCAGCTGGTCGATGTAAAGGTCTTTGAGAGTCCTGATAGTCATGAGCGGGGTACTCCTTGGTTGACGGGGGTTTCATCTTACCTATCAATCAGCCCGCCAATCGTTCCAAGAAAACCTGTTAGAATTCCGTCACATAAGTTTAGCCGGGATTCGCTTGAGCCAAACCGTTAAGCCAGTCGCTCGGTCAGCGTTTCTATCGGAACGAAGTCGAGGTCGTATCCGAAGTAGCGCGGGTTGAAGACCTCAAGCCCGGCACCGGTTCGCCAAAGGGGATCGCACCGGAAACCAAGTACGGCGACACGCTGGCCAATTTCGTCGCCAAAGTTGTGCATGCCATTTCTACGCCCATTCCTTGCCAGACACCCACTCATCCAGTTGCACATAATGCTTTTTCGAGGTGCGTGCGTCCACCAGAACGGGGACGGTCCTTCCACTCAGTTGATCGGTCAGGTCGAGCCAGATGGGCGCGCTTTCGAAGCGAGCCAATCGTCCCGTTCGCGGATGCTTTCCGCGTGCATGAACGCGAAACGGGTGTCGGCCATTGATATCAATTTTCGTATCTCTCACGCATTTCACAAATTCCGCTTCGAGCCTCAGGTTTGAGCGTTTGAGCTTCGCTACTTCCAACTTCCGTTTTAGGTTCACCGAGAGAAAGCCAGCACCAATGAGCGCGAAAATGCTGCCGAGACCTGCAAACATCGACGGGAGGAAAAACCGATCCATCACACTATTGATCACGGCGTCCGTCGGATCATCTGGATTGTAGATGAGTTCGACGGTCTCACCGCGAGAGTAGTCAGACCAGTTGGTTTTCGTGGAACTTTGATAGATGTGCCTGACACCCGAGACATCGTGAAAGGCGACAACCGGTGAATACAATAGATCACCATCGCTGTCGCGGCTCTTGATGTTCTCGATAACGACGCCTGTTGTTCTCACTCCCGCAGTGGCTAGCTCCCGGTCACTCGCGAGAAAGCTGAAGCCAATGGCTGCAAAAAGTAGGCCGATTGGCGTGAATATGCCCCCTATCCACCATCCGATCGAACCCATGATCTGTGACCCCTGTGCCGCTGCCGGACCAGCTTAACGTCGCCGGAACCGAAAATACCAGACCTCGTGTCCGAACACCTCGCGGGCCTTTTGTTCATAGCGCGTTTCGCACCAGCCCGACGGGCGCTCCTGCCAGCTGTTCGGGCTGGTCGCGACCCATTCGAATTCGTCGGTGAAGCGCTGCATGACCATCAGCGCATGACGGACATAGACCGGATGATCGGTACCGAAACGGAATTCACCGCCCGGCTTGATCTTGTCGGCGATCAGGCGAACGGGGCCATCGTTCATCATGCGACGCTTGGCATGTTTGTTCTTGGGCCATGGATCGGGATGCAGAAGATAGGCCATCGTCAGCGCGCCATCGGGAATGCGCTTCAGAACCTCGATTGCATCGCCGTGATGGATGCGCACATTGGCAAGCCGGGCTTCGTCAACATGGCTCAGCGCCTGCGCCACGCCATTCAGAAAAGGCTCGGCGCCGATGAAGCCGTGATTGGGCAGGAGATCCGCGCGGTAAGCCATATGCTCGCCCCCGCCAAAGCCGATCTCGAAATGAAGCGGGCAATCCTCACCAAACAGCGACTGCGCGGTCACCGGGCCTTCGTCCGGCACGCTGATCTGGGGCAGCAGCTTGTCTACGAGCGCCTGCTGCTTTGCACGCAGCGGCTTGCCGACGCTGCGGCCGTAGAGACGGCTGAGAGTGGTGGGGTCGCCTTCCTTGAATGCGGTCATGGCGCGCTCGCTAATCGGGCGGGTGGCCGCTTGTCCAGCCCAATTTCCAGCCTTCCGAGACCGCACCGCTCGAAGACTGGGCCTTGAGGGGTTCTGCAACATGCCTATATCGCGCGGGCTAATGGAACAGCTTCTCGATACATTCTACGCTCAGCCGCTGTGGCTTCAGTCTTTACTGGGCCTAACGCTTCTGTTCACGGCGGCGCTGCTGGTGAACTATCTCCTCAAGCACGTCATCCTGCGCATCGCCGCGCCTTATCTCGACCGAAATACCAGGACGATCGACAAGGCGGCAGCCTGGATCGCCACCGCGGCGCCGCTGCTGATTATCTCGCGCGGGATTGCGCTGGTCCCGAACCTGCCTGACGAGGTCTACACTCTGGTCCGCAATTCCGCGCAGGCGCTGATCGTGATTTCGGTCGCGATGGCGATCGTGAAGGGCCTGACCTACGCCAACGAGCTGTATGAGCGCCTACCCCGCTCGAGGAACCGCCCGATCAAGGGGTTTGTTCAGGTCGTGAAGATTCTCGTGCTGTGTGGTGCGGCGATTATCCTCATTTCCGTCCTGATCGACGAATCTCCGCTGCTGCTCCTCTCCGGTCTCGGCGCGGTGACGGCGGTGCTGCTCCTGGTATTCAAGGACACGATCCTCAGCCTCGTCGCGAGCGTTCAGCTGACTACCAACGATATGCTGCGCGTGGGAGACTGGATCACGATGCCCAGCATGGGCGCGGATGGCGACGTGATCGACATCTCGCTTCACACGGTGAAGGTCCAGAATTTCGACAAGACCATCGTCACGATCCCGACCCACCGGCTGGTCTCTGACAGCTACCAGAACTGGCGAGGGATGAGCGAGAGCGGTGGACGGCGGATCAAGCGCTCCATCGCAATCGATCAGAATTCGGTTCGATTCCTGAGCGATGAGGAAGTGATCGATCTCAAGAAATTCAAGATGCTCAAGGATCACCTTACCGCCAAGCACCAGGAGATCGCGGAGTGGAACGCGAAAGAGCTTGCCGGGGAGGATGCGCCGGTCAATGCACGCCGCCTGACCAATATCGGTACGCTGCGAGCCTACATCGTCGCCTATCTCGAATGGCACCCGCGCATCAGCGACAAGTTCACGCTGATGGTGCGCCAGCTGCCTCCCGGTCCGCAAGGTCTTCCACTGGAAATCTACTGCTTCACCGACACAACCTCATGGGGCGTCTACGAAGGCATTCAGGCAGACATTTTCGACCACCTCGTCGCGATCCTGCCCGAGTTCGACCTGAGACTGTTTCAGGAGCCGACGGGCCGCGATTTTGACGAGGCTCTGACGCGCTGATCGCACAAAACAAAACGCCCGAGGCACGAAGCCCCGGGCGTTTCGTTTACGGTGTACCAGAAGATTAAGCGGCTTCGGCCTCGTCCTGCGGATCACGCAGCACATAACCGCGGCCCCAGACGGTTTCGATGTAATTTTCACCGCCGCATGCGTGGCTGAGTTTCTTGCGCAGCTTGCAGATGAAGACGTCGATGATCTTGAGTTCGGGTTCGTCCATGCCGCCATAAAGGTGGTTTAGGAACATTTCCTTGGTCAGCGTCGTGCCCTTGCGCAAGCTGAGCAGCTCAAGCATCGCATACTCCTTGCCGGTGAGGTGGACGCGGGCGCTGTCGACTTCGACCGTTTTCGCATCGAGGTTCACGGCGAGCTTGCCGGTGCGAATGACCGACTGGCTGTGGCCCTTCGAACGACGGACAACGGCGTGAATGCGCGCGACCAGCTCTTCGCGGTGGAAGGGCTTGGTCACGTAATCGTCGGCACCGAAGCCGAACGAGCGGATCTTGCTATCCATTTCGGCAATGCCCGAGAGAATCAGAACCGGCGTCTGCACCTTGGCGACACGCAGCTTCTTGAGCACGTCGTAACCGTGCATGTCCGGCAGGTTCAGGTCGAGCAGGATGATGTCGTAGTCATACAGCTTGCCCAGATCGAGGCCCTCTTCGCCCAGGTCGGTCGAATAGACATTGAAGCCTTCGGTCGTCAGCATGAGCTCGATAGCCTTTGCGGTTGTCGGCTCGTCTTCGATCAGCAGCACTCGCATTATACGTCCCCTAATTGCCCCTAATGGCGGACATCGTGTCGCGCGGTAACGCCTCGCTAAGAGGTGTTGCCCTCTATTAACCACACAACATCTGAACGGAAAAGGTTAACGCGTCGTAAATGGGTTACCGAAAACTTGCTGAGTCTTTTTGGTAACAGGGGCTTAGGCGCGAGGATTAAGGGCAAACCGGCCCGGATCGGAGCAATATCTAGATGCCGGCAAGCTTCTTTGCGCGGCGTCTTTGCGCGCTCGAACCGATACCGATCGCCTCGCGATATTTGGCGACCGTGCGCCGGGCGAGCTCGAAGCCTTCTTCGTTCAGCATGTCTGCGAGCTTCTGATCGGACAGCACTTTCTTTGGGTCCTCTGCATCGGTCAGCGCCTTGATGCGCGCCTTGATCGCCTCGGCGCTCGCACCTTCGCCGTCCGCGCTCGCCACCCCGCTGGAGAAGAAGTATTTGAGTTCGAAGCTGCCGCGCTCGCAATGCAGGTACTTGTTGCTCGTCACGCGGCTGACGGTGCTTTCGTGCATATCGATTTCCTCGGCGACCTCGCGCAAGGTCAGCGGGCGCAGTTCGGACACGCCGTGCAGGAAAAAGCCTTCCTGCTGCTTCACGATCTGCGCTGCGGTTTTCAGGATCGTCTTCTGCCTCTGGTCGAGTGCGCGGATGAGCCAGTGCGCATCGGCAAGCTTTTCCTTGAGCCAGCTTTGCGTTTCGGCCCCGGGCGACCCGCTTTCAATCTCGACGTAATAGCTGCGATTGACCACCAGTCGCGGCAGCGTCGCCTCGTTGAGCTTGATGTCCCAACCGCCCCCTTCGGCGCGGGTGACCAGCACGTCGGGCACGACGGCTTCATCGCTTGCCGGCGCAAAGGCGAGGCCCGGCTTGGGATCATATTCGCGCAGTTCACGCAGCATATCGGAGAAATCTTCATCATCGACCTGGCAAAGCCGCTTGAGCCGGGCGACTTCGCCCTTGGCGACAAGGTCGAGATTATCGAGCAGCGCTTCCATGCACGGATCGAGCCGGTCTGCCTCCTTGGCCTGAAGGCGAAGGCATTCCGCAAGGTCGCGCGCACCCACGCCTGTGGGATCGCACATCTGGATCACTTCAAGCGCGTCTTCCGCGCAGTCCATGTCCACACTGAGGTCCTGCGCGATTTCGCGCAGGCTGACCGGAAGGTACCCTGCATCATCGAGCAAGCCCGCAATGTGCCGGGCGACGAATGCCTCCTGATCGTTGCAGGCGAGCGCTCCGATCTGCGCATATAGGTGTTCGGTGAGCGACAATTTGGCGGCTTTGCTGGCCTCAATTCCGGGAAGGTCGTCTGCACCCATGCCGGAGCCGCCGCTCGCTCCCCATTCGGCATCCGACATGCGCGCGCCGTCGCCCGTGTCGCGGTCCCGGTCGATGGCGCTTACATCGATGTCGAGTGGGGCTTCGCTTTCGCCTTGGCCCTGCGCCATCAGCTGATCGGAAGTGAATTCCTCTCTCGGGATGTCGTCAGCATCGCTTGAGGCTCCGGTATCCTCGCGCGATGTCGCGCCGGCTTCGAGCAGCGGATTGCTTTCGAGCGCCTCGCCGATGAAGCTCTCGATTTCGAGGTTCGAGGCCGCCAGCAGCTTGATCGCCTGCTGCAGCTGCGGCGTCATGACCAGCTGTTGTGACTGTCGAAGATCGAGGCGCGGACCCAGGGCCATCGAACGCATCCCTAAAGCGTGAAGTTCTCGCCGAGGTAAAGGCGCTTCACGTTTTCGTCCGCTACGAGTTCTTGCGGAGTGCCTGCGAACAGGACCTGTCCGCCATAGATGATGCAGGCTCGGTCGACGATATCGAGCGTCTCGCGCACATTGTGGTCGGTGATCAGCACGCCGATGCCGCGGCTCTTGAGGTCTTTCACAAGATCGCGGATGTCGCTGATCGAAAGCGGGTCGATCCCGGCAAAAGGTTCATCGAGCAGCATGATCGAGGGCTTGGCCGCCAGCGCGCGGGCAATCTCGCAGCGACGCCGCTCACCGCCGGACAGCGCCATTGCGGGACTCTCGCGCAGCCGCGTGAGGCCAAATTCGCTGAGCAGTCGCTCAAGCTCATCCCTGCGGGTCGACGCATCGGGTTCGACCATTTCGAGCACGCAATTGATATTCTGCTCAACCGTCATGCCGCGAAAGATGCTGGTTTCCTGCGGCAGATAGCCGAGCCCGAGGATCGCACGCCTGTACATCGGCAGGTTGGTTACATCCTCGCCGTCCATCAGGATCCGGCCCGAATCGGGCTTCACCAGACCCATGATCGAATAGAAACAGGTCGTCTTGCCCGCACCATTGGGGCCAAGGAGGCCAAGCACCTCTCCTTTTCCGACGGTCAGCGAAATGTCGGTCAGAACGGCGCGCTTGTCATAGCTTTTGGCGATCGAAATGACTTCCAGCCCGCCATTGGGAAGCGGGGCACTGGCGTCTACCTTATCAGTTCCAGCGGCCTGCGCGGCCTCGTCGAAAGTGGGAGATATGCTCATATGGTTGGGGTGATAGCACCCTCGCGCCGCGAGAAAAGGGAGAGGCGGCGCTTTTGCGCCCGTTTTGGCAAGATTTTTGCTTTCAACGGCACGCAAACGCCGCCCTGCGACGTTGCAGTATGGTTACAAAGCTTGATCCTTGCGCGACTCTTTGGAATACTCCGCGCATAAACACACCGTTGGGGAGCGGACCTATGAACGATATTCTACACGGAGCCGAAGCACGCGCGGATCAGCGACTACGCGATTGGCGCAAATCCATGAGCGACCACGTCGCCTGGGCTTTGCTGGTGTATACCGGTCTCCAGATCTTCATGACGGTCAAGGCGATGAGCGACGGGCTCCCCTCGATCGTGCCCTATCTCGCCCTCGTCATTCTGGTCGCTGCCATCATTCCGGCATGCCGCTGGTTTGAACGCCGCTGGACCGATCTCAGCGATGAGCAGGCAGCCGACGAAAGCTACGCCGCCGCGTTCAGGCGCGACGTGATCGGCCTTTGGGCGCTTGCAATCCTTCTCCCCGTTGCGCTGACAGCTTTGTTCAAGGCGATCTTCACGCTCATGTGAGCCATCTTCCCGCACCTTCGCGGGAACAGGGTTGCCCTTCGGTCGGTTTCTCCTTGGACTGCAAGGAGACGAGCTCTGTGAATTTCATCCGCATTTTGATGGCGGTGGCGCTGATCGCGCTCGCCTCTCCGGCCTATGCGCTCTTGCCTTCGGGCGATGCGGGAGGGACCGAACCGGCCGAGGCCGCGGCGCCGACCCCGCTTATCGAACAGGCGCCCGAAGAGGGCGATGATGAGCGCATCGCCGAGCGGATCGAGGGGATTTTCGGCGAACTCCCCGCATTCGAGACGGTCGAGGTCGAAGTCAGCGAAGGCGTCGTTTCGCTTTCGGGTACGCTGCCAGACGCGGACACCATCGCGCGCGCGGAAGCGATCGCTGGACGCGTATCAGGCGTGGTGACGGTCGAGAACGGTATCGAGCGCGATTTGTCGGTCGAACAGAATCTCTCGATCCTTGGCAAAGCGTCCGAACTGATCGAGGGAGCTTTCGCAGGACTGCCATTGTTCCTGGTGGCGCTGGCGGTGGCGCTTGCGATCGGGACGCTCGGCTATTTGATCGCCGGCCTGGGTTTCATCTGGGACAGGATCGCGCCCAACGCCTTTCTCGGCGAGCTTATCCGCAGCGCAATCCGGTTCGTCTTCGCGGTTGGCGGGGTTGTCATAGCGCTCGACATGCTGGGTGCGGGCGCGCTTCTGGGAGCGGTGCTGGGCGGGGCAGGTGTGGTCGGCATCGCACTCGGCTTTGCGATGCGCGACACGATCGAGAATTACGTCGCGAGCCTCATGCTCAGCCTGCGCCAGCCCTTTCGGCCCAACGACCACGTCCTGATCGACGACCTCGAAGGCCGCGTCATCCGCCTCACCAGCCGCGCCACTGTGCTGATGACGCTTGAGGGCAACCACCTGCGCATCCCCAATGCGCAGGTCTTCAAGGCGGTCATCCTCAACTACACCCGCAACCCTCAGCGCCGCTTCGATTTCGAGCTCGGGATCGATGCCGATGACGATCCGCGCGCCGCGATGAAGCTGGGAGGCGAGGTGCTGCGCTCGCTCGGCTTCGTGCTGAGCGACCCCGCGCCTGCCGCCCGGATCAGCAATGTCGGCGATTCGAACATTGCGATCCTGTTCCTGGGCTGGATCGATCAGCGCGAGGCCGACTGGTTCAAATCGCGCAGCCTCGCCATCGCCGCAGTGAAGGACGCGCTTGAGGACGCCGGTTTTGCCT
The DNA here is from genome assembly GCF_003264115.1 of Erythrobacter sp. KY5. NCBI lineage: Bacteria > Pseudomonadati > Pseudomonadota > Alphaproteobacteria > Sphingomonadales > Erythrobacteraceae > Erythrobacter > Erythrobacter sp. KY5. Next base: position 232,313 of record NZ_CP021912.1, on the reverse strand, counting down.
TGCCCGAACCGATTTACCGCCTGCGCTTCGACGGGCGCACGGACCCGCTGCCTATCGGTCGCTCGGCCAGCGTCACAGAGGCCAAGCCTGCCGACAAGCCGCGAGCCAAGGCGGACACGCAAGAGGACGTCCGGCCCGAAAGCGAAATCAGCGAGCTGGTCGAGGCAGAACGCCGCAGCGACGACGAGCAGGCAAAAGACCTGCTCGACACATCGCGCCCTGTGGAGTGAACAGGCTTGAAGCTTATTTCTTCGCGCGTTCGATCGCTTCGATCACGATCTGGCGTGCTTCGGCGCGGTCGCCCCATTTGCCGACGCGCACCCACTTCTCGGCTTCCAGATCCTTGTAGTGGGTGAAGAAGTGCTCGATCTGCTGCATGATGATCGAGGGCAGGTCCTTCGTTTCGCCGACATCCGAATAGTAGGGGAAGGTCGTGTCGACCGGCACGCAGACCAGCTTTTCATCCCCGCCATGCTCGTCTTCGAGGTTCAGCACGCCAATCGGGCGGGCCTTCACCACGCATCCCGGAATAAAGGGCGAGCGCGCGATGACCAGCGCATCGAGCGGGTCGCCATCGGGCGAAAGCGTGTGCGGCACGAAGCCATAATTGGCGGGGTAGCGCATCGGGGTGTGCAAAATGCGGTCAACGAACAGCGCGCCCGAGGCCTTGTCGAATTCATACTTCACCGGTTCGCCGCCGGTGGGCACTTCGATGATGACATTGAGGCTTTCGGGGGGATTGTCGCCTGTCGGGATGTTGTCGATGCGCATGATTTTCTCGATTTTGCGTAGGAGAGGAACTGATAGCCCGCGCCGTTAGCGCCGTTGCGATATTGCGGCAAGTTCGACCTTCGCCTAGTTGCGCGCTCATGAGCAAGAATACCCCTAAAGCCATTCGCGGCACACAGGACATTTTCGGTGCGGACGCGGAGGCCTTCGCTTTCGTGGTCGAGACATTCGAACGCGTGCGCAAGCTGTATCGCTTTCGCCGGGTTGAAATGCCGGTTTTCGAGAAAACAGAGGTTTTCAGCCGCGCCATCGGCGAGACGACCGATGTTGTCTCGAAAGAGATGTATTCCTTCGAGGATCGCGGCGGCGATTCGCTGACGCTGCGGCCTGAGTTCACCGCGGGCATCTCGCGCGCCTTTCTCACAAACGGCTGGCAGCAGCACGCGCCCTTAAAGGTTGCAACCCACGGACCGCTGTTCCGCTATGAGCGCCCGCAGAAGGGCCGCTATCGCCAGTTCCACCAGATTGATGCCGAGATCATCGGCGCCGCCGAGCCGCAGGCGGATGTCGAGCTGCTCGCAATGGCGGATCAGCTGCTGAAGGAACTGGGCATTGAGGGCGTGGCATTGCACCTCAACACGCTGGGCGATGCGGAAAGCCGCGATGCGTGGCGGGCCGGGCTGATCGAGTATTTCGGCGCAGTGAAGGGCGAGCTTTCCGAAGATTCGCAGGAGCGGCTTGAGAAAAACCCGCTGCGTATTCTCGACAGCAAGGACCCGCGCGACCGGGCCTTTGTGGCCGATGCTCCCAAGATCGACGCTTTCCTGTCGGACGATGCGCTGGCGTTCTTCGATGCGGTCACGAGCGGGCTGGATGCGGCGGGTGTAAAGTGGACGCGTGCGACAAGCCTCGTGCGCGGGCTCGACTATTATCGCCACACCGCGTTCGAGTTCATCCCGGACGAGGGTTCGGCAGCGGCGACCGCACTCGGCGCGCAGAGCACGGTGCTGGGTGGCGGGCGTTATGACGGGCTGATGGAATCGCTCGGCGGCCCTGCAACGCCTGCCGTGGGCTGGGCCGCCGGGATCGAGCGGCTGGCGATGTTGGTGGGGGAAAAGGCCGAAGAGCCTGCGGATGTAATTATGGTGGTCGAGGATGAGCGCTGGAACGAAATTTCAGACGGCATTCTGGCGGAACTACGAAGGAACGACCTTTTCTCAGAGATAGTCTCTACCGGTTCACTGAAGAAACGGTTCGATAAGGCCCGAAAGATGGAGCCTCGGACAATCTTGGTGTTGGGTTCGAGAGGAGAGCAGTTGGAAGCTACACTGAAGTATTTTGATCAAACAACTCGAAGCAGTGAAATCTACGATGCAGTCAAGTCGCGTGTCCTCCCTAAATTCGTCAAACAGGAATTGAGGGAGGGATAATTGCCCGTCACCCCGGACTTGATCCGGGGTCCAGCTGACTTCTGGCCAAGCGCTCGAAAGAAGTGGGATCCCGGCTCGGGGGCCGGGATGACGAGAGGTGAGGCTTGACTTTCCTACTTACCACGAACGACGCTATTTAGCCCCCATGACCACCTCGAGTGCCTTTATCCTAAGCGACCGCATATGGCACGCAAGCCGCAGCACTTTTCTCCCCCAGGACCGTGTAACATGCGGTCCATCGTTCAGACTAATGAGCTCTAACCTTGCAAATCCCACCCGAACGCCTTGACCAGATCGCCAACCGCTTCGCTGAACTCGAAGCGCGTATGGCGTCGGGTACACTGGAAGGCGATGCCTTCGTGCAGGCGAGCCGCGACTATGCCGAGCTTGAGCCGGTGGCGAAGATCGCGGGCGAGGTGAAGGCGATGCGCGAAGAGATCGAGGGGCTCGAAGAGATGCTCGCCGATCCCGAGATGAAAGCGATGGCAGAGGAAGAGCTTGGCGCGATCCGCGAGGCGCTGCCCGAGAAGGAGCGCGCGCTCGCCATCGCGCTGTTGCCGCGTGACCGGGCCGATGCGAAGCCCGCCATGCTGGAAATCCGCGCCGGCACTGGCGGTGACGAAGCGGCGCTCTTCGCGGGCGACCTGTTCCGCATGTACGAGAAATACGCCGCCGAGCAGGGCTGGCGGGTCGAACCGGTCAGCATGAGCGCGTCCGAAGTGGGCGGCTTCAAGGAGATCGTCGCGAATGTCAGCGGCAGCGGCGTCTTCGCGAAACTCAAGTTCGAAAGCGGCGTCCATCGCGTGCAGCGTGTGCCCGTTACCGAAAGCGGCGGGCGCATTCACACCTCGGCAGCCACCGTCGCTGTGCTGCCCGAACCCGATGAGGTCGATGTGCAGATCGATCCGGGCGATCTCAAGATCGACACCTATCGTGCATCCGGCGCAGGCGGTCAGCACGTCAACACCACCGACAGCGCAATCCGCATCACGCATGAGCCAACCGGGCTGGTCGTCACCTGCCAGGACGGGCGCAGCCAGCACAAGAACCGCGAGAAGGCGATGCAGGTGTTGCGCGCGCGCCTCTACGAGAAGACCCGCGACGAAGCGCAAGGAGCAGAGGCCGAAGCGCGCAAGGCCATGGTGGGAAGCGGCGACCGCTCAGAACGCATCCGCACCTACAACTTCCCGCAGGGCCGCGTGACCGACCACCGGATCGGCCTCACGCTTCACAAGCTGGAAGAGGTGCTCGCCGGGACGGGGCTTGATGAGTTGGTGGAAGCGCTGATCGCAGAGGACGAGGGCAAACGGCTGGCGGCGCTGGCGCAGTGACCGTTTCACAGGCCCTGCGCGAGGCCGCCCAGCGCTTGGCGAGCACGAGCGACACCGCCAGGCTCGATGCCGAGTTGCTGATGGCTCACGCATTGGGGGTGAACCGGTCGGATATGCTGCTGCGCCACATGGCAGACCCCCGGCCAGAAGACTTTGCCGCCCTTGTCGAGCGCCGCGCCGCGCGCGAGCCGGTGGCTCACATCACCGGCACTCAGGAGTTCTACGGACGCGACTTCGCGGTCTCCGCGCAAGTCCTGATCCCGCGCGGCGATAGCGAGACCTTGATCGACGCGGCGCTTGAGACCGCCCCGCACGCCGGGCGCGTGCTTGATCTGGGAACGGGATCGGGTGCGCTGCTTATCACCGTGCTGATGGAGCTTGAGGATGCAACCGGCATCGGTATCGATGCGTCTGATGCGGCGTTGAAAGTGGCGAGGGACAATGCTCAGGCGCTTGGCCTCATCGGAGCACAGGCGCGGTTCCTGCTTCGCGATTGGCGCGAGGATGGCTGGGACGACAGTCTTGGCACCTTCGACCTCATCTTGTGCAACCCTCCCTATGTCGAGGAGGATGCACCGCTTGATCCTGATGTGCGTGATTACGAGCCGGCCTCGGCCCTGTTTGCCGGACCGGAGGGGCTTGACGACTATCGCGTCATCATCCCGCAACTGCGCAAGCTCTTATCGCCCAAAGGCGTCGCGCTGCTGGAGATCGGCGCCGCGCAAGGTGATGCGGTGAACGAAATGGCTCAGGGTCACGGTTTCGCGGTCCAAATGCGACATGATCTTGCAAATAGGCCACGCTGCGTGGTCCTTTGGTGACGAAAACGCCACAGGGGCTTGGCAAACCGGGTTCGGCTCGCTACCTCCGAATCAGGTCTCCGATCTGCGAAGGGCGCAAATCGGGCAGGCCAAGCTCCAAATTCGATGTCACACGGCCGTCAGGGCTCGCCCTCGGCCACAGGCAGCGCGGGGCGCTGCGCTCTGTCGGGCGCACAGACGAGAGGTCTAATGGCCAAGGGCGTATGCAATTACCCGCTGCGTCAGGTCGGTAACGGGATGAATATCCTTGAATAACAATCGCAACAATCGTCGCCGCGGTCGCGGAAATCGCAACAATCAGGGCGGCGCGAACAATCAGAACCGGATCGACAGCCGTGCACGTGGCAACGCGCCGCAGCTTCTCGACAAGTACAAGAAGCTTGCTCAGGACGCACAGCACAATGGCGACCGGGTTCAGGCCGAATACTACCTGCAGTTCGCCGACCACTATTTCCGCGTGATCGCCGACAACAAGGCTCGCCAGGACGAAGCGCGCGCCAAGCGTAACGACGGCAGAGGCGACGATCGTGGGCAGGCGAACGACGACAGCGACGAGGATGACGGCAACAACAGCCGCAAGAACAGCCGTCGCTCGCGCAACCGTCGGGACGAGCATGAATCGCGCGATGACGAATCGTACGAAGAAGGCGAACAGGGCGTGGAAGGCGAAGAGGTCGACTCCGAAGAAGAGCAGCCCAAGCCCAAGCGCCGTGCCCGCAAGCCCAAGTCGGAAGACACGGGCGACAAGCCGCGCCGCAAGCCGCGTCGCAAGAGCGATGAGGGCGCAGGCGAAGGTGAGATCGATTCGTCCGTTCTGCCGCCGTCAATCAGCGCATCGAGTGCGTCGGACGACGACGATAGCCTCGAAGCGGTAGGCTAATTCCAAGCCGACCGATCGAGGATCGACGAGGGATGGCCGGTCCGGCGCTGGATACCGATAATGGCACTCTGGCGGGTCTGAGCGCGCGGGCGGCGTCCTTCGCCTCACGCTGGCCGGGGTTGAGCGCGGCCTTGCTTGGGCTGGTCGCGGCCTGCGGATTTCCTCCGCTTCATGCATGGTGGATCGCGCTTCCAGCGCTGACGCTGTTCGCGGCGCACGTTCATGCCGCGCCGACCTGGAAAGGCGCAGCATGGCGCGGCTGGATGTTCGGGTGGGCGCATCTAACGCTTGCCAACAACTGGATTGCCACCGCTTTCACTTATCAGGCGAAGATGCCCGAAGTGCTCGGCTGGGCGGCCGTTCCGCTGCTGTGCGTCTATCTGGCGGTCTATCCGGCGCTGGCTGCGCTGGCGGCGCATCTGGCGGCAAAGCGTTCAGGGCCGCTTGCATTCGGAGCGGTGTTTGCGGCTGGCTGGATCGTCACCGAATGGCTGAGAAGCTGGGTTTTCACAGGCTATCCATGGCCGCCCCTCGGGCTGATGCTGCTTGGCAATTGGGATGCGCAAGGCGTCGCACGGCTTCTTCCCTGGCTTGGCACCTATGCCTTGTCGGGGCTGGCGATCTTGGTTGCGGCGATCTTCTTGTGGCTCGCCACGCGTCCCATGCCGTCAAAGTGGCACCGGGCAATCGCGCTTGTCGGTTTCAGCATAGCGGTGATCGTTGGGCCCATGATTGTGCCGCATCGAACCATGGACAACTCCGACATTGCCTACACTCTTGTCCAGCCCCTGATCCCGCAGGACGAGATCAATGACGGGACCAAGTTCGAAGAGCAGTTCCAGCGCACCGCGGATCTGACCCGGCCCGGCAACGACACTTCGCGCCTCGTCCTGTGGCCGGAGAGCGCGATCCCCGATTATCTCGAAGAAGGCTACCCCGACCGGTATTATCGCGCGACAACCTATGCTGCGAACCCGACGCTTGCGCGGGAGCGGATCGGGCGGGTGCTTGGCGATGACACGACGCTGCTGACCGGCGTTGTAAACCTCGACATCGGTATGCGCCCGGACGGCGTTCTGGGCGCGATAACTGCGCGCAATTCGGTCGTGGCGCTGAACGGTGAAGGGGACATCACGCACCATTACGCCAAGGCGCATCTCGTCCCATATGGTGAGTATCTCCCGCTGGAAAACTGGCTGGGTGCTATTGGCCTCGCGCGCCTGACAGCGGGCACAGTGCCCTATCAGCCTGGGCCGGGTCCGGGGACGCTGGACCTTGGGGAGCATGGGCTCGCCGGTGTGCAGATCTGCTATGAAATCGTGTTCTCGGGGCAGGTCGTCGATCGGGAAAACCGGCCCGACTACCTCTTCAACCCTTCCAATGACGGATGGTTCGGAAGCTGGGGGCCACCGCAGCATCTGGCTCAGGCCCGAATGCGAGCGATTGAGGAAGGTTTGCCCGTCCTGCGCGCAACCACGACCGGGATCAGCGCGGTGATCGACGCAAACGGCATCGTTCGCCAGAGCATACCGACCGGGGTCGCCGGCAAGGTGGAGGGCTTCGTTCCCGCTGCCAAGCCGCCGACACTCTTTGCGCGGTTCGGCAACGCGCTTGCGCTCACCTGGGCTGCCCTCATTGCAATTCTGGGGCTTGGACTGCCGAGATTGCTTGCGCTGCGGTCTGAGCGCAGCTAGTGCCCATGGCCATCCATATAAAGGTTTCCTTATGTCTGCATAAGGTGACCTGAGACGACGAACGAGAGTCACGGGAGGCCTTCCTAGGTACAACTATGCGCAGCGATTATCTCTTCACTTCCGAAAGCGTTTCCGAGGGGCATCCTGACAAGGTTTCCGACCAGATTTCCGACGCCATCGTCGATCTGATGCTGTCAAAAGACCCCGAAGCGCGTGTCGCTTGCGAGACCATGACGACAACGCAGCGCGTGATCTTGTCGGGCGAAATTCGTTGCAAGCCGATGTATGACGACAAGAACGAGGAGTGGGCTTTCAACGGCGGCTGGGCGCCGGGCGCGAAGGACGAAATCGAGCGTGCCGTGCGCTCCACCGTCCGTGACATCGGCTATGAGCAGGATGGCTTTCACTGGAAGACCCTCAACTTCGAAAACCACCTCCACGGACAATCGGCCCACATCGCACAGGGTGTCGATGCGGGCGCTGAGGGCTCCAACAAGGATGAGGGGGCCGGTGACCAGGGCATCATGTTCGGGTTTGCCTGCGATGAAACGCCAGACCTGATGCCTGCAACGCTCGATTACAGCCACAAGATCCTGGAGCGACTGGCAACGGACCGCCACTCGGGAGCCGCGCCATTCCTCGAACCCGATGCAAAGAGCCAGATCACGCTGCGTTATAAGGACGGCAAGCCCGTTGCCTGCACCGCGATCGTGGTCAGCACTCAGCACGCGCCGGGCTATGACGAGGGCGAGAAGGAAGCCGAGCTGCACTCTTATGTGAAGGGTGTGGTTTCGGAAATCCTGCCCGATGGCTTCATCTCGGACGAGACAATCTGGCACATCAATCCTACCGGAAGCTTCGTCATTGGCGGACCCGACGGAGACGCAGGTCTGACTGGACGCAAGATCATCGTCGACACCTACGGCGGGGCCAGTCCGCATGGGGGCGGAGCCTTCAGCGGCAAAGACCCCACCAAGGTCGATCGCAGCGCCGCTTACATCACGCGCTACCTCGCGAAGAACGTAGTTGCCGCCGGTCTTGCCAAGCGTTGCACGATCCAGATCGCCTACGCGATCGGGGTGTCGGAGCCGCTTTCACTGTATGTGGACACGCACGGGACCTGTGCAGAAAACATCGACGATGCTGCCATTGAAGACGCGATCAAAAACGTCGGCAAGCTCGGAGGTCTCACCCCTCGTGGCATTCGCGAGCACCTTGGCCTGAACAAGCCGATCTATCGCGTCAGCGCAGCCTATGGTCACTTTGGCCGGAAGGCAGACGGTGACCTGTTCCCCTGGGAGCGCACGGATTTGGTCGATGAGTTGAAGGCAGCTCTGGGCTGACCTGCTAGGGCGCAAGTCATGGCAGCGCCCGACATTACTAACGACACCGGCCGCATCATCGAGCTGGACGCCCTGCGCGGTTTGGCGGTGCTGGGCATCGCGTTGATGAATGTCTACGCCTTCGCGCTGCCGGTGCAGGCCTATGCCAACCCGCTGGTCTGGGGCGGGGAAGGCGCTCTCGACCGCTTGGTCTGGGCAGCCAGTTTCGTCTTTATCGAGGACAAGTTTCGCACACTTTTTGCGATGCTGTTCGGAGCAGGTTGCTTGATCCTGCTTGAGCGTTCGGGCGATGCTATCTGGCGCCCCCATCTAGCGCGCATGGCTGTGCTTTTCATGATTGGCTTTGTCCATGCCTTGCTGATTGCGAGTAATGATGTGCTGCGCGCTTATGCGCTCGCCGGGCTCGCCATCCCTCTGCTCGCACCGCTTGGCCACCGCGCACTTTATGCGACCGCTATCGGGCTCGTCGCGCTGCATGTGGGGGGCGGAATGGTCGCATTCGGCAGCGCTGTGGTCGATGTTTATGTCGGCAGGGTCGGCAGCGATGCGGCGCTTTTTGCAGAGCGACAATTCGGAAGCGATCCCGGGGCTCTCAACCATGCGCTCGAAATCGGGCGAGAGGGTTTGGGTGAAAGGATAGCCCGCAGGCTTGACGGGTTCGGCTCTCAATTGGCAGTGCTGGCAGCTTCGATACCGCTGAATCTGGCGGCGATGGCGCTGGGCATGGCGCTTTGGAAGGATCGCATGTTGAGTGCCCAATGGCGCACCTTCCGGCTTCAGCGCCTTGCCGCGATATGCGCATTGCTGGCGCTCCCGCCGCTTCTTGCCCTTGCATGGTGGGTTTCCGATAGCAATTTCGCGCCTGCCTTTGCAGGGGCAGCGGCCATCGTTCTGTCAGCCCCCTTCGATACGCTGCTGGGCCTTGGCTTTGCAGCGCTCGCCATGGCTTTCTTCGATCAGGAAGGAAGCATCACTGGTCGGCTTGCATCGGTGGGCAGGCTCTCGCTTACCAACTACCTGATGACTTCGCTGAGCTTCGCGTCGCTATTCGCGAGCTGGGGGCTCGGGTTGTTCGGTGAAGTGAGCAGGGCGCAGGGTTTCGCGCTCAGCATCATACCCATCGCAGCCATGCTCGCATGGTCGCCGATCTTGATACAGTGGTTTGGTCAGGGCCCATTTGAGCGCATCTGGCGCGGGATATCCGCGCGATTGAGCTAGTCGTCTTCGCCTAGCATCGGTGATGGCCGGTCGAGGGCGAGTTCGGCCTCGGAAAATGTGAACGGGCTGCGCACTCCCGGCATCCCGCCCAGATCGACCCGCATCCCGTGTGCGATCACTTGCGGATCTGCAAACACTTCGTCCAGATGGTTGATTGGCCCTGCTGGTACGCCCTTCGCCTTGCATGCGGCCATCAAATCGGCCTTCGACCAAGAGGCTGTCGCATCGGCGATGATCGCGTCAAGTTCGTGAGCATTTGTTACGCGTTCACCGTTGCCCGCGAACCGAGGATCGCTGGCAAGTTCCTGCAGGCCGAGCACTTCGGCAAGCCGCGCGAACAGCCGATCATTGGCAGGGGCGAGGATAATGTGCCCATCGCAGACCGGGAATACGCCGTAGGGCGCGACCTGCGCATGCGCATTGCCCATGCGCGGTGGATTCTCGCCGGTGGTAAAGTGATAGCTTGCCTGGTTCGCCAGCAAAGCGACCGAACAATCGAGCAAGCTCATGTCGACATGCTGCCCCTTGCCGGTCCTCATGCGCTGAATAAGCGCGGCCTGAATGCCGTTCGCCGCATATACGCCCGTCGACAGATCGCTGATCGAGATGCCCATCTTGACCGGCACACCGCCCGGCTCACCGGTAACGGACATGAAGCCGCTCATGCCCTGAATGACAAAGTCATACCCCGCCTCATGAGCGCGCGGACCGGTCTGGCCAAAGCCTGTGATCGAACAATAGACGAGCGCGGGATTGATCGACGAAAGAGATGCGTAATCGAGGCCGAATTTCGCAAGACCACCGGTCTTGAAATTCTCGATCAGAACGTCGGCCCCTCGTGCCAGCTCTACAATTCGCTCACGGTCGTTCTCGATTGAAAAGTCCGCGATGATCGAACGCTTGCCGCGATTGGCAGCGTGATAGTAGGCGGCCTCGCGCCGTGTTTCCCCGTCTGCGCCCGTGCGCTCCACCCAGGGCGGTCCCCACAGGCGCGTCCCGTCGCCTTCCGGGCTTTCGACCTTGATGACGTCCGCACCGAGATCGGACAGGATCTGTCCAGCCCATGGGCCAGCGAGGACGCGTGCAAGCTCAAGCACTTTGAAGCCTGCGAGCGGGGCTTTTGGATTGCGAGGATTATCGAGCCACATGTTTCTGGCTGCTGCGTCAGGCGGTGCGCCCGGTCAAGTCATTGCGCAAGAACGAGCTGCGAAACCCAATCTTCGACCGCCTGATTGTCAGTCATATCGCCGTTGAAGCGGTGGGCCGGGATGAGCGCCTCGTTGAACCCGCGCGCCCGCCCGCGATGAACCTTGAGCGGCAAGACACCGCCTACGACACCGGTTGGCAACGTGTATCGGCGCACTTCCATATAGACCGTGTCTGCCGAGGTCGGCAGGCCCACATGGGTCGCGCCCAATGCCAGCCAGAGGTCCATTGCATCGAGGCAGGCCGACATGCAGCGACCATCGGTGATGACATAAATCGGTGCCTCGATCGGTGGCTCGGAACTGTTTGTGTCGAGGAGGTCCGCATTTGCGTCGTCAAAGTTCGGCTCGCCCCAAAGCTCGGCGCCGCTCTCAAGCCCGGCGGTAATGCCGGCGATCGCTGATTCCAGATAGCGCTTGATTTCTGGCGTAACCTCGCCGCCTTCCTTCAGCCTTTCATAGGTGGTCACAAGATGATCGAGGTTCGCCTGCGACACGCGCCATTGGGCATAGTGGTCCTTCTTCGGGAGGGCTGCGATTGCAGCCTCTCCCCAAAGAACCTTCGCCATCTGATAAGACCAGTCGGACGATCCACCACCGTTGCCGCGAAGATCCAGCACCACTGCTTTTGCATCAGAAAGCTCGCCGCGGTCGGTGCGCATCTCGGCCAGCATCGTGTTCAACTCTGCTGCCGCATCAGAGCTTGGGTCGCCGTTGAAGCTCGGCATTGAGAACCATCGCAGGCCGCTTTCTGTGCTCTTGCTGGCAAATCCAGGGCGTGACGACTGCCCGAAACGTACTATTTCGAGCAATCGCTCCGTTGTGATAGGTTGCCAGTCGAGCGCAACATCCCATCGGCCGCCAGAATGTTCGAACACACAACGCTCGGCTGTCGGCACGTAACCGCTGCTCTCGTCAAAAAAGAGATATTTGCCGATCTGACGCCGCTGCGATTCAAGCGACCACTGCCCCCACATGGCTCCCTTGGTCGCTTCGGCGTATTCAGAAGCGGTCATACCATCGCACGAGACGAGTTTTGCGTTTACCGGGGCAGGTGATCGCTCGCCGGCAAAGGTGACCCGGATATCGCCCGCATTGTCGTAATTCGCAGCGAAGCCGGGCCACTGGAAATTGTTCGGAGTATTTCCGCGCGCGCCGAGCGAGAGGTGCCCGTCGTTAAAGGAGGACACGTAAATGCGCAGCGCGTAATAATAGTCGCCAAAACTATCGGCATTCTCCGCCCGTTCGAGCGCGAGCGCCAGTTGCTCCGCGTTGTTCCTGGCAAAGTCCGGGTTCTGTTCGTCGACCTGCCCGGGATGGTGCTCTGCCAGCATGTCGTGCAGAGCCTGCGCATCGCTTCGCAGCGCTTCGCTCCAGTCGCGCTCTTCAGGCATCTGAGCGGCGAGGTGGGCAGGTGCTGTTAGGAATGCAGCAGCGACGGCCAGCGCGAGAAGCGTCCGGCGCGCCGCCCCGATCACAGGGCAACCTCGTAGCTTGCGCTCGTGCTGGCCGCGATGTCTTCCTCGCTCACTCCGGGGGCAAGCTCGATCAGCTGGAAGCCTGCATCTTTCGCGGGTCGCAGGAACACGCCGAGATTGGTGATGACCATGTCCACCACGCCTGTACCGGTCAGCGGCAGCGTGCATTCGGGGATGAATTTGGGATCGCCCGCCTTGCTCGTGTGATCCATGACGACAATGATCTTCTTCACGCCCGCGACGAGATCCATCGCGCCGCCCATGCCCTTGATCATCTTGCCCGGGATCATCCAGTTGGCGATGTCGCCATTCTCAGCGACTTCCATCGCGCCGAGCACGGTCAGGTCGATATGCCCGCCGCGGATCATCGAGAAGCTCGTTGCGCTGTCGAAATAGGCGCTGTGCGGCAACTCGCTGATGGTTTGCTTACCAGCATTGATGAGGTCGGGGTCGACCTCGTCATCGTAGGGGAAGGGGCCGATGCCCAGCATCCCGTTCTCGCTCTGCAGCGTTACCAGCATTCCTTCGGGAATGTGGTTTGCGACCAGTGTCGGGATGCCGATGCCGAGATTGACGTAATAGCCATCTTCCAGCTCTTTCGCAGCGCGCGCTGCCATCTGGTCGCGGGTCCAGCCTTTCGGTTGGTCGGTCATCAATTGGGCCTTTCGGACAGAAGCGGGGTGGGTATGAGGAACCAGCCCTCACCAATCAGCGGCTCAAGCACCGCCGCATCACCGGGATTGAGGAGGTAGTCGTAAAGCTCATCGAAGTCGGATCGGTCATCGCCGGCGATGGCGATGAGGCAGGTCTGCTGAGCGAGCTGTTCGCGGCGGATCTGTTTGCGATCGTCGGGGCCGCGCATGAGCAGCAGCTGGTCGGCTCCCGATTCGTCGAGACCCGTGCGCGCAAGCGCATCGCGATACAGCTCCGAGGACGAAGACGCTCCACCCGATATCCATGCGATTGCGACGCCCGCAGCGCGCAACCGGTCGAGACCTGCAGCAAGACCCGCAGGCGGATTCCCTGCATCGAGCGGTGAAAACGTGCCTTCATTCGGGTCGAGATCGATCAGGACGGTGGGCTGAATACCAACACAACTGGCGCGGTCAGGTTCGAGATTGACCCGGTCGATCAAAATCGCAGAAGTGCGCGACTGGCCGGGTCTGAACTCGAACTTGCTCTGATTGGCGTAGGAAATCAGCGCGGTGATAGCGGTCGGGTCAGCGGCCGAAGAGGCCGACGCCGAAATCGGGATCACGGGCGACTCGTCGGATGAAGGCGCGGTCGCGATCGCGCTAGGGGCAGGCGCTCGGCGCTGGCTCGCGCTTGGGGCAGCGGTCGCTGCGGCAACTGTGCCCGCCGCCGTTCCCGTTGCAAGCGCTGCGGCTGCCTCGGAAGCGGAAACCGATCGCGTGTCAGCCGAGGTATCAGCAAGCGCTACCTCGGAATCGACCGCAATTCGGCGGACCTGGGCATTGTCAAACGCGGAAGGCTGTGCCGACACCTGAGCAGCTTCAGCTTGATCGATCGGACCAGCCAGCGCGGCCTCTTCACTTGCATCCGTCACCGGATCTGCGGCCTCGACAGCGACGGGGCTTGTTGCTTCCTGCGCTCCGGTTGCGGCAAATGCAGAGGCAAACTCTTCCGACGCCGATGGGGCGGTCTCAACGCTCGCTTCCGCCGCGACCGAATTTGTCACGGTCGCGGCAGGCGCAGGCGCCTCAACAACAGCCTCTTCGGTGTCCATGGCTATGCGGGCGGTCGAGCTGGTCTCAGGCGCAGGGGCGGAGCCACTGTCTGCCAATGCAGTATTGGTCGGCCTGGTCTCGACAATAACGCTGGGGTCGATGGCCGGTCCGGCGACTGCAGGTGTCGGTTCGTCATCGCCGTCTGCGACGCTGACACCCATCAAGCCGCTCGCTGCCAGCGGCACGACGGCAGCGACGCAGCCTTGCAGCATCGTCGCCGCTCCGGCGAGTAGCGCCAGTTTGTAAATCTTTCTCCCCTCCATGACCCGCTATGCCTCCTCGCGCTCTCTTACGGTGCGGAATTCGATTTTCTTGTCGTAGGGTGCCCCGAGTACGATGCGGTTCACAAATACGCCCGGCAGATGGATCGAGTCAGGATCAAGCGCGCCTGCTGGTACAATCTCTTCGACCTCTGCAATGCAGACCTTGCCGCAAGTCGCGGCCGGCTGGTTGAAGTTGCGCGCGGTCTTGCGGAAGATGAGGTTGCCGGTTTCATCGGCCTTCCAGGCTTTCACGATGGCAAGATCGGCGAAAATTCCGCGCTCAAGGATGTAGGTCGAGATCACGCCGTCCTGGTCGGGAAATTCCTTGTGTTCCTTGCCTTCTGCCACCTGTGTGCCGACACCTGTTTTGGTGTAGAAGCCGGGGATGCCTGCGCCGCCTGCGCGCATACGCTCAGCCAAGGTTCCCTGCGGACAGAATTCGACTTCGAGCTCGCCAGCGAGATATTGCCGTTCGAACTCCTTGTTCTCCCCGACATAGGATGAGATCATCTTCTTAACCTGCTTGGTACGCAGGAGCTTGCCGATCCCTTCATTATCGATACCAGCGTTGTTGCTGGCGAAGGTAAGGCCCGTGACGCCGCTGTCGCGGATCGCGTCGAGCAACCGTTCCGGTATCCCGCACAATCCGAAGCCGCCCGATGCGATAAGAAAATCGTCGGCGATGACCCCGTCGAGCGCAGCTGCGGCGTCAGGAAAAATCTTTGACATGAATTGTGCCGGTCCCTTGCAGTTCAATCGAGCCCTGAAAGCGATGTCAGGGACTTAACTCGCTGATTGATTAGTATGTTGTGCCGGTCATGTCACGGGCGAGGATCGCACCCCAGATTATCGGACCCCTTCGCACCGCACTGCAACATGAACCGAATTTCAACTTGCACTAATTTTGGGCTGATGATCAATAATTAGTCAGCTCTCGGTGCAAAAAATGTCATAAATCTCGCATTAATCGCGGATTAAGTTGCAATACTTGCAATTCGCAGTGCGGCTTTCGCATTTGCACAAAAACGAGCCTGCGAGCATATCTGATTGTGCCTTTTAGGCATCCTCTCCCAAACTTTCACAGCCCGGCTTCGCGCCGGGCTTTTTTTTGGCCAGTGGTTCTGCCCATTCGCACCGGATCAATCAGGCATCTTGTCGGTTTGCATAAAGTTCCGCCGTTTCCTAGCTAGCGGACAGCCATTCTATTTGCCGATCCCAAACGACCAGAGGACTTGCCCATGGCCGACGCGCCGAGTGAAACTGACGCAGCAACTTCAGATCGCACGGTGCGCTTGCAGGTCGCGCCCGCCAGACAAGAGGAATCGGGGCAGGGAATAGCCCGTATGCCTCGAACAGCCTTCAAACAGCTTGGGATTACAGAGGGCGATGTTGTCCAGATCAGCGGGAAGCGCGCCACGGCTGCTATCGCGATGGCGGCTTATCCTGAGGACGATTCGCTTGATGTGGTGAGGCTTGATGGCCTGCAGCGCGGCAATGCCGAGGCCGCATCGGGCGAACATGTAGAAATCGTCGTTGCCGAATCGCGCCCGGCCACCCGCGTGGTCTTCGCGCCGGCACAGCGCGAAATGCGGCTGCAAGGTCCGGCGCAAGCGCTCAAGCGAAACTTCTTCAAGAAGCCGATTACAGCCGGCGATCTTGTGGCAACGACCGGACAGCAACCGGTGCAGAACATGCCGCCCGACGTCCGCCAGATGCTGCGCGCCCCTGCCTATGCGCTAACGCAGATCAGATTGTCGGTTCACGCGACCAGCCCCAAGGGCATCGTCCACATCGACGAAAACACCGAGGTCGAACTGCGAGCCGAGTTCGAAGAACCGCGCGATGCGCGCGGCATGGTCAATTACGACGATGTCGGCGGCATGGAAGACACCATCCAGCAATTGCGCGAAATGGTCGAGCTGCCGCTGCGCTATCCGGAACTCTTCACCCGTCTTGGCGTCGACCCGCCCAAGGGCGTGTTGCTTCACGGCCCACCCGGCACAGGCAAGACTCGCCTCGCGCAGGCGGTCGCCAACGAGAGCGACGCCGAATTCTTTACGATCAATGGCCCGGAAATCATGGGGTCGGGCTATGGCGAGAGCGAAAAGCGCCTGCGC
Organism: Erythrobacter sp. KY5; assembly: GCF_003264115.1. Classification (NCBI taxonomy): domain Bacteria; kingdom Pseudomonadati; phylum Pseudomonadota; class Alphaproteobacteria; order Sphingomonadales; family Erythrobacteraceae; genus Erythrobacter; species Erythrobacter sp. KY5. The sequence continues at coordinate 216,056 of NZ_CP021912.1, read as the reverse complement.
GAAGTCTTTGAAGAAGCGACCCGCGCTGCGCCCGCGATCGTGTTTATTGATGAGATAGACTCAATCGCACCCAAGCGCAGCGGTGTACCCGGCGAGGCGGAAAAGCGCCTTGTCGCCCAAATGCTGACCCTGATGGACGGCATCGAATCGCGCGCGAACCTCGTGGTGATCGCAGCAACCAATCGCCCGGATGCGATCGACGAGGCTTTGCGCCGTCCGGGCCGGTTCGACCGGGAAATCGTAATCGGTGTCCCCGACCAGCGCGGCCGCCGCGAAATCCTCGCAATTCATACGCGCGGGATGCCGCTGGAAGAGGCGGTGGACCTGTCCGAACTCGCCCGTGTCACCCACGGCTTCGTAGGGGCCGATATTGCAGCACTCGCCCGAGAAGCGGCCATCGACGCCGTGCGCCGGATCATGCCGCGCCTCAATCTCGAAGAACGCACCATCCCGCAGGACGTGCTTGAGGACCTGTGTGTCACGCGCTCGGACTTCTTCAGCGCCTTGAAGCGCATCCAGCCATCGGCAATGCGCGAAGTCATGGTGCAGGTGCCGAATGTCGGCTGGGACGATATCGGCGGTGTCGGCGACGCGATCGACAAGCTCAAGGAAGGCATCGAACTACCGCTCAAGAACGCAGAAGCCTTCCGGCGCCTGGGTATCCGGCCAGCGAAAGGTTTTCTTCTCTACGGCCCTCCCGGCACCGGCAAGACCTTGCTCGCAAAAGCGGTCGCCAAGGAAGCCGAGGCGAACTTCATTTCGATGAAGAGCTCAGACCTTTTGTCCAAGTGGTTCGGAGAGAGCGAGCAACAGATTGCCAAGCTGTTCGCCCGTGCGCGTGCGGTCGCGCCATGCGTGGTCTTCATTGACGAGATCGACAGCCTCGTGCCCGCTCGTGGAAGTGGACAGAGCGAGCCGCAAGTGACAGGGCGCGTCGTCAACACGATCCTTGCCGAGATGGACGGGCTAGAGGAGCTGCAATCGGTGATCGTCATCGGAGCAACGAACCGTCCCGCACTGGTCGATCCAGCGCTGCTGCGTCCCGGACGGTTCGATGAGCTGGTCTATGTCGGAACGCCGGACGAAGAAGGCCGCGAGCATATTCTTGGTATCCATACCAAGGCCATGCCGCTTTCGGACGATGTCGATCTTGCCAAGATTGCGAAGAAGACAGCCCGCTTTACCGGCGCCGATCTCGAAGATGTGGTGCGCCGCGCCGGGCTTGGCGCGCTGAGGCGGATGGGCGGCGACGTCAAAGCTGTCGACATGCAGGATTTCGAAGATGCGCTTGAGGATAGCCGGGCGACCGTTACCCCGCGTATGGAAGCCGAATATCGCAAGATGCGCGGAGAGCTCAAAAAGCGCGCGGCGGAGGCCAATCCGATCGGGTTCTTCGCACCCGACACGCTTGCGCCGTCACGCGCCAGCAAGCACGGCACTGACGAAGAGGCCTAGGGCTCGCCTGCCTTGGGGTGTCCGTGTGGCACTTCGAGGCGGTGACGGATCAGGACTTCTTCCATGTTTTCGCGCAGCCATGCCATCATATGCTCGCGCACATCGCAGCGCAGGGTCCAAAGATCGCCGGGGTTCTCTGCACTCACGACGATCCGCAGCTCCAGGCTTTCAGGATAGGCCTCTGTAACGGCGAGGCCATGGCTGCGGCCATCGAACAATTCGTGCGTTTCGATATAGCGCTCGAACTCGGCGCGGATGGGGGAGACGTCGGTGATCGGGTCGAGATGCAGGAACACCGTGCCGGTGAGCGTCTCATCGAGCCGTGACCAGTTCTCGAACGTCTCGTCGAGGAACCGGCTGGTTGGTACGACCAGCACCCGGTCGTCCCATGTACGCACGGTGACGAAGCTCATGTGGATTTCCTCGACCCGGCCTGTGTCGCCGTCGACCCTGACCATGTCACCGATGCGCATGGGTTCGGTAAGCGCAACCTGCACTCCGGCGATTAGCGACTTGAGAGCAGGCTGAGCCGCAGCGCCGATGGCGAGAGCTGCAAGACCGGCAGATGCGAGCATAGTCGTGCCGATTGCCCGAACCGATGGGATCGAAAACAGCATCAGGCCCACGGTGATGACCACGATGGCGAAAACTACGATCCGCGATAGCACCGCAACGCGGGTACGGCGGCTGCGCGAAGCAACCGGATCGGCATCGGCCATCCGCAATTCCATCGCGGCGGTCAGTCCGCGAACGACGTTGTAGGCAATCCAACCGAGGAGGGCGGGGCGCAGGAAGCGTGCCAGCGGCTCCCACAATTCGCGCAAAACTGGATCGGTTTGCGCCGCCAGGGTGACGCCAATGGCGAGAAAAGACCACTTGATCGGTTGGCGGATCCGCCGGACGACGATCTCGTCCACCGCCACGTCCGACAGGCGCGCGATACGACTGACGATCTTGAACACGACCAGGTAGGCAATATAGCCCAGTGCGATCGCCACCAGAAAGGCGATCCCCGAAACCGCGACTTCGTCCCAGTTGATCGACCAGTTGCCGTTTGCGTATGTCTGGATCAATGCGCCGCATCCCAGGATGGGCCCGTGCCGATATCAACGGCGAGCGGCACGTCGAGAGAGACAGCCGGCAGCGCGGCGTCGGCCATGACGCGCTCTATGATCGGCGATGCTTTCTCGACATCGCTTTCGGGCAGTTCGAAAACCAGTTCATCGTGCACTTGCAACAGCATCCGCACGTCGCCGAGACCTTCATCGCGCAGAGCCGGCAGCATTCGTACCATTGCGCGTTTGATGATGTCGGCACTGGTCCCCTGAATCGGCGCGTTGATAGCTGCGCGCTCGGAGCCCTGACGCTCGGCCTGGTTCTTCGAATTTATCCGCGGAAACCATGTCTTGCGACCGAAAAGGGTTTCGGAATAGCCGCGTGTCCGCACGCTTTCGAGCGTTTCCATGATGTAGCGCTGGATGCCGGGAAAGCGCTTGAAATAGGTATCGATCATGTCCTGCGCTTCGTCGGGATCGACTTCGAGCCGCCCGGCAAGCCCCCAGCGTGAAATGCCGTAGAGTATGGCGAAGTTGATCGTCTTGGCGCGCGCGCGGGTGTCGCGCGTGACCTCACCGAACATCTCGGTCGCGGTGCGCGCGTGAATGTCCTCACCGTTGGAGAAGGCCTCCTTGAGCGTGTCGACATCGGCCATGTGCGCGGCAAGGCGCAATTCGATCTGCGAATAGTCGGCGGCGAGTAAGACGTTGCCGTCATCGGGGACGAAAGCTTCGCGAATGGTCCGCCCGATTTCGGTGCGGATCGGGATGTTCTGAAGGTTTGGGTCTGTCGAAGATAGCCGCCCTGTCTGTGCGCCAACCAGGCTGTAGCTGGTGTGCACGCGGCCCGTCTTGGGATTGATCTGTGCCTGCAAAGCGTCGGTGTAGGTCGACTTGAGTTTCGACAGGTGCCGCCATTCCAGCACCTTGTCGGCGATCGGTTTGGCAGCGTCGTCCTTCGCGAGATTTTCGAGCACGGACTGATCGGTCGAATATGCGCCGCTCTTGCCCTTCTTGCCGCCCTTGAAGCCCATTTTGTCAAACAGGATTTCGCCCAGTTGCTTGGGGCTCCCGACAGCGAATTGCTGTCCGGCGATTTCGTGGATTTCCTTTTCGAGCGAAGCCGTGGTGGCAGCGAATTCCTCCGACAGTTTGGCCAGGCGCGCGCGATCGACCCTGATCCCCTCACGCTCCATTCCCGCAACGACCGGGATCAACGGCCGATCGACGCGTTCGTAGATCTTCGTGCCGCCTTCTTCCGAAAGGCGCGGCTTGAGCACGCGATAAAGCCGCAATGTTACGTCGGCGTCCTCGGCAGCATATTCGGTCGCGCGGTCGAGCGGGACTTCGCCGAACGGGATCGCTTTCTTTCCGGTCCCGCACACGTCTTTGAAAGCGAGCGGTTTGTGCAGGAGGTGGCGTTCGGACAGTTCGTCCATCCCGTGACCGCCTCCCATGCCTTCGCCGCGGCCAGCGTCGAGGTCGAAACTCATCACCATCGTGTCTTCAATTGGCGAAACGTCGATGCCGACCCGCGCAAGGACATTGAGATCGTATTTGCCGTTCTGGAAGACCTTGAGAACGCTGTCGTCCTCTAGCATCGGCTTCAGCGCGGCAAGTGCGTCCTCCATCGCGATCTGTTCAGGCTTGTCAGAGAACATGTCGGTCCCGCCATGCGCGAGCGGGATGTAACAGGCATCGTTCGGCGCAAGAGCGAGGCTGACGCCGACGAGATCGGCGACCATCGAATCAAGCGACGAAGTCTCGGTATCGACCGCGACAAGCCGCGCTGCCGTGGCGCGTGCGATCCACTCGTTCAGCCGGTCCAGCGTTTGCACGGTTTCATAGGCGCTACGGTCTATCTTGGGCGTCTCAGGGAGCGGCTGGCGATTTCCGTCAGCCTCGCCCTTGTCTCCCGCTTTTTGAGCCTTGGCGGGGTTCAGATCATTGGGCCGGTCAGGGCTTCCTGCTCCTGCACCGAGTCGCTTCAGAAGCGACGTGAACCCGTGCTTTTCAAGAAATGCTGCGAGCGGTTCGGTCGGTATGCCTTCCAGCTTCATCTCGTCGATAGGCATCGGGAGGTCGCAATCCTCCTTCAGCGTGACAAGAACGCGGCTCATCTCAGCATCGTCGCGACCTTCGATGAGGCGCTCCTTCAGCTTCGACTTCTTCATGCCGGGCGCCTGATCCAGCGCGGCTTCCAGCGATCCGTGCTCGGAAATGAGCTTGGAGGCTGTCTTTGGCCCGACCCCGAAAATGCCGGGAATGTTGTCGACGCTGTCGCCCATGAGCGCGAGTACATCGCCAACCTTGTCGGGCGTCACACCGAATTTTTCCTGGACTTCCTCGATATAGATTCGCGCGCTTTTCATCGTGTCGAGCATGTCGATGCGCGCACCGTTCTCTTCGCCGACCAGCTGCATCAGGTCCTTGTCGGAGGAGACGATGGTAACGTTCCAGCCCTCGCGCTGGGCAGCCCTTGCGTAGGAAGCGATGAGGTCATCCGCCTCTAGCCCCGATTCTTCGATACACGGCAGACTGAAGGCGCGGGTCGCATCGCGGATCAGTGGGAATTGCGGGCGCAGATCCTCGGGCGGTTCGGGACGGTTTGCCTTGTATTCAGGGTAGATATCATTGCGGAAGCTCTTGGAATCCTTATCAAGAATCACCGCAAGGTGCGTCGGCCCGTCCGCTGCATCCAGGTCGTCGGCCAGCTTCCAGAGCATCGTCGTGTAGCCATAGACGGCGCCCACCGGAGTGCCCTCCGGATCGGTGAGCGGGGGCAGGCGGTGATAGGCGCGAAAGATGTATGACGAACCGTCGACGAGATAGAGGTGCTGCTGGTCAGATGACATGGCCGGTGTGCTAGCACCGCTTCGGTTTGCGCGTAAGCCGGTTTGACTGGGGTCATGCACCGATAATTGTGTGCGACGGGCCGCGATGAACCGGTTGCAAAGAACGGCCGAATTGAGGCGGAAAAAGGGCAATTATGACCGATTTCGCCACATTTCGCTTGTATCGCCACATTTCGGCCATTATTTAGGCATCGGAGCCGGGGGATCATCCGGCTTTGGCAGGGCCTTCATTTCGAAGCCCGCCAGTTCCATTCGCTGAACAAGGAATTTGAATTATGCGTAAGATCGTTCTTGCTGCTGCAATCGCAACCTCGGCTCTCGGCCTCGCTGCATGTGCTGAAGAAACTGCTGAAGCCGACGCTGAAGTAGACGCAATGGCTGCTGAAGCCGACGCAATGGCCAACGAAACCGCTGCAGAAGTCGACGAAGCTGCTGCTGACGCCGAAGCTGCTGCCGAAGGCGCTGCTGACGACGTCGAAGCTGCTGCTGAAGAAGCTGCTGCCGACGCTGAAGAAATGATGGAAGGCGAAGGCGAGTAATCGCTTAAGCTTGCATCATCGCCCTCACGGCAATGCAAAAGAAAAGGCGGTGCCCATCGGGTGCCGCCTTTTTCTTTGGCAAATTTAGTTGGGTCCATCAGCCGCCAGTGCGCGGTGCAGACGTCCAGTTGCGGTTCTGGCGCGCGCGCGCAGCGAACCCGTCATACAGAGCGCGAGCAATCGACGCGATACGCGCTTCGCGATTGAGGCGTGTGCCCTGCCCTGTGACATAGATTGCAACCGCAATCGCGCGACCATCCGGTGATTCGATGATGCCGATATCGCTGGACGTGTTGTTGAGCGAACCGGTCTTGTGGCTCACCACAGCTTCGTCAGGCATGTTGGCTGGGATCCGGCGACGGCCTGTTACCGTGCGGCTCATCGCGCCAAGCAGCACCTGGCGGCTCTGATCCGAGAGGAAGTCGCCGCGATAAAGGCCTTGGAGCAAGCGCACCATCGCGCTCGGCGTCGCAGCGTCACGCGGGTCGATCCAGTTCGCCGGATCATACTCGCCATCGTCCCGCACTAGCGTAGCGATATCGCGGTCTATCGAGAAGTCGGTGATGCCTTGGCGGCGCATCCAGTCATTGACCTTTTCAGGTCCGCCCACAGCGGCGAGCAACGCGTCGGTCGCCGGATTGCTGGAACGCGTGATCATGATTTCGATCAGGTCGATGGCGGGCATGTAATTGCCCTTGCGCACCGGAGCAGCTGGCGAGGAAAACTTTGCCGATCGGATCGGGATCAGCAGCGGGAATTCGGACGTCAGCGAGTATTTGTTCTGCTCGACCATTTCGAGATATGCGGCAGCGACCGCGATCTTGCTAGTCGAAGCCATCGGGAATAGCTGATCTCCAAGCACCGACACGCTTTCGCCGGTAGCCAGGTCCAGCGCAGCCACGCCGATGCGACCGCGGCCGCCGTCAGCCAGTTCGGCAATGCGCTGTTCGAAACTGTTGGCGTAGATCGCCTCGAATGTTTCGGGCGCGCGAATCTCAGTGCCGAATGCATCATCAAAATTCGCATGAAGGTCATTGGTCTGCGCATTTGCAGTGACAGAAAAGGTCGCAGCGACAGCGGCAACGAGACCAAAGAACCGGGAGCGATGTTTGAGAGCCATCAGCGATTATTACTCCGAACAGGGTTAGCGACGCCTTAATCGCGCAGTCTGATAGGGCGGATTCGTCGCGGCAAGCACTCGATTCGCCGTGTGCGATGAATTGTGCGGCGCACGCGCCGGGTTCCGGCTTTCACCCACTATAGACCCTGTAACCGGAACATCTCGACCCTTTAAAGGTTCCAGTTATGCCTTCGTCGATCCTTGACCGGCTGCTCACGGCGACCACTTGACTGTCAACCGACAAGCGGCAAGCAAGGCCGACCTATTTTCGCGAACAGGGACTGACATGACAATCACACGCAATGCCGCAGAGCGTGCGGCCATTATCGGTACGCGCTCTCTTGTTACCGCCATGCTTTTGACGGGGTCGAGCCTTGCAATGGCTCAGACCGCTCCGATCCTTCAACCGGGTGCCCCCGGACAGGCAAGCAAGACCCTGAGCGCAGATGAGGCCAGCGAGATTGCCAAGTCGAGCTACATCAACGCCGACGTCGCATTCATGCAGGGCATGATCTTACACCACCAGCAGGCGGTGGAGATGTCGCAGCTGGTCGCTGATCGTACCAACAACGAAGAAGTCGTGACGATCGCCGAAAAGATCCTCGCCAGCCAGGCTGACGAGATCGAGTTCATGAACGAATGGCTGGCGGCTCGCGGTGAAAAGACCGTCATGGTCGGTATGGACCATTCCGGTATGGACCACGCGGGTATGGATCACTCGAACCACGCCATGATGGGCCATTCCATGATGGCAGGTATGGCAAGGCCAGCGCAGTTGGCCGAGCTCGCAACGCTCGAAGGCAGCGATTTCGACCGCATGTTCCTCACCTTGATGATCGCGCACCACGAAGGCGCGATCGACATGACCGAGGAATTGCTGCGCCAGCCCGGCAGCGCGGCTGACCCGATCCTGTTCCGCTTCGTCGGCGATATCGACAATGATCAAAGCTCCGAGATCGAGCGCATGGACAAGATTCTGGCGAGCCTTTCGGACGATCCTCGAGCTGGCCTGAAGCCCGGTTTCGCCGATGCAGGCGAGGCCATCTGGAACCTGCGCAAGGTCGTCTCGCTTCCCAAGCCCGCCGGCTTCTTCAATCCGGAAAACCCCGCTGATCTGCGCGCTGTAGTTCCGCCGCGCGAGGAAGATGAGGACGATGCGCTCGAAGCTGAAGCGGAAGCGAATTTGATCGAAGCGGGCCAATCTGACGTGGTCGCGGTCGAGGTCGACCCGGACGGCGCTGACAGCCAAGAGGTTGCAGAACCCGACGAAGACGGCGAAAGCCTCACCCAGTTTGCGGAACGTTCGCCGCTGCTCGACTTTGCCAACACCGACATGGCGTTCTTCGACGACATTCTGGTCACCGGCAATTATCACGGCTTCAACATCTATCGCCTCGGCGACGATGGTGTCCCCAACCTGCTTTCCTCGGTCGTGTGTCCGGGTGGGCAGGGCGACGTTTCGGTCGTCGACAACCTTCTGGTGATGAGCGTTGAGCAGACCCGTGGCCGCGTCGATTGCGGCCTGCAGGGCGTCGAAGGCGACGTCAGTGAAGAGCGCTTCCGCGGTCTTCGCATCTTTGATATCTCCGATCTCACTGCCGTTCGCCAGGTTGGCCAGGTCCAGACCTGCCGCGGCAGCCACACGCACTCGGTGGTGAGCGCGGATGCCGAGAAGATCGTCGTCTACAATTCGGGCACCTCGCGCGTCCGCGATCAGGAAGAGCTTGCCCGCTGCATCGACAACCCGTCGGACAGTCGGACAGCACTGTTCAGCATCGACGTGATCGAAATTCCGGTGGCCAACCCGGCAGCCGCCCGCATTGTCAGCAGCCCGCGTGTGTTCGCCGATGCAGCGACAGGCGAGATCGCAGGCCTTTGGGAAGGCGGCGAAAGCGAGGATGGCGCGCAGAACACGCGTCAGACCAACCAGTGCCACGACATCACCGTGTTCCCGTCGCTGAACATCGCGGCTGGCGCTTGTTCGGGTAACGGCATCCTGATGGACATCTCGGACCCCTACAACCCGGTCCGCACCGATGCCGTGTTCGACAAGGGTTTCGCCTACTGGCACTCGGCCACGTTCAACAATGATGGCACCAAGGTGATCTTCACCGACGAATGGGGCGGCGGTGGCCGTCCGCGCTGCAAGGCGTCTGACCCGATGACGTGGGGCGCGAATGCGATCTACGATATTGTCGATGGCAAGCTCGAATTCCGCAGCCACTACAAGATGCCCGGTCCGCAGGGTGAGTATGAAAACTGCGTCGCTCACAACGGATCAATTGTTCCGGTTCCGGGTCGCGATATCTTTGTGCAGAGCTGGTATCAGGGCGGCATCAGCGTGATGGACTTCACCGACAGCGCGAACCCGATGGAAATCGCATATTTCGATCGCGGTGCGATTGACGATGAGCAGCTGGTCGTCGGCGGTTTCTGGTCGTCATACTGGTATAATGGCCGGATCTACGGCACCGAGATTACGCGCGGCCTCGACGTGTTCGCGCTTGAGCCGAGCGAGTACCTGACCGCAGCCGAGATCGCGGCAGCCGAAGCGGCATCCTATGCCAACACGCGCTTCAACCCGCAGACCCAGACGCAGGTGATCTGGTCGGAAGCCGATATCGAAGCCGCCGAGGCGAGCCGTTCGGGCGGCTGATAGCCCTCAACTGAGCCGCAACAAAAAGGGGCGGGGTAGCTACTGGCTACCCCGCCCTTTTTGTGTTTGCGCCGTTGTGTCGGGTCAGCTTTCCTTGACCGATGCGATCCAGTTGTCGACCTGCTTCTCAAGCAGCGGCAGCGGTACCGAGCCACCACCGAGAACGGTGTCGTGGAAACCGCGAATATCAAAGTCCTCGCCCAGTTCTTCTTCCGCTTTCTTGCGAAGTTCCTGGATACGGATCATCCCGATCTTGTAGCTGGTCGCCTGTCCCGGAAGCACGAAGTAGCGCTGCACTTCGCTGCGCGCCACGGTTTCGGGATTGGGCGAGTTTTCGAGACAGTACTGAACCGCCTGATCCTCGGTCCAGCCCTTCGAATGGATACCAGTGTCAACCACAAGGCGGATGGCACGCCACATCTCGCTCTGCAGGCGGCCGAAATCGGAGTAGGGATCCTCATAACCGCCCATCTCTTTGGCGAGTGCTTCTGAATAAAGCGCCCAGCCTTCGCCATAGGCCGAGATAAACCCGCCCTGTGCGCGGAACTTGGGCACGCCTTCAAGCTCCTGTGCGATCGAGACCTGCATGTGATGCCCGGGATTGCCTTCGTGATAGGCGATCGCCTCCAGCGGCGGGATCGGCATTGCCGTCATGTCCGACAGGTGAGCGTAGTACACACCAGGTCGCGAACCATCGGGCGTGCCCGGGCGATAATGCTGCGCAGCGCCATCCTGTTCGCGGAACGGTTCGACCCGGCGCACCTCAAGCGCGGCCTTCGGAAGCCGGCCAAAGAATTCGGGAAGCCGCTCGGTCAGCTCATCGATGTGCATCTTTGCCCGGTCGATATAGTCCTGCGCGCCTGCTTCGTCGTTGGAGAAGAAGAATTGCGGATCGTCGCGGGTGAATAGGAAGAACTCCTGCAGGGTCCCTTCAAAACCGGTCTTTTGCATGATGGCTTCCATCTCGCCGCGAATGCGCGCGACTTCGGCAAGGCCCAGCTCGTGGATTTCATCTGCCGTAAGATCGGTGGTGGTCATCGCTTTGAGGCTGTCGGCGTAATAGGCCGCGCCATTGGTGAGTGCATCGACGCCGCGCGCTTCCTCGTCGGAATTGGGAAGGTCTTCCTCGAACCAGTCAATCACTCGCTGATAGGCCGGAGCAAGATCGTCCGTCAGCGCGGCGCGGGCCTCTTCGCGGAGTTCATCGGCGCGTTCCTGAGTTATGGTTTCGTCTTCGACCAGCTTCGCCAGATGGCCCTCTACACCGGTCCACAACGCCGAGGGCTCGCCCTCATCGAACGGCGCGCCGGTGATGATCTTTTCGCTCTCCGCGATAACGGCATTGTAAGCGAAGCGGGGCGGGCGCGTGCCTGCCTCAGCGTTGGTCTGGGCGTTCGCGAGCAGTTGGTCCATCGCGGTGCCGATCCCGCTGAGGCGCGAAATGAACGCCGCCATGTCGCTTTCACTTTCGACCGTGTGCTGGCTGAGCATGAAGCTTGGCAGGAAGGTGTGAGCGCCGTTCATCTGGTCGAGGATGTAATTCTGTTCCACGAACTCGGCTGAGGCTGCGGCACGCTCGGCGCGGTACTTGAACATGTCGTATGACAGCTGCGCATCGCGCGAGAGCTCGTCATAGTCGAAATTCGCTTCCATCTCGGCAGCGGCATTCTGCCACCATTCCACCTGTTCCATCTGAGCCTCGACCGAGAGGTCATCGATCTTGTCATAGTCGGTCTTGATGCCGAGTGAGGTCATGCGCAGCGGGCTGAACGCTAGCTCTTCCTCGAACTTGGCGTCGAACCACTCGTTAAGGCATTCGGTCTGGGTGGTGGCGCATTCGATGGTCGCGGCTGGCGACATCATGCCGTCGCAACCTGCAAGCGCAACCGATGCGAGCAGCAGTGCGGCAAACTTCGTTCTCAATGGATTTCCCCTCTACGTGAAACTGCGCGGCGTTATGCGGCAGGTCGCGATGGTTGGGAAGGGGACCAATCGACCAACGAAAAACCCCGGAAGACGAATGTCCTCCGGGGTTCTCAGAGTGGGCTCATTCGCCGCTCTGGATCGAGCGGGAGAGGGCATAGGATGGCTCATAGCCTTCCAGAACGTTCAAGGTCGGCCGCACCTCGCGGAACAGCGATTGCCGTGCCTTGCGGTCCTCGATGAGAGGTCCGTCGATCTTGCGGGCGATGAAAATAAGCCCCCGCACGTCTTCGGGCAGGCTCGGGAGCGCAAGGCCGACTTCCTTGTCGGACGCACCCTTCAGAAGCTCCGCGTGTTCCATTACCCGCGCGATCCGATCGTTGATCCGGCTCTGGATCAGCTCTGCAATCCGGTCGAAATCTGTCCAGAACTCCTCCGGTATCTGTTTGCGAACGTTTTCCAGATCATCGCCCGCTTGCATCAATTCCCAGATCGCCAGCGGTGTGATGCGAGAGATCAACGCGTGGACGCGGCAATACGCGCTGCCCTTCAGCTTGAGGCGATGCCCGTCATCGAAGCGCAGGATGTATCCTTCCTCGCTTTCGGGCAAAGCTTGAGCTGAAGCGAACAGTTCATCGACATTGTCGAAAGCATAGCGCTTGGCCGCTTTCCAGCCGAGCACTTGGGCCGTCGCATACGTGGCCTTCGCGCTCAGTTCGAAACCTTCAGCATCGTAAGCTGACAGAAGAACAAGACCGCTTTCGGCATACTCGATCACGATCCGGTTTCCCGGATAGATGGCCTCGCACAGATATGTGACGCCCGGCGTGAGTGCGGACAGGTCCTTGTCGGCTAGCCATTGTTCTGCCCATTGCGCCTGCTCGGTCCGCAGCGCCCCGCGGGTCGCTGCATGCCAGCGGCCATGCCAATGGAACAAGATGATCAGGCTTCCATCTAGCTTCTCGAAAACTTCGAAAGGCCTGTCAGGCAAGGTCATCCCTTCGCCGGCCTCGGACACGTTGAAGAACTTTGGGAAAGGCGTCGCCACGACTTCCCGCTTTTCCATGTCCATGATCAGGCCTCGCGCATGCATGCTGATCGGCGTCCACATTTTGTCGTAGACGCACTTGTTCGTGTAGTTCCAGATCAGCAGGCCCGGCATTTCATCGTGGCCCCTGGCGTAGATCGCCTTTTGCGCACGCGCGTCTTCGAGCTGCGAGAGCAGAGTGTCAAAGTCCAGCTGGCGCGCAAGGTGCGGCAGGCTTGGCGGTTTGTGTATGATAGTCATCTTTACTTCCCTTGATTGAGAAGATCACGTGACCAGAGCGATGACGGGGAGAGCTTTGCAAAAGATCAATCCGCCAATCCGCTGGCGAAGTGATCTATGCTGCTTGTATTACATGCGCACGCCGACCACTTCCCCGGAAGAACGATCTTCCGAGGCGTTACCGCCATTGATGGCGACGAAGTGGACAGTCTTGCACATGGCGGCGTGCGTTACGGGCAGGTCGGAAAACCGTCAAGAAATTAGATGGTTAATGAAAGGCGCCCCGCCGGATGGGAATCCGCGCGGGGCGTGCTGATCGGAGCGGAGCCGCAGTCAGGCGGCGGTGATTGCTTGCTCGATCTTTTCGACGGGCTGGTTTGTCAGGGTCTTGTCAATCTCGCCCACGACGCGCTTCTTCAACTCGCTGTGGTAGTGGTTGCGCATTTCGCCCAGTGACTTGGGGTCGGCGATAATCAGAACGTCGTCCAGTTCGCCCGATACCGCCTTCGCGCTCAGCCATTCTGCGACCGCTGCTCCATGCGCAAGTTCATCGAGCTGGGTGCGACCGAGTTCCTGTCCGATATCATCCTGGTGGCGCACGCCTGCGCTGAAATTGGTGATGTCGAGATCGGGGCTGTCTTCCTTGCGAAGCTTGGGCTCAAACAACTTTCCCTCGTTGCGGAACAACAAGAAGGTCTCTCCATCGACGACGGCGACGTGAGCGTTCTGTGGCAGTTTCATGGTATCTGTCTCCTTTGCTACCTAACGCGCGAGCTCGCACGTGGTTGCATTGCATGCATGAAAAAGGCCCCGGCGAACGTGTCGCCGAGGCCTCTTCTAAGCGTCGGTGCGTGAGTGACTTAGAAGCCGCCCATGCCTCCCATTCCGCCCATTCCGCCCATATCGGGCATAGCCGGGCCGCCCTTGTCGTCTTCCGGAGCGTCGGTGATCGCCGCTTCGGTGGTGATGAGCAGGCCTGCAACCGAAGCTGCGTCCTGAAGCGCGGTGCGAACGACCTTGGTCGGGTCGATGACGCCGGCTTTCACCAGGTCTTCATAGGTGTCGGTTGCAGCGTTGAAGCCCTGGCTTTCGTTGTCTTCGCGAAGCAGGTTGCCCGAAACGACTGCGCCGTCGTGGCCAGCGTTCTGAGCAATCTGGCGAACCGGCGCCATGATCGCGCGGCGAACGATGTCGATGCCGCGGGTCTGGTCGTCATTGTCGCCCTTGAGGCCTTCGAGAACCTTCGTCGCGTAGAGCAGCGCGGTACCACCGCCCGGTACGATGCCTTCTTCGACGGCAGCACGGGTTGCGTGAAGCGCGTCGTCGACGCGGTCCTTGCGCTCCTTCACTTCGACTTCCGATGCACCGCCGACCTTGATCACGGCAACGCCGCCAGCAAGCTTGGCGAGACGCTCTTGCAGCTTCTCGCGGTCGTAGTCGCTGGTGGTGTTATCGATCTGCGTGCGGATTTCGCCGACGCGGGCCTTGATGTCGTCTTCGCTGCCTGCACCGTCGACGATGGTGGTGTTGTCCTTGTCGATGGTGACGCGCTTGGCTTCGCCGAGCATGCCGAGCGTGACGTTCTCAAGCTTGATGCCGAGGTCTTCGCTGATCATCTCACCCTTGGTGAGGATCGCGATGTCCTGCAGCATGGCCTTGCGACGATCGCCGAAGCCCGGTGCCTTGACCGCTGCAACCTTCAGGCCGCCGCGCAGCTTGTTCACGACGAGGGTCGCGAGCGCTTCGCCTTCGATGTCTTCAGCGATGATCAGGAGCGGACGGCCGCTCTGAACGGCTGCTTCGAGGACCGGCAGCATAGCCTGCAGGTTCGAAAGCTTCTTCTCGTGGATCAGGATGTAGGGGTTGTCGAGTTCGACCTGCATCTTGTCCGGGTTGGTGATGAAGTAGGGCGAGAGGTAGCCGCGGTCGAACTGCATGCCTTCGACAACGTCGAGCTCGAATTCGAGACCCTTGGCCTCTTCCACGGTGATCACGCCTTCCTTGCCGACCTTTTCCATGGCTTCGGCGATCTTTTCGCCGACTTCCTTGTCGCCATTGGCCGAGATGATGCCGACCTGGGCGATTTCCTGCGAGCCCGAGACGTCCTTCGAACGCGCCTTGAGGTTTTCGACAACCTTGGTGGTGGCAAGATCGATGCCGCGCTTCAGGTCCATCGGGTTCATGCCGGCAGCAACCGCGGTCATGCCTTCGCGAGCGATGGCCTGGCCCAGAACGGTTGCGGTGGTGGTGCCGTCACCGGCGAGGTCGTTGGTCTTCGATGCCACTTCCTTGAGCATCTGCGCGCCCATGTTCTCGAACTTGTCCTTAAGTTCGATTTCCTTGGCGACGGTAACGCCGTCCTTGGTGATGCGCGGTGCGCCGAAGCTCTTGTCGATCACGACATTGCGGCCCTTGGGGCCGAGCGTGACCTTTACAGCGTTGGCGAGGGTGTCGACGCCGCGAAGAATGCCTTCGCGGGCTTCACGGCCGAACTTTACGTTCTTTGCAGCCATTGTTGTTTCTCCTGAGAATTGGGTGTTTGACTAGAAAGCGTGCGGGTCTCGGCTCAGCCGATGATCCCCATGATGTCGCTTTCCTTCATGATCAGCAGGTCTTCGCCGTCGATCTTGACTTCGGTTCCGGACCACTTGCCGAAAAGCACGCGGTCGCCGGCCTTGACGTCCAGCGGAATGCGGTCGCCGTCATCGTCACGTGCGCCTTCGCCAACGGAGACGATTTCGCCTTCGCTCGGCTTTTCCTGTGCTGAGTCGGGGATAATGATGCCACCGGCGGTCTTGGTGTCGGCTTCGATGCGACGGACGACCACGCGGTCGTGCAGGGGACGAAATGCCATTTCAATGACCTTTCTTGCTAGGTTGAAAATTACGGTTTTGGCACTCTCGGCGTGAGAGTGCCAACGGCAGCGCAGATGGTTGTGCGAGGTTCATGAGTCAAGGATTGTTCATGAAAAAATTGCGCCGCCATGGGCGCTATTTTTCGCCCCGGTTGGCCATGCACGCTCCAAGTGGTTAGGGAGCGCACAAACTTTTCCCGAAACCGCCTGAATTCAGCGGCGTTCCTATCCAGCGCTGGCTCATCCGCGCGCGTTACAAATTGACCGAGGCTTCCTTCGCAATGACATTCGATGCAGAGATTTCCGCACTGACCATCCCCGAACAGATATTTGTCTGGCTGCGGCTCAATCTGATGGAGATCATTGGCGCGATTGCCGTGCTGGTGATCGGGCTTGTGATTGCAGGCCTGATTTCGCGGTTTGTCTCAAACGCGCTGACCAGGTCGGACAAGCTCGACCCCAGTGTCGCAAGCCTGCTCGCAAGCCTTATCAAGTACGCGCTTTGGGTGGTCCTTGGTGTGACTGTCCTCACCCAGTTCGGGGTCGAGACCACCAGTATCATTGCCGCGCTCGGCGGTATGGCGCTCGCGGTGGGGCTCGCGCTTCAAGGGACGCTCAGCAATGTCGCCTCTGGCGTCATGATCCTTGTCCAGAAACCGTTCCGCGTGGGCGAGGCGATCACGGTCGGCCCTATCACCGGAGTGGTTCAGCAGATCGGCCTGTTCACCACCGAGCTCAAGCAGTTTGACGGGCTTTTCGTGATGATGCCCAACAACGAGTTGTGGAACAAAGCCATAGTCAATTTCAGCCGCCACCCTGTCCGCCGGTTCGAACTGGTCGTTGGGATCGGCTATGGCGACAGCATGGAGCAGGCGCGCCAGACCCTGCTCGACCTGGCCGACGCCGATGAGCGCGTGCTCGACGATCCTGCTCCGCAGGCTTTCGTTAATTCGCTTGATGACAGCTCGGTCGGCATCGGCCTTCGCGTCTGGTGCAGCACGGCAGATTATGTCGGGCTTTCGTGGGACCTCACCGAAGCCGCCAAGACCAAATTCGATGAAGTCGGCCTTACCATCCCGTTCCCGCAGCGCGAGGTGACTACGCGGGCAGCGGCATAACCGCCTCGCCTTTTGTGCGCATTGTCAGGCCTAGCCGCTCGCGCAACATCCAGCGCCAGAGCAGCAGCACGGCGGCAAAGGCAAGGCCAGTCGCAAGGCCGATCCATACGCCGACCCCTTCGAGCCCGGCTCCAAAGCCGAGACCGACCGCAACACCTATGCCCGGCACCCAGTAGCTGAAAATCGCGATCCACATCGGGATGCGCGTGTCCTGCAGTCCGCGCAGCGCGCCTGCCGCGACGGCCTGCACACCGTCGACCAACTGGAACGCGGCGGCAAAGACGAGGAATTGCAGTGCAAAGCCGACTACGGCTGCGTTCTTCGCCGCCTGCGGATCGACATAGATCGACAAGAGCGCCTCGGGGAACAGCACCATCGCGGCAGCGGTCATTGACATGAAGGCGATGCTTATGCCGATAGCCGACCAGCCAGCGCGGGTGATGCCGACTGGATCGCGCGCGCCATAGAAATAGCCCACGCGTATCGTCACCGCCTGCCCCACTCCGAACGGCACCTGAAATGCGAGCGCGGCAAGCTGGATCGCGAGCGCGTGGCCAGCAACCTGCGCCGGGCCGAACATGCCCATCAGGAAAGGCGCGGCTCCGAAAATACCGGCCTCTGCCATCACGGTGAAAGCGATCGGCGTGCCGATGGTGATGATCTGGCGCATGCGCGTCCAGTCGGCGCGGTGGAGCCTGTAGAAGATGCGATAGCTGGCGAACACCGGGTTGGTGAGGATGGCGAGCACGTAAGCGCCCAGCACCACCAGCGCGGTGATATTCGTCGCGATTGCAGCTCCGGCGAGGCCGAGCTCGGGCGCTCCGAAATTGCCGAAGATCAAGGCGTAGTTCGCAGTGCTGTTCACCACGATGCCGAGTGCCGTGATCATCGTTGCGAAGAACGGGCGGCCAAGTGCCGACACGAAGTTACGCAAGACGCCTGCGAGCAGCATGGGGATCATCGAGAACACGATGATAGAATTGTATTCGTTGGCGAGCGGGATCAGGGCCTCGTCCTGTCCGCTCAGATACATGAGCGGAACGAGAAGCAGGCACACTCCCATGCCCGCGGCCCCCGACATGACAGCCAGCCATAGCGCCATGCGCGTTGCCCGGCGCACGGGACGCGGTGTACGCGCGCGCGCGCCAATAGCTTCGGCGATGAGCGGTGCGACCGCGCCGGTCAGCGCGGCCAGCGCCCATAGGACCATTCCGAACAGCGAAACCGAGAGGGTCGAGGCAGCAAGGGGATCTTCACCGAGCCGCGCGATGAAGATCACGTCGACGGCATAGGTCAGCATCTGGAGCAGATTGGCGAGCGCCAACGGCGCCGCGAGCCCAATCGTTGCTCGAAGCTCCTGACCCCAGGTCAGTCTGGTCACGCTGGGCGGACCGGAAGGTTTGGCAGTGTGCGTCATGTCATGTCTGCTCGCCGAGCCAGACCGTGACAAGCGAGCCGAACCGGATAGGGATTTGTGGCGGTCCGGGAAAGCGGAAAGTTGTATCAGCGCGGGGCGCTGAGGGCGCACTTTCAAGAAACCGCTTTAAATGCATGGTGAATATCTTCATAACGCACCGCAAGATTCTAAGGGGGGAATCCGTGTCTGCACGTTTTCTATATGAGGGCGCATCGCCCGAACCGGGCTGCGATGAAATGCGCGGCGACGGCGCGCATCTTCTGCCAGCGCCTTTGACGGCGGCGGAACTGGCCGCTCGTGAAGCGAGCCTTCTGACCACCCAGCGTCGCCGGTCTATGAACGCTCGCATGATGGCCGGGGCAGCGGCGGTGGCCGTGGCCGTGACCATTCCTGACATGTCACTGGGTGCGATGGGCACGCCATTGATGCGGATCAGCATGGACCGCTCGGTGACAGAACTGCCCGCTACCTTGTGGTCCCCTACGGCTGGGGCAACGGCGCCCGTCTATGCCCCTGTGATCGCGGCGGAGCAGATCGCACCCGAAGCGGTGACGGTGGGAAGCCTTGTCACCTATCGCGAACTTGGCCGTGCAATTCCGCTCGAATTTCTCGCCACGGGCGCGGACCGCTTCGAACTCGCTTTTGCCGATATCGAGATGCCTACGGTCGAATCGGTATCGCTCTCCGCTCGCATACGCCGCCACCAGCTTGTCGCGCCGCGACTTGCCGAAGCGGTTCGGGCCCCGATGGCGGGACTGGTCGAAGTCGAGCAGCTCACCGTGTCCAGCGGCTTTCGTCCGGCGCTTGCCCCCGCATTCGAAGGGGCAAGCGCATTGGACGCACCGACGGCTGCCTATGGCGAGGTGTCCCAGCGCACCGTTTCTCGCGGCTTTACTGCGCCGCCGCCATCTGAGGTTGCTGCACTCGATACATCCAACCTACCGCCGTCGGTGGTTCTGAGCCCGGCTTTTGCGCCGGTTGAGCAGCGCACCGTTTCGCGCGGTTTCGTCGCCGCGCCGATCCCCGGTTTTGAAGGCACACAAGCTTCGCGTGCCCCCAGGGCTGACCTTGTCGAGGTTCAGCAGCTTACTGTATCACGCGGTTTTCGCCCCAGTCCTGCGCCGGGCTTCGCACGCCGCACGCAAGCGCTTGCTTCTGCTTCCGCGTCGGTTGAGCCTGTGGTGCAGCAAAGCATTTCTGCGGCAAACGAATCCATCGAAGCCGCATTTGCCGGAGCGATCGATGTCTCGAACGAGGCCCGCCGTTCCATCCCAACCGTTTCAGGCCGCGGGCCACAACTGCCCGAACCTGCCGCCGCACGCGATGCGCAGCTGGTTCCGATACCCGAACCCGGCGCCTCTGTCAGCGCGAGCGCCGCAGCGCAGGCCGAGCTGATTACCAAGACCAGGCTTGATGCGCGTGTAAACGGTGTGCTGACTGGCTCGGTCGATTTTCGTCAGCTTGATGGTACCATCGCGATCCGGCTGGGTTCGGTGGTGGACGTGCTGCACGAGCGCTTCACGCCAGGCGAGATCGAGCATCTTCGCGCTGGCGATACGATCGACACCTTCATCACCATTGCCGAATTGCAGGCCGCAGGCATCCCGATCAACTACAACCCCGTCTATGACGAGGTCGAGTTCGGCATCGACTATCAGGACGCGCCCTATGCTGGCAAAGTGCAGGTCGACCAGATCGGCGCGCCGACTGTCGGCACGGAACGGACCGGGATCGACCAGATCATCCCGCGCTAAGGCAACGCGAGTTCGAACCAAAAAGAAAGGGCGGCGCCATCGCTGGCACCGCCCTCTTTTTTGAGCAGTAGCTCGAAAGAAGCTTACTTGAGCTCGACGGTACCGCCGGCTGCTTCGATCTTGCCCTTGATCTCTTCGGCTTCCGCCTTGTTGACGCCTTCCTTGAGCGGCTTGGGCGCGCCTTCGACGAGACCCTTGGCTTCGGTGAGGCCGAGACCGGTGATGGCACGGACTTCCTTGATGACCTGGATCTTCTTGCCGCCGTCGCCGGTGAGAATGACGTCGAATTCGTCCTTCTCTTCAGCAACCGGTGCATCGCCACCGCCGGCCGGGCCAGCAACAGCAACTGCAGCAGCAGCGCTAACGCCCCACTCTTCTTCAAGAGCGGTTGCAAGTTCAGCCGCCTCAAGGACGGTCAGCTTCGAAAGTTCTTCAACAAGCTTGGCAATATCAGCCATGATGTTCACTCCAATATGTGGCGGGGCGGTTCACATGCCCCATGATGTTTCGTCTCTTGCGAGAAGCGTCTCTGTCGGCCTCCGACTGGGGAGGCGTCTTAAGCTGCGTCCTTGGCGCCATAGGCACCGAAAACACGGGCGAGCTTCGATGCGGGCGCGTTGACGACCTGGGCAATCTTCGTTGCCGGGGCGTTGACGAGACCAACGAGCTTGCCGCGCAGTTCGTCGAGCGACGGCATCGAGGCAAGTGCCTTGA
This sequence comes from Erythrobacter sp. KY5, assembly GCF_003264115.1. Lineage (NCBI taxonomy): Bacteria > Pseudomonadati > Pseudomonadota > Alphaproteobacteria > Sphingomonadales > Erythrobacteraceae > Erythrobacter > Erythrobacter sp. KY5. Next base: position 195,329 of record NZ_CP021912.1, on the reverse strand, counting down.
CCCCAGCTTCGTCGAGAACCTGCGTGCCCATCGAACCACCGACGATTTCCAGCTTGTCGTTCGACTTTGCGAAATCGACAGCAGCCTTTGCGGCTGCGACGGGGTCTTCAGACCACGCCAGCGCGGTCGGGCCGGTGAGAAACTCATCGATCCCGACGTAATCGGTGTCCTTCAGGGCGAGCTTGGCGAGACGGTTCTTCGCAACCTTGTAGGAAGCGCCAGCATCGCGCATCTTCGTACGCAGATCGGTGGACTGATCCACCGTCAGGCCGAGATTGCGGGTGACAACCACCACGCCGACCTCGTTGAAGACCGCATTGAGCTGGGCAACCGCGTCGGCTTTTTGCGAACGATCCATGCCATACTCCTTCACTAATGGCCGAACGAAATGGCTTTCGAACGACCGGCTCATGTCTAACGGTGCCGTTCATCGACACCGAAAAGTCCAGCGATGGGGAAGGAGGGTGAGCTGATATGCCCGGTTGCGACCACGTAGGGCCGCGAAATCTCTTTTCCCCGCCTAGGCTGCAAATTAAGAACGGACATAGTTCCGCTCAGCAACTGTCTTGGACGGATGACTGCCTAAGCAATCGAGGCGGGCAAATAGCGGATCGGCGCGCGCAGTCAAGGGGGCATGGGCGGTGCCTCCTACTGTCCGCGAGCCTGGCGCGTCTTTTCAAGTTGGTCGAGCCATACCGACCACGCCGGACGCTCGCTGCCATCGGACCAGCGGCGAAGGCCTACCGTGGCGAGCCATTCCTCGAACCGGTCGGCAAAGGCGGGCAGGCCGGCGTCGCGCAGCGGCTCGGCTGACATCGCCGCAAGTTCGGGCGACCAGTCAAACAACTGAAACGCGGTCGCGGCGCGCATCTGGGGATCGGTGGCGAAGGTTTCACCAAAAAATTCGAAGAACGCCGCCTGATTGTCGAGCGAGCCGCCGATAACCGAGGGTCCGCCGGAGGGGCCGTAGCCGACCGGGCATCCCAGTTCCTGAAGGAATATCTCCCGGTCGCCCGCGTCAGCCTTCATCTGAGCGAGCCGCGCTTCCCAGTCCGCCTGGCCGGTGACGAATAGATCGGCGGTCAGGCAATAATAATTGAAACTCACGATATCCGCGCGTGATCGTACGGCTTCGAACAGATTGGGGATTTGTGCGGGGCCACCGATTGTAAAGGTGGCAGTCACGCCGATTTCCGGCATCTCGGTATTCCACTGATCCATCGCGTTGGAGTAAAAAGTCACCGCATCTGCTTCGGTCGCGCGCCCGTCCTCAATCGGCCCTAGCGGCTCGTTCGCGATTGAGAGAAGCCAGACGTCGCGCTGCTGTAGTTGCGGGCCGAGCCAGCCGAGAAACGCGGCAAATGCATCTGTCACTTCGGGCGAAGCCAGCGTCAGGCCGCTGCGCAGATCATTGCCATCCTGCAGGTATGAAGGCAGAGTCAGCCCGTCGCTGTCCAGCGTCGAAACGAGGACAACGACATTCATCCCGTCAAGGTTGGGATCCGCGAAAGCTTCGGCTAACGCATCGGCGTCGTACTGACCCTGAGCGGGTTCGAGGTCGGCCCAGTCGATCTGCACTCTCCCTATGCTGGCACCCGCCGCACGCGCCTGCGCATAGCTATCTTGCGCAATCTGCGAGCGTGCAGCGCCGAGTGGATCGAAGCCGGTGATCATGCCGAGATGCGGCCCGGCGGGAAGCCGCGGAAGGGATGCTGCGGAATTTGGAGACGGCGTGGGTGTTGGCGTGGGAAAAGGTTCGTTGATGCGAACCTCATCGACACCACACGCCGTGAGCAAGAGCGCCGAGCACGCCAGCGAAACTATCGAACGCCAAGGTGTCATAGCTTCACGATACACCAAACGACCCGCCATCGCAATTGCAAGGGCGGGCCGTTCGTCTCACAAGCGATGCAATCAGTCGGCTGGCGATCTCGCTCCATATGCATCGCGATCGATGCGGACTACAGGACCGCTGCGCATGAGCGCGACGCCGAGGGCTGCGAACCAGACGATCTGTCCCAGTCCAAAGATATCGACGAGATCCGACAGTGCCGGCACCACGGTTGCGATGCCGATTGCCCCGATGGCAATGCCGAAAAAACCAAGCGCCTTTCCGGTAAATCCAACACGCATCGCAATGGCGCTGACCAATGCCATCCAGACACCGCCGACCAGCTCGATCCCGCCGCCAAGTGCGTTCTGGATGATCGAGACCGCGCTCCAGGTGCTCTGCGCCACTTCGGGCGTTGTCTGTGCGAGTTCAGTTACGGTGTGCATTCCGACGATGCCGACAAATCCGCTGGCAAACAGTAGCGCCGCCCAGATCGCGCCGAACACTGCCGCAACATCGTTCCAGCCTCTCTCGATCGGCTGCTCATCGAGCCGCACGCGCAGCGCAATTGTAAGAACGCACAAGGCGCAGGCCGCCAGCGGATAAAGCGCGATGATTGCGGTCGAAAGCAGATGGACATTGTCCGCCACGAAAGCGAGTTCACCACCTGCGCCTTCGTAGCCCGTCCGATCGAGTACCCCGATGAACAGGGCGAACCCGAAGACGTATGACGCGGCGATGGCGAGCGCCGATACACCGCCCCATTTTTGGAGAGACCCCATCAGCCTTCCTTCCCGGCCTGAAAGCTCAAGAGGTCGCCCGGCTGGCATTCCAGCTCCCGGCAGATCGCGGCGAGGGTGGTGAAGCGGATCGCCTTGGCCTTGCCGGTTTTGAGGATTGACAGGTTGGCGAGGGTGAGGCCCACCCTTTCTGCCAATTCGGTCAGCGTCATACGGCGTTCGTGCAGCAGGTCGTCGAGCTTGACCATGATCGTTGCTCCTTCGTCGTCAGCAGGCATCACACGGTCCCTTCGAGATCTTCACGCATCGCTGCGCCATGTTTGAACACGCGGGCGAGGATGAAGAGCACGATCACCATCAGGATGCCTGTCAGGTCCAGGCCGACATCGATGGTGAATTCTGCGTGCTCCATCTCGTCAGCCCATTTCGCGAGCATCAGGCCAAATCCTGCGGCGGGGATGAGAAGAACCTGAATGCCAAGCATCAGCCACGCCATGATGTTCAATCGCTCGGCATTCTCCGGCACGAACGGGTCGCCTTCACCCACGCTCGAGATGATCGCGCGCAGTTTCCCAAAGAAAAGAAATGCGAGGAACATCGCAAAGAGGACGGTCACGATGAAGGCCAACATTGCGAAGGTGGGAAATGGTCCGATCGCGGTCGTTCCCTGCTCCGCGATTTCTGCGCTGATCTCGTCGCCGAAGAAGAGGAAGAGAGGAATCGCTATCGTCAGTGCCAATCCCCCGATAGCGAGACCAATCTGACCGATCACGGTGAGAACCTTGCCTGCCAGCAGCAGGAGGTCATTGGGTCGTTCGTATTTTGTCATGGTGTCTGCCCCTTTCTGTTCGCGCTCAGGCAAGCTCGGCCGAAACCAGCGACCCGTGTGCGGTGCTTGCCGATGCGGGCGGTACGGTAACGATGGCGCCGACCGAGGTGATCGTGAGGATCACAGCGGCGAAGACGGCGAGCGATTGATTAATGAAGCGGGTCATATCGTTCTCCTTTAAGGTGCATATTGAATTTCAATAATCTCTATCTAGGAGACCTGCGATTTATCGTCAATCAATAAATATTGAAAAACGATAAGTCCCTCTATGAAAAACAATAATTCCAACCATATCGGTATTCGATAAGCGACTGTGGCGGCGTTTGAGGGTGCGAGATGGATTTGATCGCTGCTGAGTCGAACCACGTCACGGCGCTGCTGCGCGCGGCGTTGACAAATCCAACATGGCTCTTAGATAGCCCTCACACGCCAGCTTCGAGCCGGACCGATTCATGCGCGGGGATCGGGCCAAGAATGGAAGCGGCGCTAGCCATATTCGCGACGATACAAGCTGCAACCGAAGCGGCCCGGTAGGGTGCGTTCCGGCGTGCGGCTTCTTTGCGTCGGATAGGGCCGGAACGCTCTCGCGTCACGAAACGTATTTATTTTTTGCGTGCGGGAAGCTTTCTCGTGCGCGCAGGCAAAAGAGGCAAATCTCTTCCATGGCAACCAAGGCGAAGACCCCGAACAAGGGGAAGGTCCGCAGCCGCAAGGCGCAAGGTACCGCTAAGAAGCGTATCCGCAAGATTTTCGGCGACATTCACGAAGTCGTCCAGATGCCCAACCTGATCGAAGTCCAGCGCGAGAGCTACGAACAGTTCCTGCGTTCGGACAAGGACACTGGCTATGTTTCGGGTCTTGAAAAGACCCTGCGCAGCGTCTTCCCGATCCGCGACTTTGCCGGCACCGCTGAACTCGACTTCGTGCATTACGAACTCGAAGAGCCGAAATACGACACGACCGAATGTCGCCAGCGCGGCATCACCTACGCAGCCCCGATGAAGGTGACGCTGCGCCTGATCGTGTTCGAGGTTGACCAGGAAACCGAAACCCGTTCCGTCCTCGATATCAAGGAGCAGGACGTGTACATGGGCGACATGCCGCTCATGACCGAGAACGGCACTTTCATCATCAACGGCACCGAGCGTGTGATCGTCTCGCAGATGCACCGTTCGCCCGGTGTGCTGTTCGACCACGATCGCGGCAAGACCCACTCGTCGGGTAAACTGCTGTTCGCCGCGCGCGTCATCCCTTATCGCGGTTCGTGGCTCGACTTCGAGTTCGACGCCAAGGACATCGTCAACGTCCGTATCGACCGCAAGCGCAAGCTGCCGGTCACCGCGCTGCTTTATGCTCTGGGCCTCGACAGCGAAGCGATCCTGCACCACTTCTACGACACCGTCGTTTGGGAGCGCGCCAAGGACGGGTGGAAGATTCCCTTCCTCGCCGAACAATGGCGCGGTCAAAAGCCGACCTTCGGCCTAGTCGATGCCAAGACCGGTGAGGAAGTCTTCCCGGCTGGAACCAAGATCAGCCCGCGCGCTGCCAACAAGGCGGCCAAGGACGGTCTTGAGACCCTGCTCCTTCCGACCGAAGAAGTCGTCAGCCGCTACGCCGCCAACGACATGATCGATGAGAGCACGGGCCGCATCTATATCGAAGCGGGTGACGAGATCACGCTTGAGCACGTCGAAACCTTCGACAACGCCGGCATCGACAGTCTCGAACTGCTCGACATCGACGAGGTCAACACCGGCCCGTGGATCCGCAACACGCTCAAGGTCGACAAGGCCGAAAACCGCGATGAGGGCCTTGAGGCCATCTACAAGGTGATGCGTCCGGGCGAACCGCCGACCAAGGAAACCGCAGAAGCGCTCTTCGAAGGCCTGTTCTTCGATGGCGAGCGCTACGACCTTTCCGCCGTTGGCCGCGTGAAGCTCAACATGCGCCTCGAACTCGATGCCGAAGACACCGTGACCACTTTGCGCAAGGAAGACATCCTTGCCGTGGTCAAGGAGCTGGTCGGCCTGAAGGACGGCAAGGGCGAAGTTGACGATATCGACAACCTCGGCAACCGCCGCGTGCGTTCGGTCGGTGAGCTGCTGGAAAACCAGTACCGCGTCGGCCTCCTGCGTATGGAACGCGCAGTCAAGGAGCGCATGAGCAGTGTCGATGTATCGACCGTCATGCCCAACGACCTCATCAACGCAAAGCCGGCTGTGGCTGCTGTTCGCGAATTCTTCGGCTCTTCACAGCTGTCGCAGTTCATGGACCAGACCAACCCGCTTTCGGAAGTCACTCACAAGCGCCGCGTTTCGGCGCTTGGCCCGGGTGGTCTGACGCGTGAGCGCGCAGGCTTCGAAGTCCGCGACGTTCACCCGACGCACTATGGTCGTATCTGCCCGATTGAAACGCCGGAAGGCCCGAATATCGGCCTCATCAACTCGCTGGCCTCGTTCAGCCGGGTCAACAAGTACGGCTTCATCGAAACGCCATACCGCAAGGTCGAGGGCAACAAGGTCACGGGCGACGTGATTTACCTGTCCGCCATGGAAGAGCAGAAGCACACCGTTGCGCAGGCTTCGGCTGAGCTCAACGATGACGGCTCCTTTGTCGAAGACCTGATCTCGGCTCGCCAGTCGGGCGACAACCTGATGGCGCCGAACGACCAGATCACGCTGATGGACGTTAGCCCCAAGCAGCTTGTTTCGGTCGCAGCCTCGCTCATTCCGTTCCTCGAAAACGATGACGCCAACCGCGCGCTGATGGGCTCGAACATGCAGCGCCAGGCGGTGCCGCTTGTGAAGGCTGAGGCACCGTGGGTCGGCACCGGCATGGAAGAGACCGTGGCGCGCGATTCGGGCGCTGCTATCGCTGCCAAGCGCGGCGGGATCGTCGACCAGGTCGATGCAACCCGTATCGTGATCCGCGCCATCGGAGATGTCGAACCCGGCCAGTCGGGCGTCGACATCTACACGCTGCAGAAGTTCCAGCGTTCGAACCAGAACACCTGCATCAATCAGCGTCCGCTGGTGAAGGTGGGTGAGACGATCGAACCGGGCGATATCATCGCTGACGGTCCTTCGACGGATCTGGGCGAGCTGGCGCTGGGCAAGAACAGCCTCGTCGCCTTCATGCCCTGGAACGGATACAACTACGAAGACTCCATCCTCATTTCCGAGCGTATCGTGAAGGACGATGTCTTCACCTCGATCCATATCGAGGAATTCGAAGTCATGGCTCGCGACACGAAGCTTGGGCCGGAAGACATCACCCGCGACATCCCCAATGTCGGCGAGGAAGCCCTGCGCAACCTCGACGAGGCGGGCATCGTCTATATCGGTGCAGAAGTGCATCCGGGCGATATTCTGGTCGGCAAGATCACGCCGAAGGGCGAAAGCCCGATGACGCCGGAAGAAAAGCTTCTGCGCGCCATCTTCGGTGAAAAGGCTTCGGATGTTCGCGATACCTCGCTGCGTCTGCCGCCGGGTGTTGCCGGCACGATCGTCGAAGTTCGCGTGTTCAACCGCCACGGTATCGAGATCGACGACCGTACGCGTGCGATCCAGAACGAAGAGATCGAGCGCCTTCGCAAAGACGCGGCTGACGAACGCAACATCCTCAACCGTGCGACCTACAACCGTTTGCGCGACATGCTGCTCGGCCAGACCGCTTCGGCTGCGCCCAAGGGCGTGAAGAAGGGTTCCGAGATCACCGAAGAGGTGCTTGAGGAAGTCGAACGTCACGAATGGTTCAAGTTCGCAGTTGCCGACGATGGTCGCCAGGCCCAGATCGAAGCGATCAAGTCGCAATATGACGAGAGCGCCAAGATGATCGACGACAAGTTCGAAGATCGTAAGGAAAAGCTTGAGCGTGGTGACGAGCTGGCTCCTGGCGTCCTCAAGATGGTCAAGGTCTTCGTCGCGGTGAAGCGCAAGCTGCAGCCGGGCGACAAGATGGCCGGACGTCACGGGAACAAGGGTGTGATTTCACGCATCCTGCCGATCGAGGACATGCCGTTCCTCGAAGACGGTACGCCGGTCGATCTCGTGCTGAACCCGCTGGGTGTGCCTTCGCGTATGAATGTCGGGCAGATCTTCGAAACCCACCTTGGTTTCGCAGCGCGTGGCCTTGGCATGGATATCGCTGACAAGCTTGAGGAATGGCACGCCGCCAACCCGAACGCCAAACAGGACTACGCCAGTGCGAAGCCTCCTGAAGCGGTCGTGGAGCGTCTCAAGGACGTCTATGGCGAGCAGTATTTCGAAGACCTCGAAAGCCGCTCGACCGCTGGCATCGTTGAGCTTGCGCAGAACCTGAGTGCCGGTGTCCCGATGGGTACGCCAGTGTTCGATGGCGCGCGTGAGCAGGACGTGACCGACATGCTGGTCAAGGCAAACATCCACAGCTCCGGTCAGTCGGTGCTGTTCGATGGCCGCACCGGCGAAGCGTTCGACCGCAAGGTAACCGTGGGCATCATCTACATGCTCAAGCTCCACCACCTTGTCGACGATAAGATCCACGCTCGCTCGATCGGCCCATACTCGCTCGTCACCCAGCAGCCGCTGGGCGGTAAGGCGCAGTTCGGTGGACAGCGCTTCGGCGAGATGGAGGTCTGGGCCCTTCAGGCATACGGCGCAGCCTACACCTTGCAGGAAATGCTCACCGTCAAGTCAGACGACGTCGTTGGCCGGACCAAGGTCTACGAAGCGATCGTCAAGGGCGACGACACCTTTGAGGCCGGCATTCCGGAGAGCTTCAACGTTCTCGTCAAGGAAATGCGCTCGCTGGGTATGAACGTCGAACTCAAGTCGCTGTCTGACGGCGACGAGAGCGACGATGAGTGGCCGGAGGCAGCGGAATAAGGGGAACGGGGCCCAGGCTAGTTATTGGGCCCCTCCCACTTTCCGCCACCCAAGAGAATTCACCCCCCGAGGGAACTAAGTCATGAACGAACTGACCAAATTCACCAACCAGCTGGCTAAGCCGGAAACCTTCGACCAGATCCAGATCGGCATCGCCTCGCCAGAGCGCATCCGTTCGTGGTCTTTCGGCGAGATCAAGAAGCCGGAGACCATCAACTACCGCACGTTCAAGCCTGAGCGTGACGGCCTGTTCTGTGCGCGCATCTTCGGTCCGGTGAAGGACTACGAATGCCTGTGCGGCAAATACAAGCGCATGAAGTACAAGGGCGTCGTGTGCGAAAAGTGCGGCGTTGAAGTCACCGTCACCAAGGTGCGCCGTGAGCGTATGGGCCACATCGAGCTCGCTGCTCCTGTCGCTCACATCTGGTATCTGAAGTCGCTGCCTTCGCGCATTGGCCTCTTGCTCGACATCCAGTTGAAGCAGCTTGAGCGCATCCTCTACTTCGAAAGCTATGTCGTGATCGAGCCGGGTCTGACCCCGCTTGAGAAATTCCAGCTGCTGACCGAGGACGAACTGCTCGAAGCGCAGGACGAATATGGCGAAGACGCCTTCTCTGCCGATATCGGTGCCGAAGCAGTCAAGGTCATGCTGATGGATCTCGACCTTGAGCAGGAGCGTGAAGACCTTCTGGAAGAGCTCGCGACCACCAAGTCCGCACTCAAGCCCAAGAAGATCATCAAGCGCCTGAAGGTCGTCGAAAGCTTCATCGATTCGGGCAACCGTCCCGAATGGATGATCCTCGAAGTGATCCCGGTCATCCCACCCGAACTGCGCCCGTTGGTGCCGCTGGACGGTGGCCGTTTCGCGACGTCCGATCTCAACGATCTCTATCGCCGCGTGATCAACCGTAACAACCGTTTGAAGCGGCTCATTGAGCTGCGCGCGCCGGACATCATTGTCCGTAACGAAAAGCGTATGCTTCAGGAAGCCGTTGATGCGCTGTTCGACAATGGTCGCCGTGGCCGCGTCATCACGGGTGCCAACAAGCGTCCGCTCAAGTCGCTGTCCGACATGCTCAAGGGCAAGCAGGGCCGCTTCCGCCAGAACCTTCTGGGTAAGCGCGTCGACTATTCGGGCCGTTCGGTCATCGTGACCGGTCCGGAACTCAAGCTGCACCAGTGCGGCCTGCCGAAGAAGATGGCGCTCGAACTGTTCAAGCCGTTCATCTACGCCCGCCTCGATGCCAAGGGTCTCTCGATGACCCTCAAGCAGGCGAAGAAGTGGGTCGAGAAGGAGCGCAAGGAAGTCTGGGATATCCTGGATGAAGTCATCCGCGAGCACCCGGTTCTGCTGAACCGCGCTCCGACGCTTCACCGTCTCGGCATTCAGGCGTTCGAGCCTGTGCTGATCGAAGGAAAGGCCATCCAGCTTCACCCGCTCGTCTGCTCGGCCTTCAACGCCGACTTTGACGGTGACCAGATGGCGGTTCACGTGCCGCTTTCGCTGGAAGCCCAGCTCGAAGCGCGCGTGCTGATGATGTCGACCAACAACATCCTCTCGCCCGCCAACGGCAAGCCGATCATCGTGCCTTCGCAGGACATGGTTCTGGGTCTCTATTACCTCTCGATGGAACGTCAGGAAAAGACGCCTGAGTACCTCGAGAACGAAGATGGCTCGAAGGTCGAGAAGCTGCCGCGCTTTGCCGACATGGCCGAAGTGCACCATGCGCTCGAAACCAAGGCTGTCACGCTGCACACGAAGATCCTCGCCCGCGTTCCGCAGGCCGATGAGGATGGCAACATCGTGATGAAGCGCTTCGAGACGACGCCGGGCCGTATGCTGATCGGCGAGTGTCTGCCCAAGAACCACAAGGTGCCCTACGACATCATCAACCGCCTTCTCACCAAGAAGGATATCGGTGACGTAATCGACGAGGTGTATCGTCACACGGGGCAAAAGGACACCGTGCTGTTCGCCGACGCCATCATGGTGCTTGGCTTCCGCAACGCGTTCAAGGCCGGCATCTCCTTCGGTAAGGATGACATGATCATTCCTGACGCGAAGATTCCGTTGGTCGAAGAAACCAAGAGCCTCGTTGCTGACTATGAGCAGCAGTATCAGGACGGTCTCATCACCCAGCAGGAAAAGTACAACAAGGTCATCGACGCCTGGAGCCGTTGCGGCGACCAGGTGGCCGACGCCATGATGGAGGAGATCAAGGCGCAGCCGATCGACGACGACGGCAAGCAGGCGCAGATCAACTCGATCTACATGATGAGCCACTCGGGTGCGCGTGGTTCGCCAGCGCAGATGAAGCAGCTCGCCGGTATGCGCGGCCTGATGGCCAAGCCGTCGGGTGAGATCATCGAGACCCCGATCATCTCGAACTTCAAGGAAGGCCTGACCGTTCTTGAATACTTCAACTCGACCCACGGCGCTCGTAAAGGCCTCGCGGATACCGCACTCAAAACGGCAAACTCGGGTTATCTGACCCGCCGTCTGGTCGACGTGTCGCAGGACTGCGTCATCGTCGAAGATGACTGCAAGACCGAGAACGCGCTTGAAATGCGTGCGATCGTTCAGGGCGGTAGTGTCATCGCTTCGCTGGGTGAGCGTATCCTTGGTCGTACGGTTGCCGAAGACATCCTCAACGCAGCCACCGACGAAGTGATCGTCAAAGCCGGGACGCTGATCGATGAACCGATGGTCAAGCTGATCGAGGAAGCCGAAGTTCAGTCCGCAAAGATCCGTTCGCCGCTCGTTTGCGAGAGCGATCAGGGTGTCTGCGCGACCTGCTACGGCCGTGACCTTGCGCGCGGTACTCCGGTGAATATCGGCGAAGCTGTCGGCGTTATCGCTGCACAGTCGATCGGTGAGCCGGGCACGCAGCTGACCATGCGTACCTTCCACATCGGTGGTGCGGCGCAGCTCAACGAAACCTCGCATCTTGAAGCCATCTCGGACGGCAAGATCGAACTTCGTGACATGCCGACGATCACCGACAAGAAGGGCCGCATCCTCTCGCTCGCCCGTAACGGTGAGATCGCCGTGATCGACGCCGAGGGCCGTGAGCGTGAAATGCACAAGGTGCCTTACGGTACCGTGCTCATGTTCAAGCATGGTGCGAAGGTGAAGGAAGGCGACCGTCTCGCTGAGTGGGACCCGTTCACCCTTCCGATCATCACCGAGCAATCGGGCGTCGTGAAGTATCAGGACCTGGTCGAAGGCATGACGCTCGAAGAGCAGACTGACGATGCAACCGGTATCGCTCAGCGTGTGGTGACCGAAAACCGCGCAACCGGCCGCAAGAAGAAGGAAGAGCTGCGTCCGCGCATGACTCTTCTCGGCGAAGGTCAGACCGATGCCGACGAAACCGAAGCGCAGCGCTACATGCTCGCTCCGGGCACGACGCTTTCGGTCGAGGATGGTCAGCAGGTCGAGGCCGGTGACATTCTTGCACGTGCTTCGCGTGAAGCCGCCAAGACCCGCGACATCACCGGTGGTCTGCCGCGTGTTGCTGAACTGTTCGAGGCGCGTCTGCCGAAGGACATGTCGGTCATCGCCAAGATTTCGGGCAAGATCGAATTCGTTCGCGAATACAAGGCGAAGCGCAAGATTGCGATCGTGCCCGAGGAAGGTGATGCAGTCGAGTACCTGATCCCCAAGACCAAGGTGATCGACGTGCAGGAAGGCGACTTCGTGAAGAAGGGTGACACCCTGATTTCCGGTTCGCCCAACCCGCACGACATCCTCGAAGTCATGGGCGTCGAGGCACTGGCCGAATATCTCGTCAACGAGATTCAGGAAGTCTACCGACTGCAGGGCGTGAAGATCAACGACAAGCACATCGAGGTGATCGTTCGCCAGATGCTGCAGAAGGTTGAGATCACCAATGGCGGCGACACCGTACTGCTTCCGGGCGAACAGGTTGATCGCGAAGAAATGGACGAAGCCAATGCCAAGCTCGGCAAGGGCAAGCAGCCCGCTGAAGGCACGCCGATCCTGCTGGGCATCACCAAGGCGTCGCTGCAGACCCGCAGCTTCATCTCGGCAGCCTCGTTCCAGGAAACGACGCGCGTTCTCACCCAGGCCTCGGTCGAGGGCAAGAAGGACACGCTGATCGGTCTGAAGGAAAACGTGATCGTGGGCCGTCTCATCCCCGCCGGTACCGGCGCGGGCATGAACCGGATGCGCGTCACCGCGACCAGTCGCGACGCTGCGCTCAAGGCTCAGTGGAAGAAGCAGCAGGATGCGCTCGCCGCAGAAAATGCGTCCGAGCCTGAGCCAGCAGCCGACGCGGTTCCTTCGGAAGAAGCGATGAAGGCAGCCATGGGCGGCTCTGGAGACGCAGCCGAATAAGGCCGCAGCTTCGAACCTGACACAAAGACCCCGCCGGGAGCGCATGCTTTCGGCGGGGTTTTTTGTGCGCCCCATCAGCTGGATCGCATTGGAACGGCACGAAGCGTGTGCACGACCCGATATATTGCTATTGCGAAGCGCTCGCAATTAAGTAGAGTGGGCATGCCCATTGGAAAGGAATCGGATGCCCAACAGCCAGTCTTCGTCCGCCGCCGCACGCGCCACAATCACCGCGCTCGCAAGGCCTGCCCGCATGAGCGAACACGGGCCCATAGCCGCGCGCTTCGTCTATTCGCTGCGGCTTATCGCGATGCATGAGAGGGTGAACCGCGACCCAGTGCCCGAACTGGCCCGGCGGCTGGGCGGGGTGGAGATCGCGGCAAAGTCGCTTGCCCTTGCAGGAGACATTCAGGCGACCTGGCCGGAAGACATTCGCATCGGCTGTTTCTGCTGCGACTTCCTGAGCCACGACGAAGCCACGATTGCCGCGATGATCGATTGCGCGAGCGCATGCGACCGGGCCGGTTTCGAGCGAGCGGTTCACGGATTCATACGTCACGAGCGTACCTATCGCCTATGGGACGGCGTGCTCGGCCTGATCGCAGCGGAGGCTCGCTCCCACTGAATGTCTTGCGAGCCGCAGCCGCGCGCTCTAACGGCTAGCGCCATGAATGCCAGCGTCTCCACCACTCGCTTCGCCCCTTCGCCGACCGGTCGGCTGCATGTCGGCAATATCCGCACCGCGCTCCATAACTGGATGATCGCCGAGAAGTCGGGCGGCACTTTCGTGCTGCGCATCGACGACACCGATGCCGAGCGTTCGAAAGAGGAATATGTCGAGGCGATCCGCGCAGATCTCGCGTGGCTCGGCATCGAGGCGGATCGTGAAGAGCGCCAGTCCGCGCGCCTCGTCGCTTATCAGGCGGCGTTCGACACATTGCGCGAGGCGGGCCGTATCTACCCTGCTTACGAAACCCAGCAGGAGCTTGAGCTCAAGCGCAAGGTTCAGCTTGGTCGTGGCAAGCCGCCGATCTATGACCGCGGGGCGCTCAATCTCACGGATGATGAGCGCGCGGCCAAGGAAACCGAAGGCATCTCGCCTCACTGGCGCTTCAAGCTTGACCATGATCAGCCGATCGAGTGGGAGGACGGCGTACGCGGCAGGCAGAAGTTCGACCCCGCGCAGCTTTCCGATCCGGTGATCCGGCGCGCCGACGGGTCGTGGCTCTACATGCTGCCGAGCACGGTCGACGATATCGACATGGGGATCACACAGGTTCTGCGCGGCGAGGACCATGTTTCCAACACTGCGGTCCAGATCCAGATGTTCACCGCGATGGGGGCTGAACCGCCCGCCTTCGCGCACGAGGCTTTGCTGGTCGGCAAGGAGGGCAAGCTTTCGAAGCGGCTCGGCTCGCTGGGCTGTGATGCGTTTCGGGAGCGCGGGATCGAACCCGAGGCGATCATCGCGCTGCTGGCGCGCCTTGGCACTTCGCTCCCGGTGGAGCCGATTGCGAACCGCGCAAAGCTGCTCGAGACTTTCGACCTTTCCACCTTTGGCCGCGCGCCAGCGAAGTTCGACGATGCCGAGCTTGAGCGCGTCAACACCGCCATCGTCCACGCAATGCCCTATGATGCGGTGAAAGACCGCCTGCCCGATGGTATGGACGAGGCCGGGTGGCACGCCGTCCAGCCCAATGTATCGACCATTGGCGAAGTGGGCGAATGGTGGCGGCTGGTCACCGGCCCGATCGACCAGCCCGAATTCACGGACGACGATCGCGAGTATCTTGCCGATGCGGCGCAAGCGCTGGAATGGGGCGAAGATCCCTGGGGCGCGCTGACTGCGATGCTCAAGGAGAAGACAGGGCGCAAAGGCAAGACCCTGTTCCTCCCGCTGCGTCAGGCGCTCACCGGCATGAACCACGGCCCCGACATGGGCGAATTGCTGCCCCTGATCGGCGAGGCCGAAGCGCGCGCGCGTCTGGAACGCGCATCTGCGTAAGCTCGCGCTGGCGAGGAACCGGACATTTCGGAACAGGCGCTGCGGGCCATGCGTTGAAGGGGTGATGATCGAACTCTTCCGTCCTGCCCTATAATGGCCAATCCGCTGATCCCGAACCTGTCGAGCCTGAAGGGCTATGGGGGTAGAACCGCGCTTTCCGATGGCATTGCAGGCACGATCCTCGCGATCCTGCTGGTCCCGCAGGCAATGGCCTATGCTCAGCTGGCAGGACTGCCGCCGCAGGCAGGGCTCTATGCAGCATTGGTGCCGCCGGTGCTCTATCTCCTGTTCGGGACCAGCCCGTTCGTATCGGTCGGCCCTGTCGCGCTGATATCGCTCGTGATCGCAGAGGCGGCGAGCGGGTCGGATGTCGAAGTCGTCGAGGCCGCAGCAATTGTCGGGATTGAGGCCGGGATAATCCTGGCGGCGATCGGCGCATTGCGGCTTGGAAGGATGGTCAATTTCATTAGTGAGCCGGTGCTCCTCGGTTTCACCGCAGCCGTGGCCATCCTGATCTTCACGAGCCAGCTTCCCACCCTCATCGGGACCGACCCGGACCGCGCCGGCAACCTCCCCGATGCGCTCTCCGCCATCTGGGCGGTGCTTCCCGAATGGAACGCGACCACCGCCGCCATCGGGACAACGGCGCTCGCCTTCCTGCTCCTGTTCAACTGGCTTGCAGCGCCTGCGCTCTGGAAGATCGGCGTGCGTCCGCCGTGGCGACAGGCCATTGCCAAGTCGCTGCCGCTTCTGGTGGTGATCGGATGCGCGGTCGCTGCGAGCCTTGTCGGCGGCGGTGTCGCGCGCGTATCGCCGCCTTCAGGAAAATTGCCAAGCATCACCATGCCCCCGCTGGACCCGCAACTATGGCTGCAATTCGCGCCGAGCGCGCTTGCCGTGGCGGTGGTCATCTTTGCGACCGCCACAGCCGTTGCCAAGTCGCTCGCAGGTGCCGACCGCTCACGGCTCGATACAAGCCGGGAGGCCGTGGCGCTGGGTCTTGGCAATATTGGCGCATCGCTGACCGGGGGTTATGCGGTCAGCGCCAGCCTCAGCCGTTCGGCACTTGTCGAGGATAGCGGCGGCAAGACACCGGTCGCACATGTGATCGGGGCAGCGCTGGTGCTCGCAGTGATCCTGTTTTTCGCGCCGATCCTTGCATACCTGCCCGAAACCGCGCTGGCGGCATTGGTGATCAGCGCCGTGTTCGGCCTGATCAAACCGCGCGAGATGAAAAAGGTCTGGGCTCATGACCGTCTTGAAGGGGTGGTCATCGGGGTCAGTTTCGCCGCTACGCTTTTGCTTGGCGTCATGATCGGCCTTGCGGTGGGCGCTCTGGCTGGCCTCGCGCACCATCTGTGGATCTCGTCGCTCCCTCGCATCACGCGCGTCGACAGCAACGATGGCGGTCGCAGTTTCCGTTCGACCGAGCGCGATGAGGTTGAACTCAAGACGCTCCCGATTCTGATCCTGCGGATCGACCGTTCGCTCTTTTTCGCCAACGCCGCATTTGTCGAAGACGCGATATTTGCGATGCTGGACGATCATGAGGAGGTGACCTGCCTCGTGCTCGATATGCGCGCTGTCAATGCGGTCGATGCAAGCGGAGCGGCGATGATGCAGCGTCTGACACAGCGCCTGTATGAACGCGGTGTCGCGATCCATTTCGCGGCAGTGCATCGGCCCGTGCAGGACCGGCTCTCTCGGCTCGATAGCCGCAAGTGCCAGTTCCACCTCACCGTGGCCGATGCCATGGAAAGCTGCGGCGCGCCTCAGGTCGGGCTGATCGCGCCGAGCTGACGGTTACTTCTGGTGCTTTTCGAGCTCGTCGCCAGCAAGCGTCACGACGTGCAGCAAGTTGGTCGCCCCCGGCGTTCCGAACGGCACACCGGCAAGCACGACCTGCTTCGACCCCGCCGTGCCGAAACCGTGACGCAAGGCCATGCGCTTTCCCTTGGCGATCATCTCTTCAAAGCTGCCGATATCGCGTGTAACGACCGCATGCGCGCCCCACAGCAGCGCAACCCGGCGCGCGGTGCGCATGCTGGGGGTGAGCACCAGCATCGGCGTACCGGGCCGCTCACGCGCAACGCGGCGGGCGGTCGAGCCGGACGAGGTGAAGACCGTTATCGCGCTGATCGGGACGGTGTCCGCGATGGTCATGCATGAATGTGCAAGCGCGTCTGACGTGGTCGCATCGGGCGGAGTGTCGAGCATGCGAATACGTTCACGATAGCCATCGTCGCGTTCCACCTGTGCCGCGATCTTGTGCATCATCGTGACCGATTCCTCGGGCCAGTCTCCGGCTGCGCTTTCCGCGCTCAGCATCACCGCATCCGCGCCGTCATAGACCGCATTGGCGACGTCTGAGACTTCCGCGCGGGTCGGCATCGGGCTTTCAATCATGCTTTCGAGCATCTGGGTCGCAACGATCACCGGCTTGCCCGCACTGCGGCTGGCAGCAACGATGCGCTTTTGCAGCGGCGGGACTTCGTGCGGTTCAAGCTCCACGCCCAGGTCGCCGCGCGCGACCATGATCGCATCGGATAGCTCGATAATCTCCTCGAGCCACCCGATTGCCTGCGGCTTTTCGATCTTGGCGCACAGGGCAGGGCGGTGGCCCCCGGCAGCGTGCGACGCGATCAGCTTGCGCGCTTCGGCAAGGTCGGCGGGCCGCTGGACAAAGCTCAGCGCGATCCAGTCGACGCTGTGTTCTACCGCGAAGGCGAGGTCTTTCTTGTCCTTGTCGGTGAGCGCGGGGATCGGGACTTCGGCATCGGGCACGTTGACGCCCTTGCGGTCCGAAATGACGCCGCCGACCTCTGCGCTGCAGAAGATTCTGTCCTCGTCGGCTTCCTTGACCACGAGGCGAATCTTGCCGTCATTGATGAGGAGGCGCTGGCCGCGCTCCATGATGCCGAACAGTTCAGGATGAGGCAGGCACACGCGCGTTTCGTCGCCCGGCGTGTCATCCCGGTCGAGCGTGAAATGCCCCGAATGGCGAAGCACCGCCTGGCCGTCCTTGAACGGCCCGACGCGCAGCTTTGGCCCCTGAAGGTCGGCGAGGATCGCGATCGGGCGCGCGAATTCCTTTTCCAGCGCGCGAATGGCGGCGATCGCCTTAGCATGGTCGGCATGTTCGCCGTGGCTCATATTCACGCGGAATGCATCGGCCCCCGCCTTGAACAGTTTGCGCAGCATTTCGGGTGAGCGGCTGGCCGGGCCGATCGTCGCCAGAATCTTGACCTTGCGGCCGCGCGGGTCGATCCGAGTGTTATCGCGTTTTGACATGGTATCCCTGATCCCGTTTGCGCTGCTATGGCACAGTAAAATTGCAACTCAAGGAAAAGCCCGATGACCGATACGAATGACCCGCTGGACACTCTCGAAGACGCTGTTGCCGCTGCCACGTTCCGGCGGCTGGTGCGCCACCTTCGCCATCGTCACGATGCTCAGAATATCGAGCTGATGGGGCTTGCCGGGTTCTGCCGCAATTGCCTTGCCGACTGGATCCGCGACGCCGGATACGAAGGCGACAAGGCGCAGGCGCGCGAGCTTGTTCACGGCATGCCGATGGACGAATGGAAGGCAACCAGGCAGCAGCCGGCGACGCAGGAACAGATCGAGGCGATGGAAAAGAGCCTGACGAAGAACCGCGCGGATCTGCGCTAGGTCTTGGCTTTTGCCTTGGCGCCGGGCTGAGGCGGTTCGACATAATCGGAGCCTTCAAGACGGAAGAGTTCGACCTCGCCATATTTCTTGGGCAGCAGCACGCGCCCGACAGAGGTGAACTTGCAGTCCTGGCAGTCGGCCATCAGCAGGGCAGCGGCAAAACTCTCGGTGCAATAAACCCCGCCCACGGGCGTCACCGGCTCGATCCGGGCGGTGCGATTGACCTCGCCGCCATACCACAGCCGGTTGCCGGTGATGCGGTCGGTGCCGACCCAGATCGGGCCGTAATGCAGGCCCAGCCGCATGCCAGCCACCGCGCCAGACGGGATAAGCCCCCTCGGCAGGTCAGCGAGCACTTCCTGCAATTTGAGCGCAATGGCAGCGGCGGTCTTGGGCTCGTCCACGATGGCATAGATCGCATCGCCCCATGTGTTGCGAAACTCGACATGGTCGCCAAAGGAATGGAGCACGCCCGCGATGCGGCCCATGACGATGTCCATGAAATCGGGCATTTCGCGCTCTCCAATGCGCGAGAAGCCCTTGTAATCGGCAAAGATGATCGAGCGGATTTCGCGCTTGGTTCCATTGCCCACCTTGGGGCGGTCGGGAAATCGCAGGTTGCGCGGAACAGGTCCGGCGGTAATGGCTACCGTTTCCCGGCCCAGCGATTGCCACAGCTTCATGTCCGCCTTGGTCCCGGCAATGCCCGTGGTCGAGAAGCTTGCGAAACTGTCGGAGACGACTGCAATCTGGAACGCCTCGCACTGGCGCTTCTGCGAGCGCAGGATCGCAAGGCCCATCGCGTAGAGCGTGTTGTAGGCGAACTGGTTGTCGTCCCCGACATAATCGCCCGGCGTTGCGAAATTGATCGAAGTTGCCGCGTTGCGACACGCGTAATAGCGCTCCAGCCAGTCCTGCCCGCCGCACAGCACGCTTTCGGCGATGAAATCCTCCTCGCTGAAAGGAAGCACGACATTGAGCTCGGCCCCGCGCGCGAGCAGACCCTCTGCGATCACGATATCGGCACCGCAGGCGAGCGGGCCATAACCGACCGAGATATCGAGCGTGTCGAGCTGTTCGCGAACGCGCTCTTTCAGTTCGTCTTCGGCCTTGCTGCCAGTGTTGAACATGTGACCGCAAAACACGGCGACGTTGCCGTCCTTGCCGGTTTCGGGAAGCGGTGCGGAAAGCTTTTCGCCAGTCACGACCCGCGAGCTCCTTCGTGAACGGTGCATCGCAGCGCGACCGTTAAGCGGTCTGCGCAATTCCGGAAACCTGAAAGCCCAAGCCTTTGTTCCACGTGCGAGTTCCCCCTCCGCCGCGCCGTGTTGCTGGGCGCAGACACTACAGCAAGAAGGGCAGTGTGCAAGGTTGCGCAGCCAGAGCGGCTCTGACCGGTGGAGAAGCCACGCATCCGTGCTTTGCACATGCCGCAGGGCTGGTAAGTCCGACGGCCAGACCGTTTCACTGATTCTTACAGGATATCCCCCAATGGCCGAAGCCACCGATGACCGCCTGCGCCTTCTGATTGAGCGCATCGAACGCCTTGAAGAAGAAAAGAAGGGCATCGCCGACGACATCCGCGACGTCTATGCCGAAGCAAAGGCCGTGGGATACGACGTCAAGATCATGCGCCAGATCGTGCGCCTTCGCAAAATGAAGCCCGATGATCGCAGCGAGCAGGAAACGATACTCGAAGTCTACAAGGCGGCGCTCGGCATGGGCTAATTAGCGGCCAATGGACGCCTGAATGGCGACCGGTCAGTTATGGCCGGTTTATCCGCCGTTCATTTTGGCGATTGCATGACGTCCCCTTCCATTTCGGGGGACGCATCCATGAAAACACTCGCTTTTTTCCGCCTGACGCTCGTCGCGGCAGCGCTCGCTCTTACGCTGCCGCAAGGCGTGGCACTGGCTCAGTCGACAGGGCAGCCTCGCGATGCGGCAGTCGCGGGAGACGTGCCCGCCGCCGCGCTGAGCGAGGCGGAAATCGCGAACCTGCGTACCTTCGCGCGCGTCTACACCGTTGCGCGCTGGTTCCACCCGAGCGATGCTGCGCTTGCAGCCGACTGGGATGCGCTCGCGATCGAGGCAATCCCGCAAGTTATCGCAGCAGGTGACGAGCGCGCACTTGCCGCCGTGCTCGAAAGCGTCTTTGCGCCCATCGTCGAACATTTCGAAGCCTCGGCCGAGCCGCTTGGACCCTACGCCGGGCCCGCCAATGCGAATGGTCGCTGGCAGTGGATTCACAACGGCTTTCAGGGGATCCGCCAGTCGGGCTATTCCAAGTTTCGGCGCGAAATCGGCACGCTTGGACAAGGCCCGATTTTCGAAGAGCAATTGGGGGGAGTTCACGTCCGCTTCCCGCTGACCGGCGAGAAGCTCGGCGACGAGCACCCGAGTGCCGAGCCGCGCACGACTTTCAGCGGGCGACCCGAAGGCTGGACGCCGGCCGGGTTCGACCGCACCACCCGGATCGCCGCGACGATTATAGGTTGGGGCGTGCTCGACCAGTTCTATCCCTACTGGGATGTTGTCGATGTCGACTGGGACACAAAGCTTGGCCCGCAATTGCAGCGCGCCGCCATGGCCGAAGACGACGTGGCCTTCCACGACGCTCTGCGGCTGATGATGCACGAGATCGAGGATGGCCACGGCGGCGCACAACTGCGCTGGCGCGATATCGAGATTGCTCCGGTGGCGCTTGAACATATCGAAGACAAGATAGTGGTGGCCTGGGCGCGGCCAGAAACCGGTATTCGCGCTGGCAGTGTCGTCTCCTCCATTGACGGGGTGGATGCAGGCGAACTGATGCATCGTTTCAAGTCGGAGCGTGCATCGGGGAGCGAGCATTTCCGCACCATGCGCGCGCTCGCCGTGATGATCGAAGGCGAACCGGGCACGCGCGCGCAGTTCTCCCTTGTCGAACCCGACGGGACCGAGCGCGAGGTCGAGGTCGAGCGTGTCGCCTACACCCGCGAGAACTGGCCCGAGGCGCCGCGCCCCGAACCCGTCTCGCAGATCGAGCCGGGCATCGTCTATGTCGACCCGAGCCGCGTCACCGACGAGGAACTGATCGCACAGGTCGACCTGCTGTCCGGCGCGCAAGGCCTCGTCTTCGATCTGCGGGGAAGGCCCAGGGGATCGTCGTTCTTCCTGTCCCATCTCACCGATGAGCTGGCGCTGTCAGCGCGAATGGAGCGCCCGGTGATCGAGCGGCCAGATCAGCAGGGTGTGAGCTTCAGCGAGGGTGGCTGGCGGATGCAGCCGCTTCTGCCGCGCCTTACCAGCAACACCGTATTCCTGAGCAATGCGACGGCGGTGAGCTATCCGGAATCGGTCCTCGGCGTGGTCAAGGGCAACGCGCTGGGCACGATCGTCGGTCAAGCGAGCGCCGGGGCGAACGGCAACGTCACGCTCGCCGGGCTGCCCGGCGGCTATCGCATCATGTTCACCGGCATGCGGGTCGTCAATCAGGACGGCAGCGTGCATCACAATATCGGCGTTGTCCCGGACGTGATCGTCGAGCCCACGATTGCAGGCCTTGCAGCAGGACGCGACGAAATCCTCGAGGCTGGCCTTGCCATCGTGCGCGAAGGATTGTCGCAGCCTTGAATTTGGCGCCAAGTGTAGTATTAAAATAACACACTTGGACGAGGAGAGATTTGATGGCCGGACAATGGGCAGATGCGCGCGGCGTGATCGTGACGACGACACCTTCGATCGAAGGCAAACCGATCCAGGAATATTGCGGCATCGTCGTGGGCGAAGTGATCGTGGGCGCAAACCTCTTTCGCGATCTGTTTGCCAATATCCGCGATATCGTGGGCGGGCGATCAGGCAGTTATGAGCGCATTCTGTCGGACGCGCGCAATCAGGCGATCGAGGAATTGCAGGCCGAATGCGCCGCGCGCGGCGGCAATGCGGTTGTCGGGATTGACCTCGACTACGAAGTGATCGGCGACACCGGCTCGATGCTGATGGTCAGCGCCAGCGGGACGGCGGTGAAGGTTTAGAGCAACCGCATGAACAGCGCCGCGCCAACGGGAACGGCGTTGAAAGCCATGTGGAGCGCAATCGCGGACAGCAGCCCGATCTTCACTCGCGCATAGCCGAAGACTGCGCCTGCGAGCACTTGCGGCAGTGTGAAAACCAGCAATGCCAGGCCCCCTGTACCCGAGTAATTGGCAAGGTGCAGGGTCCCGAACAGGATCGTGCTGACCCAGAAGATCCAGCGAAAACTGCGCTCGAAGAACGCAGGTCCCGCCGTGCTTCGCACCGCAATCGCGGCCATGGCGAATGCGGCGAGCGCGAGGGTGAGCAGCAGATAACTCTGGATGTTATCTCCATCCTGCCAACCCGGAGTAAGGGCGAAAGGCACACCATACAGGACAAGCGCGAACACGCCCGCCCCGGCCAGAAACCGCCAAGTTCCGGTAAGCCAGGATCGGAACAGAATCTCCTCGACGATCGGCCCCAGCACCGCGACACCAAGCACCAGACGCAGCGGATCGGCGGACATGGTCTGATCAAGCTGCGCAGACTGGCCGGCTCCCATCAACAGGGCTGCCGGGGCGAGCAGCACCGATAATGCGATCACCATCAAGGCGAGCATCGCAAAGACGATGACCGTTCGGTGGATGGGGCGGTCGCTCTTGCAGGCGTCGTTGAGATCGGGGGCCTTCAAAAAACGCCAGAAGGCATGGGCCTCAGCCAGAATCGCGTTGGCCCATACCCGGATCATCGCCCCTTATCCCCCCGCGCCCATTGCCAGCGCGGCCACCGAAAGCGCGGTCGCATTGTGCGCGGCGTGAAGCGCGATGGCTGCCCACAGTCCGATCCTCACCCGCATATAGCCGAGCAGCGCACCGAGAATGAATTGCGGCAGGACCAGCGGCAGCAGGATTGCGAGCGACCCTTCCTCAAAATTCCAGAGGTGAACCAGCGCGAAGGCAATCGTGCTCAGCCAGAAGAATGCGGGGAATGCAAAAGCGAACCAGCCAAATGGAGGCCGGTCGCGAAGCCAGTAAGCAAGGCCAATCGCCGCAGCGATCCCGATTACCGGCGCGGCAAGGCCCAGCATCGGTGCGCTCTGATGCGCAAAGCCGAAGGCCACCGCACCAAGGATAATCGCGAGCAGCGCGAAGATGTGCGCCGGCTTTCCCGATAGCCATCCGCGAAAGAAAATCTCTTCAAGCACCGGAGCGCCGATCACGACCGACGCGATGACGAGCGGCGTGAACTCTATCCCGGCAAGCGCGGTTTCGGGGATGTAAACACCCGCGGCAACCGCGATGCTTGCCATCGTGATGAGCACGGCCATTGCCGCCATGTCGAGCGCGTAGATGCGCGCAAGCACCTTGAGAGGCGCACCATCCTGCGCCCCCACACCAAGCGAGGGGCGTTTCAGAAACGCGCCCGCCCGACGCCATTCGCCCACCAGCGATGCAGCGGGCGCAGCAGAAAGCGGGCCGTCGCCGAAGACGGCGTCGATTTCAGCGGTGCTGCGAGGGCTTGTCGGCATGTCGGTCATAAGGCTAATGGGACGGCTCTTAATTCCAGCACAAGCGAAGCAAAAGATTTTCCATGGCAGGCCATTCCAAATTCAAGAACATCATGCACCGCAAAGGTGCACAAGATAAGAAGCGTTCCAACCTTTTCAGCAAGCTGAGCCGCGAAATCACGGTCGCTGCCAAGATGGGTACGCCCGATCCTGATATGAACCCCCGCCTGCGCCTCGCGATCAACACCGCGAAGGGGCAGTCCATGCCCAAGGACAACATCCAGCGCGCAATCGACAAGGCGAGCGCGGCAGATGGCGAGAACTATGAAGAGGTGCGCTACGAAGGCTATGGCCCCGGCGGCAGCGCGATCATCGTCGAGGCGCTGACCGACAATCGCAACCGCACCGCCACCGCCGTTCGCACCGCCTTCAGCAAGAATGGCGGCAATCTCGGCACCGAAGGTTCTGTCGCTCATGGCTTCGAACGCCTTGGCTATATCGAATACGGACCCGAAGCAGGCGATGAGGAGAAGGTTCTCGAAGCCGCTCTGGAAGCGGGCGCGGAAGACATCGCATCGTCGGATGACGGTCACGAGATCTGGACCGCTGCCGAAGACTTGCACGAAGTGTCGTCGAACCTTGAAAAAGCGCTTGGCGAGGCGAAGGAGGTCAAGCTTGCGTGGAAGCCCAACCTCACCGTCGAGATGGACGAAAAGGGCGCGGGCACGCTCCTGAAACTCATCGATGCGCTCGAAGACGATGACGACGTGCAGACTGTCTGGGGCAATTACGAAATCAGCGATGAAGTGATGGAGAAGCTCGACGCGTAAGTCGGCTCATGACCTGGCGCGAATGGTTCTATGCGCTGATGCTGGGCGCGGCTTTTCTGCTCGCGATTGCGTGGCGACTCGGCTGGATGGTGGGGCTTTGACCGCGTGATTATCCTGGGCCTCGACCCATCGCTCACATGCACGGGCTGGGGGGTGATCCGCGTCGAAGGTTCGCGCCTGTCGCACATCGCCAACGGACAGATAAAGACCAATGCGAAGACACCGATGGCTGAGCGGCTAGCGGTGCTTTTGAACGGAATAGCCGAAGTAATAGCCGCTCACGGGCCAGACCGCGCGGCGTGTGAGGAGGTCTTTGTCAACGAGAACGCAAAGTCGACGCTCAAGCTCGCGCAGGCCCGCGGCGCGGTGCTGTCCGCATGTGGCGCGGCTGGGCTTACCGTCAACGAACACGCAGCGCGGCTGGTGAAGAAGGCGACCGTGGGAACAGGCGCTGCCGACAAGGCCCAGGTTGCTGCCATGATCAAGGTCCTGCTTCCCGGCGTCCAGCTTGCCGGCAGCGATGCTGCCGATGCGCTCGCGGTGGCGATAGCCGATGCGCATCTGAGCCCGCGCTCTTGACCCCACCAGTCGTCATTGCGAGGAGCGCCAGCGACGAAGCAATTCATGGACCGACCGCGATGGACGTGAGGTCCGGCCATGGATTGCCGCGCGACCTTGCGGTCGCTCGCAATGACGAGAAATCCATGACGATCCACCTCTACGGCATCCCTAATTGCGACACGGTCAAGAAGGCGCGCAAATGGCTTGAGGCCAACGGCCACGAATACACCTTCCACGACTACAAGAAGGAAGGCGCGGACGCAGACAAGCTCGCCAGCTGGATCGAGGCGAAAGGCGTAGACACCGTGCTCAACAAGCGCGGCACGACCTATCGCAAGCTGACCGACGCCGAAAAAGCGGCTGCGGCTGACAGTCACGAGGCTGTCGCTTTGCTGGTTCAGCACCCCTCCATGATCAAGCGGCCAGTGGTCGAGCACTCGAACACTATTCTGGTCGGTTTCAAGGAAGACGAATGGTCCGCAGCATTATCCTGAGCGCGCTTGCAGCCGCTCTCGTTGTTACCTCGCCAGCCTTTGCGCAGGCTGACCCGCTCATCATCGCGCATCGCGGGTCGAGCGGTGAGCGGCCCGAACACACGCTAGCCGCTTATGAGCTCGCGATCGATCAGGGTGCGGATTACATCGAGCCAGACCTTGTCGTTACCAAGGACCTCGCGCTGGTCGCGCGGCACGAAAACGAACTTTCCGGCACGACCGATGTTGCGAGCCGCGAGGAATTCGAAGACCGCCGCCGGACCAAGAATGTCGAGGGAAGGCAGGTCGCCGGCTGGTTCTCCGAAGATTTCACGCTGGCCGAACTGCGCACGCTGCGCGCCCGCGAACGGGTCGGCAATATCCGCCCGGCAAGCGCGACCTATAACGGTCTGTATCAGGTCCCGACCTTTGCCGAGATCGTCCAGCTCGTCCGCGCCAAGGAGGCCGAGACCGGGCGCGAAATCGGCATCTATCCCGAACTCAAGCATCCCACGCTCATGCTTGAGCAGGAGGGGATCGACATGATCGACCTGATGGTGCGCGAGCTTCGTTCTGCCGATCTCGACGGGGCCGATGCGCGGGTGTTCGTCCAGATCTTCGAAGTCGGACCGCTGCAACGCCTCAACGCGCGCGTCGATACGCCGCTGGTCTTGCTGATCAGCTCCGAAGGCGGCCCCTATGACGAGCCCGAAATGCGCTGGAGCGATATCCTCACGCCGTCGGGGCTTGAGGAAGTGGCGCAATATGCCGACGGGATCGGCCCCTGGCTTGGCCACGTGCTCGACCCTCAGACCATGCAGCCGACCGCGCTGGTCGCCGATGCTCATGCGCAGGGCCTGAGGGTCCACCCATGGACGCTGCGCAAGGAGAACGGGTTCCTTCCCGCAAGCCTGCAGGGCGAGGGCGGTCCTTCAGCGGATGGTCAATACAAAATGCTCTGGCGCGCAGCCATCGCGACCGGTGCCGACGGGTTCTTCGTCGATAATGTGGCGGAATTTGTCGCGATGCTCGGCGAGGATGCCGAGTGATCGAGCGTCAAACGCGCCGCGCGCTCACGATGTAATTCAGGCTCTCATCGTCTGACAGGTGCAGGCCTTTGCCCGGTCGCCAGGCGATGCCGCGCCGCTCGGTTACTTCGAAGCCGAATTCCGACAGCATCACGTCGAGCTCTTCGGGCATGATGAAATCGTCCCAATGGTGCGTGCCCTTGGGGACATAGCCCACCGCTTCGGCCGCGCCGACCAGCAGCAGGCGCGATGCCGCGGTGCGATTGGGGGTCGAGATCACCAGCAAGCCGCCGGGAGCAACACGCTCGGTCACGTCTTTGAGGAACGCTTGCTTGTCGGCGACATGCTCGATTACTTCGAGTGCGGTGACAAGATCGAAGGTTCCGATATTCAACCCCGCGACCTCTCCCGCCATGTAGCGGATGTCGAGCCCGCTTGCCTCGGCATGGGCACTGGCGGCTGCGACATTGTCGGCGGCTGCATCGACGCCAGTGACCTCCGCGCCCAGCCGTGCGAGCGGCTCGCACACGAGGCCTGCGCCGCATCCGATATCGAGCGCGCTCTTGCCCTTGAGCGGGCGAATATCGCGTTCATCGCCCTGCCAATGCGCGTCGATGGCCGATCGGATGAAGCCCAGCCGCACCGGGTTCACCTCGTGCAGGCTCGCCATCTTGCCCTTTGGGTTCCACCAATCCTTGGCAAGATCGGCGAAGAAAGCGGCCTCTTCGGGGCGGATGGTAACACCGCTCGCTTTGGAGCGATCATTGGTATCTGCGTTTGCGTTTCCCATTCACCCCCGTTAGCAGCGCCAATTCGAACACACCACTGTCACCTCACTCACGAAAAGGAGCGAGACGAGCTTGGCGCGAGTAGTGATGAAATTCGGCGGCACGTCGATGGCCGGGACCGAACGCATTCGGCGCGTCGCCAATATCGTGCGCGCGCAGGCCGTGGGCAGGAACGGCGAGGCTAACGAAGTTGCGGTTGTCGTCAGCGCGATGGCGGGCGAGACGGACCGGCTGGTGAACTTCTGCCGCGAGGCAAACGCGCTTTACGATCCGGCGGAATATGACGTCGTTGTCTCGAGCGGCGAACAGGTGACTTCCGGGCTTCTCGCGCTTACGCTGCAATCGCTTGGGCACAAGGCGCGCAGCTGGCTTGGCTGGCAGCTTCCGGTCAAGACCGAGGGAGCCCACGCCAAGGCGCGCATTGCCAGTATCGACGCGCCCGATATGGTCGCGCGGCTGGAAGCGGGAGAAATCGCGGTCGTGCCCGGCTTTCAGGGCATCACCGATGAAGGCCGTATCTCGACGCTGGGGCGCGGGGGTTCGGACACTTCTGCAGTCGCGGTTGCGGCGGCGGTGAAGGCGGATCGCTGCGACATCTACACCGATGTCGACGGTGTCTACACCACCGACCCGCGCATCGTTGCCAAGGCGCGCAAGCTGAAGGCGGTGACCTATGAGGAAATGCTCGAACTGGCGAGCGTCGGGGCCAAGGTGCTTCAGACCCGCTCGGTCGGGCTCGCAATGAAAGCGGGCGTGCGCATCCAGGTGCTGTCGAGCTTCGTCGATGACGGTGCAGCGCTAGCAGACGACCTTCCGGGAACGCTGATCGTCTCGGATGAAGAAATGGACCAAATGGTGGAGAGAGGCGAAATGGAACGCCAGCTTGTGACCGGTATTGCCCACGACAAGAATGAGGCGAAGGTCATCCTCACCCGCGTGCCTGACAAACCGGGCGCGGTGGCACATATTTTCGAGCCGCTTGCCGATGCCTCGATCAATGTCGACATGATCATCCAGAACGTCGGACGCGACAAGGGCGAGACCGACGTGACCTTCACCGTCCCGCAGGCCGACCTTGCGCGCGCGCAGGCGCTGCTGGAGGACAGGCGCGAGGAGATCGGGTTCAACCGTATCATCACCGACAGCAAGATCGCCAAGATCAGCGTCGTGGGTGTCGGGATGAAAAGCCATGCGGGCGTCGCCTCGACCATGTTCCGTGCGCTCAGCGATCGCGGGATCAACATTCAGGCGATCTCGACCTCTGAAATCAAGGTCAGCGTGATGATCGACGAGGACGAAACCGAGCTTGCCGTGCGCGTGCTGCACACGGCTTATGGTCTCGATGCAGAGGAATAGGCTGTCGCTTTAACAGCGCGCCTAACGCTTCACACCGCGAGTAAGGCTTTTCATCGCTGTTAAGCATATTTGATAAGACCACGTTTACTCTTGTGGCCGGATCGTAAGGCTCCGTTACAGGAGCTTTACTTACATGTCGCAACAAGGCCCCATCCAGGCTCACCTCCCGCCATCGCCCGAAGCGGCGGAAGGTCGGCGTCACTCGCGCCGTTCGCTCTATCTGGAAACGAGCGGCTCCTTGCCCGGCGGGGCGAGCGCCAATGTCACCGTGCACAATATCTCGGCTGCCGGGCTTCTGCTTCAGACCGGCCTGCCGCTCAATGTGGGCGAAGTGCTTTCGATCGACCTGCCTGAACTTGGCCCGGTCGGCGCAGAGATCGTATGGCAGAGCGGTGAGCTTTACGGCTGCGCCTTCGAACAGGCGCTTGGCGAAGCGGCGCTGGCGGCGGCGCAATTGCGCGGTGGGTTCGGGGCTGATGCCGCTTCTCCGCCGCAGGGCGCGCCGGCACGGACCATGCCAGTTGATCCGGGCGCGCGTTCGGGTTTCGGGCAGTCGGGGCTGGGCAAACGGCTCAACACCCTGAGGCGCGAGCGCGGTTTGACCCTCGCCCAGGTTGCCGATGCGCTTTGCGTGAGCAAGCCGACCGTCTGGGCATGGGAGAAGGACAAGGCGCGTCCGCTGCCCGAACGGATCGGCGCGATCGCGGATGTTCTGGGCGTGACGAGCGAAGACCTGATGGAGGTCGCAGGCGGCACGCCGGCAGGCGCACTGGTCGAAGAATGCCGCCAAAGGATCGCGGCTCAATTCGGCGCAGATCCATCGAATGTTCGCATATCCATCGATCTTTGAGCGAGATACTTATATTGCGAATACTAAATCTACCAATCGGTCAATCTTATGGTAAATGATTATTGACGTTGATTCGTTTTTTAGTTGCGTAATATAACAAGGTTAACTCTATAAGTGCGAGTACATAGCGAGTAAGGGGAAATCTCGACTATTTATATCGCGCGCGTTTGCTAACCATTGCGTGTGACGGGAAACGGATTGACTCAAACGGTCGCAAACCACCGGGGGCTGTCACGTGGATATGGGATTTCAGGAATCTGTGGGCTGTGCATTGCACGGCCAAGGCAAGAACGCGTCTGAGGATATCGTCATCAGAATTGATGCCGATGGATTTATAATCCACACCTCGTCCAACGCGTGCCGATTGGGAATAGACTTCAATTCGCTGCTATTGATGCCGCATGTCGCCGATCTGGCAGCGCCTCAATTCGCTGCCGATGTGTCGCGATATTGCTCATCCGTCCTCGCGTTTGAGGAACGACGCGAATGGATCGAATTTGCGCGGCCCGCACCGCAAGAAGAGGACACCGACGCTGACGACGAGAGCGAAGCCGAGCTGCACTGGTACGCGCTCAATCTTCGCCCGGTTGGCCGGGACAGCAGTGGCATCGGCGGGGCCATCGGCATCTTGCGCTCGGTCCAAGAAAAGCATGAGGCCGTAAGGGCCATCGGACGAGAGATTGCGGGCGGGGCAGCAAGTCCGGCAAGCCGCGATCCCGTCACCGGCCTCGCCAATCGCCATGCTCTGTGTTCCTCGCTCTCCTCCACGATCGCAGGGGCGCGCAATCACGAGAATAGCCCTGCCTCGGTCGCGATCTTTGCGATCGACCGGATGCGCGCGATCTTCATGCAATATGGTCAGAGCACCGCAGACGAAATCCGCTGGGGCTTTGCGCGTTATCTCGGCACCATGACGTCGCCGCCGCACGAACTCGCGCAGCTCGACGATGAACGCTTTGGCGTGCTCTTGAGAGGGATGAGCCAGCGTGAGGCGCGCGATTGGGCCAGTGATGTGCTCAAGACCTTTGCGGGCCTGACCATGGCATCGCCGGGGCGCGCATCCGAACTCACCGCCAGTGCCGGGATAGCGCGCGCGGAGATAAGCGTCGACTGGACCATGCGACAGGCGGAACTGGGCCTCGTCATGGCCCGCGCAGGCGGGGGAATGCAGACGGGTATCTGCCGCACCTCCAGCCCCGTGATCAGCGGTGATGCGATGGAGCGGGCGATGGAAGAGGCGGTGCAGCGCGCTGTCGAACAAAGCGGCCAGACCACCCGCATGCGTCCGTCAGCAACAGCCATCCAGAAACGCGCATGACCTGACCGCTTCCCTCGCGCGCGCAGCGGCGCTAGGCGTGAGGTCATGTCTCACACTGCAACGATCCTGCTTCTCGGCTCGGGCGAACTTGGCCGCGAATTCACCATCTCCGCAAAGCGCCTGGGTGCGCGGGTCATCGCCTGCGACGCCTATGACGATGCGCCCGCCATGCAGGTCGCGGATGCGCGCGAGGTGTTCTCGATGCTCGATCGCGCCGCCCTGCGCGCAGCGGTAGAGAGGCACCGGCCCGACCATATCGTCCCCGAGATCGAGGCGATCCGGACCGAAGTGCTGGCCGATCTTGAGAGCGAGGGGTTCAACGTAATCCCATCGGCGAGGGCCGCGCAGCTGACCATGAACCGCGATGCCATTCGTGATCTTGCCGCGGGCGAGCTTGGCCTTGCCACCTCGCTTTATCGCTATGCGGAGAATTTCGAACAGGTCTGCGCCGCTGTCCGGCACACCGGTTTTCCTTGCGTGATCAAGCCGGTCATGTCCTCGTCAGGCAAGGGGCAGAGCAAGGTCGAAAGCGAAGCCGGGCTTGAAGAGGCGTGGGACTATGCCTGCGCCAATATGCGCGGCGACCGCGCGCGGGTGATCGTCGAACAGTTCATCGACTTCGATTACGAGATCACGCTGCTGACTGTTCGTCACAGGAACGGCATCACCTTTTGCCCACCGATCGGCCACCGGCAGGAGCGCGGCGATTATCAGGAAAGCTGGCAGCCCGCTGCGATGTCGGCTGACGCGCTGAGTGCCGCTCAGGAGATGGCAGCCAAGGTGGTCGAGGCGCTCAAAGGTTCGGGCAAGGGATGGGGTCTGTTCGGCGTCGAGTTCTTCGTTCGCGCAGATGAGGTGATCTTCTCCGAACTCTCGCCTCGCCCGCACGATACCGGCATGGTCACCAGCGCAGGGCAGGACCTGTCGGAATTCGATCTGCACGCCCGCGCGATCCTGGGGCTGCCGGTGCCCGATGCGATCACGGCATATCCGAGCGCATCGGCTGTCATCCTCGCCGACCGGGACAGCGAGAACTTCGTATTCGAAGGGGTGGATGCAGCGCTCGGCATAGATCCTGCGATTGACGTGCGCATTTTCGGAAAGCCGACCACGCGCCCCTATCGCCGCATGGGCGTCGCGCTTGCGCGGGGGGACGATACCGACCAAGCCCGCGAACTTGCAGCGAAAGCCGCTGCAATGGTGCGGATCGCGTACAAATAGAAAGAGGCCGGTCGCGCCTGGCAACCGGCCTCCTTTGAAGCTTCGATATGCAGTCCGCGATGTCAGGCGGGATTGTTGATCCCGCTCGACAGGACAGCGACGCGGCGACCATTGGCTTTCGCCACGGCAACCCGGACCTGTTCGGAATAGCTGGCCCGCGCTTCGGCAACGCAGAGCCGGTAACTTTGCATGGCGCGCACATTGCGGAAATCCGCGTTGCCATTGCACAGGCGGCGCGCAGCCATCTCGAGGCGCTTGTCGAGCGCGGCACGGCCTTCAGGGGTGGTGAGGTTGAGATCGGCATATTCGACCCAGGTCGTCACTTCTTCAGCGGCAGCGGGAGAAGCGGCGAGAGCACAGCCTAGGGCGATTACGGGGAAGAGAAGAGGCTTGAACATGGCGGGGGCCTTTCTGTCGGTTTCCAGATCGTAGGGGTGTCGGCCGCATCGCGGAGGGTGTCGAAGAGAGGCGCGACCGACGAGCCGCCTCATCGCAGCAGACAGTTACAAATTGCAGACATGCGCATTTTTATTTCGTGACAGAACAATCATTTAAGCGTCGTGCTATGGACACATTGCGGCCTTCTTCGTCTTGAAGGCATCGCAAACTGATCTTGTCCGACAGGATCCGGGGCAACAGGATTGTTGAAGCCGCGCCGATCGGTTGCCATGGTGCGGCAGCGAATTCTCGGGAGTTTATTGTAATGATCCGCACAGTTTTGACCGCGCTTGCGCTGGTCGCATCCACCGGCGCGGCGGCGCATTCCTTCTGGTTGCAACCCGAAGATCATACGCCCGCAGCGGGTGAAGAGGTGCTGATCGAATTCAAGGTCGGCGATGCCGGCGATGTGAAGGATTGGGGCCTTTACTGGGAGCGGATCGCCTCGCTGCGTCTCTACAGCCCCGATGGCGTCGTCGATCAACAGCGCGCCGTGCGCACCACCGCCGCCGATGAGGTCGGAAGCGCGGTCGTGAGCATTCGCGGCGAGGGGACGCACATTCTCGCCTTCGAAAGCAATCCCAGCTTCTCCGATCTCGAAGCGGAACGTTTCAACCGCTATGTCGACCATGAGGGGCTGAGAGGTATTGCGGCCGACCGGATATTGCGCGGCACGACCGACGAGAATGGGACCGAACTTTATGCCCGCCGTGCAAAGACCCTGTTGCAGGTGGGTGAGCGGCACACGCGCAACGCGACGCGCGCCATCGGACATGTGCTTGAGATCGTGCCTTTGCAGAACCCCTTCTCGCTTGAGCCGGGCGAGCCACTCGACCTTCAGGTGTTCTTCCGCGGTGAGCCGCTTGAAGGCGCGATGTTGAGCGCTGTGCCGCTTGGTGTGACGGCGAAATACCAGACGTTTCTCACCAGCGCCGACGGGGTCGTGCGTGTGGCCGCGCCGGGCGAGAACCCGACGCTGTATTCCGTGGTTTGGGGCGTGCCCGCGCCAAACGATGCGCGCGCGGAGTATTTCACGATCTTCGCCAGCCTGACGGTCGCGTCGGAATGACCGGCCCTCAAGCCGGGCCGCTGATCCTCACGCTGGATTGCCCCGACCGCCCCGGTATCACAGCGAAGGTCACCGCCTTCCTGTTCGAGCGCGGCTGCAACATTCTCGATGCGCAGCAATTCGGCGAAGAGAGCCGCTTCTTCATGCGCGTCGTGTTTGAGGCGAGCGGGCATGATGGCGAGGACCTGCGCCGGGACTTCGCGCCGTTCGCGCAAGATTTCGCGATGCGCTGGACAATCGCGGCGCAGGACCGCCCGCGCCGCGTGCTGATCATGGTGAGCAAGGCGGACCATTGCCTCGCGGATCTCATATATCGCTGGCGCACCGGAGAGCTCAATATCGAGCCGGTGGCGATCGTCTCCAACCATCCGCGCGAGGTTGCGCTGTCATCGGGGCGCACGGATATCGGCGACGTGCCGTTTCATCACGTCCCCGTCACGCCCGACACCAAGGCAGAAGCCGAGGCCGCCTTGCGCCAAACCGCCGAGGATGTGCAGGCCGAACTGGTCGTGCTGGCGCGCTACATGCAGATATTCTCCGATGAGCAATCAGCCCATTTCGCCGGGCGCTGCATCAATATCCATCACAGCTTCCTGCCCGGTTTCAAGGGCGCGCGGCCGTATCATCAGGCCCACCGCCGAGGGGTGAAGATCATCGGGGCCACCGCCCATTTCGTCACCGCCGACCTCGACGAGGGACCGATCATTCATCAGGACGTAGAGCGCATCACCCATGCCGACAGCCCGTCAGACCTCGTGCGCAAGGGCCGCGATATCGAACGCCGCGTGCTCGCAGAGGCGGTGCGGCTGTTCGCAGGCGACCGCGTGCTGATCAACGGCGCGCGCACGGTGGTCTTCAAAGGCTAGAGCGCTAGCGCCGCGCCACCTGCTCGGCTTCGGCAGCGGTTGCCTCCTCCAGCGCCTTGTCCTCGTTCGCGCGGGCGATGACGTAAGCGCGGATGGCCTGCACCTCTTCCTTCGAGAGCGAGTCTGCAAAGCTCACCATGCCGTTGTCCTTGAGGATGCCCTCATGGACCACCGCTTCCCAGCTTCGCGCATTGCCCAGCGTCCCTGAGCGGCGAAGGTCTGGCAGCACGGTCGATCCGACGGCGGCAGGCGCATGGCACACCGCACAGTACCGAGCGTACTTTTCCTTGCCGAGAGCGATCTCCTCAGCCGAAGCGCGGCTTGGCGGCGGGTCGAGCGGCAGGTTCACAAGCTCGCGCATTTCCGGAAGCTCGGCCTCTCCGCCCAGCTTGAAGACCAGGAGGCGCGAGATGTTGCGCACCGGACCCTGATCGTTGACCAGGTGCCCGTCGGCGGTGATCGCATAAGCGCCACCCCATCCTGCCAGCACGGCGACATATTGCTCGCCATTGACGGTGTAGGTCATCGGGGGCGCAACCACGCCGGTCTGCGCGCCAAAGCTCCACAGCTTCTCGCCAGACCCGGCATTATAGGCGGCAAATTCGCTCGACGAATTGCCCTGAAAAACAAGCCCACCGCCGGTTGCAAGCAGACCGCCATTCCAAGGGCCGGCGTGTTCAACCACCCAGCGGGCTTCTTGCGCCACCGGATCCCACGCCATCAGCTTGCCCTTGACCGTGCCGTAGACTTCCTTGCGGATGCCCAGATCAGGCGGCAGATCGCCTGCGCCAAGGTTGAAGCCCACGTTGAAGCCGCGCGCGACGTCAGGCTTCCAGTTCTCTTCGGGCGCGTAAACCGAAGCCGCCTCGAACGCCGGAATGTAAACCAGCCCCTCGCCCGGATGATACGCCATCGGGTGCCAGTTATGCCCGCCAAGCGGCCCCGGCATCACCAGCGCGGGCTGACCTGTCTTGTCGATCCGCGCTTCCGGGTTGAAGATCGGGCGACCGCTTTCATCGATCCTCTCGGCCCAGTTCTGCGGGATGTATTCCTCGGCGCTGATGAACTCGCCCGTCTCGCGGTCGAGCACGTAGAAGAACCCGTTCTTGGGCGCCTGCATCAACACTTTGCGCTTCTCGCCGTCGACTTCCATGTCGGCAAGGATGATGTGCTGGGTCGCGGTGTAATCCCACGTCTCGCCCGGCGTCGTCTGATAGTGCCAGACATATTCGCCCGTATCGGGCCGGATCGCGACGATGCTGGACAAGTAGAGGTTGTCGCCTTCGCCCGTCCCGTCTTCTCCCGGAGAGCGATAGGCCTGGTTCCACGGGCTTCCGTTGCCGACGCCGAAGTACAGAAGGTCGAGTTCGGGATCGTAAGCCATCGAATCCCAGACCGTGCCGCCGCCGCCGATCGAATCGGATGAGCGCAGAACCTCGGTGTTCCACGTTTCGGCAGCGTCCTGAAGATATTGCGGGCTCTCCCCGCCTTCATTGCCATCGGGCACGGTGTAGAAGCGCCAAAGCTCGCTGCCGTCCGCGGCGTCGTAAGCCGCGACATAGCCGCGCACGCCAAACTCTGCGCCGCCATTGCCGATGATGACCTTGCCGTCGATCACGCGCGGTGCGCCGGTGATCGAATAGGCCATCGACTGATCGACCGTGACGACTTCCCACTGCACTTCGCCCGTGTCGCGGTCGAGGCTGACGAGCCGCCCGTCGAGCGTTCCGAGGAACAGCGAATTGCCCCATGCAGCGAGCCCGCGATTGACAACGTCGCAGCATACCTTGACCCCGGTTTCGCCGGGAACTTCAGGGTCGTAATCCCACAGCGGTTTGCCGGTCGCGGCGTCGAACGCCTTAACCTTGCTCCACGCGGTCGTGAGGTAGAGCTTGCCGTCCATGACCAGCGGCGTCGCTTCCTGACCGCGAGCGGTGTCCATGTCGGCATACCAGGCAAGGTCAAGCTCGCCGACATTTTCCGCGTTCACTTGATCGAGCGGCGAAAAGCGCTGTTCGTCATAGGTGCGGCCATGGCTGATCCAGTTGGCGTGATCGCCGCCCGCGCCCACCAGCATTTCAGCGGTGACGCCGCCATCGCCCATGACGTCGCCATACATCTCGTTGCAGGCCCCAACGCCCAGCGTACCGAGAACCAGCAACTTGGCCGCCCAAGCAGCCTTGCCCGTCGCAAAAATCATGCGGAACCCCTCTCAACTCTCTCCGTTTAACATTGTTGCCGGGGAACTGCGCGCTTGTCCATTGCGACTTGCGCATCGTAGGACCGGCGCAACCGACAAGAACACCACAATGGAGACGGGTCATGTGCGACGAGGCGAAACTGAAAGTCTGGGCGCGCGACGCCATCAACCGCCGCCAGTTTGGCGTGCTGGCCGGCGCTGCGGCAGTTGCAGCCTGCGCACCGGGCGAAAGCGAAAATGAGGGCGCGTTGATCGAAGCGCCCGCGCTCGACATCACCGAGCGTGTCGTCACCTTCGACACCGTCGATGGCACGATGGACGCCTTTTTCGTCCACCCGGCGAGCGGCGCGCATCCCGGCGTGATCTTCTGGCCCGACATCGCCTCCCTGCGCGAAGCGAAGCGCAACATGGCAAGGCGGCTTGCCGGGCAGGGTTATTCGGTGCTCGTCCTCAACCCCTATTACCGCGACGTCGCGGGCGAGCAGTTTGCCGACTTCGCCGCTTTCATCGAAGCCGACGGTTTTCAGAAGGTGAGCCCGTGGCGCGACAAGCTCGATGCCGATGCGATTCAGCGCGATGCGGGGGCAGCGGTGGTCTGGCTCGACGGGCAGGACGCGGTCGATTCAGAGCGCGGCATCGGCACGCAAGGGTACTGCATGGGCGGACCGTTCACGATCTGGAGCTCGGCTGCGGTGCCGTCGCGGATCAAGGCCGCGGCGAGCTTTCACGGCGGAGGACTGGTGCGCGAAGAGGACGACCCGAAAAGCCCGCACAACATGCTGGATGAGGCCGATGCGACCTATCTCATCGCCATCGCCCGCGACGATCATGAGGAAGCGCCCGATCACAAACTGCTCTTCGCAAAGGCCGCAGGCCGCGCCGCGCGCCCGGCCAATGTCGACGTGTACGAGGGCGACCACGGCTGGACCGTGCCCGACAGCCCCGCCTATGCCGAGGCAGCGGCAGAACAGGCCTATGCCGATCTGCTGAAGCTGTATTCGGAAAACCTGTAAGGGCCCCGCGCGTCAGGCTGGCCGCATTTTCCTACATCGAGCCGCCGCGATAGGGTCGTGGCGGCTCTTTCATATCGTAGGCAGGCGGGCGGATTCGAACGCTATGCGCAGGCGCTTCGGGTGTGCGAAACTGGAAAGTCACACATCCTACAACGCAAACAGGCACATTTGCGATTTGGATCAGGCATTTGCAGGGCGGGGGCAGTTTTCCAAACTACCCCCTTGCGTGGTCCAGCCGGGTCGCCGATCCCAAAGGTTCAGACCTTGGAGCCGACTCCGGTCGGCACAGGCGGCAAACCGCGCGCCTCGCGCTCCTTGTTGCGCTCGTTCGACAGGCCAAAGCGCCCGAACTTGCGATAGCGCACCATCCACTTGTCGAGGAACAGGCCAAGCGGCTTTGGATCAATCCCAAGGTCGGCAAAGGTCAGCGCATCGTCGGCAACAACGCTTCCGGCCTTGAGGAGCGTCCACTGATCGCGGCTCATCGGCGTACCGGGGAGGGCGGCGAACAGCCCGCTCATGCCATCGGACATGGCGATGAACCGGCGATTGCGACCCTGTGCGGCGGCGATCCGCTCGTTGATCTCCATCATGGTCAGCTGCTCAGGCCCGCCAAGCTCGAATGTCTTGCCGCCGTGGGCTGCCGGGTCTTCGAGCGCGACAGCGACCGCTTCGGCCACGTCATCGACATAGACCAGCTGCATCCTGGCATCGGGTCCGAAGACGGGGAGGACCGGCAGCATCTCGATCATCCCGCCGAACATGTTGAGGAAGTTGTCGTCCTTGCCGAACACGATCGAGGGGCGAAGAATGGTTGCGTCGGGAAAAGCGGCGAGCACGCGCTCCTCGCCCAGCGCCTTGCCCCGCGCATAAGCGGTAGAGGACGAGGCGTCGGCCCCGATGGCGCTGAGATGCACAAACGCCTTCGCGCCGTTTGCCTTCGCGATGGAGGCCATCTTGCCGGGCGCTTCGCCCATCAGCTCCTCAAGATCGCCGCTGAAATCGCCCACCAGATTGACCACATGCGTCGCCCCGTGGAGCGAGGCCTTGAGGCTCTCTTCCTTGGTGATATCGCAATACGCAAATTGCAGCTGACCCAGATTGGCGAGCGGCTTCAACGGGAATGCCTTTTGCGGATTACGGCTCGCAATCCGAACCCGCGCGCCCCGCGCCAACAGCGCCTGCGTCACGTAATTGCCGATATAGCCGCCGCCACCGAAAACAGTGACAAGAGCGTCAGAAAGCGGAGAGGTCTTGGACATTGCCCGTATCCCTTGGAGCATTGCAGTTACTGGGTTGGCGAGATGCGCTCGAAACCCGCGTCCCATGCGCCAAGCCGGGGCGCGGGGCAAGACCTGTTCGCGCCAGCGCGCAGGTTTGCGTTGACAGGCACACGGACGGAACGCTATTGGCCCGCGCCTACCCAGCGAGCCACTCCGATGTTTGCTCGCTACAGAGTGCCCAGATGGCGGAATTGGTAGACGCACCGTCTTCAGGTGGCGGCGGGAGCAATCCCGTGGAGGTTCGAGTCCTCTTCTGGGCACCATTTGTTCTTCTCACGTTCTCCCAAATAATCTATAAAACCCGCAGAAATCCTAGGGATTTGGCCCTTGGATCGTTCCGGAACGTCCCGCGAAATCTCGGGGGTTCTCGGCATTTTTGCGGGCCTTTTGCGTGCCTTTGCGAAAACCACATTGGGAAAAGGCCCGCACATGCCTCTGACCGAAACAAAGCTTCGCGCCCTCAAGATCAAAGACAAGCCTTACAAGGTCGCTGACCAGCGCGGCCTCTATGTCGAGGTCACGCCCGCTGGCAGCAAGCTGTGGCGATTCCGATACCGGATCGGCAAGATCGAGAAGAAGCTCTCGATCGGCAGCTATCCCGAGATCAGCCTCAAGCAAGCGCGAGACGCAACCTACGAGGCGCGCCAGGCTGTCGCATCTGGTGGCGATCCGGCGCTGGAGAAGCGCAAGCGGAAGATTCGCGAGGAGTTTCTCACCGCGCAGACCTTTGAAACGGTCGCACGCGAGTACATCGAGCAGTTCATGGTCCAGAACGGTCGTGCCGAAGCCACGATCATCAAGGCCAACTACTTTCTTGATCAGCTGGCACCTGCCATCGGCAACCGACCCATCAACGATATCGAGCCATTCGAAGTGCTCGCGCCGCTCAAGCGGCTGGAAGCCACCGGCAAGCATGAGACCGCGAAGAAGTGCCGATCATTTGCAGGCCGGGTGTTTCGCTACGGTGTCGCAACCACGCGCTGCAAGGCCGATCCGACCAGTATGTTGAAAGGCGCACTCGTCACGCCGAGAGCGACACACTACGCGGCGATCCTTGAACCCAGAGAGCTGGGTGGGCT
Organism: Erythrobacter sp. KY5; assembly: GCF_003264115.1. Lineage (NCBI taxonomy): Bacteria > Pseudomonadati > Pseudomonadota > Alphaproteobacteria > Sphingomonadales > Erythrobacteraceae > Erythrobacter > Erythrobacter sp. KY5. Next base: position 155,151 of record NZ_CP021912.1, on the reverse strand, counting down.
GCTGCGCGCAATCGACGACTATACCGGCTACATCGTCACGAAGTTCGCCTTACAGATCGCTCCGCATGTTTTCGTACGGCCCGGTGAACTCAGGCACGCCGAATGGCACGAGTTCGACCTGATCGATGGTGTCTGGAAGATTCCAGCGGGGAAGATGAAAGCGCGCCGTCCACACGCGGTCCCGCTCTCGAAGCAGGTTGTCAGCCATCTCACCGACCTGGCTGAGTTGCTCGGCTACGAGGGATACGTCTTCCCATCCGCCAGAAGCTCTAAGCGCCCGATGAGCGAGAACACGCTTAATGCTGCTTTTCGACGCATGGGCTTTTCAAAGGAAGAGGTCACCGCTCACGGCCTGAGGGCGACTGCGTCAACGCTCCTGAATGAGTCTGGCCTGTGGAATCCGGATGCGATTGAACGTGCCCTGGCGCATGGCGACAGCAATGCGGTGCGCGGCATCTACCACCGCGGCAAGCACTGGGACGAGCGGGTGCGCATGGCTCAGTGGTGGAGCGACCATCTCGATGAGCTCAGAGCGGGAGGCAAGGTCATCAAGGCCAAGTTTGCGTAGGTTAAGGCAATGGTGGCAAGTGGGCTAATGCAACCACTTGTGGTTTAACGGAAGTGCAAAGCGCTTTGAGGGATCACCACCACAATTCTTCCTCTGCTCTCCCGAACTGTGATGTGCTGACCTGAAATTGAACGATTTGAAGCGCCCATAGAAGGTATTGACGGGATGTTCGTATTTCCCGTTCGGGAAAATAGCGATGCTTTGATCTTGTTATTGGCTAAAAATATCCCGTTCGGGTAAATTCTCTTGCAATTGATCGACAATCAGCATAGATTTCCCGCTCGGGAAAGGTGATGCAAATGCTCGATGTTGCCACTATCGGCCAGATCATTCGCGATGAACGCAAGGAGCTTGGACTACGCCAAGACGAACTGGCTGCAGCAAGCGGAGTGGGCTTGCGCTTCCTTGTCGAGCTGGAGCGAGGAAAGCCCACCGTCCAGATGGGCAAGGCGCTCGATGTGCTCGCCGCCCTTGGATGCGAACTGCGGATCAAGCGCCCCGACGGAATCGTCATCGCCGGTCAGATGGATGAGTTCAAGAAGGACAAAGCAGAGTGACGCTGCCGATCCTGGACACGCTGGCTGTATGGTGGGGCGAGCGTCAGGCAGGCGAACTCTCCATCGACAAAGGCGGCGCGCTGCATTTCGCCTATTCGCCAGACTGGCTGGCTGACGAAAAGGTCCCGGCACTTTCCCAAGCAATGCCAAAGCAGGAAGAGCCATTTGGCGATCATGCCTGCAAGGCTGTCTTTGGAGGTCTGCTGCCCGAAGAAAGCCAGCGCACGGCTATCGCTCGGGCACTTGGGGTTTCGCCCGACAACCCATTTCGTCTGCTAGAGGCCTTGGGTGGAGATGTTGCCGGTGCTCTCGCATTTTTGCCTCAGGGAGAAGAACCGCTCCAAGACTACTCCAAGACTGCTCCAGAACCACTCCATGAGGGCGGACTAGCGGAACTGCTCGATCGGTTGCCTTCCGTGCCCATGCTGGCAGGCGAGGGCGGCGCGAGGCTCAGCCTTGCAGGGGCTCAGAGCAAACTGCCCGTGGTGCTCACCACCGACGGAGGCATCGCGATCCCACGTCCGGGCGAGCCCTCCACACATCTGATCAAACCCGAGCCGGATCGCTTTCCCGGTCTGGCCGCCAATGAAGCCTTCTGCCTCGCTTTGGCACGCGCCCTAGGCATTGATGCGGCCCATGCAGAGTGGCGCACCGCTGCGGGGAAGCCATTTCTGCTGGTCGAACGCTATGATCGGATCTCTGTTGAAGGAACAGCACACAGACTGCACCAGGAAGACTTCGCCCAGGCACTCGGCGTACCCTCGAACCGGAAATACGCTGCAGAGGGTGGCCCGACTTTCCGCGATAGCTTCGCGCTTCTACGCAGCGCGGCCACTCGCCCCGCGCGTGAAGTGCTAAAGCTAGCTGACGCTGCGATCTTCAATCTCATCATCGGCAATGCCGATGCACACGCTAAGAACTACAGCCTGCTAAGACTTGAGGCCGGCGAGGTGGTCCTTGCACCGCTTTATGATCTTGTCGCTACGCACATGTGGAAGGAACTCTCCCCAAAGCTCGCAATGCGATTTGGCCGTGCGGCAACCTTGGAGGAGTTCGACGGAGAGAATGTGGTGCGCTTCGCGGAGGAGGCGGGGCTGGGTGCGCCATACATCCGTCGAAGGATTGGAGAGCTGGCACAGTCCATCGTTCACGAGAATGAAAAAGGGGTGGCAGTTCCGGGATATATTCACAAAGACAGCATAGCAAAGATCGCTGAATGTACAGTCGAGCGAGCGAAATTGGCAGAGTACAAGCTATGACGGGAATAGGATCAATCGAATGTGCGCCGTAGTTAAATACTTCTCCCGGCCTGCTCCCGCTGCCTCAGTCACGACAGTGCCAGAGAAGGCCAATTTAGGCGCGGGGCATCGGTGATGCAGGGATTGAGCGAGCGAGACATTTGTACCAAGCATGTCACTCCAGCATTGGTGGCAGCTGGATGGAACCTCCATACCCAAATCCGGGAAGAGGTCAGCCTTACTGCAGGTAGGATCATTGTCAGAGGCAAGTTGACAGCTCGCGGCGCGCAGAAACGGGCAGACTACTTGCTCTACCATAAGCCGAACATTCCGATCGCTGTGATCGAAGCAAAGGATGCAACCCATTCAATCGGCGCGGGGATGCAACAAGCCCTTGAGTACGCGGAGATGATCGATGTGCCGTTCGCATTTTCTACGAACGGCAAGGGCCTACTTATGCATGACCGTTCAGCTTCTGCTGGAGTGATCGAAACGGAATTGGCGCTCAATGAAATGCCATCCCCGAACGAGCTTTGGAAGCGGTATGCGGTATGGAAAGGGCTCACATCAGCAGACAATCCCATCGTAAATCAGGACTTCTTTGACGACGGCTCGGGAAAAGTTCCTCGATATTATCAGACGCTCGCTGTTAACCGCGTGATCGAAGAGGTCGCCAAAGGCCGTGATCGCCTTCTGCTGGTGATGGCGACCGGAACGGGTAAGACATACACCGCCTTCCAGATAATCTGGCGGCTTTGGAGGGCAAAGGCGAAAAAGCGCATTCTATTCTTGGCTGACCGCAACATCCTAGTGGATCAGACGAAAACGAACGACTTCAAGCCATTTGGTAGCGCGATGACCAAGATCGCCAACCGGCAAGCCAACAAGTCGTACGAGATATATCTGTCGCTTTACCAAGCTGTGACTGGCACCGAAGAAGCGGCAAATATCTACAAGCAATTCTCACCCGATTTTTTCGACCTGGTCATTATCGACGAATGTCATCGCGGCAGTGCGGCTGCTGACTCTGCTTGGCGCGAGATTCTCGAGTATTTTTCAAGCGCCACTCAGATCGGCATGACAGCAACGCCGAAGGAGACGAAAGATGTCTCCAACATCGATTATTTTGGGGAGCCAGTTTACACCTACTCACTGCGGCAGGGCATCGAGGATGGCTTTCTCGCACCATACAAAGTCATCCGCTTCGACCTTGATAAGGATCTGACTGGCTATCGACCTGAAGCTGGAACTGTCGATCGGTATGGCAATGAGGTTGAAGACCGCATCTACAATCAGCGGGATTTCGACCGAAAGATAGTTCTGGACGAACGAACCAAACTGGTCGCTGCGAAAATCACGGAGTTCCTCAAAGCCACAAATCGGTTCGATAAGACGATCGTATTCTGCGAAGACACCGAGCACGCCGAACGCATGCGGCAGGCTCTTGCCAACGCGAATGCCGACTTGGTCGCAGAAAACTATCGCTACGTCATGCGGATCACCGGCGATGATCCGCAGGGTAAGGCTGAGCTGGACAATTTTATCGACCCAAAGGCAAAATACCCGGTCATAGCTACAACGTCGAAGCTCTTGACGACCGGCGTGGACGCCAAAACCTGCAAGCTCATTGTCCTTGATCAGCGCATCCAGTCGATGACGGAATTCAAGCAGATTATCGGACGCGGAACGCGCATCGATGAGGAGCACGGCAAAAAATATTTCACAATCATGGATTTCAAAAGGGCGACCGAGCTGTTCGCAGATCCTGATTTCGATGGCGATCCCGTCCAAATCTACGAGCCTAGACCGGAAGATCCGCCAGTGCCTCCCGATGAGGATGGTGACACGTCGGAGCCGGGGGATGAACTCGGCGGAGATGGCCAAATCGAAACGGACGGAGGCGTCCTCGGCGATCCGTTCGACGATGGCCAAGCACCGCGAAAATTTTACGTCGATGGGATCGAGGTGCAAGTCCTCTCAAAGCGGGTTCAGTATCTCGGTCCAGACGGCAAGCTGATCACGGAATCCTTGCGATCTTACGCGAAGAAGACGCTCCAAAAGGACTATAAGACACTCGACGAATTCCTCCGTCGCTGGACCGATGCCGAAAAGAAGCAGGCGATTGTTGAGGAACTTGAAACGCTGGGTGTATCTCTCGACGGACTGCGCGATGAGGTGAAGAACGGCGACGCCTTCAGCACCTTCGATCTGCTGTGTCATGTGGCGTACGGGCAGCCGCCGCTGACCAGACGTGAGCGCGCAGACAACGTCAAAAAGCGCAACTATTTCGCGAAATACGAAGGCCGCGCGCGCGAGGTGCTTGAGGCGTTGCTCGATAAATACGCCGATGAGGATTTCGCGCCTTTAGAAAACGCCAAGGTCTTGCAACTCAAGCCTTTTGACGAAATTGGCACGCCAGTTGAGATCGTAAGGGGGGTGTTCGGTGGCAAGCCCGCCTTCGAGGCTGCGGTCAGGGACCTGCAGGCCGAATTATACCGTGAGGGAGCATAAAGAGTGGCAAACGTTTCGGGTGCGATAAAGTCCATCCAGGACATCATGCGTAAAGACGCTGGGGTCGACGGCGATGCGCAGCGCATCGGGCAGCTTGTCTGGATGTTTTTTCTGAAGATCCTCGACGATCAGGAAGAGTCCCTGATGCTCCTCAGTGACGATTACAAATCGCCGATCCCGGATCATCTACGCTGGTCAGCCTGGGCGACCGACCCAGAGGGCATCACCGGCGAAGCTCTGCTCGACTTCGTGAACAACCAGCTCTTCCCCAAGCTGAAGAGCCTTTCGCTCGACGGGCCCGAGCGGGATCGCGCGCGTGTCGTCCGCACGGCGTTCGAAGACGCGTACAATTACATGAAGAACGGCACCCTTATCCGGCAGGTGGTCAATAAGATCAACGAGATCAACTTTAACAACACCGGTGACAAGCATGCATTCGGTGACGTGTATGAACAGATCCTCAAAGATCTGCAGAGCGCCGGTAATTCCGGTGAGTTTTACACGCCGCGAGCCGTCACGCAGTTCATGGTCGATATGCTTGACCCACAGCTCGAAGAACTCGTGTTAGACCCGGCCTGCGGTACGGGCGGATTTCTCGCTCATGTGATCGACCACAAATCTGATCGCTATGTGCAAACGACTGATGACGCAGAGGCGCTGCAAAAGAGCGTTATCGGTGTCGAGAAGAAGGCGCTTCCGCACTTGCTCTGCGTCACGAACATGATGCTGCATGGCATCGAGGCGCCAACCAACATACTGCACGACAATACTCTCGCCACGCCATTGAAGGACCACAAGTGGCGGGGGAAGATCGACGTAATCGTCACCAACCCGCCGTTTGGCGGCATGGAAGAAGACGGCATCGAGAAGAATGTGCCCCAGGCATTCCAGACCCGCGAGACTGCCGACCTCTTCCTCGTACTGATTATTGAGCTACTGAAGGATGGTGGTCGGGCCGCTGTTGTCCTGCCGGACGGCACGCTGTTCGGCGAGGGTATCAAGACGCGAATCAAGGAAAAGCTGATGGCGGAGTGCAACTTGCACACCATCGTTCGCCTGCCGAACGGCGTCTTCAATCCCTACACCGGCATCAAGACTAATTTGCTGTTCTTCGAGAAGGGCAAGCCGACAGAGGAGGTCTGGTTCTACGAGCACCCCTACCCGGAAGGATACAAGAACTACTCGAAAACCAAGCCCATGCGGATTGAGGAATTCGAGGGCGATGAAAGCGAAAAGGCCTGGTGGGGTGATCTGAAGTCACGGGCCGGGCGCGTAGCGAACGATCGCGCCTGGAAAGTCAGTGCCGATGAGATCAAGGCCAAGGGCTACAACCTCGACATTTCTAATCCACATACGAAGGAGGAAGGGCATCAAGATCCCGCCAAATTGCTTGCCGCTTGGAAGGAGAAGCGAGAGCAATTTGTTGATACGCAGGATAAGCTAAGGTCTGCGCTGGCTGCCGCCTTGAGCGATAGAACGGCAGCGTGATGCACTCGGAGATATTGATTGAAGAGTTCGCCGCACTCACCAATAACCAAGGCAGCATTCAAGCACTCAGAGAGCTCGTTCTGCAGTTAGCTGTAGACGGTCAACTGACTGCAAAGCTCACGAAAGGTGAGCATTGGCGATCTGTTCCAATTGACCAGATTGCCGAGTGCTTCATCGGCAACAGCATCTCTGCGTCTGAAAAGTCAGATAAATATGAGGGGCGAGACGAGGGACGAGATTACGTCGGCACCAAAGACGTAGACGGCTGGCATGGATCCATCACGTATGACACCGGAGTAAGAATTCCGTTGAGTGATGATCGATTTCGAGTGGCTCCAAAAGGATCGGTTGTAATATGTGCTGAGGGTGGAAGTGCTGGTCGGAAAATCGGGCTTGTCGAGAGAGATATCAATTTTGGAAACAAGCTTATTTGCTGCAACCCTGACGAAACCAAAATTCTTCATTCATATTTGTTTCGTGTTTTCCAATCTGAAATATTTCATAAATCATTTCGGCAACATATGACCGGGATAATCGGTGGAATCTCTTTAAAGAAATTCAAGAATCTAAGTATTCCTCTTCCAAACTTGGCCACGCAGAAGGCGATTGCTGACACCGTCGACCATATCTTCGCATTGTGCGAAGATATGGAGGTCTTGCATCAGGAGGAACTTGCACTCAAGCGCGCAACTGTTGGATCTCTGATAGACCGTTTGCTGGTGGCCCAGACTGAAGAGGATACTGGTCAAGCGTTCGCTGGGATCGCGTCGCGCTTCAACGAGTTGTTTGATCACACGTCTACCATTGATGAACTCCAGAATTCGATTCTTGAACTTGCGTATTTGGGTGCCTTGGGTGGCGACAATCCTAAAATCGTGCGGCTCGAAGATCTTCTTGCATTTGGGCCTAGGAATGGTTTTTCTCCGAAACCTTCCGCGTTAAGGACCGACACTAAGTCAATAACTCTCTCTGCAGTCACAAAAGGTGAGTTTGATGAGAAAAAGTTCAAGTATATCGATGATGTAATAGAGAGTGAGAGCCATTTGTGGCTGCGGCTTGATGATATCTTAATACAGAGAGCGAACTCTATTGATCATGTTGGAGCTTCAACGATTTATCGTGGGGCAGAATTCGAGTTTATTTATCCAGATCTGATCATGAAAGTCAGGGTTCTCGATGATGTAGAGCCTGAGTATGTGCTTTACTGTCTGCAGTCGCCTTCCATTCGGAGGTACTTCCGAGACCATGCAACGGGGACTTCGGGCAGTATGCCGAAAATCAACCAAGGGGTTGTGAAGGGTGCCCCGATCCCGTTGATCAGTCGTCCAGCCCAAAGCCTAACTATTGAGACCGTGAGGGAATTGTCTGCCTTGTGTGAGCTGCTGCGTAGTCAGGTCTGGGAAAGCGAGCGCCTTCAGGCGGAGTTGATGAACGCTCTAGTGCACGCTTTCGTAGGACAAGGGCCTCATGGGGGCGGCGCGGCCAATGAGACTACGGAAATTCTCGCGCAAGCATCCGATGTTTTGGCGCGCAAGCCCTCTAGCAGTGATCAGAGTAAAGCGCTCGCAGCTATTGAGAGTTCCCATGAAGAAAAACCTGCTGAGAGAAGCCCAAGTGGGCGCCTCGATTTGGACCTAGGCGTAAAGTTTACGGAAGCTGTTCTTGTCGGAGCTATCGTCACCGAATTTTTCAAGGTTGGCGGCGAACCCATCGGCAATTTTCGACTCCAGAAAGCAGTCTATTTCGCACGTCGTCACAACGGCGAGCGCGTAGAGGAAATGAAGTATCTTCGAAAAGCGGCTGGCCCCTACAATCCGTCGATGAAGTATTCTGGCGGCATCGCAATCGCCAAACAGAAGAATTGGCTGCGTGAGGCGAAAGGGCGTTTCGGCTTTGGCCATATGCCAGGCCCGAGCGCCAACGAGATGGCTGATTGGATCGCGCAGTTTGGGTTTGGCGAGGCTGCGCAGTGGGTGGCGGATCGTTTTCGTTTCAAGAAGAACGAGGACTGGGAGGTGCTGGCAACAGTCGATTACGCGATCGAACACCTGCAATCTCTCGGCATCGAACCAGATGCTACGCAAATCCTTCAGTTTATCGAGGCCGACGACGAATGGCGGCCTAAAATCGAGAAGCTGCGCCTGACCGAGACGTCGATCGAGGCTGCAATGGTCGAAGTGAAAGCTTTGTTCGGCACCGGTTCCGAGGAGCGCACGCAGTGATCATCTCGCCGCTTGAGCACGCGCACGATTTCCAGAAGGGCTTCGCGCTCACGAGGCTGTCGACGACAATCGAGAAGGCAGAAGAGGCACTCAAATCGCTCGAGCCGGAGACGATCGACTACTGCAAATGCATTATCGAAATCGTCTGCAAGCACATCCTGTCAGAACGTGGTCTCCCCTACGAAGACCTGAGGCTGCCGAAGCTGGTCAAAGACGCGCTAGCCTCTTGTGGTTTCGACAACGACATGATTGCAGGAAACCTGTCTGGCATTGTGGGTGCTCTGGCCGAAATACGGAACCGGACAAGTATCGCAGGGCACGGTCAGCACGACAGTCAGGACATTCCCTCGCAAACGGACATCAGGATCTTTGTCTCGATTTTCGAAAGTGTGATCAGCCTGCTCTGGCACGCATTCAACAAGTTCAACATCGACCTGACACTAACGAAGCTGCGCTTCGACCTGATCGAGCAGCGTCTGGAGCTGGCAGCCTTCAATGAGGTTCTGGATGCTTCCACCTCGATCACACACGATCCTGAGGAAGGGCGCATCTATATCAATGGCAAGGAGGTGCGGCCATCGGAGCTGCTCTTCATCTTCGACAGAAACTCTTACTCGGAGGAGCTGAAGAAGTACCGCATCTCGGAAGTTGACGCCGAGCCGGACGAGGAAGCTATGGCTTTGTGAGTGTCCATTGGGCAGGATCTAACGGCAGGAATTGGAAATGAAGCACGCGCAAAAGCCGGACCATGTCAGCTTGGGAACACTACTCCAGCGTATCCGCGAGGGGCAGTATGTCATCCCCGACTTCCAGCGCGAATTTGAATGGAAGCCATCAGACATTCGCGAGCTGATGGCCTCGATCTTTCAGGACTATTTCATCGGCAGTCTGTTGCTCTGGAGAGGAACGAAAGAGAATTTTTCGAACCTGTCCTGTGAACCGATTTACGGGCAATCGGGTGAGGGCACTCCGGTGCAGATCGTCCTTGACGGTCAACAGCGTCTGACGGCGATGAATTACGCGTTCCATGCCCCACAAATGCCGCCCCCAAGCCGATCAAACCGCTTCGTTTTCTCCATCGATGTCGAACGTTTCATGGCGGGAGACTTCGAGAATGCTTTTCGCCAAGATTGGGGCGAGAATTGGTGCGAGCGCATCCTGACGGACAGCGTCCTTCAATATGGCAACCATTGGTTCCCGCTCGCTATTATCGGCAAGGGAGGCTTTGAGATCTTCAAGTGGGCGGAGGGTTACGAAGAGTATTGGTCGAAGCGCGAGGGAGAAGACGAACTTGCCTCAGCGCATGCTGAGAACGGCATCAAGTTTATCGAGCAGGTGCGCGAACTGATCGAGCAGTACCAGATTTCGTACGTCGAACTGGATCGCGATCTCCCGATCGACAAGGTCTGCGACATCTTCACACAGATCAACAGCAAGGGCGTGAGGCTGGACGCGTTTGACCTGCTCAATGCATTGCTTAAACCCAAGGATATACAGCTCAAGCACCTTTATCGCGAAGTGGCTGACAGGCTTTCGTTCGCCGAGGCCGAGCGGATGAACATCTACGTTCTGCAGGTGATGTCGATCCTCGTCCAAGAGTATTGTTCGCCGAAGTACCTCTATTACTTAGTTCCTGGAGTTGCGCGGACTTTTCGCGATGCCGATGGCAAGCGCCGCGATGAGGTGCTGGTGGTGGATGAGAAGGATTTCGAGACACGCTGGAACGCTGCAGTGACAGCCTTGGAGAAGGCGCAGAGTCTCTTGCGGCACCCCCAAGAATTTGGTGTTACCTCCCCGCGTTTCCTTCCCTACCCATCCATCCTGCCAGCGTTCGCGGCAATCAATTCGCGGATCTCGGCGTTGCCTGGAGAACGCCAGCTTCAGGCCCGCCGAAAGCTAAACCACTGGTACTGGGCATCAATTTTTACCAACCGCTATTCAAGTTCCGTGGAAACCCGCAGCACTCGCGATTTTATCGACCTCAACACCTGGTTTGATGATGACGCGGCTGCCCCGGTCGTCATTGCCGACTTCAACAATCAGTTTCGCCACCTCGACCTAGAGAAGGAAACGCGCAGTTCCAGCTCGATCTATCGCGCTATCTTCAATCTGTTTGTCATTGGCGGAGCACGCGACTGGCTTTCTGGCACCTTCCCCGGCGCGAATGAGATCGATGACCATCACATTGTTCCGGCAGCTTGGGGCAAAGCTAATGGACTCGGAAAATTGATCGACACCGTTCTCAACCGTGCGCCGCTTAGCTCAGAGACGAACCGGCACTGGATTAACGATAAGCTTCCGAATTCTTATCTCCCGAAGCTCATGGAAAGCAGCGGCGAGCAAGCGGTTCGAGCTAATCTGGAAACCCATTTTATATCCACTCAAGCGTTCGACATCCTTTTGCGGGATCCCTTCACCAAAGAGGATTTCGAGGCGTTCATTGCGGAACGCAAACGGACAATCCTTGGGGCGATAGAGAACCTCCTGGTGAAAGAACGTTTGGATTTGTCGCCCAGCTTGAGGGAACTCGACCAAGAGATCGAAGCGACCGAGTTGCGCCTCCGTGAGATTGTAGCGGCAGCCATCGACACAAACGACTTGATTATGCCTGAGCACATTGCTGCCAAGGTTCGGGATCGGATTCAGAAAGAGCGAAGGAAGGGGCTTCTGACCGTCTCGGACGAGAACATCTCAACGATCGAAGAACTCCAATATTGTGACCTTCGAGAGCTGGAAGATTTGATCGTTTCAAAACCGACTTGGCCAATCTTCGCGTGCCGGTTTGATAGCAAGGAGCAACTCATTGCGAGGTTTGCCCAGCTCGCTGAACTGCGAAACGCGATCCGCCATACGCGCTCGGTCTCGCAGCTTGCGCAAAAGGACGGCGAAGCTGCTTTGATGTGGTTCCAGTCAAAGATCAAAGTGCACGCCTAGATTTTCTTAGGCCTAGAGCTCTGCTTGTAGATGGTGGCGAATTCAGGCTCTGACCACTTCTGTTAGCCTCCTTGGCGCTCCACCTAGCACAGAAGTCACGGCGCTCGGGCGGCGACCTGCACGATCGTTTCGTGAGGGCCAAATTGGAGAATGGCGATACCGTCATCTGGGGTCTTGGACGGGGTATCGACGGTGTCATGAACGCGCGCTGTTGTTGTGTCGTGAATGCTGTTTACGAGGGCTCGATTTCGACCTCTCGGGCAATGCACTGAAAAACCTGACCTTCATCATTGATTATGAAGTAACGTTCAGAGATGTTGAGGTAAGTGAGGGTGTTGTCTGGCATCCATGATTGCGAGAGGTGCCGGGGTGAGTGCGGGGATGGAAGGACGCGATTTCAAATCTGAAATCGACGCGGCGCAAAACGACCCAGTTCGGCTGCGCAAGATTGCCGATGAGATTCACGCTAGAGGCGGCTCGCGTATCTTGATGATCCGAGCGATCCAGCTCGCCAGGGCAGCAGATAGCGGACCACATCCTTTGGGTAAGACTTGCGGGGATCTTGGTTTACCTCGCCCGACTGGCCTCCCGCTTTACCGCTACAAGCTCGCACCGGGAGTTTTTCAGCGGATCGAAGCGAAGCTTTCTGCCAATCTCGCGTCGGATTTGCTGCGACAGTCTCTAGCTCCAGCTTTCGTCATGTGGGCGGCAGACTGGTTTCGGCGGTCCTACCAGGGCGGCATGCAGCGCTGGGCCGATATCGAAGCGGTTTTGGGGCTCCAGCTCCCACAATCGGAATGGCGGGCACTTGCAGACCGCGGCTTCGATGCCTGGGGCGTTGAACCTCTTATCACGGCGCACGGAAACCAGCGTCTCTCCAATCTCGCGCGGCATGGGGGCTTTCCTGCAGCGGCAATCGCTGGCGGTGCGAGCTGGCCGCGTCGCTTCCTAGAGCGGGCAGTCGGTGAGCTGCTCGGGGCAGACATTCAGGACATCGCTACCGCTGTTTCGATCTGCGAACGCAACGAGTATTTGCTTCCCTCAATCTGGCGCAGCCCGGAAATGCACGCAATCTGCGGGGAACTTGCCCTCGAGATCGTCGAGCTTCGTGCATTCATCGACAAGGAAGTGCCAGTTGACGGCCGCCCTTATTCGGGCCGGTTGGACCACGCTTACGAAGACTGGCGCGATGAACTGCCGATGACGCTCGACGGGGCTGCTGCGGGCCTCATCGATACGCTCCTTGAAGCCAGAAAGCTTACTGGAACAGGGAGCATCCGGGTCGGACGATTGATGCGTTCGCAGGACGGTGAATGGCGCGAAAGTCTGGATTTCCATCTTGACGGTCGCTGGGACGACAAGGATCGTGTGCTGTCCGCAGGTGAATATGTCCGGGTGTTTCTTCAGCCCTCGGGTGCCTTGGCGGACCGTGTCTCCGGTCGGCTGGCTTACCTTGAGGCTGAATCGGGCAATTGCTGGATCGCGCGCGCTATGCGCAGCGAAGCTGCGATCGATTATCCCTTGGGCCTCTCCGTCACCGCAGAATTCCATGCGCGCGGCGAAAGACTCGCTCACAGCTTTGTCCTGCCGGGCGGCAAAGCGGTTGGGGATGGACTGCGGATATTCGAGCGGCGGACCGGAGGCACGGAGCTAGGCACGTTTTCCCTTATTGGTCAGGGGTCGGGTGGTTATCGCGCCGAACCAGTCTTTGTCGATGTCCCGCAGGATTGGATGCTTCGCGGCAAGGACGGCAATTCAGAGATCGAAGCCGAGGACTTTGCCTTTGCACCTGGTCGTTCGCTCTACCGCTGTGCTGGCCAGATCATCGCCGAGAAGTCCAATGGCGACGCATTTCTGGTGCGGACGGGGCAGAGTGCAGATCGTAAGGATCGCCTGACCATAGTGGCCCAAGAGGCGATCGGTGTGCAGGCACCCGGTGGCGAACGGTTGATCAAACATCCGCTGCATGCAGAAGTCGAAGACGGGGTTTCACGGGTCGGCTGGCGGTTCGCAGGGGAGAGCGCTTGGCGCGATGATCTTGTCAACTCGGGCCCTGGACACTGCGAGTTCGCCTGGCTCGATGGAACGACCGAGCATGTTCGGGACCGGACGAGCGCACTGGTTCTGCCGGTTGAATTCGCACTCAGCCAGCGGATCAATGCGGCTCATGCGGAAATCCATTTGGAAGGTTGGACCGGAGAAGCGGTGCTCAGCGATGAAACGCCTATTGCGGACCATCGCTGGCGGGTGCGGATCGATCCGCCCCGTCGCGCGCTGCTCGGCTTGCGCCTTACCCCCGAACATGGCTCCACCTTCGACCTCAATGTACCTTTGCGATCGAAAGAATGGCTGACCACCTGGGATGGCGAACTTCTCAGGCGCGATTCTGTCCTAGGCCTCGCCGATCTTCGTGACACCGTTGCCCGCGCGCCAGGCCATGCGATGCTGATGGGCGAAGTTGCCCATCACGCTGGAGCGTCGCTTGAGGCGAGTTGGAAGGTCGATGTCGAACTGGGCCTGTCGGCTCTGCGGAACGATATTGCCGCCTTGATGCGGCCGCTCGGCATCGATGCCCAGGTCCGGCTAGACTTCCACAACGGAAGCAATGACAACTGGTACGTCACGGAATTCGGCAATTCTCTTGAGTGGGAACCTTCGCGAGGGCTGCGTCCGAAAACGGCCATTGTCGGCGAGGATGTCCGCGTTGGCGGCCGCTTTCTTGGAGCTCCCGAGAAAGAGGTGGATTTCGGTCCGTTTGACGGATTGCTTGGCGGCCTCGGAGGGCAATTGATTCAGCTGCCACGATTGCGCGGTCCATGGCTCGTCTATCTGCGCGAAGGTTCTCGCGTTCTCACGCGGCCAAAGTTTATCGACGGCGATCCGGTTCACGATGTTCCGCAACACAGGCTCGGCCGAGCAATGGCACAGCCTCTTTTGCAAGCGCGCGAGGACCTCGTAAGGCTGGCGGAGGAACTCGCTGCCGAGCCCATGTCTCCCGAAGCGACCCAGACCATTCGCGCAGTCATGGACTTGGCGCTGTCGCTCAATGGCTTGCCACCGCAGACCTTCGAAATCTTCAGCAAGTTTGAGATTGCCGGTCCGCTTGCGCCGCTCCTTCTTTATCGCTGCGAGGAGCAGCACCTCTCGACGATCCTCGAGCTGTTTGATGGCCTATGCTCAAGCTGGTCTCTTCTGCCGATCAAGGCCTGGGACGCTGCCTTTCAGGCTCAAGGCAATTATCTGGTCAGCCGGCTTGATGACCCTCAGTGGGCGTTGGCAAACATCACGGAACGTCAGAACGAAATCGCGGCGCGTGCGCCGCAGCTTGCGCCACTCATTTGCCGGGACTTCTCGCCGTTGAGCTGGGAAGAGCTTCGCAACCACTTCACGAGCCATACAAGCGAGGGCATCAATATGGATGCCGGCGGCTTCAACCCTTTTCGGCCTGCTTACAGCGAGCTACTGCCAAGAGAGAACTTCGTCGAAGCGCTGATGCGGGTCTTCGATGCTCCTTTCGCCGCTGCACTTTCCGCTACCGGACGTGCTTCTCTCGAGAAGGAGCAAGTCCTGACCGTCAAGGACGTCGAACGACGTCACCCCGACTACTTTGCCAAAGCCTTTGGCTATGCCCTTTCGGAGCTCAAGAATGGCCGCCAGTGAACCCCTCCCTACATCCCGATTGTCGCCGATGGAGGTGCACCAGCGGCTGAAGACTGGCCTCGCCGAAGCGGTCGTCTCGCGCGCAGGCATCCGGCACGAAGGGCTCAATGCTTTTCTCCGGAGGACTCTTGCCGGTACGGATCCAGCAAACGGTAGCCTCCTTTCCGAACAGCTTTTTCAGGCTGCTCCCGGCTATGTATCGTCGGGGAAAAGTCCCGACCACCTTCAAGCGCTGCTGCATCAGCGCACAATCGACGCGATCACCCAAACGTCGGATACTGATCTACGCTTCGATTACCCCGCCTACGCGCACCAGCTGGCGACGTGGGAACTGCTCAGCACGCAAGAGCCGCAATCGGTTCTGGTTTCGAGCGGCACGGGGTCGGGCAAGACCGAATGTTTCCTGGTCCCGATGCTAGATGATCTGGTCCGGGAGTCCGAAGAGCAAGGTCCTCTGACAGGGGTTCGGGCTCTAGGGTCCGTACTCAATAAGGACTGGTGCTGTTGAGTGATTGGTGATTCAAGGCTGTTGGAAGGAGCCTTGGATGAGCAAGCATCTTTACTGGTTGGACGATCAGTCGTGGGCGGCGATTGAGCCTTTGCTGCCCCGTGGTCGGCGCGGTGCACGGCGGGTTGATGATCGGCGCGTGATCTCGGGGATCATGCACATGCTCAAGACGGGTGCCCGGTGGCGCGATTGCCCTTCTGAGTATGGTCCCTACACGACGGTCTACAACCGCTTCAACCGGTGGAGCCGACAGGGCGTGTGGCAAGACATCTTCTATGCTCTGACCGGATCGAGCGGGGTGATCGGCGGGGTCACCGCCTCGGTGGACTCGATGCACATCAAGGCGCATCGCTCGGCAGCGGGCGCAAAAGGGGGGCCTTCCATCACTGTATCGGGCGCTCGCGCGGCGGTCGTACCACCAAGGTTCACGCCCTGACCGATGAGCGGGGACGGCCCCTCGCTCTGGTCCTGACCCCCGGCAACACGCATGATCTGACAGGCGCGCGCGATCTGCTGGCCATCACCGGTGCGCCCCGCCGCCTGCTGGCCGATCGCGCCTATGACGCGCGGTCCCTGCGCGACTGGCTTGCCGAGCACGGCTGCGAACCAGTCATCCCGCCCAACCCGACCCGCAAACACCCGCACACATACGACGCTCTCGCCTACAAGCAGCGCAACGGGATCGAACGCTTCTTCTGCCGCCTGAAAGACTTCCGACGCATCCACACCCGCTACGACAAGCGCGCAGACATCTTCCTCTCTGCAATACTCATCGTCGCCGCCATCATCTGGTGGGCTAATTGAGTCCCGACCCTAATGCTCTACCCTCTGAACGCTCTTATCGCGAGCCAGGAGAAGCGCCTTACAGCCTGGACCAAGCCGCTTCGCGGCGATGTCCGCTTTGCCCTCTACAACGGATTGATGGGAACGGCGCGGAAGTCCAATCGCGACAAGGCCGAGCACGAGATACCGCATCAGGTTCTTTACCGGGAAACCCTCCGAGCCAACCCACCACCGATCCTCGTTACCAACCAGACGATGCTCGAATACATGACGATCCGGCGCGAGGATCGTCCGATCCTCGACGCATCAAAAGGCAAGCTGCGCTGGATAGTTATCGACGAAGCGCACAGTTACATAGGTTCGGCAGCGGCGGAGCTCTCGCTCCTGCTTCGCCGGGTAATGAACGCGTTCGATGTGACGCCCGATCAAGTCCGGTTCGTTGCGACGTCGGCCACCATCGGCTCTGCTGACGACGAGAAGGCCCGCGAAGACCTTCAGAGATTCCTTGCCGACATTGCTGGCGTTCCGCTTGAGCGGGCGCATGTCGTTGTGGGAAAGCCTCAGCCGGTCGACCTCTCGAAGGTCCTGACAGCGTCCGATGATCCGGCAGCTTCGTCGGTTGCCGAGAGGCTGGAAGGCGAGCCTCAGACCCTGGCCTCGCTTAAAGCACTCTCGCCGGACGCCGAAAGGATTTTGCTCGATCTGTCGGCCCATAATGCAAGCGAAGCGAAGCCTGTCCTGCCGATGCGAGCGCACAGCTTCACGCGGGCAGTTGCCGGGCTCTGGACCTGCATCAATGTCGATTGCCCGGGTGAGATGCGGCCCAAGGATTGGCCATTTGGCGCTGTGCTCTTCGACCATCGGGACCAATGCCCGCATTGCCAGTCGATGGTGTTCGAAATTCAGAACTGCCTCGATTGTGGCGAGCCCTTCCTCCCGGCCGATGACATGGGCGACAGGATCGTACCGCGGCGAAGTGATCATGATGCAGATGAGTTTCGCGAAGATAGCTATCGTGATCGCGATCATGATGATGACGATCAAGAAGATGAGCATGAGGGGATCGGCCATCCACGGCTGATTGCCATCAACCCGAAATCCGAAGCGACCGCGACCGCTTTCGATGTATCCAGCGGCGAATTTACTGGCGAGGCGGGGCATTTTCATCTGACCCAGCTGGATGAGGGGCGTTGCCCGGCCTGTCTCGGGAACAAGCGGCGCGGGCGACCGGTCGTCTTTCCCTTTCGCTTTGGCACACCATTCCTCACACAGAATGCGGCACCGATCCTCCTTGAGGGTGTGTCGCCACATCAAGCGGAGCACGCCCTGCCGTTCGATGGCCGTCAGCTGATCAGCTTTTCGGACAGCAGGCAAGGAACAGCTCGCTTTGCCGCCAATATTGAAACCAACGGAGAGCGGGGCTTTGTCCGCGGCTTCATCTATCATGCTGTCCAGAAGGCTGCCCAGGGTAGCGACCTGACCGATGAGCGCAGGGAAGTGCTGCTCAAAAAGAAGGCTGCTCTAGCGAACCTCGTGGCAGACATGCCTGCGTTCAAGGATGATATCGCCAAGATTGACGCGGAGCTCGCGGGTGGCGCGGCAACCGGAATACTCTGGAAGGGCCTCGTGTCATCGCTCGCGTCTGAGCCGGCCATTGGCATGATGGCCAAGGTCTGGGACCTCGATCGCAGCGAACGTTTTCACGATAACCGGGAAGCGCTGGGCCGCTTCATGCTCTTGCGCGAACTCGCCCGTCGTCCGCGCAATGCCAACGCGATGGAGACGCTTGGTCTTGCACGGCTCCGGTTCCCGGATATCGAGCGGATCGGTCCGGAAAAGCTACCCGAGCTTGTCGACCAGAACGGCTATTTGATCGAAGATTGGCGCGATTTTCTGTATTTCATGGTCGACTATCTGCGGAGCTATTTCGCAATCGACGTCGATGATGGCGACGCCCGCTGGATGCCAGGTAGGGCACGCGCTCGCAACGTAATAGGGCCCGATCAACCTCCTGGATCGAAGCGGGATATCAGCTGGCCTTCGGTCAATACCAAGGGCACGCAGCCCGCAGCAGTCCTGCTCCTCGCGACAGCGTTGAAGCTGGATATCGGTGAGCCGCGTCATAGACACGAGATCAATCAGCTACTTCGAACTGCTTGGGAACAGCTAACGCCCGTGCTTGCTGGCGTCGGCGGTACATTCACCCTGCGGCTCGAGCAGAAGGCCGAGATCGAGGCGGTCGACCTAGCTTGGCAGTGCCCCCTAACGCGTCGCGTTCTACCGCGACTTGTATTTGGCAGGTCACCCAATCTTGTTGGGTCTGGAAGCAAGATCGACGGCAAAGCGGTCTTGCCGGTTGAGTTTTCTAATGTCCCACGCACGCGACCACTCTCGTTAGCCGATAATAAGGAGATCAGAGGTTGGCTGGTTGAGGACAAGCAAGTCCAAGCCCTTCGACAGTTGCACCTTTGGACCGATCTACACGATCAGGCCGCGCTCGCCACGCCTTATCTGCGGGCCGAGGAACACAGTGCCCAGCAGCCCCCGCACCGACTCCGGGAGTTCGAGGAACAGTTCAAGGAAGGCGATATCAACCTACTTGCCTGCTCGACCACCATGGAAATGGGTGTCGACATCGGTTCGATCGAAGCAGTGCTGATGACCAACGTTCCACCCTCGATCGCCAACTACAATCAGCGGGCCGGTCGCGCTGGGCGCCGCGGACAGGGCTTTTCGACAAGTCTCACAATTGCCCGCAATACACCTCTCGATCTTGAAACGTTTGCCGATCCTGCGGGCTATTTGCGCCGCAAACTCGCATCGCCGCGCGTATCGCTTGATTCAGATCGGATCGCGCAACGTCACGCGAACGCCTATCTTCTCGCCCAATGGTTTCGCGAGGTTGAGGGAGAATTTGCCCGGACCAAGACCGGGGATTTCTTCGGCTGTCGCGCTGACCTTCGTCCTTTCGAGGGTCTCGCTCCCGTGGACGCCTTTTGCGAATGGCTCGATCTACCAACAACGGCATCCGCAACCGAAGAAGGTCTGCTGCGGCTCCTCAGGGGAACTGGTCTCGAATACGACACCGAGATCCGGGGGCATACGGCGGAGATGTTTGGGCAGGAAGCTGCGAATTTCCGTCGTACATGGCAGCGCTTGAAAGAAGACTCGGACGCGCTCGATGGGTCGGCAAGGAAGGCGATCGAGTTTCAGGCACGGCGATTGTGCAAGGAGTTCCTCTTGAAGGAGCTCGCCAATCGCTCGCTTATCCCTGGAAGCGGTTTTCCGACATCAGTTGTACCGTTTGATACCCTCTGTGCCGAGACGCAGAAGGCGCAGGAGCGCAATCGTTCGGAAGAGGAAGGCGCGCGTGATCGGCGCTATGAATGCCCGACGCGCAACGCCGATATCGCCATTCGGGAATATGCCCCGGGGGCAGAGGTCGTGGTTGACGGACTGGTTTGGAAATCGACCGGGGTCACCCTCAACTGGCTTAGCCCGATCGACAGTGGCCAACGTGAGCCGCAGAACCTTCGTTGGGCCTGGTGGTGCGACCATTGTGGTGGGGCGGGGAGCGATCACCAGATGCCAGACCATTGTGCCCATTGCGGCGAACGAAGCATTACCATTGAGCAGTTTCTTGAACCGGCTGGGTTCCGGGTCGACTGGAGCGCTCAGCCGCATGCCGACACCGATCAGGCTGTCTACATCGAACCCAAGTTCCCGAAGGTCAGTGTCGGTGATGCCCTGTGGCAACCTATGCTGCAGCCTGAAACCGGTCGGATCCGGGCTTCGCATGAAGGTTACATCTACCATCACTCTCGCGGACCCAATGACAAGGGCTACGAGATTTGCCTGGAGTGTGGACGGGCCGGGGATGCCGGGACCGATGCTCTTAAAGACCATCGGCCGCTCATGCCGAGGGACCGAAAGGCAATAGATCGCTGCCCGGGCAATGACGAAGGTTATGCGATCACGAGCGCTCTAGCGCTGGGCCATGAAGTTCTAACCGACGTGGTGGAGCTGCAATTGCCTGGGCTGGAAAGTGACGGCGCGGCCTGGGCGCTTGGCGCAGCCGTGCGCGAGAGTCTTGCGCGCTGGCTTGGCATCGAGCCGCGCGAGCTTGGACTTTCCGTGGCAGCTCGAGACGGCAAGCTCGGTCGTAGAGTGCCGTCGGTCTACATCTTCGATGAGGCATCTGGAGGTGCCGGATACGCTCCGAGACTTCTCGATGACATCTATCATGTCTTCGAACGGGCGGCCCGTGTCCTCGATTGCCCCAAGGAGTGCGAGATGGGGTGTTCGGCCTGCGTCCTTGCTGCCGATCTCTACAAGCAGCAGGGGCGTCTCGACCGGCGGTCTGCTCTCCTCGCGGTTCAGGCATTTCTCGAGACAAATGCTGAACTGCCGCAGGAAGATCGTGCGGTCCCCGATGCCAGGGCAATCAATGACGCGGCAAACACACTTCTTTTGAGAGCGCGAACCGGAGACCGCATTTCCGTATTGTTGCCTCCCGTGTTCGATCTGGCAGAGCTGACTTCGACCAAAATACGCACGTTTTTTTCTGCCGCCTCAGCGCGCGGCGTTCCGGTGACGCTCGTGCTTGATCCGACTTCCTTTGATAAGCTCGAAGAGGTCGAACGGCGCTTTTTGCGCGATGCCTCGGTGCGTTTCGAATTCTCTTTGGCCCTGGGCAAAGGAGAAGACGCACCCTTCGTGAGCAAACGCCTTGCCGAATTGATCTCGACTGATCGTACCACAGGGTTCTTCTCACGCGATGCGAACGCGGCGCAGCCGGGGGAGCGATGGGGCCTCGGTGAGACGTATGCAGTCGTTGCCGGCACTCTCAGCGGCCCCACCGCCTACAACCCAATCAACCCGGATGATCTGGAGCGACAGGTTGCGGCTGGTGATCAGGTCGAGCTGATGCAAGGTTTCGGGCAATGTCCGGTTGGCCAATTTGGCACACGCTTTGGGTCCAAACTGAAGCAGCAGATGGAAGCGGCTGGTGTTTGGAAACCTGGCAGTCTTGCGCGGATCACCTACACCGACCGCTATCTCAATGCGCCTCTTCCCATGCTTCTCTTTCTGCGGACGTGCGAAGCTCTGTCCGCTCAGCTGAAGGCGGATAGCCCAGTCGAAGTCGATATCTTGGTCCAGCCACTGAAGAAGGATCGGCCACCCCATAGGATCTTCCATGACTGGGAATATGAAGATGACCGTGCGGAAGTTGCCGAGCTTTTGGGCGAAAAGTTTGGCCTCGATGTCGATCTTCAGGTCACGGAAAATTCCGACCATGGCCGCAAGCTCGAGCTTGAATACGCCGATGGTCAGAAGGTTCTCGTGCTGCTCGACCAAGGTTTTGGATATTGGCGCATCACCGGTAGTCCGCCGCGGCATGATTTTCGTTTGGCACCCGCTGCGCAGGTTAGCGAGCTTTTGCGCTCATCGGCTGCGGTTTCAGGTGTGGGAGAGAGCTATTTCGCTGTGAAAGGTCTCTGAACGGAAGCCATACCTTCACTTTTCATTGCACGCCGTGTCGTGTTCCAATTGAGGGAGCCAGCACACCGCGTTTCACTGGTGGACTGACAACCTCGGAAGGCGATGACGAAGGCTGATTGTGGCTGGGTCTTGGCACCTTCAGACCCGCACCCGATACCCATCCGGCTTTCTTCGCGAACAGTCCTGAATCAGGTCAGCTGAGGACGGCAACCCGTTCCTTCCCGGCCGTGTTGGCAGCTGCGCTGCCTGCCCGCACCACCCGTCATGAACAGGTTTCCCTTCGGCCCTTCAGGCCTTCGGTGCAGTCCTCCCATGCCCTGCTTCTTCTGGATGTTCGCAAGCCGGAGATGGTCTCCGGTTTGAGGAACTGAAGGACTACTATCATGACCAATATCGCAATCCTCAACGGCCGCATCGCCCGCGATCCCGAAACCCGCGAGACCAAGGGCGGCACCAATGTCACCGGCATCACCGTCGTCACCGATCGCCCCGCACGCGACAAGGACGGCAAGACCTACAAGGATGAGAACGGCTACACCGCCAAGGAAAGCGAGTTCCACCGGGTGACCTGCTTCAACGGCCTCGCCAAGACCGTCGGCCAATACTGCTCCAAAGGCCAGCTGGTCAGCGTCCAGGGCCGCATCCACTACACCCAGTGGGAGGACAAGGACGGGGTCATGCGCTACGGCACCGAGATCCTCGCCGATAAGATCGACTTCCTCTCCCGCGGTAACGGGTCGAGCGACGAGAACGACAACACCGACGCTCCCGAGATCGACTGACCTCCGACTTCATCGATCCCCATCAAAGGGGCGCTGTCCAGACCGGACAGCGCCCCTTCTCGCTATCAAACCAGGGGAAAAATGGAGCGGGGCTGGGGACGCCCTCTGTCCCGCGCAACCTGCGGTTGCGCTCCTGAGGGTGCGACGTTTTAGTTCTGGGCCCCGCATGCACTCCCAACCGGCAGCGGGTCGGAGCGGCGCGAAGCTGCGGAACCGACAAGAGCCGGTTCCTTCCTTCGCACGCGCTCCTTGGCCACTGCCTCATCGGGGGTGCAGTTCTTGTCTGGTTGAGACAGCTATTTTCCCCCCGATGGGAGAGCTTGCGCAGCCGGACTGGCTGCTCACGCTCCAAATTTTCCAAAGGCAAATGCATCCCTAGATCGATCAGCCAATGAGACTGGTACTATCCGCGCACATTGGAACTTGACAGGCACACCGTACGCAGCGGTGCCGCCTTATAACCATATGGATTTATGCGAGAAATCAGCGTTGGCAACTTCTGGACTAGTTGCGGCACGGCGTTTCTATGCGTGTGCCGAACTGGTCCAGTTCGCCTCAAGGGACTGACAAAGAACAAAATCTTTTCGTTTTCCTACAACCCCACCCCCGGCCTAGAGTGGCACTTGCCTTTCGAAGGGTGGGCCAGGTTCCTGCAAACATGGAACTTGGAATTATGAAGAGAAGTCACTGCCTACAGACCTGCGTTACCGGACAGGTCGATAACTGGAAAATGGCCTACGCGCGTGAGCGCGAGGTCAGCATTAGCGTTGTGGTTGGCGACCGCATCCATGACGAATGGTTGCGCAAAACGGGAGCTGACAGCCGCACACCTGCCACCGATCCGGTGCGCCAGAACATCTTCATTGGGGTCGCTCTGGATGCGCTACTCACATACCATCCTGAGGCTGATCTGCGTGAGCGAACGATCGCAGCATATCATCGTCGACTAATCCGTCTTGGCCTTGTCGCTCCCCGTCCAGAGGGAGGTGAACATGGCGAATGACGCGAGGCAATTGGCCATGCCATTCTTCGCCGAGGGCGACGATGATCTGACCTCCAACCAGAGAATCGGGCGCGTTATTCGGCTGAAGGAAGTCATCCATCGCACCGGTTTGGGAAGGTCCACAATTTACCGCTGGATGGGCGAGGGTAAGTTCCCAAAGGCGATTAAGCTCGGTGGACATTCCGTTGCCTGGGTAGAGCAGGAGATCGACCGCTGGCTAACGGAACGCTGCAGATAGGAGAGTGGGACCTACAGGCTTGTCGGCCTGAAATCCCGATCATCTTCGGGACCAAACAGGTTCAGTTCCGAGAAGCGTTCTTCGAGGCCTGATGGGGTCAGCAGCGCCCGGGTTTCGTTGATCTGACACCGCAACCAATGTCCGAACTCTTGGACACGGCTATCGATGCCCTCTCCCGGATCGTTGTTCGTCAACGCCAGCAGCGTTTCCAGTTTCTCGAGGCGTGACTGGGTTTCGAGAATAATGGCAAGTTCATCGGACCGGCGCTCCTCGATGTACTCGAATCTTGCTTTCATCTCCCGGCGCTGGCGTTGCTCTTCGTATAGCCTCGCCTGCTCATCATCCTTGCGTTTCCGCTCGGCTTTCGCAGCGGCAACGACCGCGATCCCGATCGCAATCTTGTCCACCAGGCCTTCAACACGCTGGCGCTTTCCATCGTTGAACGAGCGGCGCGGTGTGGGCTGGCGATAGGACCAGACGGGCTCGAAGGAGATCGAAAGTCGGCCAGTCGGGTTGTAGTCCCAGTCGGCGAAGATGGGGTGAGGGTCGCCATGCGCATAGCGCCAACCACGCCTCTCACTCCGCTTCTCCCAGGCGGCCCGCTCAGCCTTCTCTTTGCGGGTGAGTTCGTGCTTCTCCCTGTTGTACCCCTCCGAGATCTCGAATTGGACCGTCTGCGACCCGTCTGAGAAGCGACTGGGCTGATCGTCCGCTGTGAGTGTGAACCCTTGGACCTCTGCCGCCACCTCTAGTCTGGGCAGGAATTCGGCGACGCGGCCTATCGAATGCTTCGCTATGCTGCATGGGATCAGCCCGGCCTCTCGAATGCAGATAAGCCCATGCTCACCCGCCTTGCCGCGTCGCAAGGCAGCCAGCGTATTCCGCACGATGACGCTGCCGCGTTTGGGCATTGCTATGGATGCTTGCAGCGCAGATTTCGCCTTCCCCTCGGCAACCTCGATCGCCTGGGTCTTCCAGTCTGCTGCGGGCGCATTGCGGATGAAGATCGCGTCGGGCCGATTGGTCTCAATCTCGTGCAAAGGAATCTGCTCAACGGCCTTTCCCGCAGCCTTCTTGGCCCACCAGCCAAGCGGAGGGTTGGGTATGGCGTGCTTGCGGCAAACCTTGTGGAGCGCAACATCGGAGACACCGAGTTCCTTGGCGACATGGGTCATGGGTTTCGACCAGACGAGGTCGTAGAACTCGCGGCGGGTGAAGCTCAGGCTCATCAGTTTCCTTCAGTTGGTTTCGTCGCTTAATGCGCGGCTTCCGTCCTCCATCGCTCTGAAGCGAGGCGATTTATCCCACATTTTCCGATTTTCCGGATTTGCGGGATAAATCAGGCCAGGTCGGCTCAGATCTCGATGCGGCCAAGGGCATTCATGGAAACCGCCCGATATCTTCGTTATGGTGGCAAATCGAAGGCCCTAGCAGAAAGCGCGAATTTGAGCTTCGAGTCCTCAGAAAGGCATCGAACCAATAGCTTAAAAGCCAAATCGGGCCTTTGTGCGGGCTTCGTGATTTTCCGAACTGCATAAGCATTGGAAAATAAACGGAAAAAGAGGCCGAATGTGATGCCTCTTCTGGCACCACTCTTCCCCAAATCACACGCTATCCGTGAGCGAATCGAGAACGGTCCGGCCAAGTGGCTGAGTGGTTTGTCGAGACCTTGTGGCTATTCAAGCGGCAACCTGCGAGCATTGTGCGGGATGAGAGACGAGGAGTGGGTGTGATGAAGCTCGAGATCAATGGTCAGCAAACCGAGCTTGGAGAGGTTGATCCCGACATGCCGCTTCTGTGGGCGCTGAGGGACGTTGCGGGTCTCGTTGGGACGAAGTTCGGGTGCGGGATTGCTCAATGCGGAGCTTGCACTGTTCATGTCGATGGGTATCCGCAGCGATCCTGCCAATTGCCGATCGGGTCGCTCGAAGGGCAGTCGATCACTACCATTGAAGGATTGGCAGAGCAGGACGGTACGCTGAGCGCGCTTCAACAAGCCTGGATCGATTACGACGTCCCCCAGTGCGGCTATTGTCAGGCTGGCCAGCTCATGAGTGCAGCTGCGCTCCTTGATGAAAACGCCAACCCCACCGACGAGGAAATCGACGCCGCAATGGCGGGCAACTATTGCCGCTGCGGAACTTATGTGCGGATCAAAGGCGCGATCAAGAGCGTGGCTTCGGGCGAGGCGATGCTTCCGAAAGCGGGCGGCAGCCTCGCGAGAGGAGCTTGAGCTATGGCTTTGTTTGGAACTTCTATCGATGCGGCTGGCCTTATGGGGTCGGCAGCGATGGTGGCCAATGAAGGTGAGGGTGGTTCGCTCGCGGTAACCAGACGGCGCTTTGTTATGCTGTCTGGCGTGACGGGCCTTGCCGTTGGGCTTGCCGCCTGCGGTATGATGGGCGGCGATACGGGGGATGGATTTGTCGAGAACGAAGGCGAATTCACCACAAGCAAGGTCACCGATTACGTTCACATTCAATCGAACGGAAAAGTCGTCATCTCTGCCCCGAACCCGGACGTAGGGCAGGGCGCGCGCACAGCCCTGCCGATGATCGTTGCCTCAGAGCTCGGCGCGAACTGGGACGAGGTCAAGGTCAAGAGCGCAGCGGTCGACCCCGCCATCTTTGGCAGCCAGTTTGCCGGCGGCTCGCTTTCAGTGAGCATGCGCTATGAAGAACTGCGAAAGATGGGCGCGATGGCGCGCCAGATGCTGGTCTCGGCCGCGGCAGAGAGGATGGACGCTCCCGCAAACGAGTTCACGGTCGAGAACTCACAGGTCGTTCACGGGCCATCTGGCGAGCGCATCGCGTTCGCTGATCTCGCCGACGCGGCTGGCAAGCTCGATCCGCCAGCAGAAGACGCGCTCGAGCTTTCCGAGGCGAGCGCCAGTCCGCTTTTCGGCAAGCGCGTCACCAGCGTCGACAATCGCGCTATCGTGACAGGAAAGCCGACCTTTGGGATCGACACGGTCATCCCGGATATGGCTTACGCCGTCTACGTAAAGTCGCCGAGGATTGGTGGGCGGCCGGTTTCAGCCAACCTCGATGAGATCAAGGCGATGCCTGGCATAAGCGACGCCTTCTTGCTGGAGGGGACACGCGATCTGCCGAGTTACGATGCAGGCTCCAACGCATTTTCCTCAGGCGTTGCAATCATCGCTGAGAACACATGGGCCGCCATCAAGGCGCGTCGTGCGCTCAATGTCGAGTGGGACGTAAGCCGTGCCTCTCGTGATGACAGCGATGACTTGGCAGCCGATGGCGAACGGGCCGCAAAGGCGGGCAAGGGATTGACGACCGCCAGCGCGGGCAATGTCGAGTTGGCTCTGACAAATGCAGACCAGCGGATCGAGGGTTATTACTCGGCACAGATTTGCGCTCATGGCCAACTGGAGCCCGAGAATTGCGTCGCCAAGGTTGACGGCGACAAGGTGGAAGTCTGGGCGCCGACACAGACACCGACGGCTGCACTGACAGGGATCGCGCGCCTGATGGGCATGGCGTCTGCCGAGGGAGATGCGAGCGAAGCGGTGGCAGCCGCGCTTAAGGCAGGGAAAATCAAGCTCCATCAGGTCCGCGGTGGAGGCGGCTTTGGACGGCGGCTCGAGAACGATTACGTCCGCGAGGCAGTTGCCATTGCGCGCAAGGCCGGTCGGCCGGTCAAGCTTGTCTGGACGCGCGAGGACGACATGGCGTTCGATTACTTCCGCCCCGCCATGTGGGTGAATTTTAAGGCAGGACTGAGCGAGGACGGCGCGCTCGATGCGTTTGAGATCACGCACGCCTCAATGTCGCAAGACGGACGCGAGCCAAGCACGGGCGCAGGCGCGCCCGATGCGCATTTCATCACCGCAAACACGGCCAATTACGCGATCAGGAACCCGATGGTCCGTGCCAGCACGCCAACCGGTTACCAGCGTGCTCCAATCTCCAATACATATGGCTTTGCAGAGCAGAGTTTCCTGCACGAAGTCGCGCTGGCTGCGGGACGGGATCATCTCGCATTCCTGCTCGACATGATGGGAGAACCTCGCTGGACCGAAGAGGACAACCCCTATGCCCTTCACACCGGAAGAGCGCGAAATGTCATAGGGCGTGTGGCGCAAAACGCAGGATGGGGAAGCGATCGCGAAGACGGGCGCGCGCTCGGATTGTCCTTCTTCTTCAGCCACGCCGGGCATGTAGCCGAGATAGCCGAGGTCAGCGTGGATGATCGCAAGGCAGTGAAAATCGACAAGGTCTGGGCGGTGGCCGATATCGGTCCGGTCATCAACCTAAGCGGGGCCGAGGCTCAGGTTCAGGGCTCGATAATCGAGGCGATCGGAACCATGGCAGCGCAGAAGGTCACCTTTAAGGGAGGCGCTGCGCAGCAGGCGAACTATGACCGTTTCCCGCTTGCTCGCATGCCGATGGCTCCTGAAGTCGATGTCGAGTTTCTCGCGAGCGATTTTGCGCCGACAGGCATCGGTGAACCCGCTCTGCCGCCACTTGCCGCTGCGGTTTGCAACGCTGTTTTCGACCTGACCGGCGAGCGGATCCGCACGCTGCCAATCAGCGATGCAGGCTTCTCGATCGTTTGATCTTGTTCAGGCGGTCTGATCAGTCGGAGCCGAGGCTCTCAAGATAAGCTGTGATTGCGCTGCGATCCTGCGCATCGGTCACCATGACGCCGGCCATGCTGGTTCCGGGGAGTTTGGCAGTCGGATTGGCGATATAGGCATCGATCTCGCTCGTCGTCCAAGTGATGCCGGAAGCCTGCATGGCGCTCGAATAGGCAAAATCGTCAAGCGATGCGGCGGATCGCCCGACCACGCCGTTCAGACCTGGCCCGATGCCTGAAGTCGTGCCTGCGTCGACCGTGTGGCAAATCGCGCAATTGGCTTCGAATACTGTCTTTCCGGCAGCGATCATGCCTGTTTGCATGGGCGAGCCTGTGTCGGCGGCGAGTACGTCGGGCGCTCCGCGATCGCGCACAATGATCTGTTCTTCCGGGCCTTCGGGTTCTGCCGAGCCACAGGCTGACAAACTCATCGCAGCAATTGCCGAAATCGATAGTGCAACCATTCTCATTGTCGGAGCCTTCCGTCCAAGTCTCGCCTGACCATAAACTCTGTCGCTAGCACCGACGATCAATCGCGCCCTCGACCCGCTCAGCTGCGGCGACGTCTCGCGGTGCGAGGCGTTCAACCGCCGAGCGCAGGTCCGAACACTCGAACTCCGTGCCGCCTTCCATCGCATCGATCAAAATCTCGGAGAAGGCTTCGGATGAAAGCACTCTTACACCCCGCGTGAAAAACTGGCTGTGCCAGCGTTCTGCACCGCTCAGAATGCTGACGAAAGTCTGGCGGCCTACGCCGCCGGGTTCTGCGAGCACCTGAGAGCCGAGCTCTTGCAGCAAGCCGTCCGCGGTGTCGCGGCGCACGAACAGGGCAACAAATCGTCGCGCTGCCTCAGCTTCGTCTCCAGCCTGAAGGGCAAGTCGAAGCATGGTTTCCTGAGCCAACGGTTCGCGCCAACCACGTTGCGCGGCATATTGGATGGTGAGAGTGCTTTCGCTTAGCAGTCCTGCATCAAACTGGGCCTGAGCCAGGATCCGCAGGTGCTCGGCTGGCAGGGGGCGACGTCTGATCAGCCTCTCCGCTTCCTGAAGCCCATATTCTGGATCGTCACCCGCAACCGCGAAAGCAGCTACGCCTGTTTGTGCCGAAGATCTCATCAGTTCGGGCACACTTGGCGACAGTTCGGGAGTACGCCGGGTTTGCCGGTCGAGCTGAAGGCCAATTGCAAGCATTGCGACAGCGAGCAGTGCGATGCGCCAGATGGTCCCTGCGATCATGGCCGCTTCTCCGTCCTGCCTGATCGTTCCGCTTCATCGGTCCCGAACCGGACCAAAAGCACCAGCGCAAACGCGCCGAATACGAGGAGCGATTGGTTGCGCAATGGATAGTCGGTTATCGACTGAAGCGCTGCTGCAAGCAGAAATGCGCCTCCACTCCAGGCGATCCATCGATCGTGCGCCTTGCGTGCCCGCCATGCCAGCCACGCAAGGAGGCCAAGCCAGGCGGCGGTGAGGATCAGGCCAGGCAAGCCGGCCTCGATTGCGATTTCGAGATAGTCGTTATGCGCCCGGCCCGCCCGTCGCAGGGTCATGTTTTCGAGCGATTCGTCGATCTGGAAAACGTCGTCGAAGGTGCCCATGCCAGAGCCGACCGGAAAGTACCTTTCTGCGGAGTATGCGGCGTCTTCCCAGATAAAAGCGCGCGCATCGGTTCCCGACCCTTCGAATCTGTCGACCACTTCTGCAACGCGTCCGGGAGACGTGATCGCAAGCGTGCCGAGAGCACCAATAACGAGCACCACCGGCACGATTGCCAACCAGCCTGCCCTGACCGAGGCGGTCGATCCGAGCCTCGCGAACAGGAATCTCATCGCCACAAGGCCCATCGGGATCGCTGCCAGAACGATGGCGGTGCGCGAACGTGTCAGAAGAATGGCGAGCAGGAGAAGAAGGCAAATCGCCGGACGCGCCCACACGCCGAGCTGCTGGAACCGCGCTGGCATAGGCAGCAACGCGGCCAGAGCAAGCGCACCGACGAGAAAAACGCCGGTAGAGTTTCGGTTCGCAAAGGTGCCGAACAGCACGCCCGGCATCGGATTTTCCGGATACAAGACACCGACGTCGCTGTTCGAAAGAACCTGAGGAATGCCGAGCCCAAAGTTGACGAGCCCAATTGCGACTGCGCACCAGCCAAGGGTGATGAGCCTGTCTCGGGGGGCACTCCATCCAATCGTGAGGAGAGCAAGCGGCGCGATAACTGCGCTCAGGGCCAGAAGAGTGCGGATCGGATCAACGCTTAGCGTTGCCCAATCGTTCGCATCCACCAGTTCGAGCGCCTGCACCATCAGCAGGCGACCCGGGAAGGCATTCCACACTGACGGTGGCAGCGGCACGATGTGAAGGATCGGCAGGAGGAATGTCAGTCCGATAAGCGCTTTGAGCGCGAGCGGCGCCGACCTCCAGAATTCGAAGAACGCAGCGCGATGAAACGACAGCGCCACCAGCGCGACCAGCTGAACAATCAAGTTCGCCGAGCCGTATTTCGATCCGCCGCCGCCGAACGCAAATGCCGCGACAAGGATCGCGAGGCCCGCCCAGAAGAGCTTTCGCTCAGCGATTGTTTGATTCGTCATCGTCAATGGGTCCCGCCCGATCACTGGCAAATGCCGCACGAATGCTTGCACGCAATCCAGACAAAGAAAAAGCGCCCGGAAAACTCCGCGCGCTCATTCTTAGTCAAAACCAACAAGAGTTGGTCAGGCTCCTGAAGGCTCAGGTGCCGGGCGACTGACCGTCGTCGTCATTGTCGACAACCGCAACAATGCCCGCAACCGCAGCAGCAGCAGCGAGAAGCAGGAGAACAACGCTGGTTCCGCCGCGTGCGTTTTCGCCTTCAGCTTCGCGAGCGAGGCCCGGCTGGGAAGCAGGCTCAGCCGAATAGACCGGAGCGTTGTCAGCAGCGCGGGTGTTAGCCTGAGCAGCGATCGGTGCGAACACCAAGCCAGCAGCAGCAGCCGATACCATCACGCGAGAAATCGTCTTTTTCATCGAAGTTAACCCCCCTTGGGAATCCATTACGTATTTACCACTAGTGCAGTGCAGCACGATTGACAACACCTTCTAGGAAAAAAGGGTAAATGTGCCCTTCTCAAAGGTAGGAAACCGGCTTGCGGGTCAAGTGGCATGGTTAATCGGTCAACACTAATAATCAGCTTTTGGTTCCCGAGTCGCTGCTGAGGCGCGACTCGGACAGGATAACATCGTATTGCGCGATATCCCCCCCGGTCACGATTTCGCCGCCTGAAACAAGCCATGCGTGAGCGCCGAATTGACCGTCCTCTGGTTTCTCGACGCCTATCTGGATTTCGCTTTGAGCGCCTAACGCTGCCAACCAGTTCTGAGCTGCAATTGCCTGGATCAGGCAGTCGCTGCGCCAAGGCAGGCGGTCGGACAGGCGCGGGATCACGTACCGGATTCGAGCGAGCGTTGCGGAATGCTCCTCGCGGCTTTGATCGGCGATTTGGCTTCCGACCTTGCCCACCACGTGGTTTCTCACCGGAATGTCACTCGCCTTGAGCTTCTGGAAAATGAGCCGCGCTCGCACCAATTCGCTCAGTCCGCGTGCCGAATAGCTCGCGAGCCAGACGATATCGGTCAAAGATGGCTTTTGCCCCTTGGCCGGGACCGGTGATGATTGCGCGGTTTCCATGAAGTGCCTATGTCCGCGCTCCTCTTGGCACAGGCTTGCTGGCCCTGCCAAGCACTGCGGCAAAAGCGCTGCGGTATCCAGGGCGATAAGAGGTGAGAGCGCAAGGCTGTGTCGGCGATCGGTGGGATCTTTTCAGACGAGGACGTGCAGGCCGATCAGCTTGCTGTGCTCGGCCGCTCGCTGTCGCGCATTCCGCATGACGAGAGCGGTGCGTGGCGAGGCGGACGCATAGCATTAGCGTCCGCGACCAGGCACACGACCGGTGAATCAGCGACGCAGGCCCAGCCATTTGTTTGCGACAGCGGCAAGCTCTCTGCTGTTTTCGATGGCTATCTGCTTAACCCGGACGAATTGATCTTGGACCTCGAAGCGAGAGGAGTAAAATTCTCGGGTCGATCGGAGGTCGAGATCGCCCTGCGCGCATACGAGGCATGGGGTGATGAGTGCGCGAACAGGATGCACGGCGAGTTTGCGATGATCGTCGCAGACTTGGGTCGAGGGCATCTGTTTGCGGCCCGCGACCATATGGGGACAGTTCCGCTTTACTACCGTTGCGAAGCAGGGCGACTTATCGTGGCTTCCGATTTTGCAACGCTCGCCGCGCTTGGCGAATTGCTCGGGTTGCCGGCAATGACACCGGACCGCCTTTATCTCGCGCAGATCATGGCCAATCGCTGGTATCTGCGCGATGCGACACCGTGGGCTGAGATCAAGCGGATCGTACGGGCTCATACATTGCGTTTCGATGGATCAAATATCACGGCGCAGAGGTACTGGACGCCGCCAACCGAGGTGACGATCCGTTACAAGCGCGACGAAGATTACGTGGAACATTATCGCGAGATGCTGTTCGATTGCGTTCGTCGCGTCTTGCGGTCGAATCGCGAGGTGGGCGTTGCCGTTAGCGGAGGGCTCGATTCATCTGCTCTGTTCGCGATCGCTCATCGACTTGAAACTTCGGGCCAAACCCTCGCGCCCGGCATCGCTGCCTATTCGCTTGCTGCTGAAGAAGGCGGCAATGCATTTGAACTGCCTTATGCGAGGGCCGTCGCCGCACATGTGGGGCGCGAACTCGTCGAAGTGCCTTTGTTCGATCCCGATATCGAGTGGTACACCGCCGATGGTGCTCGGCACATGGACATACCGACGCCATCCAACGGCGCGATGATGTGGGGGCTTGAAGAACGTGCTGTCGCAGATGGCGCGCGCGTTCTCATCAATGGCGGCGGCGGGGATGAGTGGTTGCAGGGCAACGAGCTCTATTATTCCGAATATGCCGCCAGAGGTGATTGGGTAAAGTACTGGCAAGCTTTGCGCCGCGACGCCGACGCGTTTGGTTGGGAGCGCGCCCTAAAGCGATCAATGCGTTTCACAAGTGCGGAATTGGCGCCTCGATGGTTGAGGGACCGAATAAGGCGCCGCTTGCGCGCATCGCGTAGAGCAAAAGACTCCGCGATGAACTGGCTTTCGCCTGAGCTGCGCGAGGCCTTGGCCGATGCCGAGGAGCGATATGAGGCCGAGTTGCCCCACAACGCTGTCGATTGGACGAAGCATAATACCGCGACTTCGCCATTTAGCGATCTGTCGCACCAGCTGATGCGTCGCCAGCGGTCTTTGATCGGCGTCGAATCGCGTCACCCCATGATGAGCCGAGCCTTCATCGAGTTTTCGCTGCGCACTCCGATCGACATCAAATTGAGAGGGGCGCTAACCAAGGTCATTCACCGCAAGGCCATGGCTGGGATCCTTCCCGACGAGGTGGTGTGGCGGACTAATAAGGCTAACTTCACTAACACCGGAATTGACCAGCAGTTCGCGCAATACGTGCGCGCCAACGCCGCTGAGCAACTCTCTGAAATGTGTGATCTCGGAGGGCTCGAGACGATTCTGAACGTCGATTTCAGTGCGCCGGAGGGAGATTATTGGGCTTGGGAGATTTGGGGCCTTTACGCATCCGCAGCATTTTTGTATCAGTAATTTTACGTAAGGGGGATTAACCCTGCCTCTGCGGTGCAACAGGACAGGATTTTGCAATGACCAAAGTGACTGAAAAAGTGAAGTATGAGGCTCCGAAGCTGACTGTTTTCGGCTCGGTACGTAACCTCACCGGCGGCAGCGGTACGAGCTTCCGCGACGGTGCGGTAACCAACACCCGCTTCTAAGCAATTCGGGCGTTCCGCCGATCGGCGGAGATGCTTATTGCGTAACATCAGGCGCTCCGATCCGGGGTGCCTTTTGTTTTGCCTGAAGCCCGGAAAACTGTGATTTCTCAAGTGGATCGGGTTCCTTTTGTCCGATGACTGTCGAGCGATCGCGAGGCTTTGAGATTGCTTCAGGGAAGGTCATCTCCATCGCATCTAGACTGCCCCGTTTCACGGTTCGTAATCGGGCACATGCAGGCTTTACCAGCGTAAGTTGGTTCTTCTAACGGCACGTTGCGCGCGCCAATCATGGCAAGCCGCCAAACACGGGTACGAACGAGCAGGCGTCTGCGATTCCGGTCATTTGCGAATCGAATCACCACACCGACACAATCTCACAGATGTTGGCGACGGGTGGAACTTGTGTCTAAAGGCTAATTGCAATGGAATGGGAGCCAGCAAGTCCGCGTGAGCAGGTTGAACTGCCTGTAGACCCATATGATCGTTGGGTGTCTCCTACCGGACATTGTCAGGCTGAGTTCTATCGCGATGAGCGCGGCTATTTGATCCGTTTCCCCTCGCAGGCCGATTTTCTGATTGAGCAAGGCCCAAGCGTCGATAGCGGATTTCGCGTGACCGGGTGGCCCGCACCGCAATGTGAAGCGAAGACGACGATCAACCTGTACCACAATGCGATTCAGCCAATTCTCGGCAATCATTCAGGCGGGCTGTTCCTTCACGGCAGCGCTGTTTTTGCCCGCGCAGAAGACCAATCGGGCGCTCAGGACGGCGCGATCGCCTTTCTCGGCCTTTCTCGCAGCGGGAAAACGACGCTGGCAGGCTCGTTCGCTCAGGCCGGACACCCTTTCCTGACCGAAGACGTCATCGATCTGGTGAACGAAAACGGCCGTTACTGGCTGCAGCCCAAGCGATCAAAGCTGCGGCTGTTTGCCGATAGCGCGCGGCACCTTTTGGGCAGCGATACGCAGTTCGACAATGACGACACCAAGCAGGACGTCGACGCCGGTGCAGGCTTGCCCTTTGCCGATGCCGCCCATCCGCTGCGACAGATTTATGTGCTTGGTACCGATTTGCGCGCTGATCTCTCCATTCGACAGTTCAGCTTGCAGGAAGCACTCGCGGCGCTTTTGCCCAACGCCTTCATCCTCGATGTTGAAGACAAACCGAACCTGCGCGCGCATTTCAGCCGGCTTGCTGACCTGTCTCAGGACATCCCCTGCTACACGCTTGACTTTACGCGCGACTACTCGGAATTGCCGCGTGTCAGGAAAGCGGTGCTGGACAACCTGACGAAGAGGTAGCTGGAGCCTTCGCGCTCATGCTTTGGGGGATACTGGAATTGCTTATGCAACTCAGCGACCGTTTTGCTGTTTCTGCCGACGTGGTTGCACGCGAAGTCGGCGGGGAATTGGTTCTTCTCGACCTATCGAGCGGACAGTATTTCGGGCTTGATCCAGTTGGAGGTCGCATCTGGGAACTGCTTGCCGAAGGTCCGCGCGAGCTTGCGCAATTGTGCGATAGCGTAGAGGCCGAATTCGATGCACCCCGCGACCGCATCGAAGCCGATCTCTTGTCTCTCGCAAAGCAGTTGAAAGATCAGGATCTGATTGTCGCCGCTTAGGCGCGGCGCCTGAAGTCGCTCAGTGATCCACCTCGAAGCGGCCGTCCGTTCCCAACTTCAAAACTCTGTCGGCAAGCGCAAGGCTGGCCGGGCGATGAGTAATGATGATGACGGTACGCCCCTTCAGTGAGCCTATGCACTCCTCGACGAAAGCCGCTTCGCCATCAATGTCATACATGCTCGTCGCCTCATCGAGGATGTGGATTGGCGGTTGGCTGTAGAGGGCGCGGGCAAGGGCGATCCTTTGGCGCTGCCCTCCCGACAGGCGCACGCCGTTGTCGCCGATAACGGTTTCAACCCCATCAGGAAGCGACGCGATGAAATCGCTCGCCTGTGCGAGTTTGGCTGCGCGATCGATGGCCTCTTTCGGGTTTGGGTCGGGCTGGCCGAAGACGATGTTCTCGGCAATCGTGCCGTTAAAGAGAAAGGCGCGCTGTGGCACGTAACCGAACTGGCGTCGCAAGTCTTGAACCTGATAGTCGCTGATGGGAATCCCATCGAGCGTAATTGACCCTGATAGCGGTTCGTAGAAACGCAGCAGCAGGCGGATCAAGGTAGACTTCCCAACGCCGTTCTCGCCCGTAAGAGCCACGATTTCGCCCGGCTTCACTTCGAAATTGAATTCGCTGAAAAGTCTCGGACGACCCGAATAGCCGAAGCCGACTTGATGGAACTGAATGGCGCCCCTGGCCCGCTCTAACCCTTTCCCGCCCTGATAACCCGGCTCAGGCTCATGATCGAGCACCGCCTCCAGCCGAGCCAACGTTCCGCGGGCCATTTGATAGGAGCCATACATCTTGGCGAGCGCGCCAGCGGGTTGCGTGAGAAGCGCCGCATAAAACAGAAAGGCGAACAGATCGCTGGGAGAGCGATCTGCTTCGAGGAGTTGTTCACTGCCGAACACGAGAACAGCAATCGCCGCGAGCGCCGCGACCAGTGCCATGACGGGCCCAATTGCGACGCTCCATTGCGCCTGCCGGACTGCGAGACGCCGAGACCTGTCAGCTGCAGCAGCGAATTCGGTTTGGTGCTGTTCTTCCGTCGCGAATGCTTTGATTGCGGGAAGCATCTCAAGGTCGCGCTCCGCAAGCGTAATGAGTTCGACCTCTGCTGCACGCACCTCGCTCGACAATCGGCGCAGACGCCTGCCTGACAGCCTGACAAGGATGTAGAATGCCGGAATGAGTAGGGGAACAATCGCGGCCATCACCGGGTCGATTGCGAACAGGATGATGATCGCACCCGCAGCCGTGAGGATCATGGCAGGCGCATTTGCGATGGTGCCCGCCAGAAAGTCGCTAAGGTTGCCAACCTCGTAGGATGTAAGTGCGAGCACATCGCCCCGGCGTGCATCATCATGAAAGCCAAGCCGCAGCATCTGGACGTGGTTGTAAATCTTGATGCGAAGCTCGGTAAGGATCCGCGTCGATGCGCGCTCTGACAGAATAGCTGCCGCAACGTTGAGCGCGGTGAGGGCAACCAGGGCGGCTACCAGCAAGGTGAGGACTTGCCCCACATCGATGTCGGAGACTTGTTCGGCCGAGATCACCCCGCCAAGGACTCGCGCGGCAAGCCACGGAACGGCGAGGGTTGCCCCGGAACTGAGCAACGTGAGAACGCTGATCAGCGTCAGCTGCCCTCGAAATCTTCGTGCCCACTGGAGCCAGAATCCGAAACTCATCGCGACGGTCTCTGGCGAACAAGGCGCGCCGCGGTCTCAATTAGCATGCGCCCTTGCAAGGCGATGGTCGGCCAGCCTCGCGCCTCAGGGTATCTTTCCATAAGATGCCTGCGTGGCGGGAAGGCGCGAGACAGCAGCAGCTTCGCCTTCGAACCTGCGCCTCTGGTATGACTGAGATCGAGTCTGAATTGCGCCAACGTGTCATGGTCATTGAAG
The DNA here is from genome assembly GCF_003264115.1 of Erythrobacter sp. KY5. NCBI lineage: Bacteria > Pseudomonadati > Pseudomonadota > Alphaproteobacteria > Sphingomonadales > Erythrobacteraceae > Erythrobacter > Erythrobacter sp. KY5. The sequence continues at coordinate 117,208 of NZ_CP021912.1, read as the reverse complement.
TAAGCCTCCAGATCGGGCGCGAGCTTCGCAGCTTTCAGTCTCGTCTCCACCAATCGCGGGAGAGGTGTCCCCAAATCCCGGCTCACTCCGATCAGTGCCTCTGCCACCAGCGGGGCAATTCCTTCAGCCACGCAATGATCGGTCAGGGTGGCCCAGTCGGCGTCCTGCATCGACCGCGCCATCAGGTCGAAGTCGATCGACCAGATCAAGCGCCGCTGGCTCGAAACCCTGCCGTCCTCGGAAAAGTAGCCATTTTCAGCGTGCCATTTCTGATTGATGACTGCGTTCAAGAGCATGGTGACGGTGTCTGGCCGGAAGGCTGTCTCATCAAATCGCGGCAGAGGTATTTTGCCCTGGAAGACCATCTCCAGCGGCAGCACATCGTGAAGGACCGGGCGGTCAACGGGTTTCCAGTGAAGGTCGATCGAATGGACGAAAAAGCCCGCTGCTTCGTGCGTCCAACCCTCTTGAAAATAAAGTCCATGCGGTTCTACCCTGCGTTCCCAGCCGAGCCTTGCAAGCACCTCGCGCGTTTGGCCGAGATCTTCGGGGCGGACCAGCAAATCGGTGTCTCCGCGCCTGCGGATTGCTGGTTCAGCATGCAGGGAATAGGCGAGCGCGGTGCCTTTCAGCATGACGGAGACCACGTCTTGCTCTGCCAATTCGCGAACCGCTCTCGAAACGAGCTTGTGATGGGTCGCCTCCCAGAGCGTGATCAAGCGTGCTTCTTCGGCGATCCGCTCGATCAGCGCGCTCGGCCAATCGACCAGTTGCGCCAAGGTGTCGTGGAGCAAGAACGCGATCCCGTGATACTCGATCCGCAGCCAAACATCGTGCCAATCGATCTGGTCCGTGAAGACCCATGCTGCTTGCTCGCACTGTCGGACAGCGCGCACTGTACGGGTCAGAAAAAGGTCGACTGATGCGGTATCGGTCATGTGTGTCGCGATTGCCGTGCGTCTCTCATGCTAACTGACCGGCTGAGTGTGATTGCCGCTTCCTTGCCCGTTCATGCGCGAATTGCGTCACTTTGACCAGTGCAGCTCTCACTCTCTACCCCGTCAGCACAGTTTCAATTTGGGGCATTGCAAAGCCGGGCTGCGAGCCATTCACCCAGGCAGCGATGTCCCGAAGCGGTCATGTGCAGGGCATCATATATCAGGAGCGGCTGTGAACTTTCGCAAGCGGCAAACGCATCGGCGGGATCGAGGACAGGAGAATCAAGCTGCCGGCCAAGATCGCGCAGTGCTTCGCGATAGGGTTGTAGTCGCTGCATAATCGCGGAGCTCCCCGCTGGGGGAGGCGCGAGAAATACGACCTGGCGTTCAGTCTCACTCGCGGTCGATGCCAGCCGTTCCATCGCAGCCGTGAAATCGGACAGAGCGACAGGCTTTTTCGACCGAAGCCAGCCGCGTGGAGCAGCGTCGTTTGTGCCGTAGGCGATCAGTACGAGGTCCGCCTTGCTATCGCCGATGTTCCACCGGCTCTCGCCCATTGGCGCGGTGTGCCCCCCGACCCCGTGAAGAGAAACCGTGGCTCCACCTCTTAGTTCTGCTTCAAGTACCCGTCCATATGCTGGGCCACTCTCTCCGCCAAATTGCGCCATGCGCCCACCGACAACATGGCTGTCACCGTAGATCGCGATGTGTTCGCCCCCGCCGGGGCATGTCAGTGCATCCTGTGAATACGCAACAGACCCTGTAGCAAGTGGCTCGGTCCCGCCAAATCTCCACGCAGGTATCTCTGCCCAAAGGAGCGCCACCGCTGCTAAAGCGAGGATGGTGCAAGCCAGCGCTATTGTGCGTGTGCTGTTCAATGAAAACGCCCGAAAATTGATGGTGGCGGGATTGCACCTAAGAGGGTTATGGGACAAGCCGCAACTTCAAGGCATCAGCAGGCAAAAGGGAGACCCTTGGGTGAGCATCCTCAGGCTTTCAGCGCTAAGAAACGTCCTCACCAAGGCCCGGCTTCGTTTCTTCCGCGGCGTGATGAAGATGGACATCCACCCCACGGTGGAGATGTCTCTCAGTGCGAAAATGGACATGACCTTCCCCAAGGGCGTGCATATCGGTGAGTGCACATACGTCGCCTTCAACGCGCGAATTCTGACGCATGACAGAACTCGAGGGCTCTACGTGCATACTCACGTCGGCAAGAATTGTTTTCTTGGTGGCGAGAGCTTGATCATGCCGGGCGTGACCATCGGCGACAATTGCGTGATCGGTGCAGGCAGCGTGGTGACAAGGGATGTGCCCGCACGTTCAATCGTGGCTGGAAATCCGGCACAGATTATCCGCGAAGGTATCGAAGTTGGCCCCTATGGCCGCTTCCTCGACGCTGACGAAACCGAGCGCCAGATCCGCGATACCGACCCTTCCGCTGCCGATTTGCCAAGCCGCTTGGCGCGCTGAGCATCGGATAGCATCAGCCTAATCTTTCAAAGGCCAATCTGCATAGTGAACAACCGACAGACACTAACGGGCGGCGACCCGGCTGAGGGTTCAGATGACAGGCCCACCCTGACTATCGGCCTGCTGTGGCACACCTTCTTCTCCGAAAATCTCGGGGTCGGTGCGCTCACGATTGCCAATTCAAGTCTCATTGCCCAGGCCGTGGAGAAGGCTGGCTATCGCCCTGTCTTCCGTGTCATTGGCCCGCGCGGAGAGCTCGATTACGGCTCTGAATGCGCGCATGAGCACGACTTCACCAATATCGGCTATAAAGCCCTCGCTAATCCATTTTCTGATCTGCACCGCGCCATCCGAAGCTGTGACATTGCATTCGATATTGGTGCAGGCGACAGCTTTTCGGATATCTATCCGTGGGCTCGCTACAACCTGATCCTTGGAATCAAGGTTGCTACCAAGATGGCGGGCGTTCCACTTGTTCTTAGCCCCCAAACCATCGGACCCTTTTTTTCCAAACGCGCTCGCGTGGGGGCGAAAGCGGTCATGCAAATTTCCAACCATGTTTGGGCGCGTGACGAGATGTCTTATGCATTGCTTGAGGAAATGGACGTCGCTGGCAAATCTTCGCTCACAACCGATGTCGCATTCGCGCTTCCGTTCGAAACGCCGGCTGACAAGGAATCCCGCGACCTATCCGGCGGCAACATCAAGGTTGGCCTCAATGTCTCGGCCTATCTTTACCGTCATGGCGATGTGCCGACCGACAACATCAGGCTGGCCGCAAACTACAAGGAATTGGTCGACAGTATCCTGCAAAGACTCTCGAGCGACGAGCGCTACGAGGTCCATCTCGTCCCGCATGTTTTGATCCAATCGCGGGCATATGACGACGACTACGATATGGCGCTGGAACTTCAGCGTCGTTTCCCAGAAGCGATCGTCCCACCCCGTTTCAACGGACCTTCGGATGCGAAGTCGTACATTGCTGCGCTGGACCTGCTGTTGGGCAGCCGAATGCATGCGACGATTGCAGCGATCTCTTCGAATACGGCCGTCATTCCGCTCGCTTTTAGCCGTAAGTTCAATGGGCTTTATGGATCATTGAATTACAGGTGGAATGCCGACCTCACCAAGCAGAGCAACGAAGAAGTGCTCGGCAAGCTCGAGGCGGCGTTGGCAGATCTACCGCGCGTCCGCGCAGAGGCCGTTGCAGCCAACGCAGAGGCGCAGAAGCGGCTCGGCGTGTATCGTGACTATCTCGACACTCGCATTTCGGAGCTGGTCGCGAACCGTGTTTGATATCGATACGATTAAGGCGAACGGGCTTTGCGCGGGTTGCGGCCTTTGCGCTGGCATCAGCGATCCCAACGATCCCGCAATTGTGATGGAAAACTCGCTGGAGGGCTTTCGACGCCCCGTTCTTCAACATGAACCGAGCGAAGACCAGAAACGCCGGATCGATCAGGCTTGTCCTGGTGCCAACATCAGGCACGATAAGACCGCGCATGAGGCAGAGTATCACGAGATTTGGGGGCCGCTTATCAAGGTGCGCCTCGGTTGGAGCACTGATGTTGCGCTTCGACAAAACGCTTCTTCAGGGGGCGGACTTTCGGCAGTTCTGAAATACCTGCTGGAAACCCGGCAGATCGACTACGTGGTGCAAACCTCGGTTTCGGAAAGTTCGCCAATTCGCAACGCCCTGAAAATCAGTACGGGGCGAGAAGACGTGTTTCAGTCGGCCGGTTCACGCTACGCGCCCTCTTCACCACTTGAGGATATTGGCAAGCGACTGGACGGCAGTGAGCGTTTCGCCTTCGTTGGCAAGCCATGCGATGTCGCAGGGCTTCGCCAGCTCGCGCGACACGATCCTCGCGTAAATGAGAGGGTGCCTTACATGATCGCCTTCATGTGCGCCGGCGTGCCGAGCTATCGCGGAACTTCGGCGCTGTTGGGTGCGCTGGGTGTTGAAGATGAGACGGATGTGGTCGCCTTCCGATACCGCGGTGATGGCTGGCCAGGCTATGCGACCGCCGAGCTCTCCGATGGGCGCAAGCTGAAGATGGATTATGACAGCAGCTGGGGCGGGATCCTGAACAAGCATCTGCAGTTCCGCTGCAAGATCTGTCCTGACGGGATCGGCGAGTTTGCAGACATAGTGTGCGCCGACGGTTGGCACTCCGACGAAAGCGGAAAGGCGCATTTCGAGGAGCGCCCAGGACGCAGCCTTATCCTTACTCGAACGGCAAAAGGCGAAAGGCTGATCAATACGCTGGTCGATGCCGGAGCCATCGAAACCGAGCCCACTACCACCGAAGCGATGAAAGTGATGCAGCCCTATCAGGCCCAGCGCAAAGGTTTCGTCTGGTCCCGGCTCTTTGCGATGATGGCGTTGGGCAAGCGAACGCCGCGTTTTCGCAATCTAGAGCTCGCACGCAATTCACGCCGGTTCGGTCTGGCGCGCAGCTTCAAGAGCATGGCCGGGATGGTTGTCCGCCTCGCTCGTGGCGGACAACTGAATTAGCGCAGCTTCAGCTTGTCCTCGAGGACTAGCTGCTCGTCATTCCCGATATACTCATTGTAGCGCGGGTGAGCGAACAGGTGAGCGTAATAGATCTGGTAGCGATACTTGACGTGATTGAGCGAGAGGAGGTTCTGGTTGAGGTGAACCTTCACATTCTCGGAGCGCTCATTGTACTCGGTGATGGCAGCCAGCTGTCCGTTGAACGGGCCGTACATTTCGATGGTCGAACCAAGGATGTCGTCAAAGTACATCGGAATGCGCGGGAGAAACCGTTCCGGGTGCGACACAGCGTGATCGAACATCGAGAGTGAATCGCGGGTCGATGAGAAATAGTCGGTGTCATTGAAGATTGCACCAATCGGAGCGGCGTCGAAATCTTCGAAGAAGGCCGGGATCGTCTCTTTCACATTACCCAGCACCAATCGCGCTTCGGGCAAGCGCTTTTTGAGCGCGTCGACATCCATCCGATATTGGCTTGCTTGAAACCAGTAAGGAAGGTCCTTTTCGGATTCCGGAGGCGGCATGCCCTCGCCGGTGTCGAAGCCGATACATTCGATCGTAACGCCGGTGTCAGCCTTAACGCGCTCGGCAAACTCGACCATGAAGGCCAGGCCATTTCCGCCAGCAACGCCAATCTCGATTGCGGAGATGCGGTCCATACCGAGGCTCTTGGCAAGCCGCGCGGCGACCAGCATGCAATAGGCATAGTTCGGTCGCTCGGTCGCCTCGCTGCGAACGAGGTAATCGGCCGAATGCTTGGAGAATTTGTCTGTGATCTTGATCGCCTTGCGGACGATCGGGCCAAGCACAGAGGCCTGGATATCGCGCGAGGTGCCGATTCTTCCCAACATGATGTCTAGTTTCCGTTTTCGTTGAGGGTGCGAGCCCGATCAGTTTGATTTTTTCGCCTTTAGCGAGCGCAGTCCACGCTGAATGATGGGCGGTATTAGGTCGGCGGCAAGCTCGCGGCCTTTGACCGCCCAGTCGATCTTGTCTTCAGTTTTGGGGCGCGCGCGAAACTGAGTTGTGTGGGAGCGCTTAGTCTCGTCCCAAGTGGACGTATAGTAATAGAGCGCTATCGATTTGCGCGAGATGCCGTCCGGGTGATTGACCGGGTTCGGATTGCCGTGATTGCTGAACGAGGTCGTGTTGAAAATGACCGCGCGGTTGATCATCGGGACGATCGAATGGTGGCACCTGGACATGTCGTTTGCCCACAACTCCAGCTGGCCGCCATATTCCGGCTTCCAGTCGGCGTTGAGGTAAATCAAGAGATTTATCCGCCGCTCCAAATTCATACTTACATGGTGGTTGAAGTCGGCATGAACCGATAAATGCCCGCCATTGCGGATCTCATGAAAACCGGCACCCCTGAAATAGGGATCGGGGATCAGACCTTCGATACCGGTGATGTTCTCAAGCACTTTGATGAAGGGCAGAGAATTGAATGAATAGAATAGCTGACGAAGCTCCGGATGCATTTCGTCCGGGCGATACTCGTGCTTCTGTTTTTCCTGCGGGCGACTGTAGCTCGCAGCTTCGCCGCCGCCGTGATGAAAGTGTTCGAGGCATTTCGCGATGATCTCCGGCGGGAGAAAATCATCGATCATGATGTGCGGGAAGGGCTCACCAGCATTATAGGCCTCTCTATGCTCGAGACCGATCTTGTGCGCTGCTGACCGATCGACGAAGCCCGTCTGCGGGTCCATTGCAGTCAAAAAGGTCATCCCAAATCCCTAGCCAGCCCCTGAATGGCTGCGGATCGTCTTGCATTTCTGCGGTGCAACATCAACCTCTATTTGGCGCTGCAGATGCTGTGCTGACCCGGGGGTCAGTCGTCCATTTCGTACCGCAATTTTTTCAGATCGACAGGGCAAAATCGCTGGAGGATCGCATTTGATTTTCCGAACCGGTTAGAGAGTTCCGCGTCCAATGCGGCGTCGGCTCTTTGCTTTGCTTTGGCTTCGCCCAAGGTCCAGCGATAGCCCACCCTTTCGATCAACTTTCCGAGAGGTGCTATGCGGCTTCGCGATCGCGGGTTGAAAGGGCTCTGACCGATCGAATTGGCAATGCGCAGCAGAGGGGCGCCGCTGAGCGGAGGACTGATGCTGCTTGCCGGAGCTTTCGCCAGCTCGTGCTCAGCCACTGATTCTTCAAGTCCGACATAATCAAACATCAGTCTGAGATACTGAGGACGATTACTGATCAATAATTCCTGCGGGAGGACCATCACGTTCTCTCGCCCGAAATACGCCGCATACGCCTCGGCAACCTTGTGGAATTCGAGCGTAGCCGGGTCGAACCAGAAATAGCCAGGCTCCGGCGCAAACCTCAGGAATTCCTCAATTTTCAAGCGTCCGCCGCGCTTGACGTATTGCTGATAAACCGAACGGGCCATCGGTTTCTGAGCGCGTACGGTCAGAACAACCTTTGCCTCACCGCATGTCGCCGCAAGCCTTGCTGCCAATTGCGCGCTATCTCTGGAGCCTAGGAGGATATTTCCCGAAAGGATCTCAGACGAGATCACATCCACGACGCCAGGCTTAGGATCGCTTCTCAATGCGGAGATCTTGGCGCTTGCTTGCTTGGCGTCGAACCAAAAATCGTGCGGCCGCACTAGGAGATCATCAATTTCCTCATGTGTCATTAGTGAGCGGAACAGCCGCTTCTCGGCGAAGACAGTACTCTGGAGCCAACTCGTCGCGGTTTTGTGAAACCCTGGGTGGAGCAGTAGCGTCATCGAATTCAGTCCATTGAGCTAGCGCGCACGGTGCCTGTCCAAATGCCGATACCGAGTTTGTAGCGCACGATCATGTAAGCCAGGATGTTGCGTAACAGCATGATCGCGGAAATACACACCGCGATACCTTCTAATCCGGCATAGGCTGCAGCGGCTGGAACGCAGGCGAGCAGGAGCAAGGTGCCGGCGACCGTGATGATGAGATTTATCTTCTCGTGGCCGGACATTGCAAGCACGAGACCGCACGGACCGGTCAAGGTGAAAGCAAGTTGCCCTACGACCAGAATGTAAACGAGCGACCTTGCTGCAATGAACTCATCGCCAATCAGTTGTAGCAAGGGTTCGCTGGCTATCAGCAAGATGATCGAGGCAGGTAAGGCGGCGGCTGTGCTAAGCCGAACCGCAGAACGCGCGAGGCGCGCAACAAGCTCGGTATCGTCTGCGTGATAGGCGGTGCTGATTTTGGCCGAATAGACCGCGAAAAGCGCAACTGAGATGATCTGGAGCACAGCTGCGATCTGAGCCGCGACACGATAGTACCCCGCTTCCGCTGCCCCCAGCATGCTTGCTGCGACAGCCAGTCCATACCAGTCGCCAATATTGGTCGCCATTGCGACGCCCCAGAGCGGGATCGAAGACGTCAGTACAGTTTTTAGCGATATGTCCAGCGCTTCTACGCTGCGCCTGACGTGGCGACGAAAGGTGATTGCGGCAAATACCATCGCGACAAACCCACCCGCAGACGCCGCCCACAACGCGTCCTCGACTGAATCTGCAATTCCAGTGACCAGCGCAAACGCTGTGGACGCGGGGATTGCTAAGGCGGCGACGAATTGCCCACTAGTGAAGCGATGTTGTGAGCGCAGCAAGGCCCCTAGAAGCTGGACGCCACCTCGCGCGACGAGCAGGGCGCAAAGGACGATCAGGAATTCACGTGGGACGACGTCACCGAATAGAGGCAGCCAGACAAGATCGCCCGCCAGCAACAGGATAAGGCCAATCGCAGCCATGAACGTGAACCCGAGCGTACAAACTCTCAAAACTGTAGCGAGTGCCAGTGGTGCGCCAGACGCGAGCGTTTTCGCGAAATGACGCACCACGCCTACGTCGAGGCCCAATAGTCCGATTACGGCAAGGAAGATCGCAGTCTGAGCGGTAAGAGCGAACTGCCCGGTTGCGGCGGCTCCCATTGAGCTGCCGATCATAATTGTCACCGCAAAACCAGCCAAGACTGACGCGCCGCGGATTGCAAGCGAGGAAAGGGCAGCCGAGTGTTGCTCCAGTTTGCGAAGCACCGCCTGCATCAACCGCCCCATTCGTGTCGCATGAGTGCGTTCATGTTCGGTGAAATTGTCCTTCGGCAGTCATCGGCCTGGAACATGTTTGGCCAAAAATTGCGGAGTGTCGCTTGGCGATTCGATTGTCCAGTCTTCTTTTCCTGAGGCCCTCCGATCGCAGCTACGGTTCGCCGATCACGCGAAATTTCCGGCCCGTTTCCACGGGTCGGCATTTGCTTCATTCGCAGTGTTACCAATCGTCTTGTGTCGAGCTCCGTCCATGTCGACGGACAGGTTTGCCATTCGGGTGCCGGTCGGGAGCGGCGTGTTGCCATTCGCGCTTGCCGCAAACAAGAACGCACGAGTGGACTGGAAAACGCTGTTGCCAGAGAAAGCAAACGCGGTGGTGAAGACAGAGCCATTGAGGACGACCCTCACTTCGCGCGCGGCCTGGTCGACATCAAACTCGACCGTGTGCCACGTGTCGGGAGTGAAGAAACCTGCTGGCACAACTTCGAAGTTGGTTAGCGTCTTGGCTCCTGCCCCATCCTCGATTGTGGCTTTGAGCGAGCCATCAGGCTGAAGTGTGAGGTCGCATCCGGTGCTGACCTGAGCGAACAGCTTGACCCCTTGTACGAAATCAAACGGAACATTGAACTGACCGCGAGCAGTGATTCTTGAGGTACCAGCCGGCACGCCCGCTGGATCTTGAAAGTATCCGATAGGATCTCCTTGTGTCAGAAATTCGGAGGGGACGGAGGCGGACGTTATGCTCGCCTCCTGTGTAAAGCCATTGATGGCGACCGAGACGGTGACCTTGCCTCCGTCCATAGTTGCGCTTCGACCGCGCACTTGAATGTACTGATCCGGCTCGATTGTGCCATTACTGTTGGTCCAAGCCTGAATCTCGGTCGTGCCGTCGCTTGAAACGGAACGCCACTCTGTTCCGCTGGCAATGACCACGCTTTGCGACGCGCGGCGATTGAGGATCTTGCGTAGAGGAAGCGCGATGAGGCTATCGGCCTGCTGGTTTTCAACGGCACTCCAGTGCGCTCCGCTCGGCAAATTTTCCCACCTGATTACGGAGACATGGTCGCTCGTGGTCCAGTCGATGGCATCAGAAGTGGCGATTGCGCCTAACCCTTCTCCTTCTGCGGCGGAGACCATTGCAGCCTCGATCTCTGCTCGTTCATAGGCGAGGGGCAAGCTATCAAGGTTCGGGAACACGGCGTCACGCAGCTGAGCATCGGACAAAATGAGGTTATCCTGTCTCTGCCAGTCGGCATCGGTGACGCGCAGCTCGGTCGCAATGCAATTGGCAACGTAGACCGTGCCGTCGCCGTCATGATCGACCGAGATGAAGGGAAGGTCGGAGCTGGGATTCGATCCGTCGAATGCCGTTACCCCATAGATGAAGGCATCGCGAACCTTGAAGCTTGTTCCCTCTTCGCCAAGCGAGAGTGCGCGACCGGAACCGCCGATCTGCATCGTCGAGATGAAGAATAGGTCGGTGAAGCTTGGGTCAAAGTCATTATCGGATACGAAGATGCCCTGGCTCCGGATGCCTTGGCGGCGCGGCGTAAGGCGGATGCGATTGCCAGCGTAGTAGACGGGTCCCACGGTGCCAGATGCGCTGTTCTCGAACATCTGGAACTGGTCGCCATGCGGGTCGCGGGCATCGCCGTTCAATTCTTCTGCAATGCCAGTCCGGGCGAAGGGCAGGCTTTCGATGTTCCTCAGGATATGGATTGGCACATCAGGCTCTGGAGCGAGCGCGATGATGTCCTGATAAATGCGATCGAAATCACAATCCATCATGATGCAGCCTACCGTTGGCCGAAGGCCCTTTGCTGCATTGCTGAGATCCCTAAACAGGCAGTTGCGAAATTCGATGTCTTCTAGCACTGCCCCGCCCGTTTGGCGCAGTGCATTGGCCAGATATTCCGACAGTCCGATTTCGGTTCGGGCATTCACCTCGCTCGCACCTGATGGCGCAATAATCGCGAAGTGAGTGTCTACGTCGGGGTCAAGTGAGTTGAGGCGTATACGGGCGCCAGGCGCACATTCGATGTCGAAGGTACTCGCGGTGACGTTGGATGCGCCCACTTTCACATGCACGGCCCCGTTGCCTCGGTTGAAAAACTCGATCCACCCTGTCGGAGCACTTGGATCCTGCCAGATGAGTGGATGGGTTGTGCTCTCGGACGTAGCAGTGGTGACGTTATCGATCCGCTCATATTCAGGGAGCTCAGCGGCCGTCTCAAAATCGTTCTGATCCGGACCGTAGCCGTGGCGGAAAGTGGTGCCGTTGAGAAATCGAAGCTTCCCGAACCTGCCGGTCCCAAGCATCAAGCAGGCACTGTGGTCGCTCGGCCATCCCGTCATCTGAAAGTTCAGCGAGGAAAAATCGATCCCGCGTACGGTCCCGTTCAAAAGGATTGAGGGAATGCTGGCGGACCCATCGGCGCCTCGTATCACGAGCGGGGCACCAGCAGCCTCCATGTCGAGATCAGATATGATGCGCTGGGTAAAATTGCTTCCGCTCACCTCCACTGTTTTTCCCGAGAGGGTCAGCGCGTCATTTGCGAAAACGGCGTCCCACTCCGCATCTGAAGCCACCACGAAATCGGCGTTTGTTGGCGGTGGAGGAGGTGGCGGAGGCGGCGGCGGGGGTGTCGGATTTGAGCCGCCACCGAGCTGGACTTGGCCAGCCGCAATCATTCGCGCGAGCATTAGGCGCAGGCCACGATAGACGTGGCAGTCGTACCGGAGGCCCGGACATGGCTGGCTCTTACGTAAATGTATCCCCCTGCCGGAACGTTCTCGAACACCACATCGGTCGCCGCATCCATTGCCCGGAGGGTTACGTTTCCTGCGCTGCCTACATAGAGGTACTTCGGTACGCTGGCGAGCGGTGTCGTGTCGTTTGGAATAACGGGGAAAGCATTCTCGCTTGGAGTAAGGGCGGTTTGGGCGGCGGACTCAAATTCGTCGGACATTGCGAACCTTTCCATTGATCAGAAGTCTGATTGATAACCAAATAGGTTACATGTAGGAAAGTTGTTTCTTGACTTGCAGTTAAATTCACAGGGATTGCATGTCCCCTGAAGAAACGCTCGCACATCTTGGAGTGGAATGGCTTCGCTAACGGTGCTAGCCAGTCGGACTAACGGCTTACGGCAATGTCTTGGTCGTCTAGCATGTTGTTGAGGTTTGAGGGAAACCGGGGCGGGCTCATCCGCAAAGACGTATGAACAACACTCAAAGAATTCGCCAGCCGTTGCCGGTTCGCCGGCAAGTTGCCTTTGCGCAAAAGCCGGATCGCAGCAGCGTGGTCAGAGTCGGCCTGGCGACGGTGCTCCTCTATCTCATTCTCGTGCCTCAGCAATTCAACATCACACTAGGCAGCTTCTACCTCTCGCCATACCGCATTTTTCTGCTCGGTGCGACGATCTACCTGATGACGAGCGCCCTCAGCAAGAATCTGCGCTTTGTGTGGCCCGACGTGTTTTTGATCCTTTCCATCATTTGGATCACACTCGCCTCCTATATGACCAGTGGACTGCTAACGACCGCGATGGTTCAGGGGGGCTCTCACCTTGTCGATATCGGTCTAGCCTATTTCCTTGCCAGGGCGACAATTCAATCCCCGACCGATCTTCGCCGTTTCCTGATCCTTGCCGCGCCGGGTGTGGCATTTACGGGCGTGATGGTTTTTGCAGAGGCGGTCACCCACCAGCATATTGTTCAGTCTATTGCTTCTGCTGTGACGGGCAATCCGGGCCCGGTGCGTGCCGACGTGCGGTTAGGCTTCATGCGAGGAATGGCGTCATTCCCGCACCCGATCCTTGCAGGTATTTTCCTTGCAAGCTTTGTCCCGATTTACATGCTTTCCGGCCTTCGAGGCCTGCCAAAGTTTCTCGGCTGGGTTGGATCGATGTTCGCAGCATTTACGATGAGCTCTGCTGCGCTTTTGGGGCTTGTCGTCGGCCTGGCTATGTATGGATATGACTGGCTGACGGAACGGTTTTTCAATCTTACTTGGCGATTGTTTCTGTCCTTTACTGGACTCGCTTATGTGGTCATCGAGCTTTCAAGCAACACGGGCTTTTATGGTCTCCTTGTTCGTTACGCCTCGCTGAATTCGGTGTCGGCGTACAACCGTGTCCTGATCTGGAAGTACGGTTCTCAGAACGTTGCCGAAAATCCGTGGTTCGGCATCGGTTATGCGGATTGGGACCGACCCGACTGGATGCACTCTGATTCATTCGACTGGTTCTGGCTTATCGTGGCGCTGCGCTTCGGCATTCCTGCAACCGTTTTTATCCTTGGGGCAGCCATGCTGGCGATCGGGACGGTCGCCTGGAAGTCACGGCAGATGGCGGCCGCAGATGCGCGCCTGCTCCGGGGCGTCGCAATATCTCTCGGCGTATTTTCACTTGGCTTGAACTCGGTTTCGCTCTGGCTCACCACTCTTGCATGGTACTTCATGCTGGTCGGGATAGCAGTCTCGCTTGGCACGTACACTCAGCGACAGGCGCGGCCAGCGGGACGCCGTGTAATGATTTGGAAGCCGCATCCGGCAGAAGGCGCGCCTCCTGCACGAAGACCCCCCGCGAGAGCCTAGCTTGAGATCGTCGGTAGTTCGGCGCTCAGTCTCTATGGATACGAGTTCGGGCGAGAAGGCCTTTTTCAGGGTGATAGCCATGCCGCCAAAGCCAAGGTCGCAATGCGATAGAGCGATGGCTCGTCCCAACAAGACGATAGTGTGGTTTCCATCGGCCAATCAGCAGCCCAACGAGGTAACGCTGCCAGGCTCCAGCCCACAGCAGAAGAAATGCAAGCACCTGGTCCAGCTTTCTCCAGTGCAAACGCGCAAACTGCATGGTTCCCGCAGCGCGATAGAGCAACCGCATCTCGGAAAGCGGTTCGCCATGACCAAGGTCATGATAGCCTCGCGCTTTGCCAATTCGCCAGAAGCTGTAGCCTCTCTGGCCAAGCCGATAGAACAGGTCGACTTCCTCGCTGTAGAGGAAGTAGCTCGCATCGAGGCCAGCGACCTCGTCCCAAGCGCTGCGCGAGAACATGACAAAGCTGCCGCTTAGGACCTCGACACGGGTGTCGCGCGTAAAGTCCTGATGGATCGCGCCAGCAGCACTTGATCGACCGATGACGCGGCTTGCCATCTCGCCAAGGGAGGGCAGGCAAACGGTGTTGCTGAGATCGGGCTGCGCATCCCGGTTGAGAGTAACCCCACCCCATGCAGCTGCCTCATTGTGCTTGCGGGCGCCCTCCATGAGCGCGTCGAGCGCGCCTGCCTCAAGTTCGGCATCCGGATTGAGTAGGAGCAGATATTCGCCCCTTGCCTGCGATGCGAGCAGGTTGTTTCCCGCAGCAAAGCCGACATTGCCCTGACTGGGCACGATGCGAACCCAGGGAAATGTGTCTTTCACCTGAGCTTCGGTCGACCCGTCGCCATTGTCTACGAACAGGACTTCGAAACTTTGGTTGATGCTGGCAGGTTCAATTGATCGGAGGCAAGCGTCGATCACGTCGGTAGAATTGTAGGCGACAACCAGAACGCTGATCGACGGTTCTTCGCTGGCAGATTTTGAGTGAGATGAGGGGGCCATATGCTGCGTCACTCATGCTTGCCTGGAAGTGAGGTCGCGGGTCCATGAGGCGCCCCGGCCCCGCCACGCATCAAGGCGGGCCTGAAGCCGCGCGAGCACTTTCATCGAGTAGAAGACAGCTAGGTCAATCGGCGATGCTCCCGAACGAAGCGCCACGCTCAATCCCTGCTGACCTGCGAGACTGGTCATGAATGAACTTGGATGGTTTTGCCGGACCTCGCTGTTGCCGATCTGCCTGCGCGCCTCGACCTTGATTTGTTGAGAGGCGGTGCGCGGAGGGCGGACGATTGAAAACACCGGATCGCCTAGAGGCGTTTGGGTAATCATGCGCTTGGTGTCATCGGCAAATCGGGTGTGGATCCAGATATCGTCACCGATTATCGGCGGAAACTCGCCAATCTGATCAATCGCAGCCCGGGAAAGGCCATAACAACCTGCGCCGCCCTTGCCGGCCTTGGCGTAGGGCTGCTGCGCCCACGCCCGATAATAGGCTTTCACGAACCAGTTGCATCGATCGAGGTTGAGCCTGATGGCGGGAGCCGCAGTCATCACCCCTGGGGCATGCAGCGCGTCGGCAAGCGCAGCCAGAGACGTGTGATTGCATTCAACGTCAGCATCGAGAATGATAACCGGCGCATGGCTGGCGATGCGAAGAGCGGCGTTGATCGCGCCTGTCTTGGAGCCCTCCGGAAGAGCCAGAACCTGCGCAGAGGGAGCGCTCGCCTTGGCAATTGCAACTGTGCCGTCGGTGCAGCCATTGGCCGCGACGATAACCTCCATTGGGTCGCCGGGCGCCATGCTGTCAGTCGCTGTTGCAAGGCAACGGGCGATGACAGCTTCTTCGTTATGCGCCGGAATTATCAGCGTGAAGGGCCTGACTTGGGTCACGGGATCAATCTTCCAAGACCTCTGGCGCAAATGCTTTGCTTGGATGGCGAACGGAGGGGGCTTGGCCAGCCGCAACCATCACGAGGCAAGCTCTACTTGTCCGAACCGTACTCGTAATAGTTGTACTGGTAACCGTAGCCTTGGCCAGCCTCGAGCGCGCGGTACTTGGTCAGGATCAGACCGAGCACATTTGCTCCCGCTGAGCGCAAGCGCTTCACCGCGTTGCGAGCCTGCGCGAACGGTACCTTGTTCGCTTCGAGAACGAAGATCGTGCCGTCGACGTTGCGCGCCAGCGTTGGAGCGTCAGCGAGCCCCAGAACCGGGCATGAATCGAACAGGACCAGCGAATATTCGTGGCGGACCTTCTCGATGAACTGGACCATTTCGTCCGAGGAAAGGATCTCGGCCGGATTGGGCGGGATCGCCCCGATGGGCAGAACTTCGAGATTGTCATGTACGCCTTTGACGACTGTCTCCTCGAGAGTGGCGTGGCCCATGAGCACTTCGACGAGGCCTACCTTGGGCCGTTCAAGCTCAAGCAGGGTCGCAACCGATGGGCGGCGAAGATCGGCATCAATGAGAAGCGTCCGGCGCCCTGAGCGGGCAAACAGTTCGGCAAGCACAACCGCGGTGGTCGACTTACCCTCGGACTCGTGTGTCGATGTCAGCTGGAGGACGTTACGACTGCGAGGAAGGGAGAACTCGATCGCTGCCTTGATCGACGCATAGGCCTCCATCAGCGAAGTGAAGTTGTTCGAACTTTCGGAATCGATGTCTCGCTCATCCACGTGCGGGGTATGCCCGATAAGCGGCAGGTCGATTTTCTGCTCTACCTCATCAAGCGACCGGACGCGGTCGTCGAACATCTCGCGAAGTACCGCGAGACCGGCAGCAAGGCCAATACCCAGAACGAGCGAAAGCCCGAGGTTCTGGATCAGGCTGGGCGCATACGGTCTGCCGGGTACGAGCGCACTTTCGATCTTGGTCATCGTGCCGCTATTGGCAGTTGCCGCACTGCTGATCTGGTTAAAACGTGCAAGCAGCGATTGAAGCTGTTCACGCAGCGCGTTCGCTTCACGTTCAAGCGCGCCCAGCTGAACCATCTCGTCCTGCTCAGCCATCGAACTGCTCGAAAGCGATCCCAGTTCAGCTTGAAGCGCTTGCTCCTGATTGCGCGCGACTATGTAGGCGTTGCGTACGGTCGATTTAATATCCGCACTGCTGCGCTCAATCTGCGCGTCGAGGATTTCGATCTGCGCGATCAGGTTCTGGATCTGAGGGAATTCGTCACTGTAACGCTGACGCAATTCGGCCAATTCCGCGAGCTTGCCGGTACGGTTCGTGATGAGGCCCTGCAGGACAGGGTTGTTTTGAACCTCGGGAAGCTGCGCTGCGGGCAGGCCTTCCATCGAACGCCATTTCTGCTCAGCAGCGATACGGGCTGCGCGCGCATCGGCGAAACGCTGGTTGATGCTTGCGAGATTGACGTTGGTGAGTGTGGAATTCGACTGAGTCAAACCGTCAGCAGAAGTGACCGGCTGCACCACGATGCCGGTGTTTCTTGCGTAGGTGTTAGCGCTACGCTCTGCTTCTTCCAGTCGGCCACGAACGATTTCGATCTGGTCGCGCAGATATTCGATCGCGTATTCATTACCCTCGATAGTTTCGCGGGTTTCGGACGAAATGAACGCATCTGCATAGGCGTTGGCCATCTCTGCCGCGAGAGTTGGATTGTCCGAGCGAAATCCGATCGGGATGACCCAGCTCGTCGCAGGAATTTCCGATGTAACGCCCCGGACAAGAATGGACGTCGCTATCGCTTCCTTGGCCTCGAGCCATTGCTCATCGGTCATGTCAGGTGAGCGGCGCTGGTCGATATCCTGTCCAAGCAGGTCGTAGCGCTCGCCGAGGTTCCGCTCCTTAACGACCACCTCTGCGATGCTGCGGCTCTTGATCAGCTCGACTTGCGTTGCGAGGAATTCGCCGACCTGGTTGCTGGCGATCCCCTGCTCGACATCCTGACCTTCAAGAATGAAGGCGCCATATGGCTCGACGCTGACCTTGGCGGTGGCTTGATACATCGGCGTTGACAGCAGTGTCATGATCAGGCCGACGGTCAACGCCGACAGGATCACACCGACCAGA
The DNA here is from genome assembly GCF_003264115.1 of Erythrobacter sp. KY5. Taxonomy (NCBI): domain Bacteria; kingdom Pseudomonadati; phylum Pseudomonadota; class Alphaproteobacteria; order Sphingomonadales; family Erythrobacteraceae; genus Erythrobacter; species Erythrobacter sp. KY5. Next base: position 99,596 of record NZ_CP021912.1, on the reverse strand, counting down.
AGCCACCGTTGCCGGAAAAGGATGCCACGCACCGTCGCCAGGCTGATAAGCTGCTGACGCGGCTCAGCCGGGACCATCTGGTGTTCAGGCAGATAGGTCTCAAGCCAAGTGCCACGGCCATCCGGTTCGGACGGGTCGATAATAGAGCGGTCGTTCATTTCTTACATCAATTACCGGACTGCAGCGACACCGAAGACGCCAAATGCGGGCAGTGCCTGCAGCAGGTTTTGGTAGAATACGGACAGGCCGTTCGTGCCCATAACCACGCGGTCGCCCGGCTGGAGCACGGGGTCAAGCATGGTGCCCTGGCTCACCTGTTCGTAATCGAACTTGGCGATCATGATGCCTTCCGGGCTTTCACGGAAAACAGCCACTTGTTCTTTCTTCGCGACGTTGGTCGGTCCCTTGGCCATCGCAATCGCGGCGGAGAGACGCGAGCCGGGCTGGAACGCGAAAACGCCGGGTTCTTCGACCGCGCCTTCGACCGTCACGAGGTGCGATGCGTATTCAGCGATATTCACACTGACCATCGGTGAACGGAGGCCCGCAGCGAGAAGACGGCGAGAGACGTCTTCCTCGAACTGTTTTGCGGTCATGCCGGAAGCCGGGATCGTGCCGAGCATGGGCAGTGAAACCGCCCCATCGACGCCAAGGCGCACATTCTCAATCGACAGGTCCGGTTCGCGGAAAACGTTCACCGAAATCTTGTCCGAGGGGCGCAGCATATACGTGGTTGCGCGAGTGTAAGAGTAACCAGCCTGACCAAGATCGGTGCGCGCCTGTGTCGAAGCCGGTCCAATGATCGGCTCAGGCGTGGATGCACAGCCCGCAAGAGCGACAGAAGCCACGACGGTGACTGCTCCGAGGCGTTTGCTGAATGATTTTTGCAAAGTCACAAATTCCCCCTAACTAAGGTCTTCCCCTTAGACCGCGGCCTTGGGATGTGCAACCGCTTTGCCGCGGGGCGAAGGCGGTGATCCGTAAGCCGAATGTCTCGAATCGAGACGGCAAAAACCATAAATAATGCGAAGAAATGACCACCGGACCGGCATCAGCGCGTCGGCAAGATTGGCGATCGAAATCCATGGTGCGCTTGCGCATTGAGGCAGACCCTCTATCGCGTGACGCCAATCGTAGAAGTTTCGCGAGACCGGAATATGAAGCCCACGATACCTGTGATCGCCGATGCCTCGAATGTGGGTGGTAAGCGTGGCTGAAACGCCGTCGATCCTGAGCATGCTCGCCGCTTGCCTGTATGCCGTGGTGATCAGCGCTTGTGTTCTTTCGTACATCGAAGCACGCAAGGCGCGTCAAAATCCGCTGCACGGTCGCATCTGGATCGCGATCGCGGTGATCTTTGCATTGCTGATCCTCTCACGTCTGCTGCTGCTTGAAGACGCGATCAGAGCGGATCTGCGCGAATTGCTCAAGGCCAGCCAAATCTTCGCCGCGAGACGCGAGATGCAGGGCCCGTTCATTGCAGCCGCTTTGGTCATTTGCCTCCTTGTAGCTTTTGGCGGAGCCTATCTCACGATGCGCAAAATCGTCGGACGACGCGACCGCGCGGTGGCGATCGCAGCCACCAGTTGTGCGGTGATGTTGGTGATTGTCGCGATGCGGATAATCTCGCTGCATGCGATGGATGCATTGCTCTATGGCCCGCTCAAGTTGAACTGGGTCGGAGATTTGGGCGCGAGTGCAGCGATCATTGCTGCCGCCACCTTCTACGTATTGCTCTTGCGCGGCCGGTTAATGCCAAAGGCGCGCTAGCCGTGTGCGTGGCGGTCCGCGACGATGTCGGCAATCTTCTTGCTGGCGAGGCCGTCACCATAGGGGTTATGGGCCTGCGCCATGGCGTTGTATTGCGCGCCATCGTCAAGCAGGGCTGAAGCTTCCGCGACGATGCGCTGCGTGTTTGCGCCGACAAGCTTTGCAGTCCCTGCCTCTACACCTTCCGGGCGCTCTGTCGTGTCCCGCATAACCAGCACAGGTTTCCCGAGGCTTGGGGCTTCTTCCTGAATGCCCCCGGAATCGGTGAGCACAATCTCGCTTAGCTCCATCATCGCGACGAAATTCGGATAGTCGAGCGGATCGATCAGAGCGATGTTAGGAATATCACCGAGGCTCGATTTCATCACGTCAGCCACGTTGGGGTTAGGGTGGACCGGATAAATGATCGCTACGTCGCCGCGTGATGCCAACTTGGTTAGCGCTGCTGCGATCTGCTTCATGCCATCGCCAAAGTTCTCCCGCCGGTGGGCCGTGACGCAGATGATCCGGCGGCCCTCGAACCTTGCTGCGAGATGCCCGACGATCGGGGCGAGTGCGGGGTTGACCCTGATCTTGGCTCTGGTTTCCAACAGCGCGTCGATAACAGTGTTTCCGGTAACGTGAATTGTGCTCTCAGCGACATTTTCTGCACGAAGCGCGTCGGCTGCCGAACTGGTCGGAGCAAAGTGCAGATCGGCCACCGCGCCCGTTACCTTGCGGTTCACTTCCTCTGGCCATGGCGAGTAGATGTTGCCGCTGCGAAGCCCTGCCTCGACATGGCCGACGGGGATGCGGCGGAAGTAACAGGCGAGCGTCGCCATCATGGTGGTCAGAGTGTCGCCATGTACCAGAACTCGGTCGGGCTGCGCTGTATCGAGCGCTTGCCCAAATCGCGTGATGATCCTTGAGGAAAGGGCATCCAGGCTCTGTCCCGGCTCCATCAGGTCGAGGTCGATATCCGGCGTGATATCCGCAAGTTCAAGCACCTGATCGAGCATTTCCCTGTGTTGGGCCGTAACGGCGACTTTCACATCGAATGCGTTCGAGGCGCGAAGGGCCGCGACGACCGGGGACATCTTGATCGCTTCAGGTCTGGTCCCGAAGGTCACAAGAATACGCGGTTTCCCGCCCGGCGGGCTCATTCCTTGAGCATTCCGCGCGTGTCGAAGACCAACTTGCCCGCGAGGTCCGCCGGGAGCAGGTGTTTGAAGGCTGTATGATCGACAAGCACAACGATGACTTCAGCGGTGGCGAGCGCTTCGTCAAGTTGCACCAGTTGCGCCCCGGTCCCGGCAAAGCCCTTTGGCAGATCATCTGCAAATGGCTCAACCACCAGAATGCGCTGACCGCGTGTCTTGGCAAGGCTCAGGGCGATTTCGAGGGCAGGGCTTTCGCGGAAGTCGTCGATATCCGGCTTGAATGCCAAGCCAAGCAGGGCAACCTTTCCGCCGGGAACAGCATCCAGCAGACCGCGGATCCGCCGCTCGGTATAGGTTGCCTTGAAGTCGTTCACTTCGCGCGCTGTGCGGATGAGCCGCGCAGCCTTCGGAGAGCTAGAAACAAGAAACCACGGATCGACCGCGATGCAATGCCCCCCGACCCCTGGGCCGGGCTGTAGAATGTTGACTCGCGGGTGCCGGTTTGCGAGCGCAATGACATCCCAGACATCGACCCCCAGATCATCGGCAATCACGCTGAGTTCATTGGCAAATGCGATATTTACGTCGCGGTAGCTGTTTTCGGTGAGTTTGACCGTCTCGGCAACGCGGGCATTGGTGATAAGGCAATCGCCTTCGACAAAGCTCGAATAAAGGGCGGCTGCACGTTTGGCGCAATCAGGTGTGATGCCACCGATTACGCGGTCATTGTGAACGAGTTCGCGCACGATCTTGCCCGGCAGAACGCGTTCGGGACAGTAAGCGAGCGCAATATCGCCGCCCTGCTGAGATCCGTAGACCGGGACCTGCAGATCGGGACGCGCCTCGGCAATGATCTGCCCGACTCTTTCCGTCGTACCGACCGGCGATGTGCTTTCAACGATCACGCAGGCCCCGGGCAGTATTTTGGGCGCAATCGCGCGGGCTGCGGCTTCGACATAGCTGATGTCGGGCGTGTTTTCGTCACTGAGAGGGGTCGGCACCGCAATCATGTAGAAATGCGCGGTAGGCACTTCGGTTGAGGCGGTGAGGCGCTGGGATTCGATGGCTTCACGCACCAGCCGGTCGAGATCGCGTTCCTCGATATGGACGCCTCCGGCATTGACAGTTTCGACAACCTTTTCAGATACATCGACCCCGCACACATTCCAGCCATGGCTTGCAAGAACAGCGGCAGTCGGCAGACCAATATAGCCCAGTCCGACGACCACGACCTGATGGTCGGGTGCAGGCTGGGTTGCCGCATTAGGGCCTATGGCACTGGCGGTATCGAAAGGGGCGTTCATGAGTGTCGGTTTCCTCGCGGCGAATTCGCGCGGTGACCATGGACGCAAAGGGGTAAATATCGCGTTAGGCTTGATTGGCCGAGCGCAAGCCGAACGCCGCAAGCGGGCGTTAGATATTACCGGTTTCTATGAAGCTTACGATTGCCGACTGAAGCCTGGCCTTGGTCGGAGAAAGCGCCGTGCCGGTATTCGCCATTTCCAGGCCCTGGGCAATGCGACTGGCGAGGTGCTTTTCCTCCAGAGCGATCAGGACACCCGGTCGACCCTCAAGATTGCGGACGGTTGCGACCTGATGATCGTTGCGATGCTCTGCGAAATCAAATCGTCTGGGGAACAGAACTATCGGAGTTGAAAGCCGCTGCGCGGTAAGCACGGTGCCGATCCCGGCATGGCTGACGATGACGCGGCTCTCGTCCACCAGCCGTTCGAATTCGGAGGGGGCGATTTTCTCGCGCGCTTCCATATTGGCGGGCTGATAGGAACTGCGCCCGGTTTGCGCGATGACGGGCATGCCAAGGCTCGGCGTGAGCGCGTCCATCGCCTTGATCAGTCGATCGAAGCCCAGCTGCATTCCGACCGTGACCAGGATCACAGTACCGCTCCGCGATACTTGACTGCGCTGCCGTCAGCGAGGTGCTCCCACTGCGTGATACATTCATGCGCTGTGCGCCGCGACAGCTTCCCGCACATGGACAATTGTTCAGCATTGGCAACGCTGTCGATCCAGAGTGTGCGAGCGCCCAATAGGCGTCCGGCAAGAAGGCAGAAATACCCCGGCGCAGCCCCCGTCGACAGGACAACTTGCGGGCGGTGTTTGAGAACGATCAAGAGCGCCCTAAAGGCACACAAAAGCGACTGAAGCGGCTTGTTCTGGTTGCAATCGGGCAGTGTGTCGACGGTTTCGATGCCATGCTGTTTTGCGACCGCGGGATCGGTTGTCGCAAAGCGCAGATCGTATGCTTCCAGGCAATCGCGCAGAAGCATCAATTGCTCCCAGTGGCCGCCACCCGAAGCTGCCGCCAACACTTTCACGCTGGACTGTGTCACTGTGTCTGAGTGTCCCTTTCGAGCGCTGATCCCTTCGGCGCTCCTATGGCGCGGTCTTGCTCTTGGCAAGGTGACGCGGCAAGGAAGCCGCCGAGAGACATTGGGAGACTTTTCGAATGAGCAACGCCGCCGGACCTCTGGTCGGACTGAAAGTGATCGAGTTTGCCGGGATCGGGCCGGGGCCGCATGTTGCGATGCTGCTGGCCGACCTTGGCGCAGAAGTGGTGCGGATCGACCGTCCCGGCGCGATGAGCCTCAACCCTGTTGTCGAGCGCGCGCGCAACCGCGTGACCGTCGATCTCAAGACCGATGAGGGCAAGGCGTTTTGCCGCGACGCGGCGAGCAAGGCCGATGTCCTCATTGAAGGCCTGCGACCTGGCGTGATGGAGCGGCTGGGACTTGGGCCCGATGAGCTTATCGCCGAAAACCCGCGGCTGGTTTATGCGCGGATGACCGGCTGGGGTCAGGACGGACCTCTGGCGAGCGCCGCAGGACACGACATCAATTATATCGCGATCACAGGCGCGCTCGATGCGATGGGCGAGAATGGCAAGCCGCCGGTGCCGCCGCAGAACCTCGTCGGCGATTTCGGGGGCGGTTCGATGTATTGCGCTTTCGGGATCATGGCCGCGCTGTATGAGCGCGAACGCTCGGGCAAGGGACAGGTGGTCGATGCGGCAATTGTCGATGGTGTCACCAGCCTGATGAGTTTCTTCTTCGGGCAGGCCAAGGGCGCTGTGCGCACGACCGAACGCGGCAAGGGCCTGCTCAGCGGCGCAGCGCATTTCTACCGGTGCTACGAATGCGCGGACGGCAAGGAAATCTCGCTCGGCTCTATCGAACCGCAATTCTATGCCGAAATGCTGGCCCGCGCAGGCGCGCCGCAAGAGCTTGCGCAGGGCCAGATGAACCCGGCCAATTGGGGCGAATACTCCGAAAAACTAGCCGCGCTTTTCAAGACGAAGACGCAGGCTGAATGGAACGAGCTGCTTGAGGGGACTGACGCATGTTATGGCCCCGTCGTCGGGCTCGATGACGTGCGCGAACATCCGCACATGAAAGCACGCAAGGCCTATATCAAGCATGACGGTGACTGGCATCCCGCGCCTGCGCCTCGCTTCGACCGCACACCGGGAGCGGTGCGATCAAGCGCCGATGACGGCGCTGATGTGGTCGCTCGCTGGACCAAGGGATAAATCGCGCAATGGCAGGCAAATTCTTCGATGAGTGGCAGGTCGGCGACGAACTGGAGCACGACATCCGCCGAACGGTGACCGAGACCGACAACCTGTTGTTCTCGACCATGACCCACAATCCGCAGCCGCTTCACCTTGATGTAGAGGCCGCGAAAGCGAGTGGGTTCGGGCAGATACTGGTCAATTCGACCTTCACTTTTTCGTTGCTGGTCGGATTGTCCGTTGGCGATACGACGCTCGGAACGCTCGTCGCCAACTTGGGCTTTGACAAGGTGGTCACACCCAACCCGGTCTTCATCGGTGACACGCTTCGTGCGCGCAGCTCGATCAAGGAACTGCGCGAGAGCAAATCGCGCCCGAATGCGGGTATTGTGACGTTCACGCATGAGCTGCTCAACCAGCGCGACGAGGTTGTCTGTCGCTGCGAACGCACCGCGCTGTTGCAGAAAAAGCAATAAATTTGGAAACCTCTTGCGTCGCCTGTGTGTTGAATGGACACCATGGCCACGCAAGACACCAAAGCCCCGAACTCGATCGCCGACGTTATCGACGGTCTCGATGAACTCGCCAGCAGCGAGGAAGAGGTCAAGGTCGCCGATGTACTCGACAAGTTCGGGTCACGCAGTTTTGCGCCTGTCATGCTGGTGCTCGCGCTTCTGGAGATCAGCCCCGTCGGGATCATTCCCGGCGTGCCAAGCTTCCTTGCACTTTGTATCGCGCTGATCGCGGCGCAGCTGCTGGCAGGTCGCGAGCACATCTGGGTTCCCAAATGGGTTGCGCAGCGATCGGTAGCTTCTTCCAAGATGGACAAGGCAACCACGAAACTCGAAGGGCCTGCCGAAACACTCGACGGGGTTGCCAAGGAGCGGCTCGAGGTTCTTGCGCAGGGGCCTGCAATCAGGGTTGCCGCTGCGATCATCATCCTGCTTTGTTTCCTTGTTCCCCCGCTCGAAGTACTCCCGTGGGCGAGCGCCGGCCCGATGCTGGCGATCAGCATAATCTGTCTTGCACTCATGGTGCGAGACGGTCTGGCAATGCTCATCGCCTGGATGCTGGCATTTGGCGCTGTTGGCGGTTTGGCCACGTGGTATCTCGGTTCCGATGCCGCCGGCAGCGGTTTCCTGCCCTTCTAAACAGCATTCTCACAAACTTGACGAGCGTCCGGTGCAGTGTGCACATTACCGTTCGGTAGGCGCATGCGGGGAGAGAGCCATGCGAGGATTCGTGACAAGGCTTTGTGCGACCAGTCTGGTTGCCATGGCGATGGCCGGATGTAGCGGTGAGGCGGAACTTGACCCCTCCCAGACGGGAACGGGCGAAGACACTATCGAGCTCGCTGAATATCCTGATCGTCCCTATTGGGGCGATACGCACCTTCACACCGACAATTCGGTCGATGCTTTCGGGTTCGGGGTACGTCTTGGACCGGAGGCGGCGCTGCGCTTTGCGAGAGGCGAGACCGTCACGGCAACGACGGGATCTGAGGCCCGCTTGGCGCGCCCACTCGATTTTCTTGTCATCTCCGATCACTCCGACGCACTGGGTGCGACACGCAGGCTCTACGATGCTCCGCGCTGGTACGTGAAATGGGTGATCCGCGACGAGACCGTACTGCGTTGGTACGACATGATGCACGAAGGCCCGGAGCAATCGCAGCTTGCCATCGCTGAACTCATCACTGCCGCCGCCAACGATGACATCCCCGAAGCCTTCGCCGATCCCGAAAGAGCGCGCGAGGGAGCGATGGACATCTGGAACACCCAGCTCGGCCTGCTCGATCGCTATAACGAGCCGGGCGTCTTCACCGCTCTGGCAGGGTTTGAGTGGACGCTCATGCCAGACGGCAACAATCTGCACCGCGTCGTGATGTTTCGCGATGGCAGCGACCGGACCCGCCAGACGCTTCCGTTCCCCGGCCTCAACACCACGGCGGAGGAATTGTGGGACTACATGACTGCTTATGAGGAGCAGACCGGGGGACGCGTGCTGGCGATCCCGCACAATTCGAACCTTTCGAACGGCATGATGTTCGAAACGACGACAACCGACGGTTCGCCAATGACAGCGCAATATGCTGCGATGCGCGCCCGGATGGAGCCGGTCGTCGAGGCAACACAGATCAAGGGTGACAGCGAAACGCACCCCTTCCTGTCGCCCAATGATGAGATGGCGGGTTTCGGGGTGAAGGGGTGGGAGCTTGGCAACTTGCCGCTCACGCAGCGTGCGACGCCTGACATGTATGAAGGGTCCTACGTCCGGTCAGCGCTTTTGCGCGGACTTTCACTCGAAGCGCAGCTTGGCGTGAACCCTTACGCATTTGGCATGATCGGGGCGACCGACAGCCACACCGCGTTCGCAACCGGCGATGAAGACAATTTCTACGGGAAACACACCGGTAACGAACCGGCCAACGAAAACCGCGCTGCCGAGCCGCAGAACCTCGGCACGCGCGAGGGTCGTTACGGTTGGCAATATCTGGCGGGCGGATATGCAGCCGCCTGGGCGCGCGGAAACACGCGCGCTGAAATCTTCGATGCCTTTGCCCGGCGCGAGGTTTACGCGACGACAGGGCCGCGAATGACGGTGCGCGTCTTTGGCGGCTTCGACTTCACTGCGCAGGATTGGGACGGCGACTGGGTGCGCGCTGGCTATACGCGCGGCGTTCCGATGGGCGGTGAGCTTGAAGATCGTGGATCATCGCCAAGCTTCCTGATCAGCGCGATGAAAGACCCTGACGGGGCAAACCTCGACCGGGTTCAGGTGGTCAAAGGCTGGCTGGATGCATCGGGCAATGCGCAGGAGCGGGTCTACGATGTCGTCTGGAGTGACATGGCGAGCCGCATCCGGCGCGGGGGCAGGGTTCCGGCGGTGGGCGATACGGTCGACAGGGCCAGGGCAACCTACACCAACGACATCGGCGCAGGCGAACTTCGCACCACCTGGGTCGACCCTGATTACAGCCCGGGGCAGCGAGCTTTCTACTACGTGCGCGTGCTCGAGATTCCGACACCGCGCTGGACCTTGTTCGATGCGTTGCGCTTCGGGATCACGCTTTCAGAAGAAGCGATGGAAGATGCGGTCGCACAGGAGCGCGCCTACACTTCGCCGATCTGGCTGAAGCCTGCCTCGTCGGAGGCGCCATGACGCTTCCGGGTTGGGCGCGCGAGCCGCTGATCCATTTCCTGGCGCTTGGTGCTATCATCTATGTGGCACTCACATGGGGCGGCACGCCTGTCGATCCCGCCTCGCGCATAATTACGGTTGGTCCGGAGAGGCAAGCGCAACTGGCATTCGGTTTTGAGCGCATGATGGGACGCGCTCCCACCGATGCCGAACTTGACGCAGCGATAGATCGGTATGTTCGCGACGAGGTTTTGTACCGCGAGGCCTTGCGGCTGGGTCTGGATCAGGGCGACGCAGTGGTGCGTCAGCGCATGGTGTCGAAGATGGACATGTCGGCCAGCCTCGCCGCAGAACTGGCCGATCCGAGCGAGGCCCTGCTGCGGTCCTATTTCGAAGAGAATGCTGCCCAATATGCGGGCGAGCCTCGCCTGACATTCGAGCAAGCGCTGTTCGCCACCGAGCGCGACGCGCGACGGGCGCTCGCCGCTGGATCTGTCGAAGGCAGTGCGACGAGCCTGCCCAAAACTGTCACCGCCATGAGCGCATCGGAAGTGCAGGCTCGCTTTGGCGAACAGTTCGGGCGCAATCTCGCCGAGTTGGAAACCGACGATGCGTGGCAGGGGCCGATCCCGTCCGGCTTTGGCTGGCATCTCGTCCGGTTTACGCAGCGAACCGCTCAGGACCCAAAGTTCGAGGCGGTTCGCGAGCAAGTCGTCAATGACTGGCGAAGCGCCGAAACCGCCGCGCGAAAAGAGCGCGCCTTCGAAGTGCTTCAAGGCGCCTACCGGATAGAGATCGACCGGTGATCCGTGTCCTGCTGCTGATCCTGATGGCGCTTGTCGCAGCGCCGGCTTCGGCCGATGAGCTTCGCCCGGCCGTTATCGAACTGACCGAGCGCGAGCAGGGTCAATGGGCGCTTGAATGGCGGCTTCCGGTCGCAGCGACACGCGCAGCGAACGCAGCGCCTGTCGCTCAGCCGGTGATCCCTGAGAGCTGCGAATTGCTAGGCGAGCCTGCGCGGCGCGCCGCTCCTCTTGCTCTTCTTGGCCGAGCGAACCTCAAGTGTCAGGGGACGCTTGCCGGAGAAAGTTTCGGTCTGACGCAGCTTATCGGAAATGCAGATGCGATCGCACGGGTCGAGCCGCTTGATCGTCCTGTTCAAACCTTCCGCCTGACTTCGCAGGAGCCAGCGGCGATCATCCTTGCCGAGCCGGATGCCTGGCAGGTTCTTCGCGATTACTTCGTGATCGGGGCCGAGCATATCCTGCTCGGCTGGGACCACCTGCTGTTCGTCATCGCGCTCGTCCTGTTGGTCCGCGCACCCTGGCCGGTGGTCAAGGCTGCAACTGCGTTCACCGTGGCGCATTCGATCACGCTGGTCGCAACGACGTTCGGCTATACCGGCCTGCCCAGTCGCCCGGTAGAGGCACTCATCGCATTATCGATCGTGTTCCTCGCGGTCGAGGTCGCGCTGGTCTTGCGAGATCCCGACCGGATGACGATCACCCGGCGCTATCCTTGGGCGGTGGCCTTCGCTTTCGGGCTGTTGCATGGCTTCGGATTTGCAGGAGCGCTTGCGGACATCGGCTTGCCACAGGGTGAAATCGCGACCGCTTTGCTCGCATTCAATCTGGGAGTGGAGGCAGGCCAGTTGCTTGTCATCGCCTTCCTGCTTGTAGGTTTGGCCGCGCTGATCCGGGCTGCACCGCGCTTCGAAATGCCAACGATGAAAGTCGCAACCTATCTGATCGGCGCAACAGGAAGCTTCTGGCTGATCGAGCGTGTGATAGGTTAGCTTTCGGCGGCGCGCTCACCTGCGCGCTCGCCGCCCAGCGCCTGCCAAAGCAGAATGCGCGCGCGCTCTGCCCGGCCCAACGCTGCTGCTGCCCGCTCACCGCTCGCATCGGCTGCGCGGCGCGCCTCAAGAACTTCGAGGAAACTTGCAAGCCCTGCGCGGTACCGATCGTTTGCAAGATTCGCCGCTCGTTGCAATTCGTCGCGTTCCTGCACCGCAAGCGCCGCTTCCTCGTCGCTCGCCGCGATGAGGCCATAGGCAGCCTCAGCATCGCCCAGCGCCTGAAAAACTGCGCCGCGATAGGCCTGGAATGCGACACGCTTGTTTGCCGCTGCACCGTCGATCTCAGCCTCGATCCGCCCGAAATCCAGAAGCGGCGCTGCGATGCCCGCAGTCAGGGTGCCGACAACCGAATCCTCGCTGAAGAAATCGCCTGCGTTAAAGGCAAGCAGGCCGATCACCGCCGACAGGGATAGGCGCGGGAAACGTGCTCTTGCAGCAGCGGCAAGGTCCGCATCGCTCGCTGCAAGCTCGGCCGCAGCAGCAACGACATCGGGACGGTTCGCGAGAAGTTCGGAAGGCAGGGCAGCCGGGGCGGTCTGTGGGGACAATTCGGGTCCGCCGAGCGCCAGCGCTGCGCTCACATCAGATCCCGACAATCCCGTCAGCGTGATGAGGCGCCCGACGATCCGCACGCGCTCGCTTTCGAGCGCTGCAAGCCGCGATCTTGACGCGCTTGCCGCCGCTTCGGCGCGAACGCGGTCGAAGCCCGGTGCAATCCCTGCGTCCTCGCGGGTGCGTGCAAGAGAGGCGAGCTGGGTGGCCGCTTCGACGTCGCTCTCGATCGCTTGACGGCGCGCTTCGAGAACGCGCCAGTCGGTCACGCTGCCTGCGATTTCGGCCAGCAAGGCAAGGCGCACGGCAGAAGCGGAAGCGCTGGCAGAATCGATCCGTGCAATCGCGGCGCGTTCCTGTGCGCGAAGCCGTCCGAACAGGTCGGCATCCCAGCTGGCTGTCAGATTGGCGGCGTAGGATAGTTGCTCTGTGTCGATCGCCTGCGCAAACGGGTTGTCGGCACCGAACTGGGCGGGATTGATCCGGTTGCCGGTGACGTTGCCATCGACGCCGACATTGGGAAGGCGTTCTGCTCCCGCACGGCGCGCTCCGGCACGCGCAGCGTCGACGCGGGCCAGCGCCTCGCCAAGGCTGGGCGCTCTCTCGACAGCCGCCTGCGAAAGCGCGGCGAAGGCAGGGTCCTCGCTGGGAAGCAGCGATGCGAGGGTCGTTTGTGACGCAGCGTCGGGCGAATAGAAGAAGTCTGAAGGTAATTCGGGCGTCGGTGTCGCGATTTCGGGCGCAGGGCCTGCAACGCATGCTGCCAATGGCGCGGCCAGCGCGAGCGATAGGAGGCGGGGAGAGAGCGGACGCATGGCCTTACCCTTCCTCTGCCGGCTGGCTGTCATTTGCGGGAATAAAAGCGTCGATCTGCTGGCCGACTCGGAACGCTTCGGACTCGGCGCTTTGGGGGAGAGCATAGATCAGTTGCAGCACGCGAACATCGACACGCTCGGCAGCGCTGTTCGTCAACGAGCGTTTGGGCACCACTTGCGGCTCGGCGCGAACGAACTCGGCCTTGACCCTGATCTGGGCGGCACCGCGCGGGGAAACGATGGCGGGAGCGCCAAGCTTCACGCGCGCGGCCTCGTTCTCGTCGATGTCGACACGCACATGCAGAGGGTTGGTCTCGCCCATCTGGATGAAGGGTTCGGCATTTCCGCCGCCTTGCGTGGCGACGAATTCGCCGGGGCGGATGTTCACCGCAAGAATCTCGCCTGCGATCGGCGCGCGCACGGTAAGGCGGCCAAGCTCGGTTCTGGCGGTCGACGCACGCGCCTGAGCCTGATCGAGACGCGCACGGGCGAGTTGAAGTCGGTTTCCGGCAGCAGCAGCTTCGCCTTCGACGCGGATGACTTCGCTTCGGCTGACCGCCGCAGGGTCATCGAGGCTTTCATAGAGCGCGAGTTGCTCATTGGCGATGCGGCGCGCGGTTTCCGCCTCGCCGATCGCCGCGCGCGCTTCGCGAATGGCGGCCTCAGCCTCGCGCAGGTTGGCGCGGATGGCACGGTCATCGACGATGAAAAGCGGCTGGCCCTTTTCCACCCGCTCTCCGGGGCTGACGCGCAGATCGGTCACGAGGCCAGATAGCGCGGAGCCGATATTGATCACCTCGCTCGCGGGCTCGACGATGCCAGCGCCCGCCACGCGTGGACTGTTGGCAAGTTCGCCGGTCGCCTTGGGCGGTTCGTTTGCGGGGTCTGCAAGCTCGCGATCCGGCAGACTGGTCCAGATATACAGCGCGGCGAATATGATCCCGACGACCGCGATCACCGGCAGGATCTGGCGTGAGAAGCTGATGTTGGAGGGGAGCAGGGCCATAATGTCCTCAGTGATCTTCCGGCATTTCAGTGCCGTCATGGGTTACCCGGCCGTCCTCAAGCACGAGGATGCGGTCCGCGAGGTCGAAAATACGGTTGTCGTGAGTCACGATGATGCAGGCGCGGTCAGGGGCGACCGCGACCTCGTGCAGCAGGTCCATGACCCGTCGTCCCGAAGATGCATCAAGCGCAGCCGTCGGCTCGTCACACACGACAAGGCGCGGCTCGTGCACCAGTGCGCGGGCGATGGCGACGCGCTGCTGCTGGCCACCGGAGAGCTGGCTCGGAAGCTTGTTAGCCTGGTCGCCAATATTGAGCTTTTCGAGAAGCACGGTCGCCTTCTCGCGCGCTTCTTCGATTCCCATGCCCTTGGCAATCAACGGAACGGCAGCGTTTGCGGCGGCATCGATCGAGGGGATGAGATTGTACTGCTGGAAGATGAAACCGATGTTTTGAAGGCGAAAGTTGACCAGTTCCGTGTCTGACAGCTTGTAAATGTCGGTCCCGAAAACCTTCACCTCGCCTTCGGTCGGCCACAAAATTCCGCACATGATCGAGATCAGCGTTGTCTTTCCCGACCCGCTCTCGCCAACGACATAAGTCATCTCGCCCGGCCTGATGTCGGTGTCGATCCCGTGAAGCACGCGGATCGTCGATTGGCCCGCCTGAAAGTCGCGCACGATGCCACGCGCGCAGATCGCCGCTTCGGGAGAGCAACCGCCAATTTCAGACGTGTCCATGGGCTTGCCGTCGATGTCGTTCATTTGCGTCAGCCTCGCTTCACCGGAAGACCGAAGCGGGTTCGGTGTTGAGGACGCTGCGCAGCGCAAGCCAGCCAGTGATCGCGAGGATGACGATCACCGCACCAAGGCTGATGAGCGGGATCTGCCACGGGATGTAGAAGCCCTTGAAGAACGGGTTGCCGCTGAAGCTCCAGATGAACACCGCCGTGCCGACAACGCCGAGCGCATAGCCGACCGCTCCGACAAGGCCCGCTTGGGCGCCGACCATGCGGATGATCTTGGAATTGGTCACTCCGATTGCCTTCAATGCCCCGAACTGTTTGATGTTGTCCCGGATGAAAAGGCTGAAGGTCAGCCCCACAATCGCGACGCCGACAACGAAGCCCAGAATGACCGTGATGCCGAAATTGGTCGGGATGCCCGTGTTCTGGATGATGAAATCGACGCCGGCCTGCGCGAAATCGTCACGCGTTACGGCCTTGAGGCCGGTCTGCTCCTCGATACGGGTAGCCACTTCCTGCGCGGTCAGGCCCTCGCTCACGCCGGCGAGAACGAAGCTTAGCCGATTGCGGGTGCCGGGGACGTAGTTCAGCGCCTGACTGTATTTTGTGTAGAGTACCGCGGTGCTGGTGAAAGCGGGGATCGTGTCCGCGACGCCGCGAATGACCGCGCGTTGATCGTTAAGCTCAAGCCGTTCTCCAAGCGGATTTACGCCCGCCCCGAACATGTTCACCACGCCGCCGTCGTCGATAATGACCGAGTCGGGTCGCGAGAGGACTTCTTTCGAACCTTCCAGCAGGTCTTTCGGCAGGCCGATCAAGGTCGCATCATCGACCCCGATTATTGCCACCTGCTCAAGGTCGCCTTCGCGTGTGCGGACAGAAGCGACCGACCTGAGATGCGGTACTGCCCATTCGACGCCGGGCACGGATCGCACTTCGTCGAGGGCGGTGGAGGGCATCGCGTAATTGACGTCGGTCGTCCGGCTAACCGGGTCCATGACCCAGACCTGCGCTTCGGGCGAATTGTAGACGCCGCTGGCACCTCGTTCGATCAGGTTGATGAAAATGGTCAGCTGCTGCGTGATGAGCAGTGTCGAAAAGGCGATGCCGAACAAAAGCCCGTAGAACTTCTGAGCATCGCCAGTCAGCATTCGGATCGCGATCCAGAGCATCGATCAAACGGGGCCTTTTCGGGGGAAGGGAGAGGGTGGCCGAGTGGGGGACTTGAATAAACGAGAGGAAAGAACGATATTGAACGGTGTCGTTCAAATGAACGCGACCGTTCAGTTTGTCAATACGCATTTTCAGATCAGAGAATTTCTCACTTTGAACAACCAGCTCACAGAGAAGAAGAAGCTCGGCCGACCGTCCGATATCGCCAAGCGACGGGCGATCATCGAGGCGGCATCCCGACGCTTCTTCGACGAAGGCTTTGCTGCCACCTCGATTGAGCAGGTCGCTGCCGATGCAGGTGTGTCGAAGGTCACGATCTACAACCACTTCGGCGACAAGCGCGCCCTGTTTGCTGCCGCTGTCGAATGCGAGTGCGAAAAGATGCGCGACTATTTCAGCATCGAGGCGATGCCCACCGGACCGATTCGCGAGCGCTTGTCAATTATCGCCCAGGGGATGTTCGAATTTCTCTCGCGCCCTGAAATGATCCAGTTCGAACGCCGCATCGCAGCCGAGACCGAGCATGAACCCGCAATTGGCGAAGCCTTTCTCAAGGCAGGGCCGTGGCGCATGAAAGTAGCCTTCAGCGCATGGCTTGCACATGCGGCGAGCAACGGGGAACTGGTTATCCCGGACCCGACGCTTGCGGCTGAGCAATTCGTCTCGATGTCCAAGGGAATGGGCGATCTTGAACGCCGGTTCGGCATCATTCCAAGCAAGGAAGAGAACGCAGCTCGCATCGCTGGTGCGGTCGATGTGTTCCTGGCTGCATACGCGCCGCGATAAATGGCGTAGCTTCGAAGGTCAGCATTATCTTGCCATTCATGGGACCTGACCTACATATTTGGTCTGAGAAAGGACTCCTCTTGCCATGAGCGAACAGAACGACCCCAACCAGCAGCCTCCCGAGGGCCAAAACCCCTGGGTCAAGCAATTGATGATCTGGGGCGGCATTTTTATGGCGCTGCTGCTCGTCGTGTCGATGTTCAGCGGCGCTGGACAGACGCAGGGAACCGCGATCCGGTATTCGGAATTCCGCGACCAGGTCGCCGCAGGCGCCGTGCAGGAAGTCCAGCTTGGTGATGAGCTCATTACCGGCACGCTAAAGAACGGGGAAACGTTCTCGACACTGCCGGTTCCGAACGACTCTGAGATTACTCAGTTGCTCGAGGCGAATGATGTCGAGTTCACCGGCAAGCAGCGTGAAGAGCCTAACGTTCTTCTCTACATCCTGATCCAGTCGCTTCCGTTCATTCTGATTCTCGGCATCGCGTTCTTCGCGCTTCGCCAGGTGCAGAAAGGCGGCGGTGGCGGCGCGATGGGCTTTGGCAAGTCGAAGGCCAAGATGCTCACCGAGCGTTCGGGCCGCGTGACGTTTGAAGATGTGGCGGGCATCGACGAGGCGCGCGAAGAGCTCGAAGAGGTGGTCGAATTCCTGAAAGACCCCCAGCGCTTTTCCAAGCTTGGCGGTCAGATTCCCAAGGGCGCTCTGCTGGTCGGCTCGCCGGGTACGGGTAAGACGCTTCTCGCTCGCGCAATTGCGGGTGAGGCAGGCGTGCCGTTCTTCACCATTTCCGGCTCGGACTTTGTTGAAATGTTCGTCGGCGTCGGCGCAAGCCGTGTGCGCGACATGTTCGAACAGGCCAAGAAGAACGCCCCGTGCATCGTTTTCATCGATGAAATCGACGCGGTCGGTCGTTCGCGTGGCCATGGCCTTGGCAATTCGAACGACGAGCGCGAGCAGACACTGAACCAGCTGCTTGTCGAGATGGACGGTTTCGAAGCGAACGAGGGCATCATCATCGTCGCGGCGACCAATCGCCCCGACGTGCTCGACCCTGCGCTGCTGCGTCCGGGCCGCTTCGACCGTCAGGTCGTGGTGCCGATCCCCGATATCGACGGGCGCGAAAAGATCCTCGGCGTACACATGAAGAAGGTGCCGCTCGCACCCGACGTGAACCCGCGCACGATCGCACGCGGCACTCCGGGCTTCTCGGGCGCAGACCTCGCCAACCTCGTCAACGAGGCTGCGCTGCTGGCGGCTCGTCGCAACAAGCGGCTTGTCGC
The DNA here is from genome assembly GCF_003264115.1 of Erythrobacter sp. KY5. Classification (NCBI taxonomy): domain Bacteria; kingdom Pseudomonadati; phylum Pseudomonadota; class Alphaproteobacteria; order Sphingomonadales; family Erythrobacteraceae; genus Erythrobacter; species Erythrobacter sp. KY5. The sequence continues at coordinate 81,802 of NZ_CP021912.1, read as the reverse complement.
GATGCAGGAGTTCGAGGACGCCAAGGACAAGGTCATGATGGGCGCCGAACGCCGCTCGATGGTCATGACCGAGGACGAGAAGAAGATGACCGCCTATCACGAGGCCGGCCACGCGCTGGTTTCGATCAATGAGCCGGCATCTGATCCAATCCACAAGGCGACGATCATCCCGCGTGGTCGCGCATTGGGCATGGTCATGCGCCTGCCTGAGCGTGACAGCTATTCCTACCACCGCGACAAGATGCACGCGAACCTCGCCGTTGCCATGGGTGGCCGCGTTGCCGAGGAAATCATCTTCGGACACGACAAGGTTTCGTCCGGCGCGAGCGGAGACATCCAGTATGCCACCGATCTTGCTAAGAACATGGTCACCAAGTGGGGCATGTCGGACAAGCTTGGCCCCCTGCAATACGAACAGCAACAGGAAGGCTATCTCGGCATGGGCCAGTCGGCTCGCACCATGGCAGGCGCTGAAACCAACAAGCTGATCGATGCCGAGATCAAGGAACTGGTGGAAGGCGGCCTCAAGCGCGCGACCGACATTCTGACCGATCAGGAGGACAAGCTCCACCTGCTCGCGCAGGCGCTGCTCGAATACGAGACGCTCACCGGTGAGGAAATCGACGCGCTGATGAAGGATGGCAAGATCGACCGTCCCGATGAGCCGCGTGGTCCCACTGCGATCAAGCCTGCGCAGGGTTCTGCCATCCCGAAGGCTGGCAAGCGCTTTGGCGGATCGACCAAGAGCTCCGGAGGTGACGAGGCTCCTCAGGGCGCCTGACACCTTTCAAGAAATGAATTGAAAAGGGCGCTGCCGGGTAAACCGCCAGCGCCTTTTTCATATCTATCTCAAAATGCCCCGATCATGATCAGCGTCTGGAGGAAAAGTCCGATCACCACCCAGATAAAAATGCTGAGCACCATCAGCCGCCAGAATGCCGAGAAGCGGCCAATCCCGTAAGCGTAACGAAGGTGCTTGTAGAGATGGATCGGCGGGATGATCATTCCGGCCAGAACGAGCGGGGGCAGTGCCACGCCTGCCGCGCCGAGGACCGACAGGGCGATGAACATCAGCGACATGAAGCTGAGCGAATAGGTGATGAAGATCGCATGGTCATAGGCCCCGAAACGGCGCTTCCACGCAAAGATCAGCCACACGAAAGGTATCGATAGCGGGATCAGCAACCAGCTGAACTTGTAGGCATTCGCCTGAAGCTTGTAGAGCATCAGGCCTGGGTTTTCCTGCCACTTCTTTGCCAACCCTTCGTCGAGCCAAGTGATCCCTGTCTCGCTCATGCTCATCCGGGCATTGCCGTCCCTGTCCATCGGAATGACCCGAGTGCCGTCGGGCTGGACTTCGATTTCGGGCTTCGACGTGTCGATGAAAGGGAGTTCGGCCACACGGCCCAGACCGTCGAGTTCCTCCAACACCTCCGCTTTTCGAGCCTCGAGAGCTTGCCGGTCGTTTTCGTCCAAGGTGTCCGATGCAAGGTCGGCTTCGATATCGCGCAGCGTGCGCTCATTGTTCTCGATCGCATTCGATAACGAGGTTTCCACCTGCTCCATGCCGACCTGATCATCGAACGTGCTCGGTGTCGAGATGCCGACGATCTGGAAGATCGCAAACATCGAAAACACGCTGAACAGGAACATCGACATCGGACTGACGAAGTAAGCGCGCTCTCCCTCGATATAGCGCCGGGTCAACTCGCCCGGCCTCAAGGTCAGAAGCGGCAGAGTGCGCCAAAGCTTCCCGTCAAGGTGAAGGACGCCATGCACAAGGTCGTGAGCAATGGCGGAAAGGGTGCGGTGAATGTGGGTTTTCTGCCCGCATTCCGGACAGAAATTGTCCGGCGCGACGGTGCCGCAATTCGGGCACGCTCCATCCTGACCGGTCGCAACAGCATAATCGGCCTGACCGCGCGCAGGCTCGACCGCCTTGCCAGCAAGCGCCCCTTCGATTGCGCCGCCTATTCCTTCTGCAACATCGCTCATTGCGCACCCACCCCTGACTGTGCTGCGCTGCACTATAGGCGAGGAAACGCCATTGCCAAATCTTAGGTGGCTCAGCCCTTGGCGAGTTTGCGCTCAATGGCGGTCCACAGCTGCGCAAATGCGCGCGCTGCGGGAGAGCGCGGGGCAAACGCACCGACAGGCTTTCTTTCGACCGCACACTGCTCAATCGCGCTGGCAAGCGGCACGACCGGCCATTTTGGATTGGCTTCGCGTGCTTCCCTGTGAAGTGTCCTGCGCATGTCGACCATCGACATCACGGGAAGGATCGGCGGGTGTCCCTTGCCCGACCCGCGCACCTCCTCGACCACCTGGTCGAGCGCCCTCGCAGAAAGCGGGGAGGGAGGCAGGGGCACGATCACGATGTCGGCTGCGCGCATCACCTGTGCGCTGATCTCGCTCATGACGGGCGGACAGTCGAAGATGATGCGGTCATACTCCTTGCGCAGGCCCTCTGCCAGTTTGGCGAGCCGCTTTTTCTTGCCGATGCGATCCAGCTGGCGATCAAGAGTCCGGATGCTTTCATCGGCAGGCAGGAGATGCAGCTTGTCGTAATCCGTCTTGCGGATCAGCTTGTCAGCCTTGCGCTCTTGCTCAAAAACGCTTTCGGCCGTGCGCTTTTTCTTGGGGTCGATACCCAACAGAAAGCCAGAGCCGTTGGACGCGTCGAGGTCCCAGAGGAGAGTTTCGCGACGCGAGATAGTGGCCGCACACCATGCGAGGTTGACCGCAAAGGTCGTTTTTCCAACTCCTCCTTTGACACTATAGACTGCTATCGAAGCCATGACCGCGCTTTGCTCTCCCTCACGAGATGGCCTGAACAACGCTTTGACCAGCTCGAATGTGACGTTTCAATTACATGATATGCTGTTACCCCGGACTAACGCAATGGCAAGGCTGCGTCGGGACTGTCGCAATCGTGTCATCGCCCCTTTGTGCTGCTGGTCTACATTGCGGATACGAAAAAGGCCGCCAATTGCGGCGGCCTGTTCATTTCGGGACAGCTTCGCCCCTGATATGAGCGAAGCTCTTATCCGTCGTAATCGGCACCGATCGAGGTCGAACGGGTGGGAGCGCTTGCAGTGATACGCAGCGCTTCAGCCGACTGGCTCAGCGAACCGATCTCATCGGCATCGTCTTCATCGTCCGGCAGGATCTTCTGCAGGCCGGTGACGAGCGATTCGTGCAGTTCCTTGGGCTTGATCGTCTGTTCGGCAATCTCGCGAAGGGCAACGACCGGATTCTTGTCCCGGTCGCGATCAAGCGTAAGCTCGCTACCGCCCGAAATTTCGCGCGCACGCTGTGCGGCGAGCAGGACGAGGTCGAAGCGGTTGGGAACCTTGTCGACACAATCTTCAACGGTAACGCGTGCCATCTGAGCGGGCCCTTATCTAGAATCAGGTTGTCTGAAAGAGGCTCGCACCTAGGCATCGCGGGCGCAAGAGTCAAGATTTTGCAACCTACGGGACCTTCGGGCGTTGGTTGGATATGGCACGAGAGAACCCCACTGACCCGCTGGACAAAGAATGCGTCGATTATTGCGATCCCGATCCGTTTGAGGTGTCAGCCCAGCGGCACCATTTCAAATTCTTCCCGCGCGGCAAGGACCGCCTCGAGGCATTGCTGAAGCATATCCAGGATGCACGTGAGACGCTCGATGTGTTCTACTACATGTTTCAGGACGATGTGTCCGGAACCAAGGTGCGCGATGCGTTGGCCGAGGCGGCGTCCCGGGGCGTCGACGTGTCGCTCGTCGTGGATGATTTCGGCACGGATGCAGCGCCGACATTCTTCGAGCCGATCGTTGAGGCCGGCGGCCGTTTTTCGATCTTCTCGGCTGACTGGAACGTGCGCTATCTTGTGCGCAATCATCAGAAGTTTGCGATTGCCGATAACACGCGGGTGATGACCGGAGGCTCGAATGTCTCCGACCATTATTTCGCCGTGCCTGCCGATAATGGCTGGTGCGACCTGGGAGTCTTGATCGAAGGTCCGGTCGCGCAGCGATTCACCGAATGGTTCAAACTTATCAAGGACTGGACCGAAAGCGACGGTTCGCAGTTCCGCCGTGTACGCCAAATGATCCGCGACTGGGACTCGGGAGAGGATGGCGTGCAGCTGTTAATGGGAGGGCCGTTGATCCGGCGCTCACACTGGTCCTACGCGTTCAAGAAGGACCTAAGCAAGGCACGCCGCCTCGACGTCGTGACCGCCTATTTCGGTCCTCCCCGCAGCTTCCGGCGAGCAATCGCAAAGGTTGCCAGGCGCGGGAAGGTGCGGCTGATCGCGGCAGGCAAATCGGACCTCGACGGTACGATCGCAGTCGCTCGAATGTTTTACAAGCGGCTGATCAAGGCGGGTGCTGCGATTTTTGAATTTCAGCCCTGCAAACTGCATATGAAGCTGCTTGTTGTCGACGATGCGAGTTACTTTGGCAGCGCCAATCTCGACCGCCGTTCCGTGCGGATCAATATTGAACTCATGGTTCGCGTCGAGGATGAAGCGCTCGCCGCCCGGCTTCGAGAATTCATGGATGGGTTACAGGAGCAAAGCGTCGCTGCCGATCGCCAGTGGTACAAGCAGCATTCAAGCTTTCTCAAGCGGCTGCGCTGGCGTCTGTTCCACTGGATTAGCCTCGCCGATTACCGCGCCGCCCGCGCGGCAGCATCGGCCTAACCGTCGATCCCATAGCTCGAATAATCGCGCATATTGGGCGAGGTGAACTTGGTGATCTCGCTCTGGAAGTGAAGCGGGACATTGCCGGTCGAACCGTGGCGCTGTTTCGCCACGATCAACGTCGCCTTGTTCTTGACCTCGAGATACTCTGCCTCCCACTGCGCATATTTGTCCTGCACTTCAGGCGAGGATGAGCCGTCGGGATTGGGCATGTCGGGGCGCACGGCTTCCTTGTAGTAATCGGCGCGGTAGATGAACCAGACCATGTCTGCGTCCTGCTCGATTGAGCCGGATTCGCGCAGATCCGAGAGCATCGGCTTCTTGTCATCGCGCTGCTCGACCGCACGGCTCAGCTGCGAGAGTGCGATCACCGGCACACTTAATTCCTTGGCGAGCGTTTTCAGGCCTCGGCTGATCTCCGAAATCTCGTTGACGCGGTTGTCGTTCGCCCGGCCCGAGCCCTGGAGCAGCTGGAGGTAGTCGACGACGATCAACCCGATATCGTGCCGCCGCTTCAATCGCCGTGCACGCGTTCGCAGCCCCCCGATGGTGAGCGCGGGCGTATCGTCGATGTAAAGCGGCAGCTCGGCAAGGCGCTGGCTGGCGAACGACAGCTTCTGAAAATCGTCGCGGGTAAGTGAGCCAGACCGAAGCGCCTCGGACGATACCTCGGACTGTTCTGCAAGAATACGCGTCGCCAGCTGATCCGCGCTCATCTCCAAGCTAAAAAACGCGGTCGGCGCGCCGTAATTGTGCTCACCGCCATCGCGCTGCCAGTTGAGGTGCTCCTCCGCGCAATTGAAGGCAATGTTGGTCGCAAGCGAGGTCTTGCCCATACCCGGTCGTCCGGCAAGGATGATGAGGTCGGAATCGTGCAGACCTGCGGTTTTCTGGTCGATGGTCTCAAGGCCGGTGGTCTTGCCCGACAGGCCTCCGCCCGAATTCATTGCAGCCTCGACCATCTTGATCGCGGTGAGCGAGGCATCGCGGAAACTTGACGCTTCGTTGCCGGTCGCTGCCCCTTCGGCGACCTTGAACAGATCGGCTTCGGCTTGGCTGATCCGGTCCATCGGATCTGTCTCTTCCGATGTGTCGAGCGCGCCTTCGACCAGCCCGCGCCCTACACTGACCAGCTCTCGAAGCAGCGCCAGATCGTAGATTTGCTGTGCCAGTTCGCGCGGGGCGAGAAGACCCGAACCGTTCGCTGTCAGCTGCGCGAGATACTTTGGCCCGCCAAGCTCCTTCAGCGCCTCGTCCGCTTCGAAATGCGGACGCAAGGTCACCGGCGAAGCGGTGGCATTGCGCTCGATCATCTTCAGGATTCGGTCGAAAATCCGTTCGTGAAGCGGCTCGAAAAAGTGATGGGGGCGGATCGGGGTCTGCAATTCTTCAAGGACCCGATTGTCGATCAGGACCGCGCCCAGAAACGCCGCCTCCGCTTCGAGGTTGGAGGGGAGTTTGCGCGCGCCATCGACGCCATCGTTCTGGTCGTTCACGGGTCGGATCGGTTCGGGATTTGCCATGGCGCTAGAATCCGCGAAGTGGCCCGCAACTGCAAGAGCCATGAGCGGCGAATTATTTTCGCACACACCTATTGCCTTGTGGATAGCGGGGATTCGCAAAAGGAGGTCTTGAAGTGTGACCCATGCATCTGCGAAAGCAGGCCGGATGTCCGCTCTCCCATCCGATTCCGCGAACTTGCATCGCATCGCCCACATCGCTCTCGACGAAGAGACGATCCTGTGGCGCAATGCCGATGTCGAACAGGAACGGCGCGTCGCGATCTATGACCTGATCGAGGAAAACACCTTCAAACCCGTCCGCAGCGCAGAACGCGGGATCAAAGGGCCTTATCGCCTCAGCCTCGCCGTTCGCGACGGGCGGCTGGCGATGGACATCGCCGACGAGGACGAAAACCCTCTCGAAACCTTGCTGATCGGTCTTGCAAGGTTCCGCCGCCCGATCCGCGAATATTTCGCCATTTGCGATAGCTATTACCAGGCGATCCGCAAGGCGACCCCGGCGGAGATCGAGACGATCGACATGGCCCGGCGCGGCATTCACAACAGCGCTGCCGAACTCCTGGTCGAGCGGCTTGAAGGCAAGGTTGAGACCGATTTTGCAACTGCCCGGCGTCTGTTCACGCTGATCTGCGTCCTTCACATCAAGGGCTGACCAGTGGCGCGAGGGGCAAAAAAGGGCGGTTCGCTTGGCCGCTGGATGTTTCGGTTGTTGGCGCTGGGCGTGCTGGTCGGTGTCGGCTTCGCGGCCTGGCTGTGGTGGGACATGCGCAGCTGGCGACCCGATCTGGCGCTATACCCCGAGCAAGGCGCCGTGGTCGCGAGCGGAGCGTCCGGCACGAAGTTCCAGACGCTCAAAGCCATCGGCGCGCAATTCGCTTATCTTGAGCTGGCCGAAGCGGGCGGCGTGCCAGACCCCGGTTTCGCCTCGCGGCTGTCGCGTGCACGCAGTGCGGGGCTCAAGGTTGGGATCGTCCAGCCTTTCGATCCCTGCCTGCGCGCTGACGAGCAATCCTCGCGTTATACCCGCATGGTGCCGCGTGACGCGGAATTGCTTCCCCCCGCAATCGCACTGACCCGCACGGCAAGTGGTTGCGAACCCGCAGTCAGCGACGCGGCGGTCGAAAGCGAGCTGATGACGCTGGTCAACCAGATCGAGATGCACGCCGGAAAGCCCGTGATCCTCAAGCTCGGCCCCCAGTTCGAAGCGCGCCACGGCACGGCTCGCTCGACCGAGCGCGACCTGTGGCTGATGCGTGACCGGGCGCGGCCAGATTATGCCGGGCGGCCTTGGCTGCTATGGAGTGCCAACAGCCAGATGGTAAGCGAAGCCTCGCAGGACGCAATCGAGTGGGTGGTGGTGCAGAGATGAACGACGAAAAACTGATCGCAGCCGCTCGTGAGGCAGCGGCAAACGCGTACGCACCTTATTCGGAATATGAAGTCGGAGCGGCCTTGCTGTTCGACGATGGCGCAGTTGTGACCGGCTCCAACGTCGAGAATGCAAGCTATGGCCTTGCGCTTTGTGCTGAGACCAACGCGGTATCGAAGGCCATGAACGATGGGCGGCGCGCAGGGCTGGTGGCGGTCGCTGTGGTCGGGCCGCTCGATAAGGGTGATGGCGCTCCGATCACACCATGCGGTCGCTGTCGCCAGGTGCTTAACGAAATCGCGCAGCTGGGCGGCACCGATCCGGAGATTCTATGCGTTGGCAACGATGAGGTGCGCCGGGTGAAGCTGTCAGAACTGCTCCCTCACGCTTTTGGTCCGGCAAATCTGACCTAATTGCCGAGCAGATTGCCCAGACCGCCAAGCGGGTTGGAGCGGAACTCGCGTTCTTCAGTGCCGATATAGGCGAAAATCCCATCAAGCCCCTGATCGGTCACCGAGCGATTAATCCGCTCACGGCTGAGCCCGGCATCACGAATGAAGCTGTGATCTTCGGCGAGCTTGTCGAACTGGCCATACACACCCGCCTTTGCCAGTGCGCTGTCCACCAGTGGTTCGAGGCGCGAATGGAGGCGATCATTGGAAGATCGGCGCAGATACTGTGTCCCGCCATCGTTTTGGCGAACGATACCCGGCGCGTCGCTGAAGGAAAGGTTGTCGATCGCCTCGCGGAAAATCGGCTTGGCCTCGCCCGCCGCAACTCCGGCTGCATCGTTGATTGAGCGGGTAATGCCACCCAGAACGCCCAGGCGATTGCCGGCGTTGAGCAGCGAGCCCATCAGGCCACCGGCTCGCCCTCCGAGATTTCCGACAATCGGGAGGCCGATGCGGATGTCCTCGTCATCGTAAAAAGCACCGGGCTGAGCCAGCTTGTGGAGCGCGTTGTCGGTCGCGCGCCCCAATATCGAAGAAAGGCCGAGCCCCTGTGCATGTAGCGGTGACGGCAACATCGCCAATGTCCCGAACGCTCCCATCCCGGCGAGCAACTGACGGCGCTTGTAGCTGACATCCAAGATCTTTCTCCCTCTCGATCCACACGAAGAATAGCACATCAGGTGGAAAAATGCCTGATTATCTTGATCGGGTAGGCACCATCAGGAAGGCTCTGCGTTGAACAGGTGTAGTTATCGGAGACCGACCATTTTTGTAGAGCCACCCCTTGTCGATGCCCTCATCCGCGGTGCGATCCTTGCAGTGATCGCGCTGGGCTGGATGAACCTTCTCATCCGGCTCAACGGGCTTCGCACATTGTCGAAGATGACCAATTTCGACTTCGTCACCACAGTCGCGTTCGGCTCGCTTCTCGCAGGGGCGGCGCAGGTGAGCGAATGGACGGCCTTTCTGCAGACACTTGCCGCAATGCTTGGCCTCGTGCTCGCTCAGGCGGCGACTTCGTTTCTGCGACGACGCTCCGAAACTGCGGCAACGATGATCGGCAATCAGCCATGCCTCATCATGCGGGACGGCGAATTCGACAATGAAGCGCTGAAGGCGAACAGCATCAGGCGCGAGGACATGATCGCCAAGCTGCGCGAGGCGAACGTGCTTCAACTGTCAGAGGTTCGCGCTGCGATCCTAGAGACGACCGGTGACGTTTCGGTGCTTCATGGAAACGTCGAGCTGGATGAGGTTCTGCTTCAGGACGTGCGAGGCACTTAACCCTCGCTCGTCTCCAGCCATTCCAGAAGCGCAGCCAGACAATCGCGCGCGAGCATCTTGCAGCGTTCTGGTGACCACCCCTGCTCAGGCTCGGGAAAGTCGGCAAGATCCTTGTAAGGCATCTCCAGCGTCATCGCGCAGGCACCGTATCGCTCTGCGACCTGATTGGTTGAGATGCCAAGGTTCGCCTTGCCCTCTGGCGTTTTGGGATAGCCAAGTTCGGTCTGGAAATCGGGAGTGCGACGGTCGAGGATGCGCTGATAGCGGTAGAATTTCTCGCCCAGCTCGTCGGTCCAGCTCGGGATGCCTTCATAGCCTGCGAGGAAGACAGCGGGGATAGCTTCGTCGCCATGGACGTCCATCGCGTAGTCTACGCCGGTTTCGTCCATCTTCGCCCGGATCGCGAGCACTTCGGGCGATTTGTCGGCGCTGGGTTCAGCCCATTCGCGGTTAAGGTTCGTGCCAACCGCGTTCGTGCGCAGATGGCCGCGACGCGATCCATCGGGATTGCAGTTGGGCACGACGTGAATGCGCGCATGCCTGCGAAGCCCGCGCGCAACCGGGTCGGTCGGATCGGTCAGGCATTCAAGAGCGCCTTCCATCCACCATTCGGCCTGCGTTTCGCCGGGATGCTGGCGCGCATAAAGCCAGACCTGCGTATCACCTTCTCCCATCTCCAGCATGTCCAGCGGCTGGCCATCGAGCGTGGTGGTAAGCCGCACCAGATCGACGCCTTCGCATGCGGCAGCTTCGGCCACGAGGTCGTGATGGCGCTCCATCGAATAGGGCGCGAAATATGCAAACCAGCTGAGGTTCGAAGCCGGCACGTAACGAATGGTGAGCGTGCCGTCCTCCTCATCCTTGTCGAAAGTGCTGGCCGCGCGGGTCCAGTACTCCCGATCCTCGGAGACGCAGGCGTCGTAATTCGGCCACCCACCGGGATATGCGCTGGTGTTAAGGCCCGTGATCTTGAGCGTCACTTCCTCGCCAGCCGCGCCGGTGACGCGAAAATGGAACCACTGGGCAAAATCCGACATGTGGTCTTTTTTGATGGCCAGCTTTGCGCTTGCCCCTTCAATTGACAAAACTTCGATATTGCCGCTGTCGAAGGCAGCATCGATTGCGATATTGGTCATGAATGCCCCTGATTGTGGTCGAGCGAGTCCTAGCGAAGTTCGTCGACATCGATGGTTACAGTTTCGCCATTGCCACCGGGAAAGTCCTTGAACAAGGCTGCAGCGAGTGTGCGTGCGCTTGCATCCACATCGGCATAGGGGGATTTCATGGAAGTCGGCTGCTCGGCGCGGCCTTCCCAAAGGCTTGCGCCGTCCGGTCCGGAGATGCGGACCGCAAGCTCCGTCACGACGCGCGGGCCACGCTCACCTCCGCCAAGGTTGATGCCAAGGCCAACGCCGACCCCGCTGCCAAAAGTTCCCGTTCCGCCGCCGACGCCCACACTGACCGGGCCGCCCCTATCCGCCGTTTCGATCGAATTGCGCGATGTTCGGATCGTCGCGGTCTGGCGGGCGGACTGTGCGTCCATCACGACCGTATATCCGAGCGCGGTCAGCTCGCTCGCCACGGCGGACGCAAAGGCATCGCGCGCGCCTGCGTTTCGCAGCTCGTCGGGAAACTCAAGCGTGATCGTGCCTTGCCCCAGCATCGCGGGCTGCTCGGACACGAAACGGGTCACCTCGACGGGGCCGGTATACGCCCCCGCGCAGGCCGAAAGCGCACCAGCGAGTGCGAGAATTAGAGCGGGTCGGGCCATATGGCGCAGGGCGATCATGAGTAGCTTCCTCTGTTAAAGAGCGCATGTTAAGCGCGCGCACATGAATACAAACGAAAACGTGGCGGGTCGTGTTCCCGTCTTGGTAACCGGCGGGGCAGGATATATCGGCAGCCACGCTGTTCTGGCACTGATTGATGCCGGCTGGCCTGTGGCAGTGATCGACAATCTCACGACCGGGTTCCGTTTCGCAGTGCCCGACACGGTTTCGTTCTACGAAGGCGATATCGAGGACACCGAGCTTCTCGCCCGGATATTCGCGGAGCAGGGTACGCGCGCGATCATGCATTTTGCAGGCTCGGTTGTCGTGCCCGAAAGCGTCGAGAACCCGCTCAAATATTACCACAACAACACGGCGAAAAGCCGCACGCTGATCGAAGCTGCGGTGAAAGCGGGTGTTGCGCATTTCATCTTCTCATCAACCGCTGCGACATATGGCGTGCCTGATGTGTCATCGGTGCGCGAGGACACCCCGCAGGTTCCGATCAATCCGTACGGCTGGTCGAAATTGATGACCGAGCAGATGCTGACCGACACTGCATCTGCGCATCCGATCAATTTCTGTGCGCTTCGCTATTTCAACGTGGCAGGCGCCGATCCAGAGGCGCGCACCGGCCAATCGACCGCGGGCGCGACGCACCTCATCAAGGTCGCGGTTGAGGCTGCGCTTGGCAAACGTGACAGCGTTGCAGTTTTCGGCACTGATTTCGACACACCTGATGGAACGGGGGTGCGCGATTACATTCATGTCAGCGATCTTGCGGCGGCGCATGTGCTGGCGCTTGAGGCTCTGATGGCGGAGCCTGAGCGCTCGCTGAAGATGAATTGCGGCTATGGCCGAGGCTTTTCGGTGCTCGAAGTGCTGGATGCGGTGGACCGGGTCACCAACAAGACGATCGACCGCCGGATGCAAGGCCGCCGTGCAGGCGACCCCGGCTCGCTTATTTCTGATCCATCGCGAATTCGTGCGACCCTGCCGTGGCAGCCCCGGCACGACGATCTCGACACGATTATCGCCCACGCGCTCGCCTGGGAGAGGAAATTGTCTCAATTGCGCGGTGAAGGTTGACGAATCACAGGGCCACAGGTAGTGGCGCGCCTTGAATTTCCGGTATCGGAGACCATCTCCGGTGCCTGTTTTATTACCGGGAAGCCGAAAATGAAGATCCGCAACAGCCTCAAGTCGCTGAAGAACCGCCACCGCGATTGCCGCGTCATTCGTCGTCGTGGGCGCACCTATGTCATCAACAAGACCAATCGCCGCTTTAAAGCCCGCCAGGGCTAAGCCATAGGATTGGCCGACTGTCCGATAACGGATGGTCGAAGAAACGCAGCGGCCCGCCTTCCGACAGGAGAGCGGGCCGCAGCCGTTTGTGGGTTCCTGTAACACGAGGCATCACACTTGAGCGCAGACATTCAAGGCAAGGCGGTCGTCTTCGACATCGGCCGCGTGCTGTTCCACTGGCAGCTTCGCAACCTGTTCGAAAAGCTCATCGAGGATGAGGCTGAACTTAATTGGTTCCTGGCCAATGTCGTAACGGAAGAATGGCACTTCCAGCACGATCGCGGCGTGCCCCTTGGTGAGATGCTGCCGGCGCGCATGGCCGAATATCCCGATCAGGCGCTGCGCATCGCTGCCTATGCTGCGCGTTTCAATGAAAGCGCTCCTGATGCGGTCGAGGGCGTGCACGCGATTGTCAGGCGCCTGCATTCGGCTGGCGTACCGCTATACAGCCTTACCAATTTTGGAGTTGAGCTGTTCGACCAGTTCCGCCGCGAACATGCCATCTTCGACCTGTTTGAAGATATCGTCGTCTCCGGTGCCGAACAGATCGCCAAGCCCGACCCGCGTATCTACCAGATAACCGAGCAGCGCGCGGGCCGGTCGGGCGATGCGCTTTTCTTCACCGACGACAACCCCGCCAATGTCGAAGCCGCCCGGAAGCGTGGCTGGGATGCTTACGTATTCACCGATGCGAACGCGCTGGAGCAGCAACTGGTCAGCGCCGGTTTTCTCTGACAGCAAACAAAAAGCCCCGACGAAGCCGTTGGGGAGGCATCGCCGGGGTTCTTGAGTTTTCCGACCGGAGGTTTGGAGCCATGTCGGATTGAGATCGACGGGCCGCGAGGGGAGGATACCTCACGAAGAGGAGAGGAGCGGCCCGGCGATCGGGGATGTGTGTGCGGTCGGCTTAGTTGCCGTTGCAGCGTGCGAGCTTCGCTTCGTCGAGATCTTCGCCTTCGACCTTGAAGCTGGTGACTTCACCGAATTCACGGACAAGCCCACGGCAGATACGCGACGGGCGCGAGCTGCCCTTGTTCGCGACGCAGGTATTGCCTTCGCAAATCCATGCAACGCCGCCAGCGACAGCGCGGTCGTCGCCAGCCGGCTGGGCGAGGGTAGCGGTGTAGTAAGCGCCGCCCTGTGCAGCCACGGGGGTGGCGATTGCCATGCCAAAGGTCATCGAGGTGTAGGCGATGGCCGAAGCGAGAACTGCGATGCGGCTTGCGCGGGGGAGGGAGAGGTTCATCACGATAATCCTTTTCAGTTGTGGGGACCTGAAATAGTGTTTTGTTGCGGTGCACAGTTTCGATTCGAAACCAGTTGCGAATCAATACCTATGCGATTAGGTTTCAGGTTGCAACTAGAAACTCAAATTATTCTCGGCACCGGTTTTCCACGCTCCCTGGGCGGCAAATCGCTCCCGATTTTGCCATTGGCGCAAATCGCGCTAAATAGGTTGCAGGGAAAGGACTGATATGGGCGATATTAGAGAACCGCTGCGCGAGCTGATCGAATGTGGTCTGCCGCAAGCGCTTGAAGTGATGGGGGAACGCTGGTCGTTCATGATTCTGCGAGCGAGCTTTAACGGGCTCAAGCATTTCGAAGAATTTCTCAGCGAACTCGGCATTGCGCGCAACATTCTCTCCAACCGTCTGGCGAAGCTGGTCGATCACGGCATCCTCAAGCGCGAACCGTGTGCCGATGACCGTCGCAAGATCGAATATCGCCTTACTGAAAAGGGCTTCGATCTGCTGCCAGCGATGATCGCGCTGCGTCAGTGGGGCCAGAAATACGGCGCTGAGATGGTGACCGAAGACCCCGTGCTGGTCGATGAAAAGGACCGCCTGCCGATCGGGCCGGTCTCAATTCTCGCGCATGATGGCCGCGTGCTCACGCATGAAGACCTGTGGCTGACCCGCCGAGAAGACCTTGGCAAGCGCGCCGACGGTTCGACCGCAACTCCGGGCAAGGGTACGGTGCGCGGCGATATCGTCGACATCGAGGCAGCGCGCAAGGCCGCCGCTGGCTGATCCCGAAGGACCGCCGCGCACACCCGATGGCCGCTACATCATCGTACGCGGTCGCCTGTGGCGCGCGGCCAATCCCCAACTCCCCGAAGGCGAGCGAGAGCGGCTGGTCGCATCGCTGATGGACGCGCGGCGCGCGGTCGGCGCTGCCAAACGTGCCGGCGATAGCGATGCGGAAAAAGCCGCGCGGGCCAAGGTTCACGAGGCAAAACTCGCCTTGGGAGAACGCGGGCCGGTATGGTGGAGCGATGGCGCTCCTGATGAAAACCGAAAAATGGTGAGGAATTCGAGCTACGCCGACTGGTGGGCAAGGACATGTACCTCTAGCGAGGAGTAAGAGCCCCGCATCCCGAGCCCCTCACCCCCGAGTCCCTCACTCCCGAGAAAGCCAGTGACCCCCTCCGCACGGACCGATCCTGCCCAAATCCTGAAAGACGTGTTCGGCTTCACCGGTTTCCGCGGGAAGCAGGAGGCGGTGATCACGCGCATCCTCAATGGGGAGCACACGTTGGCGCTGATGCCGACAGGGGCGGGAAAGTCCCTGTGCTACCAGATACCGGCGCTCATTCGCGATGGCACCACGATTGTCATTTCCCCGCTCATCGCCCTGATGCACGATCAGATCCGTTCCGCGCGCTCTGTCGGTATTCGCGCAGCGTCGATGACATCGGCGGATGGGGACAAGGTTGAAACCGCACAGGCCCTGCGCGATGGGGCGCTCGACCTCCTTTATGTCGCGCCCGAACGGGTCAACACGCCTGCTTTCCAGTCGCTCGTGAGTGCAGCGAACATCTCGCTTTTCGCAATCGACGAGGCGCATTGCGTGTCCGAGTGGGGGCACGATTTCCGCCCCGATTATCGCGAGCTTCGCGGGATGCTCGACCATTTCGAGCATGTCCCGCGCCTCGCCCTTACCGCGACAGCGGATGAGGTGACCCGCGCCGATATTCTCAAACAGCTCGGCATCCCCAATGCGGGCCTTATCAAGGCGGGTTTCGACAGGCCCAACATCCGGTACGCGATCCAGCCGCGACAGGGCGGCACGAAACAGATCTCCGACTTCATCCAACGCACGCCGGGTGCGGGCATCATCTATGCGACCAGCCGGAAAGGGTGCGAGGACCTTGCCGCCAAGCTTGAGCAGACAGGCCGCCCGGTGGGTGTCTATCACGCCGGTCTCCCGCCCGAAGAGCGCGCGGCGACACAGGCGCGGTTCGTCGAATCGGAAGACATGGTGATGGTCGCGACCATCGCGTTTGGCATGGGGATCGACAAGCCGGACGTGCGCTTCGTCATCCATTCCGGGCTGCCCAAGTCGATCGAGGCATATTACCAAGAGACCGGCCGCGCGGGCCGCGACGGCGATCCGGCGCAAACCCTCATGCTTTGGTCTGCGAGCGATTTTGCCAAGGCGCGCCAATGGCTCGGCGACGTTGGCGAAGCGCGCTTGCAGTCGGAGCGCGCGCGGCTTGATGCGCTGGCCGGGCTGGTCGAGACAGCGCAGTGCCGCCGCCAGATCCTCCTCAAGCATTTTGGCGATGAGCTGCGTGAGCCTTGCGGCAATTGCGACACCTGCCTTAACCCTCCCAAAGTCCTCGACGTGACGACCACCGCGCAAAAATTGCTGAGCGCGGTCTATCGCACCGGGCAGAGCTTTGGCATCGGACATGTCGAGCGCGTGCTTCTTGGCCGGGATGATGAGCGGGTCCAGCAACGCGGGCACGACAAGCTTTCGGTGTTCGGCATTCTCGATCAGGCCGAGGCTCCCCTGCTGCGCGCAGTGCTGCGCAACCTGACGGCCCATGACATGCTGACAACCACCGAGCATGGCGGGCTGGCGCTGGGCCCTGCTGCGCGCGACGTTCTTAAAGGGGAGCAGGCCGTGCTCATGACTGAGCCACCTGCGAAAAAGTCGCGCGGTGGACGTGGCAGCGCCATACCCAACCCGGTTGGCGATCCGCTGTTCGATGCGCTGAGGGCAAAACGCGCCTCGCTCGCGAAGGAGAATGGGGTTCCCGCTTACATCATCTTCCATGACAGCGTGCTGCGCGCCATGGCTGCGGGCAGGCCCGGCACCCTTGCGCAATTGGGCGAGATACAGGGTGTCGGAGCGAAGAAGCTCGACACCTGGGGCGGGTCGTTTCTTGAGGTCGTGCGCGAGTTTGAAGCGAGCTAATTCATCATCAACCTAATGCGGTCGAGGATCGCAGCTTTAGCGCTGAAGATGTCGACCGGGCTTTCGACCGGAAGAAACTCTTCATTTTTGTCTGCATCGAAGATTCCAAGGTGCTTGGTTGTCGGTGAATTGAACCGAAGCCGGACGATCGGTTTACGGTTGTTGTCATCCAGCAGAATTGCGCAATAGGATTTTGAATCGCGCATCACGATCCGGTCGGGCGAAACCAGTTCGGATCCGATAGAGCGTACAATGTTGAACCCTTCTATTTCCTCGGGGGTCGTTTCGATTTCAGATGCGCTTGCCGGCTCGGCGTCTGGTTCTTCGCGCATCGCGGAGGTCCATTTAGCGTCCAACTTTGCCCGGATCATTGCGTTGAAGGCGTTCGGGATGTGGCGCGCGATTGCGCTCTTTATGCCAGGCGAAAGGCGGCCTTCGACAACCTGCGATGCGACGAGCTGGATCATCTTGTCCGATGGCTCGTTTAACTCGCGCGTCAGAACTTCCAGCACGCCGCTCTGCATCTGCATGTTGGCGGCTGCTTCTGCGGCCGCTTCTGCATCGAACCCCTCGCGCTGGAATTTTGCGATCTCTCTCACATCGCTTTTCGACAGGTTGCAAAGATCGACCATCAGGAAAGGCTCATCGTCCATTCTGTTGGCGGCGTTCAGGTCACTGAAGAACTTGTAGATCACACCGTTTGTGAGCACCGCAAACTTCGCATCTGAAGCACCGTAATAGCGATACAACTGTGACGCGTGACGCAGGTTCAGGTCAGACCGGGTCGCCTTGCATTCGACAAGAATGGCAACCTCCCCAGCGATCTTCAGCGCATAGTCAACCTTCTCGCCCTTCTTTCCACCAACATCGCATGTGAATTCGGGTACGACCTGGCTAGGATCGGACAAATCAAAACCCAAAGCCTCTATAAACGGATTTACTAAAGCAAACTTCGCAGCTTCTTCGGTTTCGAGGATTTCAGCGTGCTTACGGATTTTCTCGCCCAACGCCTCAAGTCTAGCTTCAAGTTCCATTTAACAGTCCCCACTATCATTTAGCATGATATGTCGCGGAACTAAGGATTTAGTCAACAGCTTCGAGAAGTTCGACCGACGCCTCGGTCGCGGGCATGGCATCGTCGGGGCGGTAGGAAGTGTTGAGCTTCTTGGCGAGATCGCGGGTGAGCAGCGCGTTCAGCGCATTGCCAAGAGTTGGGTACTTGCGAGAGAGCCTGCGCAATGCATCCGCATCCCACTCGACATATCGCACACCCTCGGGGGCAACTGCGGTGGTCGTGGTCTTGCGATTGAGCACATAGCCGACCTCGCCCACGAAATTGTCCTCGGGCAGGCGAAAGCGGCGGCCATGCTTCTCGACCGAGATGATACCTTCAAAGATGTAGAAAAGCGCATTCGAAGGTTCGTCCTCGCGGGTCAGCAATGTGCCTTCCGGATCGTCGGCACGGTGCCATTGCGCGAGCCCGAGCACACGGCGAAACTGGCCGGGCGTCAGCGTGTCGAAGGCGTCGAACAGGAGCTTTTCATCGTCGCTCAGTCGAAAGGTCGTGCGTTCAAGGGCAATCTGTCCGAGCACCCAGAAGTTGACCGCCACGAACAGGAAGCTCGTGATGATCGGGTCCCACAGCGGGCCTGTGGGCAACAGCCAGTAATAGGCGATGTATACGAAGGTCGAGACGACGATCAGCATGCGCAATCGCAACTCGTCGCGGATGCCATAGGCGAGGAGCAGCAGCGCTGCGCCGAGATAAATCAGCCACTGGGGGTCGAAAAAGTCCATGCCTTCGCCATTGGCTATATGCCGCGCAAAAGTCACGTGCGAGGAACGATCAGCGGCCTATCGTTTGACGATAGGAAAGCGCCTCCGCGATATGGACCCGTCCGACCTGCCCCGATCCCGCAAGGTCGGCGACAGTGCGCGCGACCCGAAGCATGCGGGTATAGCTTCGCGCTGAGAGCCTGAGCTTTTCTGCCGCCCGCATCAGCAGCGCGCGCCCTTTGTCATCGGGTGAGGCATGCGTTTCCAGCGCATCGCCCTCAAGCTCTGCGTTGGAGCGAACGCCGCGCTTGGTGGCGAGCGCGCGCGCTGCTGCCACTCTTCTTGCAACTTCCTCGCTGCCTTCGGCAGGAGGCGGAAGTGCCATGTCCATCGCGCTGACAGCCGCCACCTCGACATGCAGGTCGATCCGGTCGAGCAAGGGTCCCGATAGCCGACCCTGATAGTCGCCTGCGCATCGCGGATAGCGATTGCAGCCCTGGACCGGATCGCCCGCATAACCGCAGCGGCAAGGGTTCATTGCGGCAATAAGCTGCACCTGCGCGGGGAAAGTGACATGCGCGTTGGCGCGCGCCACATCGACTTGACCCGTCTCAAGCGGCTGGCGCAGCGAATCGAGCACGGGGCGCTGGAATTCGGGAAGCTCGTCAAGGAAGAGCACGCCCAGATGCGCAAGGCTCACTTCGCCGGGGCGCACCTTCAGGCCCCCTGATAATTTCCTCAACATGTGCGACTCAATCGGGTGTTTTTCGCCCAGAGATCGGCTCAGTTTTGAGACTGGGTGGCAATTCTTGCTCGCCCGAATTGGCGTGGACATAGTCGATGAGACTAGTTGACCACGTCCGCTTAACTCCCTCGCGCAAAAGCGAAATTCCCGCCCGGGTGAGTGCGGAAACTGGCCTCTATCGCCTGCGAAAAACCGGGAAAACCGTCGCCTTCCAGTCGTCGATCGAGCATGGATTCGTCCAACTTTGCGATTTCGCAAATGAGGTGCAACACATCGCATGGGAGCCCTTCTCGATAGAGTTCATAGATCTCGTAGACGAACAAACGCGGACGTACACGCCCGATTACCTCGTCGAGATCAATGATCGGGAAGGGCGGCGCTATCGCTACATAGTCGAGGTCAAAGAACGTCGAGAGGCTGACCGCATCGTGGAGGCTGGAGGCGCCTCAGTTCCCGGACGAGCTCATATCGCCATGATGCAGTGGTGCCGCGAACAGACCGATTGCTCGTTTCTTGTGGCGACCGACGAGACGATCGCCGCCAAAGGCTTGGCGAACGCAAAGGCGATCACCGACCGTGCCTTCTATAAGCCCGATGGCGATCTGATCGATCTGATCCTATCGGGCAGGCTCGGCGAATTTCCTGCGACACTGGGATCCACGATCTTCCACGGTGAAAGGTTCGGTTTCGCGAGAGGTGAGGTCATATCGACGGTGTTGCATCTTTGTGCTCGGGATGAGCTCTGGTTCGACATCACCAACGAGTGGAGCGACGACACCGTCTTGGACCGGGGACCGCGTAAAAGAGTCTTCATGCGCTAAAGTAGAAGCAGCTTCTGGCTCATGCGACCGCTCAGTCTGGGTTTTCGTCCGCGCGCGACTTTGTCCGGATCGCGAACACCTTCGGCACATCCTCCCAATGCTCCTGCACCGCAACACCGCCCTCCTTGCGGATCTTCTTTGCTTTCGCGACTGCCGTCCGCCAACTGCGCTTCGTACGGATGCGCCGTCCGTGTTTGAATTCGATGGTTCGCGCGTATTCGTCGATCGCGTCGAGCAGCGCAAAGTGATGCACGGGTATCCCTTCGAAGATCATGTTGGGAAGCGCTGCGCGATGCCTTTCGCAGATGGTGGTCCAGGAGACTGTGTCGCCGATGTCATCGCACCAAGCGAGCATGAACACGACCGTCTGGAGAGTTTCGAAAGACGTCGCCTGAAGCAAGTAATCCAGCACCGCACCTAGCTGTACACCTGGGTCAATTTCGCTTCGATCTGCTCCGTAGCCGAGCGCTAGAAGCAAGGTGCGATACGGGTCCGGCAGCTGCCTGATCGTGTGTCGGAGCGCTCCATTCGGAAGGTCTCGCCGCATAAGGATCTGCGCCATTGGTCCGCGAAGCATCGCAGCCGTTCCTGAAAAGCGTGTCTCCAGGCGATCAAGAACAGAGTTTTCGACATCTGACCGGATGCGGCGTTCGCCTATGCGATACTGCCTCAAAGAATCCTTGCTGCAGTTGAGGTCGGTCCTGATCCACTCGGCATCCTCCGGAGTCGCGCGGAAGTCGACACAGGCCATGATCCATCTGGTCAGGATCCATTCGGTTCGTGGCTTCTTCGTGTTCCCCATCGCTTTTCGATTCGCGGCCAAGTCAAGCGACGATTTTGGCCTGATAATCGTCGCTTGGACAAGCGTGGCGTCCGTGACATGCACGCCAATCGGCGAAAGTCGTTTCACAAAGGAATTGCGATACAATGGCTTCGAAGACGTCTGGCACTGAACTGGCAGAGCAATTGCTCGCTGGTTCGGGTCCGTTTCTAACGGGCTCAGCGCTTTGGAAATCCTTGGGCTTTCCGAGCTCCGCCGCTTTTCGCAAGGCCAAGGCGCGCGGAAGTGTAGGAGTGCGGGTCTTCAAGCTGCCTGGTCGGAACGGCACCTTTGCTTTCACCAAAGATGTAGCCGACTGGCTGCACGCGATCGATGAGGAGATGCCAATGTAAGAAAAAGAATGCCTGCAATCAAAACTCGATAAGCACGAAACGGAAAAAGCCTGGCTCCGAAGAACCAGGCCTTTTCGGGATACGAGATCCCTCAACACTCTCGTTGTCTCCGAAAAGCCGCCCCAAGTCAAGCGCGAACGCTCGCGTCTGGCGAGGATCGCGCGCATCTTTCCGGTTCGTGCTCCACTTTCTCAAAGATGGAGTACGTTAAAATGTCTAACACGAAGAAGAACGTCGTTCCGACGGCGGCTAGTATCAGCACGGTTGCGCGCCAAGGTGCCGGCCAGAAGCTCTCGCTCGACGATATCAGCGAGGCCGACTGGAAGCAGATCCGCTTCGAGGCCTGCGTTATCGATGGCTTCCGCAATGGCGACCGCACCCGCGACAACGCAGAGAAGGCTGCCCGCATGCTTGGTTGGTCACCGGCCAAATTCTACCGCAAGCTCACTGACTACGAGGAGGCGGGGCATGCTATGGCGCTGTTCAAGCCTCCGGCCAAGCGGATCTGGCATTCCAAACTCGATCCGGCTGTCGAAGAGGTTGGCGAGACCGAGCTGAAGAAGTTCCTGAGGCAGAAACGCTATAAGGGTCAGCCGGTTACGGTCTACATCGAGAACGTCCAGAAGGCGTGCGCCAAGGCTGGGCTCGAGGCTCCCTCCGAGCGGACGATCCGGCGGCGGTGGGAGGCGCTCGACGAGCGGGTGCGCTATGCTCACAAGCACGGCGCGCAGGCCGCGGCCGACAAGTACGATCGCAACAAGGGTTCGACCCCGCCCTGCACGTACCCTCTCGAGAGGGTGCAGATCGACCATACCTATGCCGATCTGCACGTCATTTCGGAGGAACTCTGGATCTCGCTGGGCAGGCCAACCTTCACGATGGTCGTCGATGAGTTTTCGAGGGTTCCGCTAGGCATTCATGTGACCTTCGGCTACCCGAGCGTCGAGGAGCTCGCCGAGGCGATGGCGATCGCCTGCCTCCCGAAGGATGGTTGGCTTCAGGCCATGGGAATCCTTGGCTTGGACTGGCCGTGGTACGGTATCCCATCGTCCGTTTTCGTCGATCGCGGCTGTGATTTCACCTCGAAATCGTTTCATCGCGGGTGCGAGAAGTGGCGCATCGACCTGTCACATCGTTCTCAGCCACATCATGGCGGCGTTATCGAGCGGCTCATTGGGACGGCGATGAAGGAGACCCGCAAGCTGCCGGGGAACACGCTGTTCAGCAAGACGCGGCGGGAGAAGGACCGGATCGATCCGACCAAGACGGCGGAGCTGACGCTCAAGCAATATCTGGAAGCGATGGTCCGGTTCTTCGTGTGCGAGTATCCCCACCGCGTCCATCCTGCTTTGGGGATGACGCCGGCGGAGAAGTGGAATCTCGGCGTTGCCCAGTATGGCGATCCTCGGCGAATCGACGATCCGCAGGGCTTCTACCTCGATTTTCTGAAGACCGAGCGGCGCAAGCTGGAGAAGTACGGTCTGCGCGTGAGCTATTGCAGCTACACGGCGCGCGAGCTTCAGCCTCTCTTGAACGTCGCCAAGGGCACAGCCTTCAACGTCAAGCGCGATCCTTCAGATGTGAGCCGGGCCTTCGTCGAGGACCCGCGTAACGGGCGCTACATCGAGCTGCGCGATGCTTTGACCGAGGGCAAGGAGATTACCGTTGCCGAGTGGGAAAAGGCGCGCGCCGCACTCAAGGCGAAACTCAAGAAGCGTGACCAGGTGACGGCGAGTGGCATTCTCGGTCTGATCGAGAAGGAGCGTGCCGAGGCCAGGCGCCGCAGCAAGGTCGTCAACCCGACGTCCAAACTCGAGCGGGCCAAGCAGCGCAAGATCGCGCAGAAGGCCGAGAAGCGCGAGCGTGGCCAGTACCGGTTGCCCGCTCCTGAAACATCGCCGCTTCCCCCGCCGCCGGTCGTGAAAATCGACCCAGCCACCATCACCATTCTTCCCAGCTCCGGAGCCGTACAATGACCCAGACCACCATCACCACACCGATCGAAGAACTGCGTCTTGCGGATGCCGCGACCCGCCTCGCCTTTCTCAGCCAGCCTCTGACCATCCACCATCCGCGCATGATGGAGATTGAGGATCGCCTTGCGGCGATCCTCAAGATGCCCGAGCCGCATGAACACAGCATCGCCATTTTTGGGCGAAGCTTCAATGGCAAGAGCACGATCTCCAAACATTTCGCTTCGCTGCATCCGATCCGGACAAACGTACTGGGTGATGCTGATCGTGCGGACGTGGTTCGCATCTCGATGCCGGGTGAGGCTTCGGTGCGCGAGTTCGCGATCCGGATCCTGCGCTATGTTGGAGAGCCCTTCAACCTGACGTGGTCGACGTCGCATCTAACCTCGATGGCCTATGCGGTTCTGAGGGCGATGCAGACAAAGCTTCTCATTATCGATGAGTTCCAGGATCTTTCTAACGGGACTTCGCGCAATCGCGAGGCGCTCAAGAACATGATCAAGTCGATCGGTGAGGATACCGGGTGCGGCGTCGCGTTGTTCGGTACGCCGGCAGGCGTCGATATTCTCAACAAAGAACCGCAATTGCAGCGGCGGTTCGAGCAGCTCGTCCTGCCGCCCTGGAAACGCGGCGATGAGGCGAATGTGCTCATTCACAATCTCGAGGTTCGGTTGCCGTTGCGCAAGGTCTCGCACATCGTGGCTGATCCCAAGCTGGTGGAAACGATACTTGAGATGGGCGACCATGTCATCGGCCATATCCGGCGCGTCATGCTGCTTGCAGCGCGCACGGCTATTCAGACTGGCCGCGAAGTGATCGATGCAAAAACGATCGAGGGCATGGCGTGGGTGCCGCTGTCCGAGCGTAGCGAAGACGTGATAAAACGTCTTGAACTGAAGACGGACAAAGAATGGGAGGCCGCGTGAGCCGCTGGCATATCCGTCCCCGCCCTTTGCCCCGGGAATCGATCACCTCATGGCTGATCCGTATCGCAGAGGCAAAGGGCACCAAGCACCATTCGCTGATGAAGGAACTCGTGCCTGGGCTCGAATTCTGGACTAGGGATAGTGACCTCGTCGCACCGCCAGAGCTTATCGAAGCTCTGGCGGTGAAGACGGGTGTGCCGCTCGAACGCGCACGGTGCACTGCCCTAAGCGCTTATGAGGGTGTGCTCGCCGAGTGCATCTCGGGCGCGAACCAATCCTTCATGGTCGTACCGCTCGGTGTGCGCCACCGAATTCGGAAGGCGCACGGTCAGGCTTTTTGTCCTCAGTGTCTGGCCGAAGAGACGGCCTATCTTCCTCTGACCTGGCGCTTGCGGCTGTTTCCGACATGTACACGGCACGGCACAATACTGATGGATGCTTGCCTCGACTGCGGTGCGCCCTACCAGCCCCATAGAGGCGGTATGCGACTTTGCGACCGCTGCGCTCTTGATCTGACGACGCTCGAAGCGCGGACCGCCGATCCGAACGTTCTCACACTGCAGGCGCATAATGAATTGGTCCTCGACGGATGTGCCGTGGCGTGGCCGTATCTGAACGGCACGCATCCGATCGCTTTTTTCGCCATGGAGCTGGCGCTCTTCCGCGCGATTGTATCGCGAGGTTGGGGCAGCCGGGTCCGCGATGCTTTGCAACCATCGATCGGCACGCTCGAATTTGAATACAGGGCGAAAACCCCCAGTATCCGCGCGATGACCACCATCTCCGCACATAATGCGATGCGCGGCGTGGAGCGGCTACTTAGGGGCTGGCCGTTCGGGCTTGTCGGCCTGTGCGGTGAAGCGCGTGCGTGGGCGAGCTGGATTGTGCCCGAGGAAACCGGTGTGCAAACGCCATTCGCTCTTCGTGACGCTCTCGACACCTATCTACGGCCCGGATCCTCAAACGCGCGCTAGAAGTTGCGTTCGGGCGAGAGAAGTAGCTCGGCACGGGAGGGAATGATTTGAGACAGCGTCCTGGCGTCCCACACTGTCTGCTTGTGCGCCACGGTGTCGATCCGTGTGTCAACGAAGTCGGCTCGCGGAAAGGTGCCCGACAGATCGCCGCCGCGCCGTCGGCCGACCCGGTCGCAGACGCTCCGAAGCGCACGACCGAGAAAGCTAAGGCCATCTTCCCGGTCGAGCTGGGCAACGAGGCCCATCGCGAAGATTTCTCTGGGATCGTTTCTAAGGATTTCGATGGCCCAGACGGTGCCGTGATCGAAGGCTAGTGGGAAAGCGGCAACGTAGCGATCGAAGCCTTTCTTATCCGGAGCTGCGAAACCACCCCAAGTGGTCGGCAGCCTAAAGAGCAACTCCTCGCCGCGTTCCATCGCATAGTCAGGTAGGCTCGAAGTCGAGCGATGTTTTTCCATGTAGTAGCCTGCAAGATAGAACTCGCGCATAAGAAGCGGCATCTCGTCGAGCTTGATGATCAGAGGCTCGAGGCCTGGGGCATCGCTGGTTGCAAGAAATCGCGTAGCCACGTTGGGGCGTTCGAAGACGACCGTTTCGACAGGGCCGCTTTTTAACTGCGGAACGGTACCACCGAGCTCCGGCGGGGTGGAAGACGCAAGCGGGCTCACAAAGTCGGGCCTTGTGCTTCCGTTTTTGGTCACCGAGGTTCGGCTGAGGCTATCGCCGGTCTCGGCTCTCTCGCGGTCGAAGCGCAGATTGAGCTTAGCGAACTCAGGGAACAGCCGCCCGAATTCCCCGTCCATGCGCCCCAGTCGGACCGTGCGCTTGTCTGCCGGATAGCGCCTAACCTTGGTGCTGGAGGCAACACGCAACTGTTCCTTCTCTTCCCGCGTGCGCAGTTCTTCAATCATTTCGATCTGCTCATCGGCACGTGTATTCCGAATTCGGACCACGATGTCTTTGAAGGCCGGCTTGCGATGATCGGCGACGATCCTGTCGCAATAGTCGACGATCCTCTCCTTTCCGCCATGCTGGATGGACAGCGGCTCGCTCTCGATAGTGCAGTCCAGTGGGTCCTGGAATGTCCAGGCTCTCATGGAATCTATAGGTTCGCCGCGCAAAGCGGATCCGACACGCCTGAAGAAGAACCGAATATAGTCCGCAATATCGGGATTGGTCAGCAGAAGCGCGATTTGCAGTGTCGCGGTGGCGTTCTGAAATGGGCGCAGAGGTGTAATGACATAAGTACCGCTCGCGTCGATCCCGGTTTCCGCCTCGTCGACAAACATGCTTGCAAGGCTTTTCTGTGAGGTGACCGATCGCAACGATAACGTGTCGAGCAGGAAGCTGACGCCTGAACAGATGAACCGGAACTGCTCGCTATGCATCAAACCTAGCGGACGTGGTGCCCCCATCTGGTCGATGAAAACCTTCTCGGTATGCTGAATGGTCAGATCATAGGGATGAAGTAGCTTCTTCGCCTTGATACGTGTCAGACGGTCGACGTCCCACGTCTCGAATTGATCGCCCAACAGGATTGTCCTACGCGATCGGCGACGGTCGCGATTGCGCACTGCCACTGCTTTGCCCTGTCCGAAAAGCGAACCTGCCGGGAACATCGCGAAGTCTGAAAGCGGGACGTGCAGTGATGTTTCCATGTCCCCTACCGGCGTGATTGTGCGAACGGCGCATTTCGCTTCAAGTAGATGTTCGAAAGCAGGCGATGTGCGAAAGTTCTGGTGCCCCACGAGATAATGGATGCCGGGCTCGCGCTGCAGTTGTATGAAACTCATGCCGCCGAGACTAGCATGAGATGCGACACTTGCTAGGCAACAACAGTTGCCGCGCGTTATCTCTTGAGGTCAATTCCGGGCAAGGTTGTTCGTCTGGTTCCGACCCCAATTTAGGAAATCGAGCACTGAGTCCGTGACGCCCAAAACCTGACCTTCGCTTAAACTGCTGTCAGGTCCGCTTTGCGCCCTAATTTCGGACATTCGTGCATCTCTTCCGATTGCCTGAAGCCGGATATTCCATTTGATCTGCCCGGGCGGCCGACTTTGGGACGAAGCCGCCAATCCGCTAAGAACGGTGAACGACGGCTTTCGACGAGAGCGGATGCTCACACTAGCGGCACACGACGCCCTCCCTTTCCTTCAGGACCAAGCGACCTAAATTACCCGCATGGTTCAGGATAATACACTTGAGTTGATCTCGCGGCTGTATCTGCCGCAGCAGCATTGGGCCGCTGTCGAAAGCAAGATTCTCCGCCAGAACAAGGCGCTCGCTGCACCGATCGTCCCGGCTGATCAACTGCGGCAGGTGGCAGTATCGCCGAGCCTGCTCGGGTTGTCGGACGCGATCGGCAATCTCACGCATCAGCTCGTGCTCGACCGCCCAATCTTTTGGTGCATCACGCGAGCTCGCGTCGTGAACGCGATGATCGCGGGCTACCGCTCACCCGACATGTATTGCGTCGTCATCGCCGAGGGCGCGCTCGACACGATCCTCAATTTCTGCGCGGCAATCATGGCGAGCGAGCCGCTATTCTGGTTTCTCAGCGAGGGCACCGATCCAGTCGACGAGATGAAGCCTCCCAAACGGTCGCGCCGCGAAGCTTGGATGCATATTAGCGCCGAAGCCGACAGCCGAATGACCGACGATAATATGGTGAGGTCGTTCCTTCTCACCTACATCGCCAGCCACTACCTGATGGCGCATGAGATCGGGCACCTCGCGGGCGGGCATCTGCCGCTTTACACGGGCAACTTCACCGCCGAAGCGGACGGCTCCGGCCGGCCCAGCTTGGCCGAGAGCCGCGCCCTCGAGCGCGACGCGGACGCACTGGCGGCAGGGGCCACCTCATATCTGCTCGGCAGTCCGGACTTTGTGGCAGGTTGGGCCGATGTCCTCAAGGAGCGCCAGGCCGGGATGCGGTACTTCCTGACCACGGCCTATATCTTCTTTTCGGTGATGGACCTGTTCGGACCGGAGGATCCGTTCGCCATCGAGCGCACCCATCCCCCGGCTTTGGTGCGCGTCGGTGTCATGTCGACGATGGTGTCACTGCTGCTCGACAATTTCGGCGGCTATACGAAGGATGAAGCTTGGGAACTGGCGCGCCGCTCGATCCGTGCCGTGGAAATCGCGGTGATGGAACTGGGCGGCGGTATGATGACGGCCGAGGAGGTCGCGTTGCTCGACGCCGATCTCGAGCGCAATCTTAGGGAGCATGCCGATGCGTGGCCTACGCTCAGCGCCCGGCTAGATCGCGGCCATCTCGAGAAATATTGGTGGTCGCAAGGGCTGCGGTGACTGGGGCGCTTAGCCGGCCGGCCGGTTTGCCGACCTGAACGGCGGGTTCCCGTAGAAGCTGACGCTCACATCAACAGCGTTGAATGTCCTGAGTTGGTCGGTAACGGACAAGAACACTGAAGTCGTCGAATGGCAGCTTCGCCAGATCCGGCGCCCAAGACCAGACAGTCCGAAATCGACCCACTCAGGGCCTTTGCCAAATGGCTGGGATTGGGGGTGAAAGCGGGCCTTCCTTTCGCTGGATATAGTCTTGAAGGCTACGGGCATTCATGCCAACTTCAAGCGCAAATGAAAAAGATCATTGCTTGTTGTATCGCTGACCGAGAACCTATTCATGTTCAGTAAGGCAATATGGATGCTGGTAAAGCTGCAGTTCGCCAGAAACCTCGAGGCGAGAGCCAGCATCAATCCCCGAAGCAAGGGCACACTTCCTATTTGCTCTTGCCCTAACTGTGGGTCGTGCCGGCTTCCTCATGCCTATCCTTGTGCGTATCGCGCAGGATATCGATCCCGCCATAGATCGCGATCCCGGCAACAGCGATGCCGACCAATAGATCTGGCCAATTCGCGCCAGTAAGCGTGACGACCAGCCCTGCGACAATAATCCCGCCATTTGCTACAAAATCGTTGAAGCTAAAAGTCGTTGCGGCACGCAGACTGACGTCCTTCTGCTGGAGGTTTTGAAGCAGGCGGAGGCAGATGAGGTTCACTACGGCTGCGATCGCAGCCATAGCCATCATTTCGATGCCACCAGGGTCGGACCCCTCCAGAAAGCGACGTATTGCATCGGCAATAACGCCAGCGGCAAACAACAGGAGCAAGCCACCTGAAAGGCGAGCCGCGTTGCGCTTCCACACTCGAGAACGGCTAAGTGCGAAAAGGCTCAGGATATAGACAAGAGCATCAGATGCATTGTCGAGACCATTCGCGAGAAGCGCGTTAGAATCGGCAAAATATCCGACGAACAAGAAACCGACAGCCAACGCGACGTTGAGCCACAGGACAATCCACAGAGTTCGCCGCTTTTCAGCACTATCAAGCTCGAATTTGTGATCGCCGCTCATGGCATTTCTCCGTGACCCTTTGCCTGCTCGGATTTCTCCGCGAAAATCAGGCTCACAATGGCAGGCAGCACGAACAGTGTGAGCGCTGTTGCCGTTATCAACCCGCCGATCACAACCGTGGCGAGCGGGCGCTGCACCTCGGCCCCGGTTCCTGTCGCAAGCGCCATCGGAACGAAGCCGAGCGAGGCGACGAGCGCCGTCATCAGAACCGGGCGGAGGCGTGCAATTGCGCCTTCGACAATCGCTTCACCAAGCTCCAAACCCTTTTCGAGCCGCTGCTTGATTGCGGTTATCATGACGAGACCGTTCAAGGTCGCAACGCCTGACAAGGCAATGAAGCCTACCGCTGCCGAGATCGAGAATGGCATGCCTCTCAGGGCCAGGAAGAAGACACCGCCAGCCAGTGCCATCGGAATCGCGCTGAACACCGCTAACGCCGAGACCCATCCGCCAACCGCCATGTAGAGCAGCAGCAGGATGACCGCGAAGGCGAGCGGAACCACGATCAGTAGACGTTGCTGCGCTTGCTGCAGGTTCTGATACTGCCCGCCCCATTCGATAAACGACGCGGATGGCAGATCGACGTTTGCGGCCACTTCGGACTGGGCCTGCTCGACAAATGAGCCAAGATCACGCTCCCGCACATTGGCGGATACGATGACCAGTCTTCGCCCCTGTTCGCGCCGGACCTCGGCCAGCCCATCGATGACCTCGAATTGGGCCACGGCTCTAAGCGGAATGCTCCCACCATTCGGGAGGACAATCGGTAAGGTGCCGAGCTGGTCGAAATCGTTGCGATTGGCATCTGACAATCTGACGACGACATCGAACCGGCGGTCGCCTTCGAACACGAGGCCGGCGTTGCGACCGCCAAGCGCGATGGCAACGGACTGCGCCACGTCCTCGACGCTTAGCCCGTAGCGCGCGATAGTAGGCCGGTCGAAGGCGATATCGAGTGTCGGGAAGCCAGAGACCTGCTGGACCTTCACGTCGGCTGCGCCTTCGACGCCGCGCAGCACGGCGGCGACCTCGTTTGCAGCCGAAGTCATGGCGGTCAGATCATCTCCGTACAGCTTGACCGCCACATCGCCGCGAACGCCTGCGATGAGCTCGTTGAAGCGCAACTCGATGGGCTGGCTGAACTCGTAGAGATTGCCGATAAGACCACCGAGAGCCTCTTCCATCTCGCTTACGAGTTCATCCTTGGACAGCGAGGGATCGGGCCATTCCTCGCGTGGCTTGAGGATCAAATAGGCATCCGAGATGTTCGGCGGCATGGGATCGGTTGCGACCTCGGCCGTGCCGGTGCGAGAAAACACCAGCTCAACCTGAGGGAATTGTGTGAGGCGCGCCTCGACCTGGCGCTGCATGGCGAGCGACTGCTCCAATGGGGTGGAAGGTATACGCAATGACTGCACTGCCAGATCACGCTCATCGAGTTGCGGCGTAAATTCGCTGCCGATGAAGCTGAAGACCAGCGCTGCAAGTGCAAATACGCCGACGCCGGTGCCGATGACCGGCCAAGGACGGGCCAGGGCCTTGCGCAGCAATGGACCATAGCGATCTTTTGCCACGCGAATTGTCTTCACTTCTTTCTCGTTGATTTTCTTGTTCAGCAAGAGAGCGATCATCGCCGGGACAAATGTCAGTGACAGGATGAAAGCCGAAGCCAAGGCAAGCATGACGGTGATGGCCATGGGCGTGAAGGTTTTGCCTTCCACACCGGTGAAGGTGAGAAGAGGCGCAAAGACCAGAAAGATGATCGCCTGACCGTAAACGGTCGGCTTGATCATCTCATGCGCTGCTGCGCGGGTCTCCGCGAGGCGTTCACGCAGCGTCAGCAAGCGTCCTTCAAGCTCCTGCCTATGGGCGAGGCGGGCGATACTGTTCTCGACAATGATGACGGCGCCATCGACGATCAGGCCGAAATCGAGCGCGCCAAGGCTCATCAGGTTGCCCGATACGCCAAGCCGGTTCATCCCGATTGCTGCCATCAGCATCGAAAGAGGAATGACCAGTGCGGCAATGATGGCAGCGCGGATGTTTCCGAGCAGCAGGAACAGGACGACGATGACAAGCAAGGCGCCCTCGACCAGATTGTTGCGAACCGTAGCGATGGTCGCATCGACCAACGTGGACCGATTGTAGACAATCTCAGCCACCACTCCGGCAGGCAGCGATGCACGAACTTCCTCAAGCCTGTCAGCTGCGCCAGCGGCAACGGTTCGGCTGTTCTCGCCCGCTCGCATCAGGACAGTTCCGACGACCGCTTCATCGCCGTTGAGCGAGGCGGCCCCTGTGCGAAGGTCACCGCCAACCTCGACTGTGGCAACATCGCCTACGCGGATCGGCACGCCTTCGCGGGTCGTCACCACCGCCTGCTCGATGTCTTCTACCGAATTCAGCCGGGAATCGACACGGGCCAGGAGCGCTTCGCCGGCACGTTCGACGAAGTTCGCGCCTTCCGCCTGGTTCGCCGCTTCGAGCGCTGTAATCAACTGGTCGAGTGAAACACCGTAGCCGCCCAGGCGATCCGGGTCGGGCTGCACCAGATATTGCTTTTCAAAGCCGCCGATCGAATCCACGCCCGCGACGCCGTCGGCCGAGCGCATCAGCGGCGCGACCACCCAGTCCTGCACCGTGCGCAGGTAGGCGGCTCTCGCCACCTCCGTGTCCAATCGCTCGCCCCGGTCGGTGACAAAGCTGCCGTCATTCTGCCAGCCAATGGCGCCGCCGTTCGGAGCATCCGTTCCACCCGGATGCTCGAATTCGATGGTATACATCAACACCTCGCCGAGACCGGTCGCAATCGGACCCATCGACGGCTCCGCACCTGCAGGAAGCGAAGAGGCGAGCGTGGCAAGCCGTTCCTCCACCTGCGAGCGCGCAAAATAGATATCCGTGCCTTCCTCG
Source organism: Erythrobacter sp. KY5 (assembly GCF_003264115.1). NCBI lineage: Bacteria > Pseudomonadati > Pseudomonadota > Alphaproteobacteria > Sphingomonadales > Erythrobacteraceae > Erythrobacter > Erythrobacter sp. KY5. Next base: position 49,531 of record NZ_CP021912.1, on the reverse strand, counting down.
AAGATCGCAGTGACCTGGCTAAAGCCATTGCGCGAGATCGAGCGGGTCATTTCCAGTCCCTCGATCCCGGCGAGGCCCGTCTCGACAGGGAAGGTTACCTGCGTTTCGATCTGTGGGGGCGAGAGCGCCGGTGCTTCGGTGTTGATCTGTACTTGAACATTGGTGATATCCGGCACCGCATCAATCGGCAGTTTCGCAAGATTGAACGCACCCCAGATCGCCACGCCGAGTGCCAGAAGCACGACCGCCCAGCGGTTGCGCACCGACCAGTCAAGGACGCCGCCAATCAGGCCGCCATTGCTGTCGGCCTCTTTTTCGAAGCCGCTTTCAGAACGATCAATGTCCATGTTCGGCTTCCTCTTTTCCGAGTTCGGCTTTGAGCAGGAAAGCGTTTTCGGTCGCGATCCGCTGGCCATTCTGCAATCCGGACTCGATCACGATGCGCCCTCCAGAGCGCGATCCCGTCACGACAGGCGTCGCCCGAAAGCCGGTACGCGTGCGAACGAACACGACTTCACGGCCTTCGACCATCTGAACTGCGGATTCAGGCACCGAGATCGAGGTCGCATCGGTTTCACCTGAGGGTCGGATGCGCGCCTGCAAGAATGCGCCTGGCTGCAATCCGGGGACCGCTCCAGCGAGCGAAATAACTGCGGTGGCGCTTCGGCTTTCCGGATCGAGCGCGGGGGTTATCGAGCGCACACGTCCGCCGATCTCCCTGTCCTGCCCGAGCTCCAACGTAGCTTCATCGCCCGGCCGAATTCTCGCAGCATCGCTGGCAGGCAAGGCGACCTGCACCTGCAAGCCGCTCGCGTTCACGATCTGGAACATTTCGTCACCAGCGGATACGTAGGAGCCGAGCACGATCGGCGCGCTGGTGATCTGCCCTGAAATCGGACTCGTCACGGCCAGCGAACGTCCATCCCCGCTGACACCAGCAGCTGCGGATGCGGCTTGTGCGCGTGACAGCTCCGATCTTGCCACTTGCAGATTGGCCCGCGCCGCTTCGAGATCCTGCCGGGCCGTCACATTGGCCTCGAACAGCCGCTTTTCGCGGTCGTAGAGCGCAGACAGTTCATTGACCCGCGCACGCGCGGTAGCGACCTGCGCAGCCAGTCCGGCAGCATCAGCGCTCTCGATCAGCGCGATCACCTCCCCCTGCCTGACATAATCGCCAAGCATCTTGTTCACGCTCTGCACGACCCCCGAGGCACGTGCATCGATTCGCGCGCTCGCGTTGGGCGCGGCTGCGACAGTTGCGGAGAATACGATCTCTGTAACAGCACCAAACTGAACAGCTTCGATTTCGATGGAGGAAGCCGCGATTTGCTCTTCGCTAATTTGCAAAGCGCCTTCGGAACCGTCGGTTTTTGCTCCGCCTTCCTCTTCGCTCTGTCCTTCTTCGGAGTGGTCGGCAGACCCTGACGGCCAGAAGGCCCAAGCAGATACGGCCGCCAGAACAAGGATGCCGACTATTGCGATAAGATAGTTACGTTTCATGGGAAGGGATCTCACTGTGCGGTGAGCCAGATGAGCCGCGCCGCGAGCAGGCCGCGGGACTCTTCTGCCTGAATCAGATTTTCACGAATGGCGTCGCGCGCTTCGGCAGCTGCTAGGACTTCGATCAGCGGAAACCGGCCATTGCGGTATCCGATCTCGACAAGTCGGAGTGCTTCCTCGGCCTGCGGCAGGGATGCGCTGGAAAGGGTCTCCACCCGCGTTTCGGCGGCCAGATACAGCGTTCGCGTCCGCTCGAACTCCACGCGGTAGTCCGCCTCGGCTATCGCCTCGCTCGCGCTTGCCGCGCGGTATTGCGCTTCAGCGGCCGCGATGTTGCCTTGGTTACGGTTGCGGAAGGGCAGCGGAATGGAAATCCCGACAATGAAGGCTTGATCGTTGCTTTCCTGAAATCGGCGCACGCCTGCCGACAGCGTGGGGTCGGGAACGCCGAGCGAGCGTTCACGCGCAATTTCGGCCTCAGCAAAGCTGGTTCGCGCATCCGCAATGCGCAGCTGCAAGGGATCTTCGGAACCCAGCGGAGCGAGCGGCGGCGCTAAATCAGGAAAGACGTTTGATACAACCGGGTTGGGCCGGCCGGACACCCAAAGAGCCGCGAGCGCCTGACGTGCCGCTAGATCGGCAGCTTGTGCAGCCTGCAGCTCAGCTTCCGCTTCTGCAAGCGCTGCACGGGCGCGCATGGCACGCAGCGGCGGCTCCCGCCCGACCTCGACAAGCACATTGGCGATCCGGGCCAGCTCACGGTTCCGTTCGACGATTTCGAGCGCCAGGACGAGGCGCTGGCCTGCGGCGACAGCTTCGACATATCGCTCACGAACGCCCAGCGCGAGTTGCGACAGGGCGAGGTCGCTCTGCAAGCCGGTGAAGTCGGCCGATGCCTGTGCGCTCGCGATGCGCGCCCTTCGTTTGCCGCCGAGTTCAAGCTCCTGGCCGATCGCCAGAGTATATTCGGAAGAGCGCAGGCCGGAAAATGCACCGGAACCTGCAATGTCTTCCACCTCGAACGACAGCGAAGGGTTAGGCCGAAGCCGCGCCTGGTCGATAGCCGCACGCGCGGCTTCTGCTTCCGCTTGCGGGCCGTAGACGCGCGGATTGCTGTTCGAACTTGTACCCTCTTGACCGTCAACGCCCGCTCTGGCGAGCGCTTCATCGAGAGTGATTGTTTCCTGTGCCGATATCGGCAAACCCGTACACACGGCAATCAAGGCCGCGGCCAGTGCAATGCACCGCATTTCTTATCTCCTGACTGAAACCAATCAAGCGCGCTCGAAAGCGAGCTCGCAAATGATTGTCGGTCAGGCTCTGGGAGGCTGTATCAGGACTGGGGGAGCACGGGAGGCGAGCGATGACGTGGCAAGCGGGCCCCTCAGGTTATCCGAACTCCAGAAAGGTGATCGCAGGAGCATGCTGGTGTCAGCGAGACTAAAACTGCAATTGTGGTGGTGCGTGGCCGAATGGTCCTGTCCATCATGGTCTGGTGTTGCATCGTTCGTATCAAAATGGTCCGCGCCATGCGCATAGATATGATCGGCTGCATGAGCGAAGCTTTCACCTTCCCCGGCATGCACGTCCGGGAGGGACAGCACGCTGCCGAAAAGGATCGCAAATACGGCGAGAAAAGGCAAAATCTTGCGTGTCACTTCAGCGAACATCTTAGAAACACGTGAAGATTTGTACAAGTTTATATCAATCATGGAACTTGGATGGCTGAAAATGCTCATAGTTGATCGTGCTCCAATCCACGCGCCGCCCATAGCCCTATGCCGCCAAGCAATATCTCGATAAGAGCTTCACGCAGCGGTTGGACGGCAAGCAGATCAGCGCCCTCCATGAAAACAGCCGCAACTCTGCTTAATCCCACGCAGATAAAAATTGCGGCAGCAATCAGACTAAGCTGACGCAAAGAGAGGTTGATGCGCCCCCCAAGGATCAGCACAACGCCGATACCTATCTCGCCGCCTCCGATCATGGCGCGCATAGCCACCCGGGCAGATGGCTGGTCGAGCCCAATCGCATAGTAGCTCATGATTTCCGGCTGAATGAGAGTTGCTATTCCGAGCGCGAGAAAAATGCATCCTGCAAAAGAAGGGTAAACGCTGCCCAAGATCCGACGAAGATTGCTGATCACAGGAACCGCCTTGTCTGGCGTTTATAGTCCAAATAGTCCTGACCGTATTGCTGCTCCAGCCATGGCTCTTCGAAGATAGGAGCGAGCAAATACATGGCCGCCCAGAGCGTCAATAATATCCAGACAAGCAAGGTGTTGGCGAGCAGGCCCCAACCAATCATGCCAACCCATGTCGCAACGTAGACAGGGTTCCTGCTTATGCTGAACCAACCAGTGGTTTTCAGACCGTGCTTTTCGCCAAATGCATTGCGCCAGCCCATCTGGAACGTAATCCAGAATGCCAGAGCAAAGCCTACAACCAACAGTGCGAGGCCCACAGTATATTGGAGCAAGGCATCAGCGGGAGCCACAGACTCAAAGTCGAGAAGGGAAAGGGCCAGCAATGGGTAAAGGAACAGGCGAAACAGCGCCATGAAGGTGCGGTGCTGCCAACTGTCCCCTGAAGGGGGAGGGAAGAACTGAAACTTTCCGCTCAAGACCGCAAAAATGGAGAGCCCGATTATCGCGCAAATCGAGCTGGCCGCTAATCCGAACAAACCCCAAGCGACCCATGAAGGCAGGTCAATCATGTGCAGCACTCCTACAACCAGCGCCGCGTCTGGTTGCGGTAGGCTGTAAATGCGCTTCCGAAATTCTGCTCCAGAACTCGCTCTTCAGGGATTATCTGGATGAGCGTGATAGAGAGGGCGTAGAGAATTGGCCCGCTGAATGCTGCGAGGTTTTGGAGGGCCAAGGCTCCACCCACAAGCACGAGCAGCATACCCAGATACATCGGGTTTCGGGTAAAGCGATAGAGGCCTGTTGTAACGAGTTGCTCGGCTTGCTCAGGCGTAATCGGATTTACCGTTGTGTTCGCTTTCCCAAACGATCGAACCGCCAAGAAAAGCACCAGCGCTCCAACTGCAATGACGGGAACCGATAGCCAAAAGAGAGGCACTGATCCGTAAGCAAGCGCGGGCAGGTTTGTCGCCAGAATATAGCCAGCAAGGCCATAGAACGCGAACTGCATCAGGGGCGGGAAATACAGCTTTTTCTGTTTCTTGGATCGCTCTGAAATCTGGGTTCGAGGCATTTTTCAACTCGCTTGATTGTGATTCGAGTCAAGTGATACAGTCTACAGCGACTGTAGGGGCAAGTGGGAAAAGCACACTCATATGAAACCAATGACAATTGGCCGTCTTTCAAGTGCGGCAAAGGTCAAGGTGACCACCATTCGATATTACGAAAGTATCGGCTTGATGGGCACGCCAGACCGTAGCGCAAGTGGGCAAAGGCTCTATGGCAGCGTCGATGTGGAACGCCTCTCATTTGTGAGGCATGCCCGCGAACTCGGCTTTTCGATGGACGCAATCAAAGACTTGATTGGATTGCAGACTGAACCAGACCAAGACTGCTCGGCAGTTGACACAATCGCTCAGAAGCAACTTGCCGAAGTTCAAAAGCGGCTGGCACAGCTAGAGGCTCTGGAACGCGAGCTGAAACGCATGATCGAGAATTGCAGGGGCGGTAAAGTCGGCGGATGCCAGGTTATGGCGGCGATCAATGACCACTCTGAATGCGAGACTGATAAGCACGAGCGCCTTAAACCGCTGTGAGTTAAGAGAGCGGTTCTCGCACCTGAATGTGCGAGATTTCTGCCATCCAGTATCGCTCCCAGCCAATGTCCCCGAATGGGTCGTGAGCGGAATGTCTGCTTTCACCCTCGGTTAGGCGGAACCTGACGGTCCGCTATCGGCCCAGCTTTTGCCATCGCGGCCATGTCCGCCTCTTTATTCCCGGCGACCAATATCAGACCTTGAGCTTTCCACCCCAAGGCAGATGATGGCGCTACTTTTTTGATGGAGCCTTAGAGCTGTTTACGACGAGGACGCCATCTCTCCGGACTGCATGCTTGCGGACTTCAGTCCAGCTCCGATCGAAGCGTTCAAACACGCGACGGGCTACCTTGAGCGATTCGTCAGAATTTATCCGCATGGCGTTCAGTTAATCCCTCAACTGGCGGAAACAACCTCGCCAGCCCGGTGACTCTATTTGCGAGAACCGGATTAATCCAGCTTCGATAGGAGCCGTCCAGCAGCGCCCGCTTCGGCCGCCAGATTGCGATTATACGCGAGCGGCATTTTCGGCGATTTCCATCGCAGAGCATCCATGATCCCTGCAAGTGTCTCCCCCACTGCGAACAGATCTTGATTCAACCCAACCCGCGTCGAATGCGCGCTGAACCCGTTCACGAGCTCTTGCGCCTGCTCTTTATCGAGGTCACCGAACGCGCCCGCGTCAATTGCCGCTGCGATCATCTTCCGGAACATCGGAGTGATTGAACCCGGATGCAGCGCTTTCTCGCCGACATGATGCTCAACCCGCGCCGCGACCGCGTCTTGTCCGACGAACTTTCGCGGATCCCATAGCGCGCGACCCGAGAGTTGTGAGGGTTTCATCGCTTTGCGCGCGGGGCGCGCGGCGTAACGCCGCACGATCACGCGCCTGAAAATCGGCCCGTCCTTGATCTCCGCTGCCTTGAGCCAGGCATTGATCGCCTTCACGCTGCGCGGGGAAAGATAGGCAGTCGCGCCTGCTCCCTCCTGGTCGCCCTTGTGGCGATCGATTGCGAGGAGCCGCGCGTCGGGATCGAGCGCCTCGAGCAGGTCTGCTACGTCGACCGCGATCAATTCGCTTGCGCGCAGCCCAGTATCATAGGCGGTCGAGAGCAACGCCCGATTCCGCAGTCCTGTCGGTGTGTCATCGCACGCATCAAGGATAGCGCGGACATGGATGCCGCGCGGCGTGTCCTGGACCGGATCCTTGACCGCGCCGCGGAATCGCAGCGGTCGCGCCTGCTTTTGCCTCGAACCGACCGCACGGCGATGTGCGGCGATGGCGAGACGGCACAGCTCGTGCTTGGTCGGATCGTCGAGCTTAAGCAGACGGTGTGCTTTGGCGAGCGACGCTTTGTACCGCACCAGCGAGGCGGGTGCGGCGCCTTCGCCAGCACGGTGCTTCAGCCAATCCGCCACCTGCTTCGGCGTTGCAGGGAAGGTCGCAAGCCCCACGCGCCGACACCACAGATCGAATGCCTCTATATCCTGCCGGAGCGCTCGAATCGAATTCGGCGCAGCCGCATTTACATAGGCTTCGAGCATCTCGCGATCGACAGGCACGCCGGGATGGCGCAGTGCAAGCGAGAGATCGGCCACAACTTCCGTGTGAGCGGAATCGGTCGGTGTGGTAGGCGAGGGGATAACGGCCATTTCGGGCGTCAGACTAGCCGAACAAGGCGCTTCTGCAACATGTGATAAGTAGTCTTTATCGCATGTGCGTTTGCCGACAGTGTATGCAAGCAAAAGCAAACCCACTTTTTGCTTTCCTGCGGAATCCATATGCGCCTAGAATCGTTGAACATTCGACGACAGCGATATGGAACGCCAAGACCCTCTCCTCGCCCTCGGACGGCTCGATGGGCGCCTGACTCACAGTCCGGCCCGCACCGCCTGGAGCATCCGTGCGCGCTTCGAAGGGGCGGCCATCGCGGCGTGCAATGCCGGGGCGCCGACCGACGCGAATGCAATTGAGGCATGGATCGCGGGGTCGGGTTCGCCGCCGCGCGCAAGCGAAGGGCTTAACGATCCGCTCGGCGTTGCGGCGATCATCCATTACTTCTTCGCAAGCCTCGAGCCCGGGACCGGAAATCGAGACCGCCAGGTTCGCCGCCTACTGCGAGGTCTGTTCGACAGCGAAGCCGAGGCATCGACCTGGTCGGGTGCAGATCTCGTCCATTACGGCCCGCTCTGGCGCGGTCTGCGTGCAATCGCGGAGGAGCGGGGACTTGAGCCGTCGGTTGGTTCGATCGCTGAGAGGTTGGCGCAAATGGCACGGTTGATCACGCGCGCTGCAGATCATTCCGAGCTGTTCGCTACGCTCCCCGATGGCCGCGCCATCAGGTTCGGTCGCGACTATCCCCGCGCTTGGTTGGTAATGGCGATGGTGCCAGTCCTCCTGCAACGTTCGGGATTGAGCGCAAATTTGCTCCCCTCGCTCGTCCCACGGCACAAGTTCCTGTGTTCGTCGATCGCGGAATGGTGTGATTTGCTGACCGAGTGCCTATCCAGGCAGGCTCCGGCAGCTGCTTTGGCTCTCGAAGGTTTTGAGCGTGAAATGGCACAGCTGAAGGACCGATATCGCCGAACCTCGCGGAGCCGTCTGACGGATGCAGCGGAGCTCCGGATCGCACTTCCGTCGATCACCCGCAACAAGCTCGCTATTGCGGTGAATGCCACGCCAGCGGGTGCAGGATATCTGATGCGTCAGCTGGAGCGTTAGCAGCCCGCCACATTCGAACGTCGTGAGTTAGGCTTTCTTTTCGCAGCCGATCGGCTATCACTTCCGCCACGAACCTTTTGCCTGCCCGACTGCATCGCCCACTCGGCTCCGTGGTCGGCAGGATTTTTGTAAGCAATCGAAAGGTTCTAATTCCATGAAACCACATGCATGTTTCCGCATCTCGGTCGACGAGCTCGCGCAGGATGTCGGCAATTACATTGAACTGGCGAAAACGCGGACATTCGAGATCTATGATCAGGGTAAGGTTGAGGTCATGCTCGTTCGGATCGAAGCGGTGCTCGAATGGCATCGTCAGCTTCAGACAAACGTACCGGCCCATCTGATGTCCGACGAGGAGCGTGGGGCACTTCAAGCGGAATCGGCGGACCTCAAGCGATGGATTGAAAAAAACGGAGACGTTTGGCCCGACGAGATCGATTAATAAAGAGGGCGGCCCGTCCGGTTTTAGCCGGGTGGGCCGCCACATGTCGGGCATGGCTGCTTGCGCGCTAGTTGCGGTCCCTAAACACCTAATGGTGCGCTCTCACAAAACGACGTTCGGCTAAAAGGTGGAAGGATGTGCGTAAAGTTCAGCAGATCTTATCTTTGAAGTCATCCCTCTTGACCCATATTGATAGCAAGCGACACAAGCAGGATTGAGTTGTCATGCTTGAGGTGAGGGAATTGAGCGTCAGTTTTCACAATCCGGACCAGTATATGGCATCGCTGCGTACGATTATCGCGCAGGGCCGGAAGCGTGTCGGTCTACTGGTGGGAGCTGGCGCGCCGGCGGGAATGGCGCGGCCCGATGGGACTCGACCGTTGATCCCGGCCGTCGCGGGCCTGACCGATTTGGTGTTGAAAGCGATCGAACAAACCTACGGAACCCAGATCAAGGGACTCCGGGGCGATCTCGAAAAGCACGATATCGAAACTTTGCTTTCACGCATTCGTTCGCTCGGCAGCGTTATCGGAACCACGAAGGTTCATGACCTCGATGCCGGTGGATATCGCGCAATGGCTGATGCCATCTGCGTCGAAATAGGGAAAATAGTCCAGGCGCGCCTTCCGGCCGGGACGACGGCGTACGGAGAACTTGTCAGCTGGATCACGGGCGCGCCCAGAACGCATGCGGTCGAAATCTTCACGACCAACTATGACCTTCTTTTCGAGGAAGCTTTCGAGCGGGTCCGGGCGCCCTATTTCGATGGCTTCGCCGGAGCACGCGAAGCGTTTTTCGATCCGGCGTCGGTTTCTGGAGACCAGTTGTCCGCGCGCTGGACGCGCCTATGGAAGATCCACGGTTCGCTGGGCTGGAAAGCAAACGCAGATGGCGAAGTCGTACGTACGGGGCAGACGGATGCGACACACCTGATCTTTCCCGAGCACATGAAATACGATCAGACGCAAAAGGCGCCCTATGCTGCGTTGCTAGATCGCTTGCGCAGCTTCCTTGCGACTGAGGACACCCTGCTGATCTCTATCGGCTTCTCTTATGCAGATGCGCATATCACCGCCCGTATTGACGAGGCGCTCGCCGCCAATCCGGCAGCGAGCGTGTTCGCGTTCCAATTCCAAAAACTCGATCAAGAACCCTGTGCTGTCGCGCTTGCGTCCCGGCGCCCAAATGTTAGCGTCTACGCGCGCGACAAGGCGATCATCAACGGCGTTGCGGCCCCTTGGCAGACTCCAGGCGAGCTGCCCACCAAGGATTGGGGGCCGATCCGGAATAGCTATTGGGCAGCACCCGACAATGGAGCCAATCCGGAATTTAAGCTTGGGGCAATTGAAGATTTTGCACGGTTCTTTGCCAATTCCCAGACGCCGCAGGCCTTCGAGGCTGCCCAGGCTCCGGCAACGCCGCCTGCGCCTGCGGCCGCCGAATGACTAGCCCCACCTTCCTTGGCAGGGTAGGCAGCGTCGCCGGCTCGACGGTGAGCGTGCGGCAAGCCGAGTCCGTCGCATCGGGTATCGCCATCATCGAAGGACGCAGCTATCGGGTCGCGCAAGTGGGGAGCTTCGTCCGGATACCCCAAGGTTACCACGATTTGTATGGCGTAATTTCTGAGGTTGGCGCCCAAGCCACTCCCGAAACACTGGTCGACGCCCGTCAACGCGGCGAGAGCTGGATGACCGTTCAACTCGTCGGTGAAATCGTCGAAACCAGTTTCGAGCGGGGGATCAGCCAATACCCCGGGATTAACGATGAGGTCCACCTGGTAACCGAAGACGATCTCGGCCGGATCTATGGTGTGGGCGACGAGGGCCAGATCACGATCGGGCGGCTCGCCGGGGCGGAGAGCATTCCCGTCCGCATCGATCTCGACCGGTTGGTGACCCGGCACAGCGCAGTTCTCGGCTCGACCGGGTCTGGCAAATCGACAACGATTGCCAGCTTGCTGCGTTCGATTTGCCATTCCGGCGGAGGAAAGCGTTGCTCGAGCGCGCGTATCCTTCTTCTCGACATTCATGGCGAATATGGCGATGCGCTCAAATCGGTGGCGCAGGTGTTCCGGGTCAACCCATCCGATGACGAGCAGGCGCTTCACGTACCGTATTGGGCGCTCGACACGCTGACGCTGCTCGATTTCCTGATGGGGCCAATGAGCGAGACGGCTCTGACCGGCGTGCTCGACAAAATTCAGGCGGCCAAGCTTGCGGTGGCCGACGGCGTTGCCGGAGTCGATGTCAATGCCCTGACCATCAACACACCGCTACCCTTCAGCCTGAGGCAGCTCTGGGCAGACCTGGTCGATCCCGAATACAAGACTTGGGCAGACAAGGAGCGGACCAACCCGGCGCTTGAGGAGGCAGGCGATGCGCAAACTCTGAAGCTGCCAAAATATTCGCCGCCGGGTCCAGGTAGTGCCTTGCCCGATATCAACCAGACCAATGTGCTGGGTATCAAGCGGCACCTTACCCAGATGCGTTCGCGCCTGCTCGACCGGCAATATGACTTCATGCTGCACCCGGGCGAGTGGGAGCCCGATCTTGCGGGCAAGTCTCCGATGGATTTGCCGGAGCTGCTCGAGGCATGGTTCGGTCACGACAAGCCGATCACCGTGCTCGATCTGTCGGGGGTGCCGAGCCAGGTTCTGGTTCGGCTGATCGGTGGAATCCTGAACATCACCTACGAAGCGATGTTCTGGGGCCGGAACCTGCCCGAGGGTGGTCGCAACCGGCCGGAACTGGTCGTCATGGAAGAGGCACATCGCTATCTTGGCCGGGACGCGGATAATCCCGCGCGCGACATGGTCCAACGAATCGTCAAAGAGGGGCGCAAGTTCGGTGTAGGGGCGATGATCGTCAGCCAGCGCCCTTCAGAGATCGACGAAACGATCCTGTCGCAGTGCGGTACGCAGTTCGCCCTGCGCCTGTCGAACAACGCCGACCAGGGCAAGGTGAAGGCGGCTCTCCCGGACAGCCTCAGCGGACTCGTCGATACCCTTCCGGTGCTGAGGACCGGGGAGGCGATCATCATGGGTGAGGCCGCGCGACTGCCGATCCGCTGCCGGATCAACTTGCCACCGGAAGGTGAGCGACCGTCGAGTGCGGATCCCGTGGTAAGCGCGGCTTGGGCGAAGGCCAAAGCGAAAGAAGATTATGAGCGGCTCGCCGCCGCCTGGAGGTCACAGGATCCCAAGTGGGGTCAGGACAACAGCACGCAGGAGAACGGATGATGCAACGCCAACCGGTCAGTTCGAGCAACTTAGCGTCCATCGGCTACGATGAAGCGACGCAAACCCTGGAGGTCGAGTTCCTCAACAACAGCGTCTACCAATACTTCAACGTGCCGCCGAATATACACGACGAACTCATGGCGGCGCCGTCCCACGGCGTCTATCTGAATGCCAATGTCAAGAACCACTACGCCTACGAGCGGCTCTGACGGATTCTTCCGATGATCCGGGTTGTGCACAGCGCCGACTGGCAATTGGGAAAGCCCTTCGGTCGTTTTCCCGATGACGTTCGCGTTGCCTTGATGGAGGCGCGGCTCGACGTCATCGATAGGATCGCCTCAGTTGCCGATGACCATGAAGCGCGCCACGTGCTCGTCGCAGGCGATGTCTTCGACAATATCGACCCAGGCGATCGCGTGCTGGTGCAGGCCCTTTCCCGCATGGAGCGGGCGAAGGTGCACTGGTGGCTCATGCCGGGCAATCACGACCATGTTCGTTCAGGTGGATTGTGGGGGCGTGTGCGTGCGAAAGCTTCGGCCAATGTCCACGTGCTCGATACGTTCGAGCCGGTCGAACTGGAGGACGGTGCCTGGCTGCTGCCTGCCCCGCTCGATCATCGCCGCACACGCGATGATCCGACGAGCTATTTGGCCGATATGGCGACGCCTGCCGGGGCGGTCCGGATCGGGTTGGCGCACGGCTCGATCACCGAGTTCGGCGGCAGCAGCGAAGCGACCAACATTATCCCGCCGGACCGCGCGCAGACCGCCCAACTCGACTATCTGGCGCTCGGCGATTGGCACAGTCATCTGCAGGTCAACGATAGGACCGCTTACAGCGGTACGCCAGAAACCGATCGCTTCCGCGGCGACGACGAGCCGGGCAGCGTTATCGTGGCCGAGATATCCCAGGGCGTGGCACCGCGTCTCGAGCGTGTATCGACCGGCCGGTTCCGCTGGCTGAGCCAAACCTGGCCGCTCGAAAATCACGCGGAGTTCGTGCGTCGTGTGATTGCCTTCAAACAGGAAGCTGATCTCTCCAAAACCTTGCTTCGGCTTACCCTGACCGGCGCCGTCTCGCTGTCCGATCGGGTCCAGATGCAAGCCACGCTGACCGACGATCTCGCCCACGCTCTGCGGTGGCTGGACGCCGACAGCGAGCAGCTCCTGGTTCGGCCGACACAGGATGACCTTGCCAATATCGACGTGCAGGGAACGCTGGCAAAGGCCGCCGCGAGCCTGCAAGCACAGGTGGACGCCGGCGGGGAGGGCGCGGCACTTGCGAGCAACGCTCTCGAGCGACTCTACGTAGAAGCGCTCCGGCTGGCGGACGAGCAACCGGCATGAAACTCCGTTCGCTCGAGTTGGAGAACTTTCGCAAATTTCGAAAGCCGATCCGGCTGGACGGCTTCGCCGACGGGCTCAACATCATCATCGAACCGAACGAGATGGGCAAATCGACCCTGCTCGAGGCTCTGCGGGCCGCCTTCTTCATCCGTCACTCCGCGAAAAGCGAACTGGTTCGATCCTATTGCCCATTCGGCGACGACGTGGCTCCCAGAGTGGGCGTGGCGTTCGATATCGGCGATCAGCACTGGCAGCTCGAAAAGCAATTTCTCAAATCGCCGCACATCCGGCTGACCGGCAACGGGAGCCGGATCGAGAGCGACGCGGCCGAAGAGCGCCTGCAAGCACTGCTCGGATTCGAACGGGGCAATAACCGTGGCAGCGACCTGGACACGCGCGGCGTGCTCGGCCTCTTGTGGGTCGAACAGGCCACGGCCCTGTCGGCCGAATCGCCGGGCCGGGTCGCACGCGACGAGATCCGCGCGGCGCTCGAAGGCGAGGTTGGGGCGATCCTCGGGGGCAAGAAATTCGACCGTATTTGCGAGCGGATCGAGGAATCCTATGGCGCATTGCGCACACTGCGCGCCGGAAAGCCCACCGGCAAAATGGCGGAAGCCGAAGCCAAGCTGGCCGCGGCGCGGATCGACGTGGCCGAAGCGCAGGAAAGGGTGTCTGAATACCAGGACTCGCTGGCGGAGTTGGAGAGCGCGCAAACGAGAAAGCGCTTGATTGAACGCGACCTCGCGGATCCCGAACAGGCTGAACGGCGTGCGAAATTGTCCGACGAGCTCAAACTGGCCGAGAACGCGCAATTGCGCCTTTCAACCGCGGAAGCCCGGCACGCGGAAGCCGAAGCGACGGTGCAAGCGACCCAAGCCGAACTCAACCGGCTCGATGACGCGACACAGCGGCTGCAGGCCGCAGAGCAGGCGCTCGCGGACGCACGCGCGGCCGTAGAGGATCATCAGACCGAATTCGAAACCGTCGCGGCGGACGAGCAGGAAAGGCGCGAGGCCGCCGCCCAAGCGCGCACTGCGCGGGCGAAGGCGGAGCAGGAGCTCCAGCAGGCGCGTCGGGCAATGGTGGAACACAACCGCCAAGTCGCCATCGCGCGCGCGCGCGAGCACCTTGCCGAGATTCTCAAGCTTGAAGCTGCGCTCGCCGAAAAGCGACCGCTCGCAGAAGGCCTGATTGCAGATGAGCGACTACAGAAGCTGGCTGCACTCGACAGAGCCGTCGCCGAAGCGCGCGCGGTCCAGGCCGCGGGCGCGATAACCCTCGATATCGATCTCGTCGGCTCCGCCTCTGTGCAGATCGACGGCGTGGATGTCGTCTCGGGCCGGCGCGAAGTAGCCAAACCGATCGAGGTTCTCGTTCCCGACATCGCGCGGATCGGCATCTCCCCGCCGGCGGGAGCGAGATCGGCGGAAGCGCAGCTTCGCTCAGCCGAGGAGGCGTTTTCGACTGAACTCGGCGAACTTGGCGTCGCCAGCTATGCAGCTGCCGTGACGCGCGATCAAACTGCGCGGACCGCCAAGCAGGACATTGCTGCTCTCGAGCGCCAAATCGAGATGAGTTGTCCGGGCGACCCGGTGCTCGAACTCAAGGCGGGTGTCGGGCCGCTTAAGGCCTTGATAGCAAGCCTGCCGGCCGCTGCCGACGCTGGCGCGGTGCCGGCCGACCTGTCAGAGTTGGAGACAGCGTTCGATGGCATGCGCGAAGCCGAGGAGATCGCTGCGGCCGTCCTCGACGAAGCCCAGAAGGCGCTTCGAGCCGCCGAGATTGCACACACCAAGCTCGAGGCGAACCACGTCGCAGCAACACACAATGCGGCGACAGCCCGAACTCTCGTCGATGAGCAAGCGGACCAGGAACGCAGCGCGATCGACCAACGGTTTCAAACGGCGCGCGAAGAACTCGGTCGGCGCGCGGCGCAGCTTTCGGAGGCGCAGGCTACTGTTGCCAACCTCGATATCGATCGGATCCGGCGAGCGATCTCGAACATCGACGTGGCCCAGCGCCAAGCGAGCGAAGAGCGGGTTCAGCTCGTGGCCCGCATCGCTTCCTTGGAGTCCCTGGTCGCGCGGGAAGGTCCGAAAGGCCCGCCCGGCATTCTTGCGGAAGCGGTCGAAGCCGAGGCCGTGGCGGAAGCGGAAGTGGCACGATGGACGCGCGAGGCGGATGTACTGGCCCTGTTGAGGGACGCTCTGCGTGAAGCGGCGGAGGATACCTCGCGCACTTTTTTGGGGCCGGTGACACGGCGGGCGGCGCGCTATGTGAACCGCATACTGCCCGAGTGCGATCTCACGTTTGACGAAACGATGGGATTGACCGCGATTCACCGAAATGGAGTGGAGGAACCCTGCGTCGATCTGAGCCGCGGAACTCAGGAGCAGCTGGCGGTTCTCACGCGCTTGGCCTTTGCGGACCTGTTGCTCGAGACAGGCGCCCCGGTTTCGCTAATCCTCGACGATCCGTTCGTCTATTCTGACGACGAACGCTTGGAAGTTATGACCGACATTCTGCTTGAAGCTTCGGAACGAATGCAAGTCATCTTGCTCACTTGCCGTGCGAAGGCTTTTCGGCATGTGGTCGGAAACCGAATAATGCTAGATCAGCGATAGGTATTTGGGATCGTTATCTTACGAAAAAAACGCACTAGAGCCTTAGCTCGCACTGTCATTTGTTGATTGCGCGTGAGGACAAAACAGGGTCGGCCGGGGTTCTCGACTGCCCGAGCTAATCAACGGGCGGCGTAATGCAGCGCTGAGGGAGCGCTCCGTTTGTATTCTACTGTTCGGGCCAGACCTAAGGGAGCGCGGGAAAATCACGACGAAAGTCATGCACGAGTTCCCTAAGAGCAGGCGGTTGCAGTACCTGCACTTCTTGCCCCCAAGCATAGAGAAACCAGCACATTTCGAGATGGCCAGAGGCACGAAATCGGACGAGCAAAGAGCCATCGCTCTCTCGTTCCGTTTCTTGGGTCGGATGAAAGACAAAACGTGCCGCATGGTCGGCGGCCGCAGGTGAGAAGCGCCAGACGACATCTCCAAATTCGTCCGCACTTTCATAGGACCCAAATCCCTTTTGCGCATGTGCGGTCAGTTCGAAATTCGGATCAGCGATGAACGTTTCGGGAAGGGCCTCGGCCTCCAGAAACGCTTCGATACGATAGTGCTGGAAAGGGGCATTCCGGCCTTTTTTGACATCCCTTGCCACAAGATAGCGCCGGGTTCCCAACAGGACTCCGTAGGGCTCGAGAACGCGTTCGCGCGGGGATTCTGCTTGTCTTCTTCGATAGATTGCTCGGAGACGGAATGGTCCCTTGAGCGCTTCCGATATCGCTTCATCGATCTTGGCATCGGCAACAGGGCGCGGTCCCGGTCTTGCAGCGTATCCGACCGCTTCGAGCAGAATTTCTTGATCTACAGCGAGTCTGGCGCGGCTGTCGGGCGGGGTGAGGGCCTGAATTTTCTGCTGCAAGTTGGTAAGGGTGCGTTTCTGCTCGGATTGCCCATCCTGATCGAAATTCAAAATTGCAAGATTTAGCGCTGCTAATTCTTCAGGACTGGGAGTGAGCAATGGTGCCAAAACGCTTGGCGGCATAAACCAACGCCGCTTTCGGTCGTCCAAATCCTCGAAGTAAGCCTGCGGAAATGTTTCCATGAGCGCATCGGTCCAGCGCTGTGCCGTCCTGTAATGGCACTCGAATTCCTCGACTATCTCTTCAAGGGAGATGCCTGTTCGGCGAGTGGCCAGCATGGCAAGACGAAGCAGATCAACGGCTTTTGAAAATGACATGGAGCAAGCATGACAGATTTTGTCGTGCATTTCATCTACACGGCAGGAAAGGGGAATTCCAATGCAACGAATTGATGGCGAAATCCGCCTCTCCGCTAGTGACCTAATGCGCTTCCAAGGTTGCCGACATGCAACGACGATGGACTTGGCGTATCTGAACGGGGAGGGACCATCGCCGAAAGCTGACGACCCGGAAGCGCAACTCCTTCAAGAGCAGGGCGATCGGCACGAACTCGACTTTCTTGAGCGCCTCAAACGTGAAGGGACAAATGTCGTAGAGATTGAAACCAATGATCGCCCCATCGCGGAATGCGTCGATGCAACAATCACGGCAATGCGATCCGGAGCAGATGTTGTTTTCCAAGGTGCCATACTTGGTGAACAGTGGGGCGGCTATTCCGATTTCCTCGAGCGTGTCGATCGTCCCTCACAACTCGGCGACTGGTCATACGAGGTGGTCGATACAAAGCTGAAGCGTCAGCCCGATCCCAAGCATGTGCTTCAGCTTTGCCTCTACAGCGACTTACTTGCCGATATGCAGGGAGTGCATCCGGAGCTTGCGCATCTAGAACTGGGCGACGGCTCGCGATTTTCAGTTTGTCTGTCCGAAGTCAGCGCTTATGCAAGGCGTGCGCGCAGCCGCTTAGAAAGCTTCATCAACGAGGGACCGGAAACACATCCTGAACCGGTGCCCGCTTGCTCGCTCTGTAGATGGGCGTCTCATTGTCGCAGCGTCTGGGAAGAAGAGAATTCTCTTGCGCTTGTTGCGGGTATGACGCGCTCGCAACGAGACAAGGCGCGCGCAGATGGCGTGAAAACAATGAAGGAGCTTGCGGTTCACGACAGGCGAATCCCAAGACTCGCAAAGGAGACCCAAGCAAGACTGCAGGTCCAGGCGAAGCTCCAGCAGCAACGCCGCGATGGAGGCGAACCGACTTTCGAGCTTCGAGACCCAGTGGTTGGTCGAGGTTTTGATTTGCTTCCAGAACCTGACGAAGGCGATGTTTTCTACGATATTGAAGGCGACCCGTTCTATCCCGGCGGGGGACTTGAATACCTTCATGGGCTTTGGTTTCGCGACAACGACCAGTGGCATTTTCGCGCGTTTTGGGCGCATAATCGCGAGGAGGAAGGCGACGCAGCTCGGCAGTTGGTCGATTTCCTGTCGGAGCGCATGGCGCGATATCCGAACGCACACATCTACCACTACGCTAACTACGAGATTGCCGCTCTGCGTAAGCTGACCTCCGTGCACAGGACGCGCGAAGCGCCGCTTGATCAGTTGCAGCGAGAGCGACGCTTCGTCGATCTGTACCGCATCGTATCGGGTGCGATGGTGGTGTCCGAAGATGGTTATTCCATCAAGGATCTAGAAGCTTTTTACATGGAGAAGCGCGACGCCGAAGTCTCCACCGCCGGTGCCAGCGTGGTCTTTTACGAGCAATGGCGAAACGACCAAGACGACACATTGCTCGAGAAGATCGAAGACTACAACAGAACTGATTGCATCTCGACACAGCTGCTCTTGGACTGGCTTGTGAGCGCGGTGCGACCCGACAGGCCATGGCCCAAACTGGGCGATGCGCCAAGCGACGCCGCCGACCAGAAAGTGGCGGAGCACCAACAGGAAGATGAAGATTTGAAGAGACGCCTCGAGCCACTCGCGCAAAATCTGGGCGAACCGGTGGCGACCCTACTTTTCGATTTGAGCCGCTTTCATGAAAGAGAGGATAAGCCGGCATACTGGGCCATTTTCGACCGACTGTCGCAGGAGAGCGAGGAACTGCGCGATGACCTCGATTGCTTGCAGGGGCTCGAGGCTATCGGCGCCGCTGAGAAAGTGACCGCGCGTTCGGTTGAGCGAACCTATCGCTTTCCAGAACAAGAGACGAAGCTTCGTGAAGGCAAGCGTCCCTGTATCAAGCCGGAAAGCATGCCGGAGGATGTCGGGATAACGGCCTTGGATATGAAGCAGCGCACGGTCACGATCCGGCGCTCATCATCCAAACCACCGCTGCCCGATACGCTGGACCTTATTCCGCCGCGTCCCTTCCAAAATAAGATCCTCCGCAATGCAATCATGGACGTGATCGACCGGTTGATCGCGAATGATCCCGCTCTTTCCGCAGTGCGTACTCTGCTGACCAAATCGCTTCCCGAACTGACAGGCCGCGCCGAAGGCTCGCAGATCATAGCGCCAGACAACGAGGTGGTCGAAAGTTCAAGTCAGGCAATCCAGGCAATGAACGACACGACCATCGCGATCCAAGGGCCTCCTGGTACAGGCAAAACCTATGTTAGTGCGAACGCCATCGTCGATCTCTGCGCCTCCGGCCAACGTGTTGCAGTTTCCTCGAACAGCCACCGCGCTATCGGCAATCTTCTCGTTGCAGTCGCACAACGAGCGCGAGAAAAAGGCAAAAACTTCAACATCGTGCAGAAGGTCTCCTCGCCCCCGGATGGTCCAGATGATCCCATGATAACGGTGGTCACCGACAACAAGGCGGGTGAAATTGGCAATGCGCACATCGTAGGGTCGACCGCTTGGCATTTCGCGCGCTACGACGACATGCCGTTCGATCATTTGATGATCGATGAAGCGGGTCAGGTCTCATTGGCAAATGTACTCGCCATGGCGAGATGCGCGAAGAACATATGCTTGGTTGGCGATCCGATGCAGCTACCGCAACCGCTTCAAGGTGCACATCCCGGTGAAAGCAGTTTGTCCAGCCTAGAGTATTTGATTGGCCAATACCGGGTTGTGCCACAGGAACGTGGGATATTTCTCCCGGTAAGCAGGCGAATGGGATCCGAGATCTGCGATTTCATCTCCACCGCAGTTTATGAGGGGAAGCTGACAAACGATGCTGGCGCGGCAGCACAGAGCTTGCTCTCGACCGATGGAAATGACCTTTCAGGCGCTATCCTCACTAGCGTGGAGCATAGGGGCTGCACTCAAGTAAGCCATGAAGAGATCGCGAGGATCCAAGAAAAGGTTGGGTCGCTGGTCGGCGCGACTTATGTCAATCGCGAAGGAAAAAGCCGAGT
This sequence comes from Erythrobacter sp. KY5, assembly GCF_003264115.1. NCBI lineage: Bacteria > Pseudomonadati > Pseudomonadota > Alphaproteobacteria > Sphingomonadales > Erythrobacteraceae > Erythrobacter > Erythrobacter sp. KY5. The sequence continues at coordinate 29,693 of NZ_CP021912.1, read as the reverse complement.
GATCGCCCATGAAGATATCCTCGTCGTCGCGCCGTATAACGCCCAGGTAAACCAGCTGCGGGAGCAACTTGATCCGCAGGTCCGAGTGGGCACTGTCGATCTTTTCCAGGGGCAGGAGGGACCGATTTGTCTTGTCTCGATGACGACATCGAGTGGCGCGGAAATTCCTCGCGGGATAGACTTCTTGTTTTCAATCAACAGATTGAACGTAGCTATCTCCCGGGCGCAAGCTCGCGCTGAGGTCATTGCAAACCCTGCATTACTCGACATCAAAGTGGGCTCTGTCGACGAAATGAAGTTGGTCAACACGCTGTGTCTATTGGCAGAGCGTTTTGAGACACGCCCGCTTTAGGCGCGCACCAAATAATCCGCTACTCGCAATGGTGCATGACAGCTTTTGTCATGGCCGCCTTCTATAATGTCCGAATGACGGTCAGAAACCCGTCGCAAACGACAAATTTCGCTCGGCAAAAGCGGAAGACATCAGAGAAGGTAAAGCGAAGTGAAAGACGACAAAGAAAAATCGAAATCGGTCACCATTGTGGTCGAAGGGACACCGCACGAATGGCCGAAGAAGGAAATCTCCTACGCCGAAGTCGTGACGTTGGAAGAGCCGAACTACACGGCCAATTCCACCATCACCTACTCAGTCACCTATAAGCGTGGTCAAGGCAATAAGCCTGAGGGCACCCTGGCGCCTGGAGCGTCTGTCAAAGTCAAAGAAGGGATGCGCTTCAGTGTTTCAGAAACTGGTCAGTCGTAATCCGGACCTCGCTCGGCTCGTCGAGCGAGGTTACGCCGTTTCTTTTGATCGAAGCTATTTGATCGTCCGCGATATCCCATATCTGGGTTCCGGCATGAAGCTCCGCAGTGGAGCGATCGTCGCGCAGCTGATCGCGGTCGACGGTGAGCGGATGCGGATAGATAATCACCAGGTGTATTTTGCCGGATCGGCCCCGCATGGACTCGATGGCAAGCCGATTCCCAACCTCAATGACCGCCGCGCATCAGTGGCTCTCTCAGCTCAGCACGGTGATGTTGTCGTCGAACGCCGTTTTTCGAACAAGCCGCGGAGTGGAGCATTCAAGGACAACTTCGAAAAGATCGAGAGCTATGTCCGTATCATAAGTGCGCCGGCGACAGAATTGCATGATGTCACCGCCCTTACCTTCAACGTAGATGAAACAATGGTCGAAGACCTGATTTTCAAACTCAACGACACCCTAACTAGCCGGGCGGGGATCGCCGAGCTTAATGAAGGTTTTGAAGGCGAGAAAGTTGCCATTATCGGTCTTGGTGGGACTGGCTCCTATGTGCTCGATTACGTGGTGAAGGCCCGAATTCCGGAAATCGTGGGTTTCGACGGCGACGAGTTTCACGTGCACAATGCCTATCGATCACCTGGGCCATTGAGCAAGGACGAGCTCGGCTTGCCTAAAGCTGAAGTTTACCAACGGAGGTACGAGCCTTTCCGCAATGGTCTCGCACTCAAAAAGCTTTATATCGATAGCACGTCAGCTGACGACTTGGCTGGCGTCACTTTCGCTTTCGTTTGCGTTGATAAAGGCAGCGCTCGCGCAGAGATCTTCGACCTGCTGATCGGACTCGAGATTCCGTTCATCGATGTGGGTATGGGACTCAAGCGCAAGGATGAGGGGCCGATCAACGGCATGATGCGCACGACTTTCTTTCCGAGCGACCGGGCCGCAGTGCTGAGAGGCAAAGGGTTGGCGGAACTCGAGGATGCGCCGGATAACCTATATCGTGACAATATCCAGATTGGCGAACTGAATGCGCTCAACGCATGCGTTGCCGTCATTCGCTATAAGCAGCTACGCGGCTTCTACCGTTCTGACGAGCCCGTTTTGCACGCCTTGTTCGAAATCGCCGATCTGAGCGTCGTTAGCGAAAGCGATATCGATGAGCTTTAGGGTTGAACGCGTCCATTACATGCCAAGCGAGCTGCTTGAAGGCATTTTGTATGTGTCCGATGAGTTCGAGACTGCGGCGCATCTTTGCGCCTGCGGATGCGGCGAAAAAGTTCGCACCCCTTTGCTCCCAACGGAATGGCAATTAACAGGTACAGACGCTGAGCCGACCCTGCGCCCGTCCATAGGGAATTGGCAGAAACCGTGTAGATCGCACTACCTCATAACCGACGGTGGTGTCGTCTGGGCACCAGCGTGGTCAGAAGAGGAAATTCTGGCCGGCAGGCGTAGCGAAGAGCGTCGGCGTGAAGCCTATTTTGCAGATCGCAATGCGCCTTGGTGGAAGCGCCTCTGGAGATGGATCAGGGCTTTCCTTTCGAAGTGAATTCGCCGCGCCGAGTGGTTACCTAGACAGTATTTTCGGTCTCATCTTCAGATGAGCTCGGCCACATTCCGCGACCGTAAAGATTGCGAGGATCAATGGCGCGCTTGGGTGCTGGAAAGCCATACAGCTTGCGCTGCACGGCCCAGTCCGTCGGGACGTTGGAATTGAGCAATACCTTTCGATTGAGGCCGGGCGGCTGCGTCCCGTCGAAAACCGCGGTCACGATGTCAGGAGCCAGATAATTTAGCCGGATCAAACGCGCGAACTGCGCCGTGCGGCAACCATGCATCCTGGCCAGCGCATCGAGATCGAGCGCGCGGTTCTCTTCCACGAGCCGCTGCGCCTTACGTGCGCTTCGAACGAGATCGACAAGTTTCTTGTCTGGCTTCCCTTTGCAGGATGCCTTTCGCGGATTGATATGCAGCGATGGCCAGCGCTCTGCAGTCACGGCCCTGACGGCAACGATATGCTCGTACCGGGCATCGCTGCACGACCAGTTTGATGGACGCCCGCGGAAACTCATCTCGCTCTTCCAGTCGAGATACCGACGGACCTCAAGCATACGAAACTCGATTGAGACCTGGTCCTCGCCAAGTTCCACACGATGCGCGATCGCCTTGAACAGCTCATGCAAATGCGGCTTCGGGGTCGCCATCAGTCGGTCGGATGCCGCTGGCCCCTTCGCTGCCAAGGTTTCCAGGTTTTCGCCGAACAGACCCAGTCCTTTGAGCGCCTTTCGCAGCTTGATGCGATCGCAAAGAAAGGCTGCGACTGCCGCCAAAACGACCTCATCAAGCTGGTCGGCGCTCGCACGATACTGCCTGAGAAAAAGCTTCTGCGACCAGATGGCGTTGCTCGAAACGTAAGTTTTATAGAACTTGCCCCAATGCCACTTCAGGTCGAGCCGCATATGGCGTCCGAGGTCGTCCCAAAGCAGCCCTGCAAGGAAGTGGTCGGTGTCGCGATTGTTCGGCCTTCGCTTCTTGCGCTGCTGGCAGATTACCTGCGCTTCGTCCCAAGTTTCGCGCGTGATGAGCGGCTCGTGTTCTCCCGGGTAGGTCGTATCGTGGCCCCGGATCTCTCCGACATACATCGGGTTTTGGACGATCGCGTAGACCGTGCTGGGATTGATCGGATTGCCTCCGCGCGGCTTGCCGCGAGGAGAGTATTTGACAGAGCTGCAAAGGCCCCGTTCGCGCACTGCGGTCATGACCTTTGTGTAACGCCTTGTCCGCAAGAATTCTTCGAAGATGAAACGGACAATTTCTGCCTCCGGCTCGTCGATCTTGAGACCGTCAGGCGTGGCAATGTAGCCGAATGGCGGCAGACCGCCGTGCATTTTGCCATGCCGCTTGCGGGTACGAATGCTGTCTCGAACCCTTTCCGCGATAAGCTCGCGCTCAAACTGCGAGAAGGTCAGCAGCACGTTGAGGATCATGCGGCCCATGCTGTCGGACGTGTCAAACGCCTGTGAGATAGAGACGAGCGCGATATTGCGGCGATCAAAGATCTCGATCATCCGCACGAAGTCAGCAAGGCTGCGCGTCAGCCGGTCGATCTTGTAGACGACGACAACGTCGATCTCTCCTGCTTCGATATCCTGCATGAGCTGCGAGAGGGCAGGGCGATCCATTCCGCTCCCCGAATGACCGCCATCGTCGTATCGGTTCGGTAGCTCGACCCAGCCCTTGTACTGTTGGCTCGTAATGTAGGCGCTGCTGATTTCGCGCTGCGTCACCAACGAATTGACGTCGTGCTCAAGGCGCTGATTGGTGCTCTTACGGGTGTAGATTGCGCACCGTTTCAGCGGTGCGATAGTTTCGATATCCATCCACATTCTCCCACGAATTTCGACCCATCGCGCCGTCAAGATCGGTGGAGAGGGCGCTAGCGCTGAATGCGGGGATTTGCGCGGCTGTGCGAACACGAATGCTTCCACTTACCCATTAAAAGCAGCTTTCCTACAGGTAACCTATTTGGTTATGTCGCTGTTGAAGGAGGCAGAAATGCTGGAAATTGACGCGACTTTAATTACTGCCATTGCAGCTCTCATCTCGGCGATAGCTACGCTGGTCTGGGCGATCAGACGAGATGCGAAGAACGAGTGAACGCAGGCTTAGCTTATTGCGAATTGCCAATAGCTGGCAGAAGGGGAGCAAGTATGGAGGATCGACGCGAAGCCAGGGCAGCGTGGATAGCTAAAGCAGAATTCACAATTTTGCTTATCCTCCAGGTGGCGATGCTCATCAGTGCTTTGGTGTTTGTCGCCTCCTCCGCTGTATCCGCGCATCCCGGCCGAACCGCAGCTGATGGCTGCCATAATGATCGCAAAAACGGTGGCCGACATTGCCATGGTGGTCCCGCCGAAAGCCAACCAGCAAGGAACTCGAGCGGCGGCGTGTACTATCCCAACTGCGCCGCGGCCCGTGCCGCGGGCGCAGCGCCCGTGCGACGGGGACAGCCCGGATATGGTCGGCATCTCGATCGGGATAATGACGGGGTGGGATGCGAGAGATGAGCTTCATTTTTGCCATCCTCGCAGCCAGCTCGCCTATTGGGGTTTGCCCATCCTCGGGGGTCAGGATCACGTGCGTACACGATGGTGACAGCTTTATCGTTGAGCGCGAGCGGATACGCATCGCCGACATCGATACGCCAGAACTCGACGGGGCCTGTGAGAGCGAACGGCGCCTGGCGATCCGCGCCCGTGACACGCTGGTGAACTTATTGAATTCGGAGCGCCACAACATCGTCCGCCAAGGCACCGATAGGTATGGTCGGACGCTTGCCATAGTTACGAACTCCCGCGGATCGATTGGCGACCAGATGGTAAGTGCTGGTGTGGCTCGGACTTGGTCGGGTCGTCGAGAGCCATGGTGCTAGACTGGTCGAAAATTCATGGAAAGACCAGGCTTCCGCCGACGCTTTGCCTTGACCGAATTAGCATCAGCGTTGCGATAAATTGCTCGACGAGATTGCTAAATCCGCTGTTCGGTAAGAAAATCTGCGGAAATCCGCCTGATCGAATAAGCTACTTATATTGAATAGCTTTTCGTAGGTTGCTTTGCCATGACGGGTGAGAATCTCACCGTTCCTGACACGGAATCTCGTTTGCCGTGACTTTTATCACCCCCTCCTGTCAGCGCTGCCATGCTCGCCGAATGGTGCGGGGCGCGAAATGGGCGCGCCCGGCTTATGCGTCCTGCCTCGAGCAGCCCGGCGACCGACTGCACCATCGACACTTCGAGCGCCTCGGATGGCGAGAGTTCGGGAAGAATGCCGGGAAGGCAGGAGGCGAGCAGGCTTTTGCCCGATCCCGGCGGCCCGATCATCAGCAGGTTGTGCCCTCCCGCCGCCGCGATTTCGAGCGCGCGTTTGGCGGTTTCCTGGCCCTTCACCTGCTTGAGATCGGTGACGGCTGGCGCCTCTTCCACTTCGCCGCGTGTCGGCTCTGCGAGAACCTGCGTGCCTTTCAGGTGACCGAGCAAGGATGCAAGATCGCGCGGGGCGAGCACTGGCACGCCGCTCGCCCATTTGGCCTCGGCGCCCTGGCTCGCGGGGCAGATAAGCCCGCATTCCTGACTGCTTGCATGGAGCGCGGCGATCAGAACGCCGGGCGATGCGACCACGCGTCCGTCGAGCGAGAGTTCTCCAACCGCGATCCAGTCGCCGAGCTGTTCGGCATCGGTCACACCCATCGCCGCCAGCAATGCAAGCGCAATGGGGAGGTCGAAATGCGAGCCGTCTTTGGGCAGGTCAGCGGGTGAAAGGTTAATCGTGATCCGCTTGGGCGGCATCGCCAGCCCCATCGCCGAAAGCGCTGCCTGTACGCGTTCACGGCTCTCGCTCACCGCCTTGTCGGGCAGGCCCACGATAGAAAAGCGCGGCAGTCCCGGGGCCACCTGGCACTGGACTTCGACCTTGCGGGCTTCAAGCCCGAGATAAGCAACGGTTTGGACAAGCGCGACCACGAACGACCCCCAGTTTACACGGTGCACCTGGGGGCCTTTTGGATGGCTTGAGCGCCTTTGTCGAGAGGCATGGGCCGGTTAACACCCGTAAGTCTCGCACGCTTACGCAGCGAACGCCGCAAATGGGATTGTCAATTATAAACAGAAGCTTGTTCGTTACATAGGTTTGAATGCGAAAGGACTTCGCAAGCATAAACCTTGGCACTTCCTGAACCCCGGCAAGGTTACTCCATGGAGCATGAAACGGATTGCCTTTCTGCTCGCCGCTCTTCAGCTGGCCATGGCCGGTCTGGTCTTTGCAACGCCCGCATCGGCGCAGCATTCCGTCTCACCCCAGTTCGGCAGCGCCCGCACGGTGGCGACCGAGAGCTGGATCGAGGAATGGGACCCGGTTGCGCGCAGATGGGTGCGGGTCGAAGCGGACGCCGGGCAATTCGACAAGGCGTCGATGCCCACCATCACTACCACGATCGTGAATGGTACCATTGTAAATGGCCAGAAGGTCGCTGAAGCGCGTTCCGCTGCACGTTATGCTCTTCCAGCGACGCCGCGCACTTCGCCGCGGATGCTTGCGCAGTACGGTCCATTTGTCGTCACCAGCGAGACCCGGGTTAAGATGGTCGGTTCGACCGACAGTTCTACGCCGCGCCATTTCGACGCGATGATGCACGACTTCCCGCAGCTCGAAACGCTTGAGATGGTCGAGGCGCCGGGGACCACCAACGACATCGCCAATCTCGCGGTTGGCCGCCGCATTCGCGCAGCGGGCCTGTCGACCCACGTGCCGCGTGGCGGCTCGGTCCGTTCAGGCGCGGTCGAGCTGTTTCTTGCAGGTGTCACCCGGCAGGTCGATGACGGTGCGCAGTTCGCAGTCCATTCGTGGCTCGACAATCATGGGCGCGAGGCCGACGATTTTGCAGCCAGTGATCCTGCGCACAGGCTCTATCTCGATTACTACGTCGAAATGGGCATGAGCGAACGCCGCGCGCATGAATTCTACGCCATGACAAATTCCGTCCCGCACCGCACCGCGCTCTGGCTCGTCGCTGACGACATGCGCTTCTGGTTGCGCCCCGAGCAGGCACCACAGCCGCAGATCGCCTATCTCGATGTGACCGCAATCGATTTGCCGCTGATCGCAAGTGCGCATTTTGCGCTCGCGCGAATCGACACGCGCCTTGACTCTCCTCGCGCTTTCCCATAGGCGCGCGCCTTCAGATTTGGCTGGTTCACCAACCGGCCGCATTTTGGACGCCGCGATCCGTGGATGGGACACCCTCCCGCAAGCAGCTTCCAGCCAGTTATTCGAGGACGATATGAAGCGGACTTTCCAGCCCAGCAATCTCGTGCGTGCCCGTCGGCACGGTTTCTTTGCGCGCAAGGCAACCCCGGGCGGCCGCAAGGTCATCCGTGCACGCCGCCGGCGCGGTCGCAAGAAGCTCAGCGCTTAATTCTTTCGGCGCCCTCAGGCGCCGGGCGCGGGCCATCCGGCCCGCTTGGCTTTCGCCGCATGAGCGGCGGCGCGCAGTCGCGCTTGCGGGCTCCCTTCGGGAGCCCGTTTGCATTCCTGCCAAACTGTTCGGCCCGTCCGATCAGCATGGTATAGGCCATCGTCAATGCCCACCGTAATCACCAGACGCGCTGACTTTGTCGCGGCCAATAAAGGTTTGCGAAACGCCAAGCCGGGATTCGTGCTTTTGACGCGTCCGAACGATGGCGAGGGCATGCGCTACGGCATCACGGTCACGAAGAAGATCGGCAATGCGGTGGTTCGCAACCGGATGAAGCGGCGCTTTCGCGAGCTTCTTCGTGCCGCACTTCCTGAAGGCGGGCTTGCGAATCACGACCATGTTCTGATCGGGCGTTCTGGCGGGGTTGAGCGCGACTATTCAACAATGGTCGAGGAGCTTCACGCAGCGCTGAACCGGGCACAGGAGGGCAAAGGCGATACGCCGCGTGGCCGCCGACCCCGACGCGGGAATAAGCGCAGATGAAGCATGTGCTTATCTTCATTGCACGTTTCTGGCAGCTTGGCCCGTCGCGGATATTGCCGCCCACTTGCCGCTATTCCCCCTCTTGCAGCCAATATGCGATTGAGGCTTTAGGTAAATATGGCGCTCTCAAGGGTGGATGGCTCGCCGCAAAGCGGCTAGGGCGCTGCCATCCATGGGGAGGTCACGGTCATGATCCGGTTCCATGAGGGGCTAAGCGGTCCCTCGAAGGGCTGGAAATACGGACTGTCATACCCACATAACACACTTCAAATGGTTTCTCGCTAGGGCATAATCTTGGACAACCAGCGCAACATCCTGCTCGCCGTGGTGCTTTCGGGCCTACTCATTCTCGGATGGGACATCGGCATGCGGTACTTCTACCCGCAATCCGACGTGCCCGCCCCAAGCGAAATCATGTCGGGCGCGGCCAGCGACCCTGCCTCCGCTGATCCGGCGGCTCCTGCGAGTGCGGGCACGCCGGGCGATCTGGGCGAGGGCGATCAGGCTACCGGACCCGCTGATCTCGACATCGAGCTGGCGAGCGAAACGCGCGTCACCATCGATGCGCCACGCGTTGCCGGTTCGATCAACCTCGTCGGCGCGCGCGTCGATGATCTTGTGCTCAAGGATTACGACGAGACAACCGAAGACGGCAGCGATCCAGTGCGCATCTTCGCGCCCGACCGCACGGACGAACAGCATTTCGCCGAATTCGGCTTTGTCGTGGGCGGTCAGCGCATGTCGAGCCGCGCGATCTGGGAAGCCGATGGCGAAAGCCTGACCCCTGAAACGCCGGTCACTCTGTCGCGCACCGATGAGAACGGCATCACCTACCGCGTCACCTTCTCGATCGACGACAATTACATGATCACGGCGCAGCAGACGGTCGAAAACGGTTCGGAAAATGCTGCCATCGTTCAGCCTTTCGCGCTCATCAAGCGCACCAGCGAGACCGCTTCTCCTGACCAGTTCATTGCCCATGCCGGCCCCACCGGCGTGTTCGATGGCTCCCTGTACGACCCCAATTCCTACGATGAGCTCGCCGAGCTTGGCCGCGACAATCCGGCGGGCGCGGTTTCGTGGCTCGGCTTTACCGACAATTATTGGGCGAGCGCCCTGATCCCGGGTGAGGGGCAGGCCGACGCCGCAGGCTGGCGCTCACTGGGCGACCAGCTGTTCCGGGCCGACATGATCTATGATGCCCAGACGGTTCCGGCTGGCGGATCGCTCACCAAGAGCACGCAGCTTTTTGCAGGCGCCAAGGAAAGCGCGGTCCTCGACGCTTATGAAGATACCGGCATCACCTATTTCGGCAAGGCGATCAGCTGGGGCTGGTTCGAATGGTTCGAAAAGCCGCTTTTGTGGCTGCTGCGCACGCTCAACGGCCTCGTCGGCAATTTCGGCGTCGCGATCATTCTCTTGACCGTCATCATCCGCGGTCTGCTGTTCCCGATTGCGCAGAAGCAGTTTGCGTCGATGGCGCAGATGAAGGCCGTCCAGCCCAAGATGAAAGCCATCCAGGAGCGCTACAAGGACGACAAGCAGACCCAGCAGCAAAAGATCATGGAACTGTACAAGGAGGAGAAGGTCAATCCGCTCGCCGGCTGTCTGCCGCTCCTCATCCAGATCCCGATCTTCTTCGCGCTCTACAAGGTGCTCTACCTCGCCATCGAGATGCGGCACGAGCCGTTCCTCTACATGAGCGACCTTTCCGCACCTGACCCGGCGAAGATCCTCAACCTGTTCGGCCTTCTGCCTTACGACGTGCCCGGTTTCCTTGGCATCGGTATTCTTGCCGTGCTTCTGGGTGTGACGATGTGGCTTACCTTCAAACTCAACCCGAGCGCGATGGACCCCGTGCAGCAGCAGATCTTCAACCTGATGCCGTGGTTCCTGATGTTCGTCATGGCACCGTTTGCTGCGGGCCTGCTGATCTACTGGGTTACCTCGAACCTCCTGACGTTGGCTCAGCAAAGCTATCTCTACTCACGTCACCCGCAATTGAAGGCGGCGGCCGAGAAGGAGAAGGCCGAGATGGCGAAAAAGAAGGCCCGCGAGCAGGCCGAGAAGAGCGAGGCTTGAGCCAGCCTATGACGTTCGAAGAACAGCAGCGCGAAATCCAGCGCCGCGAACGCGCCGCATCGCGCCTGTTCTCAGGCCGGGTCGACTTCCTGCTGTCCGCGCCGCAGCTCAAATTCCTGCCCGACCCGATCTGCCCGGAGATCGCCTTTTGCGGGCGTTCGAATGTCGGCAAGAGCTCGCTTCTCAATGCCTTGACGGGTCGTAAGTCGATCGCGCGCGCATCGGTGACGCCGGGGCGCACGCAGGAGCTGAATTTCTTCGATGTCGGCGGTGAGCCGGGTGGCCAGCCCTTGTTCCGCCTCGTCGACATGCCCGGCTACGGATTTGCCAAGGCCCCGGTCAAAGTGGTCGACCGCTGGAAGAACCTCGTCAAAAGCTACCTGCGCGGACGTGCGGTGCTGGCGCGCAATCTCGTGCTCATCGACAGCCGTCATGGCCTCAAGGACGTTGACCGCGACATGATGAAAATGCTCGACGAGGCAGCCGTCGGCTATCGCGTCGTCCTGACCAAGACCGACAAGATCAAGGCAAGCGAGCTTGAGCGCGTGGCGAACGCAGTCGCCGACGAAGCGCGAAAGCACGTCGCCGCTTTTCCCGAACTCCACCTCACCAGCAGTGAAAAAGGCATGGGCATCGAAGCGCTCAGGGCCGCGCTTGTCGCAGATGCGCTGGGCGAGAGCTGGTTCGATGCTGGTTGAACCGCGCTCGACGAACTGTGCGAAAGCGCCAATTCCAGCGCTTTACCTTTCCTCCAAAAGCTAACACAGTGGCGCGCTAGATAAAGCGCCCCTCCGCATTGCTGACCGGACCGAACCGGTGCACGCGTGCAGGCAGGTCGCGATGGAGAGGAATATACATGGCGCAAGCGACTGTGGCGGCGCAGCCGACGGCTCACGCGGGATCTGATGGTTTCGGGACGCCGGGCTACCGGGCTTATGTGCTGACCGCACTTTTGATCGTCTACATATTCAATTTCATCGATCGCACGATCGTCAACATCCTGACCGAGCCGATCAAGCTCACCTTCGGGCTTGAGGACTGGCAAATGGGCCTTCTCGGCGGTCCGGCCTTCGCGTTTCTCTACACCTTTCTGGGCATCCCGATTGCGCGCGCGGCAGAGCGCTACAACCGCGTTGTAATCATCGCCGCAGCGGTGGCCATCTGGAGCCTGTTCACGGCGCTTTGCGGCTTTGCGGCGTCGTTTCTCATGCTGTTCCTGTTCCGCGTGGGCGTCAGCATCGGCGAGGCGGGTTGCACACCGCCGGCGCAATCGCTGATCGCGGACTATTTCAAGCCATCCAGCCGAGCCACTGCGGTTTCGATCTATGCGCTCGGCGTGCCGCTTGGCGGGATGCTCGCCTCGCTGTTTGGTGGCCAGTTGGCCGGTCTTGACGGAGCCGAGTTCGGAGCGTGGATCAATTCGATCGGGCTGGGCGGATTGTTCGGCGACCTTGACTGGAGCACGGTCGAGGGATGGCGCATCGCCTTCGTCGTCGTCGGCTTGCCCGGCATTCTGCTGGCATTCGTCGTGTGGCGAAGCATTACCGAACCTCCACGCGGATACACCGATCCCGCAGCGTTACAGGGCCTTGAAAAAGCGAGCTTTGGCGAAGCGCTCAAAGTGCTGATGAAGAAGCCCGCCTATGTCCACGTCGTCGTCGGCGCGACGATTGCATCCTTCGTCGGCTATGGTGTCGCGCAGTTCACCACCAGCTTCCTCATTCGTACGCATGGACTGACGATCCAGGACGCATCGCTGCTATTCGGTATCATCCTTGGCCTGATGGCGGCCATTGGCGTCTTTGGTTCAGGCTGGCTGTCGGACAAACTGGCCTCGCGCTATCCTACTGCGCTGTCATGGTTGCCGGCAGTGGGCATGGGCCTTTCCGTGCCGCTCTATGCCTTCGGTTATCTCATGGACAATCTGTGGCTCGCCATGCCCGCGCTGATGGCGGCGGCAACGCTCCACTACGCCTATCTTGGGCCGATGTATGCGGTGTCGGGCGGCGTCGTCGACAGCCGCATGCGGGCAACCGCGGTGGCGATCACGCTGTTTGTCGTGAACCTGATCGGATACGGGCTTGGCCCCTTGCTGATCGGCATTCTGTCGACCGTGCTCAAGACGATGTTCCTCGATGGATATGGTCTGGCGCTAACGCTCGAGGCGTGCAAGCCGCTGATTGCGCTCGCGCCCGAGGCGCGCGCTGCTTTGAGCGGCGGCGAACTTCAGGCGTTGGAGGCTTGCACCACAAGCGAGGCGGAGGGGCTGCAATGGTCGATCGTGATCTTCGTATGCCTCTATGGCTGGGCAGCGCTGCATTACCTGCTAGCCGGTCGCACGCTTCAGGAGGACATGGTGGGGCGCGCAGGATAGGGTAAAGATGAGCGGCGGGGCCCTGTGCTCCGCCGTTTCTTTTCCGACACGCTAGGAACACTTGGACGGGGAGGGACTATGCGAACCGACAGACGTACGGTTCTTACCGGCCCCGCCGCCTTTGCCGCTGCTCCACTTGCCGGCGCGATGCTCGCTCCATCGCAGGCGTCAGCTCAATCGGCGAGCCGCGCAGTATTTCTCGCCAACGACACCGCCTTCAAGGAGCCGGAGGAATTCGCGCGCGAGCTTTCAGCGCTCACTTCGCGGTATAATGGTGCGCTCGATATCTACATGGAGGGCGGCGCGGTTGGCGAGCTCGAACAGGCCTTTGCCTCATTGCTTGGCAAAGAGGCCTGCGTGTTTCTGCCGACAGGGACGCTGGCCAACCACCTCGCCGTCAAGACACTGTGCGGGCCCAATCCCCGCGCGCTCTGCCTCCATGACAGTCATGTATTTCGCGATGAAAACGATTCCCTGCCAACACTTGGAGAGATAGCGCTCGTACCTTTTCCCAAGGGCCGCATCGCACCCACCACAGCAGATTTGGACGAAGCGTTTGACATCGCGACACGCGGCCCTCGCCCGGTTTCCATAGGCGCGATCTCGCTCGAAAGTCCGATCCGGCGGATTGATGGGCAGATGATCCCGTTCGCCGACATTGAACGTATCGCAGCGAAAGCGCGCGAATACGGCACGCGGCTGCATCTCGACGGGGCGCGGCTCTTGCTTGCTCCGCCAGGCTTTGATTTCGCAGGCTATGTCGCTCCTTTCGATACGGTCTATGTTTCGCTCTACAAATATCTGGGAGCGCCGTTCGGTGCCGTGCTTGCGGGCAGTGCCGGGCACATCGAAACCATTCGCAGGCAAGCTGCGATTTATGGATCGACCCTGTTCAATGGCTGGGTCGCAGCGCTGCCTGCCCTCGATGGATTGAAGAGCTTTCGTCAGGACTACGAAGCGGCATGGACGAGGGGTGAGGAACTGCTCAGCGCAATCTCGGCATCAGGCTATTCGCTTCGAGCGCCGGTTGGCGGCATGGGGACCAACGTGCACCACATCCTGATGAGTGAGGATCAGGCAAAGGCGATCCTGACGCGGGCCGCCGCCCGTGAAATTTACTTTCACGAATGGAGCAACGGCGCCTTGCCGGTCCAGATTAACACGTCGATTCTGAACCAACCGCTTGATGATATTGCGTCGATTTTTGCAGGCTAGACGCAGCGCCCCTCATTTCGCGAATAACTGCCCCGCATCGGCAAACGCCTTGAATTCGAGCGCGTTACCGGCGGGGTCGCGCAGGAACATCGTGGCCTGCTCACCCGGTTTTCCGCGAAACCGGATCGTTGGCTCGATCACGAACCGCGTGCCCGCCGCGCGCAGCCGCTCCGCGAGCGCCTCCCACTGGTCCATCGCAAGCACCAGCCCGAAATGCGGAACGGGCACGCCATGTCCATCGACGTGATTGCTGGCCCGGTCGCCTGAACTGCCCGGCGCAAGGTGCGCAACGATCTGGTGCCCGTGAAAATCGAAGTCGATCCACTCATCCGAGGACCGCCCTTCGCGGCAGCCAAGCATCTCGCCATAAAAGGCGCGTGCGGCGGCAAGGTCATCGACCGGAAAGGCGAGGTGAAACGGGGGCAATGTCATGGCGCAATATTGACGCAACGCCGCGGTCTTGGCCAGATTTTCCTACATCGGCGCGATCTGTCACAGGCTGGAAGGTTATGTCCAAACCGCATCGTCCAGCCCGTCCGCCTTCGCCCGAACGCGTCGCAGCAGAGGCGTTTTTGCGCGAGCATTGGCCGGAAGTCTTTTTTGGCCCTGAACCGTGTAACATGCGGTCCACCATTCAGCGTAGACGCCGTGAGGATGAACGCCTAAAGCGCCGGGGAACGCTTGGTGGAGCCGGAAAAGCCATGAAACTCATCATCGGAAACAAGAACTACTCAAGCTGGTCGCTGCGCGGCTGGCTCGCGGCCAAGCAATCGGGTTTGAGCTTTGAAGAGATCACCGTCCCGATCCTGGGCGAGCACTGGCAGGAAAAGAAGCAGTCGGACGACTTCCAGCCCTCCAGCGGCAAGGTCCCGATCCTGTGGGACGGCGACAATGTCATCTGGGACAGCCTGGCGATCATGGAGTACATGTCCGACAAGGTCGGGCGCGACCGCTTCTGGCCCAAGGATGAGGCAGCGCGGGGCATGGCGCGTTCGATGGTCGCTGAGATGCACTCCTCCTACGCCTCGCTGCGCGGCGAAATGCCGATGAATGTGCGCCGCCGGATCAAGCTCGAAAACGTGTCGGACCAGACCAAGAGCGAAGTCGTGCGCATCCTCCAGCTCTGGGCCGAAGCGCGCGCCCGCCATGGCAATGCCGGGCCGTTCCTGTTCGGCACATTCGGCGCGGCCGACATCTTCTACGCTCCGGTCGTCTCGCGCTTCTTCACCTACGGCATCGGCGTGCCCGGCTTTGCGCAAAGTTACATGCAGGCAATCTGGGAGCATGACTGGATGCAGGCATGGGTTGGCGCTTCGGAAGACGAGCAATGGGTTATCGAGCAGTACGAGACCGTGGGATGAGGCACGTAATCCTGGCCCTGTGCGCGATTGCGCTGATGCTGCCTACACCGGCGAGTGCCTGGGGTTTCTACGCGCACCGCAAGACGGCGGAGATTGCAGAGGCGAACCTCTCGCCCCGGTCGCAAGCGAAGCTGCGCGCGCTGTTTGCGGCGGAAGAGCTGATCGGAACGCCCGATTGCGGCCTGTCGAACCTGCGCGATGCGAGCGTTTGGCCCGACTGTATCCGCCGCGACTTCTGGCGCTGGGGCTACACGGCTGCCTGGCATTACCGAACCGCGCCGATCTGCGAGGCCTTCAACCCGCGAGCGAACTGTCCGGGCGGCGCCTGCGTAACCGGGCAGATCGAGCGCGCGCACCGCGTGCTTGCCGATGAGAGCCTGCCTGCCAATGTGCGCCTCGAAGCGCTTGCCTTCATGGTCCACTTCGCAGGCGATGTGCACATGCCGCTTCATTCGGGCGACAAGAGCGATCGCGGCGGCAACGACCGCGAGGCCGACTATGGCATCGTGCCGAGCCTCAACCTGCACTGGATCTGGGACGGGCCACTTGCCGAGCGCGCAATCAGCGACCCCGCCGATCCCGTGGTGCGCCGATACAGCGTGGCCGAGCGCGCCGAACTGGGCGGCGGCAATCCTGATGAATGGGGGCGTGAAAGCTGGGAAATCTCACGCGTCTTCGTCTATCCGACCGCCTTCGATACCGATGATGTCTGCGGGACCGATCTGCCGATGAAAACCGCGCTCACACAGGACGATATCGTGCGCGGTGTGCCTATCGCGAAGCGCCGCGTCCAACAGGCCGGCATCCGCATCGCGCAGCTTATCGAAAGCGCTTTCGAACCCGGTCCTCTGCCGGAGCCCGAGCGCCGTTAGGCAAACGCCTTTACGGCGAACCACCCCGCGACCCCGAGCATCAGCAGCGCGAGAAGGCGGCTCACACGTCTTGCGCCCGCATGCGACTGGAGCAGCGGGCGAGTGCGCTCCGCTCCGAATACGAGCGCCAGATGAACTGCGGTCGCGACCGAAACGCTCAAGGCAGCCATGACGAGACCCTGCGAATAACTCGGCCTGCCTCCGGCGATGAATTGCGGCATAACCGTGATGAAGAACAGCGTGGCCTTGGGGTTGAGCAGGTTGATCCCGAACCCGGCAAGCGCATTGCGCTGCACCGCGCCGCGAGGCGTGACCGCGTGTGAGCTCTCCCCCGCATCGCGCCATGCCTGCCAGGCAAGCCACGCCATCATCGCCGCGCCGGCAAGCGAAATGGCCTTCGCGATAGTGTCGCTCTGGCGAAGGATAAAACTCGCCGCCAGCACGCTCAGCGCGGCGTTGCTTGCAAGCCCCAAGGCGATGCCCGACGTCGCGGCCAGGCCCGATCGCTTCCCTTCCGAAAGCGTCAGCGCCACCAGCCAACCCATGTTGGGTCCGGGCGTCAGCTCAATGAGGAGCACCGCAAGGGCAAAACCGATCAGGTCCATCAGCGCGGCAGTTCAGGACGTATGGTCACGCAGTGCGCCGGGCATCGTATCGTAAGCCGTCCTTGCGCGCGTAACCCTCGGCGTCGAACACCATGTCGATATCGGGATACTCGCCAGAATCCGCATCGGCATCGCCTGCCGAGATGGCTACGAAGAAGCACGACGTGTCGCTGCGATTGTGAAGCCGGTGGCCGTTGGCAACACCCGCCGCGAAGGACAGCACGTCGCCCGCCCTGACCACGGTTTCGCCCTCGTCTTCGATCAGTACCGCTTCGCCCGACAGCATGATCACCAGCTCGTCCTCGACGCGGTGCCAGTGCCGCTGCGAGGAATAGGCGCCGGGTTTGAGCTCGACATGGCTCGCGCCCATCTGGGTAAGCCCCGCCGCCGGTGCGAGCCTGCGATACCAGCGCCCTTCGACCTCCGCATCGAAGGGCGGCGGATAGCCTGTTGCGTTGGTTTGCGGGATCGCTTCAAGATCGAGCTTGGGCATTGGGCGCTTCTCCTGCTAGCGATGGCACTATGAGTGATGCCCTCGATTACGCCAAGCGGCTCATTGCCGAGCCCAGCGTTACCCCCGCCACCGGTTCCGTATTCGATGCGATGGAAGCGATGCTCACACCACTGGGCTTTTCGGTACACCGCTTCAAACGCGGCGAGGGCGAAGAGTTCAGCGACGAGGCCCCGGTCGAGAACCTGTTCGCGATCCGCAAGGGGCCGGAAGGCAGCCAGCATTTCGCCTTTGCAGGGCACCTCGACGTGGTCCCGCCGGGCGATGGCTGGGCCTCTGACCCTTTCGAACCGACAGAGCGCGGCGAGCTGCTCTATGGTCGCGGCGCGGTCGACATGAAGAGCTCGATCGCCTGCATGGTCGCAGCCGTTGCCGATGTGCCGCGCGATGCCGGCACGATCAGCTTCATAATCACCGGCGATGAAGAAGGCCCCGCGCTGCACGGCACGCGCGCTCTTATCGACTACATGAACGAAGAAGGTATCAAGCCTGACCTGTGTCTGGTCGGTGAACCCACCAGTGTCGACCGGCTCGGCGACATGATGAAGATCGGGCGGCGCGGTTCGGTCAATATCTGGCTGACAGTGGAGGGCACGCAGGGTCACGTGGCCTATCCGCACCTTGCCGACAATCCCAACCCCAAGCTGGTCGCAATGCTGGCCGAGCTCGACGCACTCACGCTCGACACCGGGACCGACTGGTTCCAGCCATCGAACCTCGAGATCACCGATATCGAAGTGGGCAACCGAGCCCATAACGTCATCCCCGCCAAGGCCAAGGCGCGCATCTCGATCCGCTTCAACGACCTGCATTCTGGCGCGAGCCTGTCCGAGCGAGTGGCCGCGATCGCCGAAAAGCACGGCGGCAGCGCCCTGCCGATCATTTCGGGCGAGCCATTCCTTACCGAGCCCGGCGCATTTTCGAACATGCTGGCCGAGGCAATTGAGGCTGAGACAGGCTTGAAGCCCGAGCAGTCGACGACCGGCGGCACGTCCGATGCGCGGTTCCTTCGCGCCATGTGCCCGGTGATCGAGTTTGGCCTGTGCAACGCAACCATGCACAAGCGTGACGAGGCGGTGGCCATACCCGACCTCGATACGCTAACCCGCATCTACACACGCGCGGCGCTGGGGGCGTTGGCGTTGAAAACAGAACACGAAGGGGCGTAGCCGCACATGAGAGCCTGGTTTGCAATTCCGCTGTGGCAGCGGGTTATCGGTGCGCTCGTTCTGGGCATCATCGTCGGTTACATCTGGGGGCCGGGCGCCGCGAGCATCAAGATCATCGGCGACATCTTCATCGCCTTCATCAAGATGCTGGTGGTCCCGCTGATCTTCTTCAGCCTCGTTGCGGGTGTCGCCAGCATTGGAGACCTGCGCAAACTGGGAAGCGTCGGTTGGCGCGCGCTACTGCTGTTCGTCGTGACCGGGCAGATGGCCGTGTGGCTCGGCCTCGCCATCGGTACGATTGTCCAACCCGGAGCCGGTCTCGATGCCTCGGGCATGAACCTTGATGCAGCGGCGCTTGAACGCGCGCAATCGCGTCAGGAAGACGGCGTGACGGTCCAGCAGATGATCCTGGAGATGGTGCCATCGAGCCCAGTACAGGTGATGGCCGACGTCAATGTCCTTCCGCTGATCATCTTCTCGCTACTGATCGGGATCGGCATCCTGATGGCCAAGGAAGATGGCGAGCCGGTGCTCAAGATTTTCGAGAGCGGCTCTGTCGTCATGCAGAAGGTCACGATGGTGGTGATGGAGCTTACCCCGTTCGGCGTCTTTGCGTTGATGGCGTGGGTGGCGGGAACGCTCGGATTTGAGGCGCTGCAAGCGCTCGGCATTGTCGTGGTGCTGAACTATGTCGGCTGTCTGCTCATCATCGGGCTGATCTATGGCGGCATGATCAAGTTCATCGCAAAGCTGCCCGTGATCGACTTCTTCCGCGGCATCGTTGACGCGATTGCGGTGAGCTATTCGACCGCAAGTTCAAACGCGACACTGCCTGTCACCCTGCGCTGCGCCCAGCGCAACCTTGGTGTTTCCAATTCAGTCGCGAGCTTCGTCATCAGCCTCGGCGCGACGATCAACATGAACGGCACGGCGATGTATCTGGGCCTTGCGACTTTGTTTGGCGCGCAGGTGTTCGGCGTTCAGCTCGACATGGCGGACTATGTCCTGATCTCGATCCTCGGCACTCTGGGAGCCATCGGCGCAGCGGGTATTCCCGGGGCGGGGCTGATCATGATGGTGCTGGTCTTCGGCGCGGTCGGTGTGCCGCTTGAGACTATCGCGCTGGTGGCAGGCATCGACCGGATCATGGACATGATGCGCACCACCACGAACGTATCAGGCGACGCAGCGGTGGCGACGACTGTGGCGGCGATGACTGGTGAGCTTGATCGGGCCGAGTTGATTTCGGCGGATGATGTCTAGTTTGTTGGCCTAATCGCCTGACACCAGTTCCACCGGTGTAAATGTTCCGAGGTGGCAGACAGTCAGGCTATCTCCTCCGCCTCGTTCCGCTAACTGTACGGTGCTGCCCGCGCAAACACGCGCCTCAATTCGTGGGACGGGCTGCTCGCCACTCAGTGCCACTTTGTTGCAGCCCAATCGTACAGAATTCGCGAAAACCTGGTCTTCTCCATGAAAAAGAATCAGTTCTTCATTAACCGGAAGCAAGGTAAGCTCGTTGTTCGCGAGGCACTCTCGCGGCTCTCCTGCCACTTTGAATGCCAACGGACCCTCCAACGTCTTCAGCTGCGTCGTGATCGGTCGATATGATCCTGATATGCTTGCGCCAGCGACAACCACAAGTAAAGCGGCGGTCGAAATGCCAAGAGTGGTGGTAACCAATGGACGAGAAAAGAGGGCCATTCAGGTATCCTTTCAGATTTGCCTACCGCCCCGATCTAGAGGCTATCAACGCTTCTTCGGCTTCACCAGCACTTTCTTCCTGAAGCTGCACAAATCGACCACCTGACACCGCCAGCATTCCGGCGTCCGCGCTTTGCAGACATAGCGCCCGTGCAGGATCAGCCAGTGATGCGCGTGCAGGCGGAAGGGCTGGGGCACTCGTTTTTCGAGCTTCGCCTCGACTGCCTCCGGCGTCTTGCCCTTGGCGAGGCCTGTGCGGTTGCCAACCCGCAGGATATGGGTGTCGACGGCGAAGGTCTCCTGCTTGAACCAGCAATTGAGCACCACGTTAGCCGTCTTGCGGCCCACTCCGGGTAGCCGCACGAGGTCGTCTCGCGTGTCGGGAACATCGCCGCCATAATCATCGATCAACAATTGCGACAGGGCGATCACGTTCTTCGCCTTGGAGTTGAACAGGCCGATCGTCTTGATGTGGCCAATCAGGCCATCCAGCCCCAGATCGAGCATCTGCTGCGGCGTCTCAACCCGCGCAAACAGAGCCCGCGTCGCCTTGTTGACGCCAACGTCGGTCGCTTGCGCGGACAGGGCAACCGCGACCAACAACTGATAGGCGTTGCCGTATTCCAGCTCGGTCTCGGGTTCGGGATTGTCTTCGGCCAGTCGCCGGAAGAATTCAAAGATCTGGTCTTTTGTCATACCCTTGAGGTCACTCGGCCTCGCTCGTGTCCAAATTCTCAGCCTTCCATTCCATCGCCGCTCGCACGCGGTTCTGGACCGTGGGGTGCGTGTAGAAGATCGCCTCCTCAAGATCGCCCGCCAGCGGATAGCGGTATTCGGCGGTCTTGATGAGCGCCATCGAAAGGGCATCAGGCAAGTTCACCGTCCGCAGCGAATAGGCGTCCGCCTCGCGCTCGCCGATGCGGGTCATGGTGTTGGTCACCGGCTGGCCGAGCGTGAAGAACAGCCCCATGACGAAGAGCAACACCGGGATCCCGCGCACGTCGGAAAGCTCCGCCGAGCTGCCGAACCTGCGCGCAAACCAGCCATAAGTCTTCGCGGTGAGGAGAAAGATCAGCACCGCCATCACGCTCAGGACGAAGATCGAGCGCCAGACATGGCCAAGCACGTAGTGCCCGATCTCATGGCCGGTCACCGCCTTCACCTCGTCGAGCGAAGCCTCTCCCATGGCAACGTCGGATATCGCGATGCGTGCCGAGCCGCCGATCCCCGAAACATTGGCGGTGAAGTTGTTCGACTGGCGCGAGCCGTCATACATGAAGATGCGGTCTGGCGGGATATCGGCCTCGGCCCCCAGCGCGAGGACGGCATCGCGTACCTCGCCTTCGGGGATCGGCTCGAACTCGTTGAACAGAGGCTCGATCAGCGGCGGCAGGAAGGCGAGCGCCAGCGCGGTGAAGGCAGCGACAAGCCCGCCCGACCACAGCCACCAGAGCTTTCCCGTCTTTCGGATCAGCGCATAGACCCCAACGAAAAGCAACGAGAGCAGCACGCTCGAAATGACCATGCCGAGCGTGCCCTGCGCCAGAAAATCGCCGAGCGGCTGGCTGGTGCGGTCATAGGTGCTCTCGCGGTACCAATCGGTGTAGACCGAGTAGGGCAAGGACGAGAGACTGCTCACAATTGCAAAAACAAGCGCAACAACGAAGACTCGCAGGTTCTGCCATTTCTCACTGACCTTAGAGAACACCCAGTCGAGGACGCCGCTCTTCACGATCAGCCATGTAACCAGCGCGCTCACCACAAGGCCGGTGAGGATCAGCCAATGATTGCCGGTTGTGTAAGCGCGGGCAAGTTCCAGCTCTTCAGCCGTAAGCGTGCTCATAAGGTCGCGCGTGGCGGCCTCGGGATCGAATGTCATTATTTGCTTCCCCTCTATCGTGCCGGCGCGGATTACAGCCCCAGCACGTCCTCCATCGAATAGCGCCCCGGCTCCTTGCCCATCAACCATTCGGCCCCGCGCACCGCGCCGCGCGCGAAGATCATGCGGTTCTCGGCTGAGTGAGAGAGGGTCAGGCGTTCTTCATTGCCGGCAAAGATGACGCTGTGCTCGCCCGCGACCGTGCCGCCGCGCAAGGTTGCAAAGCCGATATGCCCTTCGCCGCGTTCGCCGGTATAGCCGTGGCGTCCGCTCTCCATATTGTCTGAAAGGTTGATCCCGCGCGCAGAGGCCGCTGCCTCGCCCAGAAGCTTTGCCGTTCCGGAAGGGGCATCGACCTTCGCGCGGTGATGCATCTCAAGCACTTCGATATCCCAGTCTTCGCCCAGACGCGTTGCCGCCTCGCGCACAAGCGCGGCGAGCAGGGTCACGCCAAGCGAAGTGTTGCCGGTCTGAAGCACGGGGATTTTTGCAGCTGCTTCGTCGATGGCGGAGAAATGTGCAGGCTCAAGCCCGGTGGTCCCGATCAGGATCGGAACGCCCGCGTTCTTTGCTGCCGTGAGGTTGGCCTCAAGCGCATCGGGCGCCGAAAAATCGACGATGACGTTGCACTTCGCGACCAACTTGCCCGGTTCGCCGCCGAAATCGACACCGACACACATATTGTGCCCGCGCTCCTCGATTGCGTCGGCCAACGCCTGTCCCATGCGGCCTTTGTGTCCGATCACTGCGAAGTCTGCCATCGATCCGTCCTCGTCTGCGTAAGCTGCGGCCTCGTAACGGGGGTGAGGGCGTCAACTGCTAGGGCATATGCTCCAGCAGGCGGCGCGCTCCGGCGAGGCTCAGATGATTGTCGTCGTAATAGAGCGGCTTGCCGCTCGCAAGAATGACCGTCTGCTCGCCATCGATGAAAATATCTCTCGTGTCGACGATGGTCACCCCTCTCGCTCGCCACTCGGGGTAGCGCGCGGTGAAGTAGCTGACCCGGCGAAGAAAGGCCGAAGCGGGCGCGGTGCCTGCCTGTTCCCCGTGAAGGGCAAGCAGTCGTGGTACGGCCACCGGCTGTGTCGGAACGGGCCCGATTAGGACTACGTCGCGCCCCAGGGCATGAATGGCTTCGACCGTTTCGTCGATAAGCGCGTCCACCCCTGCGCGGCGATAGGGGCCTTGCTCCCAATAGCCGACGAGGAAGACGGTCCGCAGCGATGGCGTTGCTGCGATTTCGTCGAGCACGCTTTGATTGAACGGCGCGCATCGGGGATCGCGCGCCGGGTCATATCCAAGCGCCGGCGGGCACGAGCCGCGCGTTCGCTGGACAAGCGCTTCACCGCGAAGGGCAGCCTGCTCTCCGAGGACATAAGCCAGTTCTACCCCATGGCTATCGCCCCATAGCAGGGTGTCCGGCGCCTCTGTCGGCGTGCCCAGAGTGCAGGCAGGCGAATGGTCGCGGACCCGATCGGCAATGCACTCGCCGCGAAGGGGACTGTGATCTTCGCTTGCCTTTGCATAGCGCAAGGTGCCGGGCTCAAACCGGCTTTCCCAACCTCCCTGCGCGATCATGGCAACCGATGCTGCGGCGGCGAGGCCCATGCCCCCAAGGCTCCAGCGCCAGATGCGCTGCGCGGGGAAGCGCGACTTGTTTCTGAAAGGCTGTTCGACAAAGCGCCAGCTTGCCCATGCGATTGCGAGAGAGACGGCGATCAGACCCACCGTATCGACGATGGTTAGCTTATCGCTCTGCACATAGCTCCAGAACACGATCAGCGGCCAATGCCACAGATATAGCGAGTAGCTGATGAGACCGATTGCAACAGGACCCTTGAGCGAAAGGAGCCTGCCGGTCCACGTGCCCGGCGCGCAGTGGATGAGGGCGGCTGCGGCAATCACCGGGGCGAGTGCGGCGACGCCCGGAAAGACGGTGGCCTTGTCGTAAATGACAACCGAAAGGGCGATGAGAGCAAGAGCGCCAGCGCAGACGACCTCAGCCAGCCAGCGGCGCTTGATCTGCGGCACAATGCCTAGCGCCAGCAGCGAACCGGCCAGCAATTCCCATGCGCGCGTCGGCAGCATGTAGAAGGCGAAACCATCGCTGTCCGCCTGTTTCACGACCGCCCAGACGAAGCTGATCATCGCTGCCAGCATAAGCAACGCGTTACGCCTTTCCGGCATGGTGCGCGCAATCACGATTATGGCGACCGGCATGGCGATGTAGAACTGCTCTTCGACCCCCAATGACCAGGTGTGGAGCAGCGGGGTCGTCTCGCCATCGGCCTGAAAATAGCCTGTTTCGGTGAACAGCCAGACATTGGCCACGAACAACACAGCTGCAAGAGCCGACGGCCCGACGCTTTCAAGGTCGCCTGGCAGGAACAGCCAGCTCGCGGCGATCAGGACTAAGGCGATCATGGCCAGAAGCGCTGGCAGAATTCGCCTCGCGCGGCGTTCATAGAAGTCGAGGATGGAAAAAGTCCCGGTGTCGACTTCCCGAACGATTATGCCTGTTATCAGGAAGCCCGAGATGACGAAAAACATGTCGACCCCGACATAACCGCCGCTGAAACCGGGGAGGCCAGCATGGTAAAGGAGCACAGGCAAAACCGCGAGCGCTCGCAGCCCGTCAATGTCGGGGCGGTAGTGGGGAGGCACCGGGATCGCCATACTGGCCTTGCGTGGTAAGCCGATTTGGTAAACATTCCGGCCACATGGCTGACACTCCAACTTCCATCGTGGTCCTGACCGGCGCGGGCATTTCTGCCGAAAGCGGCATCGACACCTTTCGTTCCGAAGGCGGTCTGTGGGAGCAGCACCGCATCGAAGACGTCGCGACGCCCGAAGGCTTTGCGCGCAACCCCGATCTCGTGCTCGGTTTTTACGATGCGCGGCGTGAGGCGCTGGCGGCTGTCGATCCGAACCCCGCGCACCATGCGCTTGCACGGCTGGAGACAGAATTTTCGGGCGAACTGCTGCTCATCACTCAGAATGTTGACGACCTGCACGAACGTGGCGGGTCCGCCCGCGTGCTTCACATGCACGGCGAATTGAAGAGCGCGCTGTGCCAGTCCTGCGAGACACGCTCGCGCTGGGACGCGCCGATGTCAGCCAAAGACGGACAGCGCCCCGCGTGCCCCGTTTGCAAGGCTCCGTCCTTGCGCCCGGACGTCGTGTGGTTTGGTGAGATGCCTTACCAGATGGATCGCATTTACGCCGCGCTTGCCACCTGCGACCTGTTCGTCAGCATCGGGACAAGCGGAGCGGTCTATCCTGCCGCTGGCTTCGTGCAGGAAGCGCGCGCATTCGGAGCGGAGACGCTGGAGCTGAACCTTGAGCCGAGCGAAGGCAGCCACTTCTTCGCCACTTCGCGCCACGGCCCGGCCGGACAATTGGTCCCGCAATGGGTCGACGAGGTGCTAGGGTAGACGCGTGATTCTTCGCTTTGTGAAGCGAATCGAGAGATTGAGGGAGACAGACAATGGCCACCGCACACCAACAGCCTCAGCAAGGCACGATGGCGATCGCGCAGAATTTCGACATTCCCGATCCCACCAAGGTCGACCGCCTCGAAGGAAAGGTCTCGGACGCGGAATGGCAATTGCGCTGCGAGCTTGCGGCGACCTATCGCCTGTGTGCCCTGTACGGCTGGACCGACCTGGTCTTCACCCACATTTCTGCACGCCTGCCGGACGAAAACGGCGAGGAACGATTTCTCATCAACCCCTATGGCGTGATGTTCGAAGAGATGACGGCATCCTCGCTGGTCAAGATCGACATGAACGGTGTGCCGCAGCAGGAGACGCCTTATTTCACCAATCCGGCGGGCTTCACGATCCACAGCGCGGTGCACTCCGCGCGCGAGGATGCCGGCTGCGTAATCCACGTCCACACGCCCTACGGCGTCGCAGTGTCGGTCCAGAAGGATGGTCTTCGCCGCTACACCCAGTTCGCGATGCAGGTGCACGACGATCTGGCCTATCACGATTATGAGGGCATCGCGCTCGACCTTGATGAGCGCGAGCGATTGGTGGCCGATATTGGCGACAAGAACCTGCTGATGCTGCGCAATCACGGCACGCTGACGATTGGCCGCAATTGCGCGCTCGCTTTCCTGCGGATGTACCTGCTCGAAAACAGCTGCAAGACGCAAATCCTCGCGCAGGCCGTCGGCAGCGACGCTGGTCTGGTAGAGGAGAGCGAGGCCATGGCCGCACGCGTGTTTGAGCAGGCCAGGCCCGCCTTTACGCCGGGGATGGGCGATAACCTCGTCTGGCCCGGCCTGTTGCGAAAGCTGAAGCGCCAGAACCCGGGGCACGATTACTAGGGGCGGGACAGCCGCCGAAGCGGGCCGGGAACCGGGACTTAACCAAATCACGCTAGAATGCGTGCCCATGTCGATGAGGACTGTCATCCTGCTGGGCGCCTTCACCGCGCCTTATGCTTATCTCGTCTGGTATTGGACGGACTGCTTCAGCACGCGCTGCCTGATCGATGGCGACATGATTTTCGCAACGATGATTGCTGTCGTCGCGCTGCCGGTGCTTCTCATCATCTTTGGCGGCGCGCTCGCATTTGGTGGCGCTCGCAAGGTCAGCGAAGGGGTGACGGGCCGCAATGCCGCAAGGGTGGCAAGCGGCGGGATGGGCGCATCGATTGGCTTCAAAATGCTGGCCGCCGGAATTCCGGGCGTGCTCGTGCTCCTCTATTTCGCGCTCGACACGCCGGAGCCGGGCCGCGACCGGTTAGGCAGGATTTGCGAGAAGACGCGATCGGGCGAAATTTGCCGACCTGACCCCAATGTCGACCGGCCATCGACTATCGAGCAACTGAACGAGCGCAAGCAACGCGGCTGGTAGCGCGGCTAGCCGCAGGCCTTGCAGGCGGGGTCTTTGGCGATGTTGAGCGTGCGCAGACCCGGCTTCATCCCGTCGAGAATGTGCAGCTTGCCCCACATCGGGTCGCCCAGACGGCTTACCCCTTCCAGCAGCACCCGCACCGCCTGCATTGCGGCAAAGCTGCCGGCCCAGCCTGCCATTGCCCCCAGCATTCCGTCTTCGGCGCAGGTGTCACAGTCCTCGGCATCGAAGGCATCCCCGACAAAGCAACGATAGCAGGGCTGGTCAGGCAAGTGTCCGGCAAACGCGCCGACCTGCCCCTGAAACCGCCCGACCGCAGCTGAGAGAAGCGGTACGCCTGCCTTCACACAGGCATCCGATACCGCGAGTCGGGTCGCGAAATTGTCCGTGCCGTCGAGCACAAGATCAACCCCGTCCAGCAGGGCAGCAGCGTTATCCGCGCTCACCCGGCTGTCGCTCAAATTCACGTCCAGCGCATCGTCGAAATTTGCAAGCCATCGCCGCGCGCTGGTGGCCTTTCCGTGCCCGACATCGCGCTGCGTAAAAATGGTCTGTCGCTGGAGGTTCGAGACATCGACAATGTCATCGTCAACCAGTGTGAAGCGCCCGATGCCAGCGCCTGCCAGATATTGCAGCGCAGGCGAGCCGATCCCGCCCAGACCGATCACCGCAACATGCTTTTGAGATAGCGCCACCTGACCCGCGCCGCCGATCTCGGGAAGCACTATGTGGCGCGCGAAACGGTCCAGCCTTGCAGGTGACAAGCTCATGGATAGCCTGTTGGCAGGCTGTGGAGCGCATGTGAATAGGCTGCGCACAAGTCTGTGGGCAGCCGATGGGATAAGGCTGTGGTCAAGCTGTTGGCCGAGGCTGGTCTGGCGGTGCACATGCCGTTGACCGGGAGTGCACCGCCAGTGGAGTTGAGATCAGCTTTCCAGCTGCCTCAACAAGCTGCGGACATCGCCATCCATGTCGGCATCGCGTTGGCGCAGATCTTCGATCAGGCGCACGGCGTGGATGACGGTCGAGTGGTCACGGCCACCGAATTTGCGACCGATCTCCGGGTAGGAGCGCGGGGTCAGCACCTTTGACAGATACATCGCCACCTGACGCGGACGAACCACGGCGCGCGCGCGGCGCTTTGAACTCATCTCGCTGCGATCGATCCGATAGAACTGGCAGACCGTGCGCTGAATTTCGTCGATGGTGATGCGGCGGCGGTTGGCCGACAGGATATCGGTGAGCTGCTCTTCCGCGAGTTGCAGAGACACTTCCTGTCCGGTCAGCTGAGCGTAGGCGATCAGCTTGTTGAGACCGCCCACCAGCTCGCGAACATTGCGCGTGATGGTGCGGGCGAGGAAGTCGATCACGTCCTCGGGAACACTAAGCGGCGCAAAGCGCGAGAGCTTGGATTCGAGGATTTTCTTTCGGAGCTCGATATCGGCGGCCTGGATGTCGGCCACTAGGCCCATCGAAAGGCGCGAGAGGAGGCGCGGCTCGACACCGTCCAGTGCCTGCGGCGCGCGATCGGCGGCAAAGACCAGTCGCTTGCCCTCGGCGAGCAGCGCATCGATCGTGTAAAGCAGCTCTTCCTGAGCCGACGCCTTGCCGATGATGAACTGGATATCGTCCACCAGCAGCAGGTCGAAGCTGCGCAGTCGTGCCTTGAACTCGATCATCTGGCCCGCTTTGAGCGCCTGAACGAATTCGACCATGAACCGCTCTGCCGAGCAGTAGAAGATACGTGCACGCGGGTGAGCCTGCAGGAAAGCGTGGCCGATGGCGTGGAGCAGGTGCGTCTTGCCCTGTCCGGTCGCGGCCTTGAGATAGAGCGGCGAGAATTGCGGCTGCTCGGTCGCGGCCATGCGCTGCGCGGCGTTGCAGGCAAGCACGTTGGCCTCGCCGGTGACGAAGGCCTGAAAGGTGAGCGAAGGGTCAAGGCCGACGCTGGACGTGAAGCCTGCATCGCCAATCGTTCCGGCGGCGACCGCAATCGCGCTCGCACCGTCATTGGCCGGACGGCGCCCATCGTCTATGCGTAGTTCAGGCAACTGGCGGCGACCCGGATGAACCTGAATGTTCACATTGCGCACGTCGCCGCGCACGATTTTCCAGGCCAGCTGAAGGCGATCGTGAAAACGGTCCTTCACCCAGTTTGCTGAGAATTCTGTGGGGAGGAACAGGTCGAGCGTGCCTGTTTCCTTGTTGATCGAGCCAACCTGGATCGGCTTGATCCACTGGCTGTGCAATTGGTGGCCAAGGTCCTTGCGAAGCCCCTGGCTAATGTCGGCCCAGTCGGCAGCCAGGTTTACGGCTTCGGCATCTTCCATCAAATCATCATCCGCGTTGCGACGCGTTGCCCGCGCCTTGTCAATCTTGTGCACCATTGAAACCCCACTACTCTCCCGTCCCCGGAACCTGAATCCCGGAGTGCGACTTCAAACATGTGACAGGCATTAACGATCCAATCCGGGAAGCACTTTTCTCCCGGGATCCCCCGTCAACTAAACTATGTGGCACCCGGTCTGTCCCGCTCCGGGTGAGATGCGAATAAAGAGCTCTTGGGCGCTCAGGGCAAGCGGGGAATTGCAATAAATCCGAAATATATCTGTTGACTCCGCGCAACCCCGCAGGCTTGCGTACAAGTCACTGATTTAAAGGGATTTTGGGTAATTCAGGCCGCGAATCGTTGAGTTTCTTGACATTCTGGACGGCGCCCACTGTCACATTGGTCACAAAAGAAAAGGGCCGAGCCCAACGGCACGACCCTTATCCACA